>MWEG01000117.1 GCA_002070945.1 Lentisphaerae bacterium ADurb.Bin082
AAAAGGAAAACGGGCAAGCTTTCAAGGGGAAAACTTGTCAAGTCGTAGAAGAAAAATTATGATTCTTTGTTGTTGGGAAGCAGCGGCAGCCGTTTGCAAAATCGGGCAGATGCATTTTAGTATTATTTTTACAATTTTCAGGATTTTCGGAGTGTTCTATGAGATTGGCGGTATTGGTCAAGCAAGTGCCGGACACGCGTTCGGTGCAGATGGATGAGACGACAGGCACGGTTGTACGCAAAAGCAGTGACGCGATTTTGAATCCGTTGGACGCTTACGCGCTGCGGGCAGCGCTGCTGGTGAAAGATGCGGCGCCTGGTTCGACGGTGACAGCGCTGAGCATGGGGCCAGCGTCCGCAGAAAAGGCGTTGCGCGAGGTGCTGGCGCTGGGAGCTGACGATGCAGTTCTGATCTGCGACCGCGCCTGCGCTGGCAGCGACACCTGGGCGACAGCCGTGGTTCTGGCGGCGGCGCTGCAGAAGCACGGCCCCTTTGACCTGGTAATCACCGGCGAACGGGCGACGGACGGCGACACCGGCCAGGTCGGCCCGGAAGTCGCGGCCCATCTCAACCTGTCCCTGGCAACGTTCGTGGACGAGGTCAGCGTGAATGCAGACGGGCTGGAGGTCGAGCGCAAGGTCGAGACCGGCCTGGAGCGCTGGCGACTGCGCCTGCCGGCTCTGATCAGCGTCACTAAGGCTATCGGTGAAATCGGCTTGCCGACCTTGGCTGGCAAAATGGCGGCGCGGCGGCGGGAGATTCCTATCACCACTGCCGCTGACCTCGGGCTGGACCCGGCTACCATCGGCCTGAAAGGCTCGCCGACGCGGGTGGTGAAGATTTTCTATCCAACCCTGGCGCGGAAGGGACGCCAATATCGGGTAGTCGATGAAGCGTCGCTGGCTGACTCGGTTGAGGTTATGGCAAAGTATATGGCGGAGGTGTCGGCAGTATGAAAGTCTGCGTATTGGCGGAAGTTGCGCATCATCGGATTCTGCCGGTGACCTACGAATTGCTGACGCGGGCGCTGGCTCTGGCGTCGCCGGGCGAGGTCGGCGCGCTGGTGGTCAGCGGCGGCGTCCCGGAAGAGGAATATGAAAAGCTCGGCGCTGCTGGCGCCGATGAGATCATAGCGTACGAGGCACCCTGGCTGGAACGATTCCGGCCAGAGCCGTACACTGCGGCCTTGCAGGCCATGGTGGCGGAGTTCAGGCCGGAGATTGTGCTCGGCGGCGCCACCAGCACGGGGCGGACGTGGCTGCCCTACGCCGCTATGAAAATGCACACCGGGCTGACCGCCGATTGCACGGAACTCGGCATCGAAGACGGCAGCGGGCTTTTGCTGCAGACGCGGCCAGCCATCGGCGGTAACATCATGGCGACGATCAAGACCCCGCATCACCGTCCGCAGATGGCTACTATCCGGCCGCGTTCAACGCGGCCAGCCACGCCCCAGGCCGGCCGGCGCGGTCGGCTGCATCGGCGCGAGGCACTGTCTGCCTGGCAGCAGTCCGGCATGACCGAGCTGTCGTTCACGCCGATTGACGAAACGCAAGAGCTATCCTCGGCAGAGCGCGTCGTCGTGGTCGGTCGAGGCATTAAGAAGCCGGAGAACCTTGGCATGGTGCGCGAATTGGCGCAGCTCCTGGGCGCGGCCGTAGGTGCCACCCGCGAGGTCGTTGACCGGGGCTGGCTGCCCTACAGCTGCCAGATTGGACTTTCTGGGCGGACGATTACGCCGGAACTCTATGTCGGCGTCGGCGTTTCCGGCGCTATTCAGCACTTGGCTGGCATGCAGACGTCGAAGCGGATTGTGGCTATCAATACAGACAGCGAAGCGCAGATTTTTTCCTTGGCCGACGTTGGCATTGTGGGTGATTTGCTGGAGGTCGTGCCAGCCTTGAATGCGCGTTTGCGTACGGGAGGTGCCTTGTGAGCGGATATGCGCCTGTGACTCCGGAGATCGCAGCCCAGCTGGAAGCGATCTGCGGCAAGAATTATGTGATTTACCGGGACGAAGAACGCTTGGAGCCGTATTCGCGGGACGAGATTCCCGGCCATCATTATCGGCGGATGCCGGAGATAGTGGTTCGTCCGCAGACGACGGCCGAGGTGTCGGCGATCATGAAGCTGGCGAATGTCGAGCGCATCCCAGTGACGCCGCGCGGAGCCGGCTCTGGCCTCTCGGGAGGTGCAGTGCCCGTGTTCGGCGGGATCGTGGTCGCGACCGACCGGATGAACCAGATTCTGGAGTTGGACAAGCAGAACATGATGATCGTCGTCGAACCTGGCGTGATCGCCAACGACATCAACGAGTATCTGCGTCCACACGAATTGTTTTACGCTGGCTATCCGATGAGCATGGAGACGTGCTACATCGGCGGCAACGTGGCGGAGAACGCTGGCGGCGGCAAGGCGATCAAGTATGGCGTCACGTCTCGGTATGTCCTTGGCCTGGAAGTGGTGCTGCCGTCTGGCGAGGTCATGGAGCTCGGCGGCAAGCTCTTGAAGGACGTGACCGGTTACAACTTGCTGCCGCTGATGACCGGCTCGGAAGGCACACTCGGCATTTTCACTAAGATTATCCTGAAGGTGATCCCGCTGCCAAAGTATCAGTACGACCTGCTGGCTTTATTCCCGGATAGCCGCACCGCCATTGAGGCCGTGCCGGCAACCATGGTCGAATCCGGCATTACGCCGACCTCTGTCGAGTATATGGACCAGGAGTCGTTCCGTTCCGCCTGCGAATATCTGAACGAGACGCTGCCGTACCAGGACGCCGGGGCGATGCTGCTGGTGTCGGTTGACGGCAATGACCCGGAGAAGATGGCGGATGATTGCGAAGCGCTGGGGACGTTCCTGGAAAAGCACGGCGCGAGCGTGGTTTATGTGGCGGACACGCCAGCCAATTCAGAGCGAATCTGGAAGATTCGGCGCAACGTGGCTGAGGCGTTCAGCCTGTATTTCCCGCGGCAGTCGGGCGAGGACATCGTAGTGCCGCCAGCAAGCATCGCCCTGGTGGTGGAGCAGTTCCAGGAGCTGGCCGAGAAATACGGCGTGACCATACCGTGCTACGGCCATGCCGGCGACGGCAATCTGCATAGCCGGGTCAGTGCGCCGGACAGCTGGAGCGACGAGCGATGGGAAGAAACGCTGCCGAAGATTCTGAATGATTTGTACGCGCTGGTGGCGCAGCAAGGCGGCCGCATTTCCGGCGAACATGGCATCGGCTGCAAACGGCTGGCGTACATGCCCAGCGTGGTTTCAGAAACGTATCTTAACGTGCTGCGGTCAATCAAGCAGGCACTGGACCCGAATAATATCATGAACCCAGGAAAGATATTCATGGTCTGAGGTGGATTTTTTAGTGGACAGTGGACAATGGACGTCAGTGGACTTTAGTTGGACGTCAGTAGACGATGGACTGTGGACTTTAGTGGACGGTAGTGGTCAGTGGACGTGGACTTTAGTGGATTTTAGTGGACAGTGGGAGTGAAGACACGCAGGGTTGCCTGAACCACGTACGGTGCTATATATTGCAAGCTAAAGCTTGAACTACATACGATGCTACATACGGCCTGAACTGCATACAATCATCCTCTTTATTGTTGTGCTTACATCATTCACATCATCTGTTTTGCCTAACGTCCTCCGTGGTGGACATTGCCTGCGCTGGATGGTTTGGCTGCTGCTGAGCGTTTTGCCGGCGGTGGCCTGGTCTGACCCGGCGCCGGTTGGGTCTATTCGAACCAAAGGAGTTGTCATGGAGTTGCCGAAGACGTACAATGGTTTGCGCCCGCCTATAGAGCTGCCCGAGTTCCCAGTGTCGAAATACTGGGATGTGGCTGACTTGTTTCAGACGCCGCAGTTTCAGTCGGCCGCGCATTTTGATGAGAGCTATTGCGATGGTCTGGAGTCGATTCTGTATGAAGGCATGCTGGTTGATGGCGTTCGCAAGCCGGTTTTCGCGTACGCCGGTATTCCGGACGGGCCGGTTCCGCCGGGCGGTTTTCCGGGGGTGGTGCTGGTGCATGGCGGCGGCGGAACGGCGTATCCGTCCTACGTGAAATTATGGAACAGCCGCGGCTATGTGGCGATAGCGATGGACTTGTACAACTCCCGGCCGCGGGCGGCTGACCCGAGCCGCGACCGCATTCTGCTGTATGGATCGAACCATCCCGAATTTGGCCCGAATCCAGACCAGGTGCATAAGAACATCGGCGACATTGTCCGGGCGCATTCGCTGTTGCTGTCGTTACCTAATGTGAATCCAGCCCGGACTGGCGTGATCGGCATTTCCTGGGGGAGCGTGTTTTCGTCAGTCGTCGCGTGCATAGACGACCGTCTCCAGTTTGTGCTGCCCGTGTATGGTCATGGCTTTTTTGGTGAAGGCGACGGCAGTTCAAGCTTCTGCAAATGGTCGGGGATTAGCTGGGACCCGGGGCATTACCTGGCAGCAGCGAAAGTGCCGCTGTACTGGTTTGCAGGCACTAATGACCTTAATTTCCTGATTCCGGCCATGCAGCGTTCCTGGGATACGGCGCCGACGACGGCAAACCGTACCTTGATCATCAATCTGCCGCATTCCCACGTCGGATATCAGCTGTCGCCGACGTTCCGGATTGCGGACGCTGTTCTGCGCGGCGGCACGCCCCTGCCAGTGCTGGGCAGGGCGACGGTGAGGGAAGGGAACGTGCTGGCAGCGCCGGTGGAAGGCGTCGGCAAGGGCATCAAGCTGGCGCAGCTGTGCTTTACGACGGATGACGGCCCCTTGTGCAAGCGTCTTTGGAAGACAGCGGCCGCGACCGTCCGCAACGGCGAAATCGCAGCCGCGCTGCCGGAAGGAACTGTCATGGCCTACTTAGCGGCCTTTGACGAACAGGACGCTGACGGCAAGTGGTACTGCGCCGGAACCAGCAATGTGGTCGTGGTGAAATCGAAGTTTTGACGAGAACGCGCACTAAAGGGCGCTGTGTGAGTGTGTCATAGAGAAAGGACGAAGTTGAGATGGCGGAAGATTTACGGATTGGTGTCATTGGCTGTGGTGGTCGTGGTCGGTTGGCGCGTCATGCTCATAAGCCTGGCGAGGGTTCGCGCCTAGTTGCCGGGTGCGACATCCGGCAGGTCGCCCTGGATGATTTTCGGGCTAATCATGGCGACGACGCCTTTGTCTGCCGCGACTATCGCGATTTGCTGGCGCAGCCTGGCATTGACGCGGTTTTCGTCTGCACGCCAGACTATTGGCATGAAGAGCATGCCTTGGCTGCGCTGGAAGCAGGCAAGCATGTGTATTTAGAGAAGCCGATGGCGATTACGGTGCCGGGCGCTGACCGGGTGCTGACCAAGGCGCGGGAAAAGGGCGTGAAGCTGTACGTGGGTCACAACATGCGCCACATGTCTTTTGTGCGCAAGATGAAGGAAATCATTGACCGGGGCGGGATTGGCGAGGTCAAAGCTGGCTGGTGTCGGCATTTCGTGGCATACGGTGGCGACGCCTATTTCAAGGATTGGCATGCCGAGCAGAGCAAGGCGACCAGTATGCTGCTGCAGAAGGGTGCGCATGACATCGACATTCTGCATTGGCTCTGCCACGGCTACACGAAGCGCGTCATCGGCTTCGGCAACCTGACCGTCTACAATCAGATCACGGACCGCCACGATCCCTCGGAGCGCGGCGACGCATCCTGGCATCTGAGCAATTGGCCGCCGCTCAGCCAGAAGGGCATGAACCCGATCATCGACGTCGAAGACTTGAGCATGATCACTATGCAGCTCGACAATGAGGTCATGTGCTCATACCAGCAATGCCACTACACCCCTGACGGCTGGCGCAACTATACTATCATCGGCACCGAGGGCCGGGTTGAGAATTTCGGCGACTCGCCCGGTCACTGCGTGGTGCGGGTGTGGAATCGCCGCTGCAACTACAATCCCTACGGCGACGAGCAGTATTTCATTCCCGAAGTCAGCGGCGGGCACGGCGGGGCTGACCCGGCCATTGTCGCCGAATTCGTCCGCTTTGTGCGTGATGGCGGCAAGATTGCGACGTCGGCAGTGGCGGCGCGCAACAGCGTGGCGGCGGGCTGCTATGGCGCCGAGTCCTTGCGCTCCGGCGGCAAGCCGTTTGACATCCCGCCAGTCGATCCGGCCAACCTGGCGTATTTCCAAGCCTGGCTGGAGGGCAGCAATTGACGTAGGAGAGCCAACCGCCAAAGAACACCAAGGACGCCAAGATTCTTTTTTCTTGGCGTCCTTCGTTTTGCCGGTTCAATCCCACCAGATTTCCGATGCTTTGAAGACTGGCCCGTCAATGCAGGTTCGGGAGTAGGCCCATCCATTTGGGGTGTCAGCCTTGCGTTTGACGACGCAGGCGAAGCAGGCGCCGACGCCGCAGCACATAGCATGATCAAGGCTGAGTTCTGCGTCAATGCCATTTTTTTCGACGATTTCGCTGACTGCTTTGAGCATGGCATTGGGGCCGCAGGCGGCGACGGCCGGATTGCTGGTCTTGGCGATGGCTTGTGTCAGCAGTTCGGTCACCATGCCATGATGCCCGGCTGAGCCGTCGTTGGTCGCTATTTTCAATTCGCAGCCTAGGCGCTTGAAGTCGTCCTGGAGGAGGATGTCGTCCTTGCTGCGTCCTCCGATGAGGACGACTGGCGGGGCCGGGGCGTTTTTGGCCAGCAGGTAGGTCGCGGCGCTGCCGTAGCCCCCCGCGACGATGATGCCTTTACGGTTTTTCGGGAACAGGGTATAGCCGTTGCCGAGCGGCCCGAGCAGGTCCAGGACATCGCCGGGTGCCAGCTTGCTCAAGTGTTCCGTGCCTTCGCCGACAATCTTATAGATGATGCTCAAGCACCCGGAGTCAAGGTCGACATTGAAGATGCTGAAGGGACGGCGAAGAATGCGGTGCTGCAATTCAGGCAACTGGACATGGACGAATTGCCCTGGCTTGGCCAGTTTGGCAATGGACGCCGCGCTTAGGTCAAGTTGGTAGTAGTCTTTTTGAAGCCGTTGGTTGTGCAGGATAGGGGCGGAAACCTGGATTTTGTCTGGCATGGCATGGCCTTATTTTTTGGCAAGGGCAGCTGATTCAGCTGGCGCGGTAGAAGTCAGCCCAGGACTCGGCGTCTTCGCAGAGGTCGGCAGGGTTGGAGGATGCATTGACTTCAGGGCAGAAGGTGACGAGGCCGCTGTAGTTCTGCTGCATGAGGAGGGCGGCCCATTCCTGTTGCTCATCGTCAAACAGGGTTTCACCGGCCAGTGGGTTGTAGTGGAAGCAGATGGCGTGGATTTTGTCAGCGCATTCGGCCAGGAGTTTTGTCGGCTCTAGCCTGGGGGCGGCGGTGAAGTCATCTGGATGGAAGTGGAGGCAGAGGCCGATGCGGCTGGAATTGGCGATGCCGCAGATGGCGATGGCGCGCTGCCATTCCAGGGATTGTGGGAAAGGCAGGGGCTGGCGCACCTGGATGGCGATGGCGTATGGCGTGTCCAGGGGAGCGTCAAGCAGAGACTGGAGAAAGCTGGCCAAGCGCAGGGATTGCGCCGGGAAATCGGCTTCTGCGCAGCGGTCGAGCCGGAGCTGGAGGCTGAACACGGCGGTTTCTGCTGGCGCGGCGTAGACCATGGCGTCGAAGAGGTTGCGCCGGAGTGCGCCCATGGCGTCGTGTTCCACGGCATGCGTGAGGATGGCGGCAGAGTCGCCGGGGAGGAGGTCGCGGGCGTGGAGGCAATGTAGGTTGTGCTTGGTGACGGCGTTGACGAAAGCCTGGCTGTTGAAGTTGCCGGCGTCGCATTCAAAGCCGTCCAGGCGTTGGCTGGCTGCCAGGGCTGGCAGCCAGTCTTGCCAACGCGAGTCGTCGATACGGATGGCGCAATGGATCATGGGCGCGGTGGTGTGTTGGTGGGTGGGTGATGTTGGCGGCGTTGGCTCGGCGTTCAGGGCAGGGGAACGATTTTGAGCCAATCGAGGTTCAGGCCGCGGTTGTCGGCATTAGTCATGGTAAGGCGGTGTTGACCTGCCTTGAGTTCGAGGATCAGCGCCTTGCGGTTGTGGGCGACCCAGACTTCCCGCCACTGGTTTGCGTTTGTACTCCAGCCGCCAGTGCCGGGGAAGAGGAATGGTGTGTCTTCCTGGTTGAGCGGAACCCCGTCTATGGCGACGTGGCGGGCGACGCCGTCTCCGAAGGCATGACAGGCACGGACCAGGAGGGCGTAGCGGCCGTCAGCCGGAACCGTGAACGCCCAGGTCAGGGCGTGGCCAGCTTTGTCCCAGAATTTGATGGCGTCTTCGTCGCTGTCGACTTTCGGCTCCCGGACGACGGCGCCTGCGGTTTCCTCGGCGATGTTTTCCGCCTGGATGGTGATGGCGTCCTTGACAGCCGGGTTGAGGCCGGTCATGTCAGGTTCGCGATAGAAGCCAGGGAGGTCGTCGCTCAGTGGCGTGGGCTTGATGGTCATAGTCACGGTCGCGGCTGTGACTGGCGTGGTCAGATTGATGCCGACGCGGGTGGGGACGTTGCGGGTGCCGGGATTCTCGATCACTTCGGAGTCGAGGGTCCAGTCAGCGCCGGTCACGGCGACGTCGACGGTGCAGGCGCCATTGCCATCATAGACGTCCAGGGAGCGTTGGTTGCGGATGAACAGTTTGTCAAGGGTAACGACCGCAGTGGAGAAGGTCTGCGGGGACGCGAAGGCGACCTCATCGCGGATGATGATTTCCGGTCGCGTCCGGAAGAAGGTGAAGGTCCTGGTGAGGGCGGTCAGCTCGGGCACGTCGTACGCTTGAGCCAGGTCGATGACCAGGGTGTCCTGGGCATCGGTGAACTCGGTTTTGGTGAAGACGCCCTGGGCAGCGCGGCCAGTGCTTTGCAATTTGCCGGCGACGACTGGCACCGGATGGCCGTAGGAATTGAGGATTTTGCTGACGTAGCGGTCCTTGCTGAAGGTGCGGCGGGTGTATTGCTCGGCGCCAGGGTCGACCAGGTAGGCGTGGTTGTTAACGACGACGAGATAGGAGCCGATGTCGTTGTGGTTGTGCATTTCCGCATTGTGGCCGGCCTTGATGGCGGCGCCAAAGGTCTGCTCGCCGTGCAGGGAACGGCAGATGAAGACGCCGCCATCAGCGAACAGGTGGCGCGGTTCGAAGATCGGCGTTTCGGGGGGGAGGTTTTCCGCCGCCGTCGGCTCGGCAAAGGCGATCAAGGCAAAGGCGTGGAGTTCGAGGGTGGAAGTGTCCTGAATGGCTATACGTTGGCGCAGGGTTTGCGGGTGGGTGTTTTGAATCAGCCAAAGCATCGTCGTCGCTGGCCTGGCGTTCACGCCGCAGTCGGCAAAAGCCGGCGCTGCGCGCTCGTCAATCATAATGTTCTTGGCGTAGGCGCAGGCATTTTCCACGACAGGATGATCGAGGATGTCGAGCTTGCCGCCGGTGGCAAGGCGTACCATGGCCGCCATGTAGAGGTAGTGCCCGAATCCGTAATTCCAGTAGCCGATGCCTTCGCTGCAATAGCCGTCCGGAGTGAAGCCGCCGAGGAAAAGCGGGTTGGAGATTTCCATGGCGGCGACGAATTCGGCGCGTTCTTCAGCCGAGTCGCAGGCTGTGAGGGCGGTGGCGACGGTGTTGGCCGTGCAGACGGCGTTCCAGTTGCTGCCGCCGGTCATCCACCACAGGCCGTTTGGGATTTCGCCGGTCTGGAAGACTTCGCGGTACGGCTCCAGGACACGGAGCATGATATTGGCCTTGATATCGGCTTGCAGATCGGCGGGCAGCTTGTCCTGGAACCACCAGGAGACAGTGGCGGCGAGCAGGGCACGGGCCGTGGCGCCGAGGTCACCGTAGTAGCGCGTGCGGTTGAAGTTCTCCAGGCCGGAGTCATGGGCCGGCATGACCCAGCTGCGGTCAGCGCAGAGGGCTCTCAGTTCAGCTTCCAAGGCGGGCAGGAATTCGCCTTGGTTGAGGAAGCCTTCGGCCTTGGCGAAGTTCAGGATGCGCCGCGTCCTCACGAAGTATGGCGCTTCGTAGCGGTTGCGGTTGCCGTTCTGGGTGAATTCGAGGTAGAGTTCGTCTGGCAGTTCAGGTGGCGGGCTGGCTGCATCCTTGCGGGCGTCGGCGATGACCTTGGCTGCGCCTGGCTGGCTGGCGATTTTCTCCCAGGCTTGGCGGTCGCTGACTGGCCTGCCAAAGCCAGTCGGCTGGGCCGGCAGCCACTCGGCGAGTTGTTTGACGCGGTCTGGGTCAAGGGCGGGGAAGGCTTTGTTGGCTCTAACGACGGTGGTTCTCATGGTTTTTGCTTCTTCTTCGGTCAGTTCCAGGAGGGTGAAGTCATCAAGGTCAGCGACGCCGATGGCGGCATTGAAAGAATGGATTCGGACGGTGACGGTCTTGGCCGCTGCCGGGGCTTTGGCGACTAAGGTGAATTGGCGCCATTCTGGTTGCTTGGGCAGGGCGAGGTAGATTTCATTGCGCAGGTCAACGCGGTTCAGGTGTTTGCCCTGTTCGTCCAAGAAGATGAGGTAGACGCCGACAGTGTGTGCTTTCTCGCACCGGGCCCAGAATTGCAGGGCGTGGGTTGATTCTGGTTTGACAGCCAGGCCGGTTTGGCGCAGTTCGCTGCCTGCTGTGGTTGAATTGTCGACTACGCGCAACCCGAGGTTGCCCGTGCGGGCGGCCTCGGGAAGGATCAGGCTCATGGTCTTTTCACCATCCCAGGAAGCGTATTCCTCTTCAAAGCCGGGATTGGCCAGGGGCAGGGTGGTGGCCGCCGGAAGCAGGGTGGCGCTGGCCAGGATGGACAACAAGACAAGACGTTGAAAAAAATGCTTCATGGAATATAACCCTTTCTGAAGGTGATGCAAGGATGCCGTAAGTCTGTAAATTTGTTGTTCATTCTGCCGTTTCTCGCTGGTGCGGCTGGCATCGGTCGAGGACGACGGCCAGGAGCGCGGGCACAGCGGTTTCGACGCGGAGAATCCATTGGCCGACAGTCAGGGGCTGGAGTCCCTTGGCCAGGAGGGCGGACAATTCTTCCGGTGCGAAGCCGCCCTCCGGGCCGATCCAGAGCGAGGTCTGTCGCTGGTCGTCGACAGGGAGGGCGGCTGGGCTGGGCAGCGCATCCGCCGGCTCTGGGACAGCGCCGAAAAAGCCGTGGTCGTCCGCGGCTTCGAGCACGTCTGCGAACGCGGCAGGGGCTTTGATTTCCGGAAACCATGGATTGTGCGACTGCTTGGCAGCGGCGATGACGGTCTTGGTCCAGTGGGCGATGGTGTCAAGATCAGGCTTGGCGACTCCGAAGCGGCAGAGGACAGGGACGATGGCTGCCGCGCCCAGCTCCGTGGCAGTGCGGATGACAGCGTCGATGTTTTTGCTTTTCGGGGGGGCGATGAAGAGGGTTATGTGCGGCTGCGGCTGCGGTGCGGCATCGGCTTGGAGGATGCGGCAGGTGGTTGTGCTGTGCCGGCGGTTGTCCACTGCATCCAAGACGGCTTCGGCGCGGATGCCGTGGCCGTTGAGAAGGAGAATGCGGTCGCCGACGCCGAGGCGGAGAACTTGGAGGGCGTGGCGCGACTCACTGGCAGGAAGTTGGACTTCGCGACAGGAAATCGTCAGTTGTGGAGAATAGAAGGCGTGCATGCGCGAGGAGTTGTGGAGTTGGCGAGGACAGGGAGTCGCCAGCCTTGCAGGGACGGCGTCGGTATATTTGGCAAAGCATAATATAGCTTGCCTCTACCGGAAAAGCGAAGCCAAGCCAATGCTTGGGAAGACGGCTTTAGTCATTAGATAACGGTCGCTCTGCTGCCGTGGACGGAGTGGACATGGTGGACAACGTAATCTAAGCTCAACTCGCCCTTCTCGCCCCTAAAATGTGTCTCCGTCCAGTGCTGGCACTTTAGTGCCGGAAATCGTCCCTCGCCCCTCGTCCCTAATCTCGCCCCTGCAACAAGCTGGCGTCAAAACGGGACTTCGCCAGCCGGCCCGGCCTTGTCTGGCGGCGGATTATCCGGCGCGTGTTGGTTAGAAGGCGCTCTTGGCGGTGGGATGGGTTCATACGTATTGTCCTTGACCGTGTCGCTTTTGGGCGTGGATGTCTTTGATGCCGTTTCCGTGGCTACAGCCGTGGGTTCCTGTGCGGTGGCGGGTGGTCGCTGGAATGCGGCCGACCCTGGCGGCGGCGGTGGCATCTGGAATGGGCGTTGCGGCGGCTGGCTGGGCCAAGGCTGGCGATAACCGTTTTGAGCATAGTGCTGCTGGTTATTAGGCTGCTGCTGGTAGGCACCCGGGGGCTGCTGGTAGGCACCCGGGGGCTGCTGGTAGGCGCCCGGGGGCTGCTGGTAGGCTGCGAGTGGCTGTTGAGGTTGGCTGTAGGCGCCATTGCTTTCGTCTGTCGGCTGCGCGAATTGACCGGAATTTTCTCTGCCGCCGATCAGTTGCATGCTTTCTACGACGACTTTCAGGCGGGAGCGATTTTGCCCGCTCGCCTTGTCGACCCACTGGTCGAGTCGCAACCTTCCCTCGAAGAATACTGGCGAGCCTTTGCGCAGGTATTGGCCGCAGATTTCGGCTGTTCGGCCAAAGGCTTCGATGTCGACGAAGCAGACCTCCTCGCGCTCTTCGCCCAGGGCGGTGCGGAAACGCCGGTTGATAGCCAGGCCCATCTCGCAGATGATTACGCCGGAAGGGGTTGACTTGGTCATCGGTTCGCGGGTGAGATTGCCCATCAGCATGACTTTGTTGACATGACCCATGATTGTTCTCCTTTGCTTGTGGTTGGTGGATTTGAAATGGCGGTGGTAACGGAAGGACCAACTGGGCTGGGGTTGCGTAAGGTTAAGATACTGTTGCTTTCAGGCAGTTCACGCCGCTGGCGCCGGAAAAAAGCCAAAGCCAGCCGCCGTGTGCCTCAGCCATGGGAAGCGGAGAAACCTAAGGACGACCGCGAAAACACCACCCGGAAAAAAACGGCGCGTCCCGGTGTCTAAAGAGTACAATATTATCATTTTTTGAAAAATCAATGTGAAAATAAAAAATAAATTTGCATGAATAAAACAAAGTGCTATTTTAAGGGGTGCGGCGGAAGTAGACGTGAAAATGGGCCCAGGCGTTTGCGACCGGGATTCCGCCGCCCTTGCCTGTCAACCCGGGCACACGCCTGTGCTGTTCAAAGGAGGTATGCCATGATGAAACGAATGCAGCGGGTGTTGTTGGCGGCCTTGGTGCTGCCAGGGGTGGCGGCGGTGTCGTCGGTCAAGGCCGAGGAGGCGGCGGTCAAGGCGGAAGCAGCCGTGGCCGAGGCCGCGCCAGCGGAAAAGAACCCGGTGGCGCGCCTGCGAGGAAGGCTTCTGTACAAGAAAGGACAAATCCGCAAGCTCGAAAAGGCGGCCGCAGAAGTCAATGAGGCACTCAAAAACAAGGTCGACGACCTCGAGCAGGAACGACGGGCACAGTACGTCGCCGCTGAACCAAAGCTGGTTGAACTCTACGCCGAACAGGATGCGCTGGAAGAGGAAATTAAGCGCATGAGCGCAGCCGCGGCCAAGTGAGCCGAGAGGTCCGACCAAGCCTCCCGCAGGGAAGAGAGGGAGGACTCGGAAAAATGGCAGCAAAGGCTGGGAAAAACAAGGAAAGAAGATGATTCTTATCACTTATTATGATTTTAAATGAAAGTAATGTAAATTATATGCAATTCTTTATTAATGCAATAAAAGGGATGGAAAAGACTTGGGAAATAGGCCTGAATTGACGACGGGCAGTGGACAATGGACGTTAATGGACGTGAGTAGACGATGGACTGTGGACTTTAGTGGACGGCGGAGCAGCATGTAGCCCCTCTCCCCTTGCCCGTGAAATCACGTTACGCAGCGCGGCAACTATCCAATTTATTTTGCCTCACCCTGGGCGGCGCTTCGCTTGCCCTGGGCTGGCATGTCATGCCCGTTGGGGCTTTTGCCGCTTTGCGACCGGTTTCCCCGTATAACACCCACCCCCAAAAAAATCTGCGTCATCTGCGTCATCTGCGGATAAAACAATAGTTTCTCGTCCCTCGCCTCTCGCCCCACACAAAAAAGCATTGGCTCCAGTCAGCTTTTGCCGCCTGGAGCCAATAGGTCAGGTGTCGTCGTTGTTTTTTGCGTGTCTTACCGCCGTTGCTTCAGCCCAGGTGTTTGCGAGCGAAGTCGATGAACGCCTTCCAGTCCTGTGCGTTGACCTGGTGGGTTCCGGTTCGGCGGTGGTAGGCGATGGTTTTGCCGATGGTCGTATCAGGCGGCGGCTCATCTTGGCCGAGTCCGTCCAGCCCGAACAAGTCATAGACAGGCTGTGCGTGGCGTGCTGCGAGGAATTCGCCTTTTGGGTCGGCCCAGAGGTCTTCGGTGGCGCTGGCGATGTACACTGGCCTGGGGGCCAGCAGGGCAATGAGCGCATGCTGGTCAAAGGGCAGATTCTGCTCGGCGTTGCCGTACTTGCGGAACTGGGTGCAGAACCAGTGCGGGAAGGAGGAATTGATGGAGGCGATGTTTTCGCCAAAGGCTCGTTTGGAGAGGGCAGCGCCGCCACATCCGGACTGGACGGCGATGGTCATGGCGAAGCGTTCGTCATTGGCGCTGGCCCAGAGGGCGGTTTTGCCCAGGCGGGAATGCCCGATGACGGCGACGCGCTTCGGGTCGAGGGTGTCATTCTGGGTTTCGACATAGTCCATGATTCGGCTCAGGCCCCAGGCCCAAGCGCCGATGGCGCCCCAGGCATTGGGGGCGCGGTAGGCGTAGCCCGGGCTTGGGAAAAGGGGATGGACGCCGTTGCGGAAGCAGTCGTGGAAGTCGGGGTCCAGGTCGCCGTAGTAGGCGGTCACCAGCGCGAAGCCATGGTCAATCAACATCTCGGCAGACCAGGTTTCAGCGGCCTTGCCGCGCCCGGCAGCAGAGGGCTTGCCATTTTTGCTGCCGAATTTCTCCTGGTCGCGAACAGGCGTTTGCGGGAGGAGGATGGCTGGGTCGTCGAGCACGGTGTGGTTGCCGTGGAAATTAAGCCCGAGAAAGGCCGGCGCCGGCTGGGTGGCAGCGGCCGGGCGGAGGATAAGCAGGTCGAGGAAATATTTGTCAGGCTCGTCGGTGAAGGTCAGTCTCACCTGTTGGCGGATGGCTTTTCCGTTCAAGCTGTCGCCTTGTTCCCGGAGTTGGGCGTGGAGGCATGGTGGGCGACCGGGCATGACGCCGTACATTTCCTCGGCGAAGAGGTTGAGGATTTCGGCGCGCCGAGCAGGCCATTGCGTGGCGTTGACGATGCTGTCGCCATTGCTGGCGGTCAGGATGTCTGGCAGCGAATAGGGCGGCACCTTGCTTTCGTCATAGTTGAACGTGAATGGCGGCGGGACAATGGATTTTGGGTTGGCAGGAACGTCATAGCCGTATTCGCGCATGGCTGGTTCAAAGAAGGAGTAGTAGTTCGGCCCGGTGGTGGTGTCGTCGTCATCCTTTAACCAGCGGTCGATGACTTCCGGCTTGACCGGGATTTTAGCCATGGGAAAGCCGAGGAACTGCTCCAGCCGGGCCAGGGTTTCGTCCTGCTTGAGGACAAAGTCTTCCAGCCGCACTTCAATCCAGTTTTTCGGCCTCGGGGTTGCCTTGACTAGGTCGTATTGGTATTTCCAGGAGATGGCTCGGCGGCGGCGTTCGTCTAAGGTAGTCGGGTAGGGTATGCCGAAGCGCTCCATGTCGTCGGTCACGTGGGTGCCGATGATGCAGTCACGCGGATTGCGAATCCAGAAGATGAATTTGGCGTCTGGGAAAAGGCGGGCTATCCAGGGGAAGCAGAGGGTCGTTTCCGGGATTTTCCATCCTCTCCGGGGGGCGTCGCTGCTGAGAACGGATTTCAGGAAGGAATTGAGCAGGCGGGTGAATTCTTTTGGGATTTCGCCGGTGATGGCGCGTTGCCAGTCCCAGCTGAGATCGCCTTTCCAGTCGACATACCGGGCAAAGACGCGGCAGGCCTCGTACATGTCCCCCGCCGGGATGAGGTCTCCTGACGCATTGAGCGGATTGCCCATGTCAACGCCGCTGGCGCTGAGAGTATGTGACATGGCCCTGGTGCCGGAATGGCCGCGACCGATGACAGTGATCAGTGACATTGCGAAGCCTTTGTTGTGCAGGTTGGGAGGCTATTGGGGAAAAGGCGGCCTGGCGTCAGGCAAGCCAGACGGTTGGCCGCTGGCCGGCTTGCCAGTCGATGCAGGCATGGCGGCCTTGATCCGAGAAAGGCCCTGGGTTGACGACGATGGTTCCGTCAAGGTCGAAGATGCCATCGGCCTCATGGATATGGCCGCAGAGGAGCAAGGGGAGGCGCAGGCGACGGGCGGCCTGGGCGACGGCACGGCTGCCAACCGAGGCGCCATTGGGCAGGCGGTCGGCGCCGGAATCGTAGGGAGGCGCGTGCGAAACCAGGATGTCCAGGGCGCCTGGTGCCGGGAAGGCTTGGGTGAGCGTTTGGTCAGTGGTGTTGTCGTCCCATTCAAACGGAGTATTGAAGGGCGAGGTGTTGGCGCCGCCCAGGCCAGCCAGGCGGAGGCCGCCAAAAGTGGTAGCGGTCAAGGTCAGCGCGGCGTTGTTTTGGGCCAGGACGTCCTGCGCGTCGGGGGCGTCGAGGTTGCCGAGGACGGCTAACACGTGTTCAGACTGCTGCCGGAGGGCGGCGAGGACCTCGGCGACTGCGTCCCGGTCGCCGAACTGGGTGAAGTCGCCGCCGACGAGGAACAGGTCGGCCTGCGGGAGCCGGGAAATGAATTCGGTGTGGCCGTGGATGTCGGTGATGTAGGTGATGCGCATGGCAGAAAGGACTCCGGATAAGGGAAAAAGTAAAGCTACATTGTAACACGAAAAGCTGAAAAATCAAGACACGCGGCCAGAGAAGCCACGGGGTGCCAGGCAATTACCGACGAGGGATGACGCAGGCGACGATAAAAGCGAGGGGAAGCTGTTTGCGGCTATAGGCGCGGTGGCTTATCTTAATGAGTGGACAGTGGACAATGGACTTTAGTGGACGTTAGTGGACGTTAGTGGAGAGGGGCGAACAGCCGTCCACCACGTCCAGCATGTCCACTAACCCGTCGGCAAGTTAAAGCTTGAACTACGTGCTGCAAGCTAAAGCTTGAACTACGTACGGTACGTACGGCAGCAAGGAAAGGTCGTTACAATGAGCAAGAGCCGTTCATTCAAGAATTTATATGCTGACGCCAAGGCTTTTTTCCAGGAGGAACTCTGGGTCAAAGATTTGTCCGCCTTGCCGCGGGTGCGTCAGCTGTTGTTTGCTTTGTGCCGGGTCGTGATGATCGTCATCCGCGGCTTCAAGGATGATCAATGCAGTTTGCAGGCGTCGGCGCTGACCTATATCACGCTGGTGTCCCTGGTGCCGATGCTGGCAATTATGTTTTCTTTTTCCAAGGGCCTGGGCATGCAGAAACGGGTGTTGGACAAGATTGGCGTGGAACGGTACCAGGTGGAGGATGCGTCAGCCCGGGATGGAGTCACTTGGCAGTATCGCGTGATTTCCAATTCGAATGCTCCGGCGGCTGATGGCGGCGGGACGGTCGCGCCCCCAAAGAAAGCTGGGGCGTCGGCGCCTGGCGTCGTCGCTGGCGAGCAGGCCAATGCGTCTGGCTTGGCACAGCGGCTGCCAGAGCCAATGCAGAAGGCGCTGGTGACAGTGTTCAACTATGTCGAGAACACCAGTTTTGCGGCTTTAGGGCTGATTGGGTTGCTGCTGCTGCTTTTCAGCGTCATCGGTTCCATGGCCAGGCTGGAGGAAAGCTTCAACAAAATCTGGGGGGTCAAGCGCGGGCGGCCCTTTTTGCGCAAGTTGAGCGAATACCTGGTGGTGTTGATTCTGCTGCCGGTGATTTTTCTGATTGCCACCAGCGTCAACACGCTGCTGCTGTCGAACCAGTTTTACACGTATTTGCATGAACACGTCGGGTTTGCCGCCTGGCTTATAGAGAAGCTGGGGGCGCTGTGCGGCGTCGCATTCGTGCTGTCCGGCTTTGCCTTTTTGTATGTGTTCATGCCGAACACGAAGGTCAAGAGCTTCCCCGCTTTAATGGCCGGCTTGACCGCCGGGCTGCTATGGTACGTGGTCCAGTGGGCCTTCCTGAGCTTGCAGGTGGGCTTGACAAGGTACAACACGATTTACGGAACGTTTGCGGCACTGCCGTTTTTCTTGGCTTGGCTGTATGCTAACTGGAGCATCATTTTGTTTGGTGCGGAAGTCAGTTTTGCGATTCAGAATCATCGGACGATTCACCTGGAAAAGGCTTCTGAATCGATGGGCACAGGGGCGTGCATCATCCTGGGCCAGGTCATTCTCTACGAGGCGAGCAAGGCGTTTCACGATGGGCGCGGCAGCTGGAATCCGGCGGAATTCGGGCGCGAAAACAGCATTCCGTCGCGGGTGTTGCAGAGGATTGTGGATGTCTTGGACCGGCATGGCGTTTTGATCAAAGTCGCTGGCGAGACGGCTGAGGGTTTCCGCTATGTGCCTGGACGGGACCTGGCAGTGCTGTCGCCGGCTGACGTCGAGGAGGCGTTCCGGGAAAGCCAGGCGGTCGATGCTCGCGCCTACATGCATTTTCTGCCGAAAAAGCTGCGGAGCGACTATACGGTGATTTACGGCGATTTTTGTCAACGCTTGCGAGGGGTGACGTTTCAGCAGCTGCTCGGCGAGAATGCGGTGTCGCCGCAGGAAAGGGAGGCTTGAACATGGGTGTGCATGGGAGAACGATGCTGCTGGTGCTGGTGTTGACAGCTGGCGTGTTGTCGGCAGCGCCATTGCGGGTGCTGGTCAGCGTGGCGCCGCAGCTGGAGAGCGTTCGGCGTATTGGCGGCGACCTGGTCGAGGTGGAGGCATTGACGCCGCCAGGGGCGAGTCCGGAGACATACGTGCTGAATACGAAGCGGATGGCGTCTTTGGCGCAGGCGTCGCTGCTGTTCAAGATTGGCGCGCCGATGGAGACGGCGCTGCTGCCGAAGCTGCGCCGCAGTTATCCTGACCTGGCCATCGTTGATGCTCGGGCCGGCATGCAATTGCGGGCGATGACCGAGGGCGAGCACCATCATCACGGCGGGGCTGGCCACGACCATGACCATGACGCCGAGGGGATGGACCCGCACGTCTGGCTGAGCATAGCGAACATGATGGTGCATGCACGTACGGTCGGCGCGGCCTTGGCTAAGCGTCTTCCCGAACATGCGGCCGTCATCCAGGCGCGGACTGAGCAATATGTGCAGGAGCTGACGAAGTTGGATGAACGGCTGCGGGAACGGCTGCGGCCTTTGTCCGGGACTGCAATCGTGGTGTTCCATCCGGCTTTTGGGTATTTTTTGGAATTATACGGCATGGAGCAGATCGCAGTGGAGGTCGGTGGACGGACGCCGAGCGGCCGTCAGTTGGGGCAGGTGTTGACGCAGGCCAAGCAAGCCGGGGCGCGGGCAGTCTATGTGCAGCCGCAGTTCAACCGCAGGGCAGCGCAGGCCGTAGCTGACGAATTGCGTTGCGAGCTGCGCGTTCTCGACCCCCTGCCAGTGGACTACATCGCCGGACTGGAGGAGCTGGCAACCACGCTGCTGAAGCCGTGAGGCCAGGGAGACTGGCGATTGCTGTTCGGAGCCAGGAGCGGCGCGATGTTGATTTGTTATAATTGGGTTTGAATGCAGGCGGGGAAAACGCCATGTCAAATAGTCAAGTGATTGAACTCGAAGATGTTTGCTTTGGTTATGAGTACCAGGAGGTGCTGCATAACATCAGCCTGACGTTGGAAGAAGGGCAGTTTGCGGTCATGGTCGGTCCGAATGGCGGCGGCAAGACAACGCTGCTGCGGCTGATATTAGGGCTGTTGACGCCGCGCTACGGTCGGGTCCGCCTGTTTGGTCAGGCGCCAGTGCTGACTCGGCGCCTGGTCGGCTATGTGCCGCAGTCTTTGCACTATGACGCCCATTTTCCGGCCAGCGTGGAAGACGTGGTCCTGATGGGGCGCGTGGAACGGCATTTGTTTGGGCCGTATCGGCGAGCGGATACGGCGGCTGCAGCGTCAGCCCTGGAACAGGTCGGCCTGGGCGGATATGGCCGCCGGCCTTTCCGCGCCTTGTCTGGAGGCGAACGGCAGCGGGTGCTGATGGCGCGTGCGCTCGCCTCAGAGCCGCAGCTGCTGCTTTTGGACGAACCCGGGGCGAATCTTGACTCGAACAGCAGCCGGCAAGTCTATGAACTCTTGCGGGAACTGAACCGACAGGTGACGATTCTGCTCGTCTCGCACAATTTGAAAGTCGTGGCCTCGTGTGTCAGCCATGTCATCTGCGTCAACCGGACCGCTGACATGCATCGGATCGGCGATGTCGACCGGATCGACCTGGCTGGGGGCGAGTGGATTCGCCTCAACCATATCAGCTGTCCGGTGTCTGTCCATGATGAGGACTGTTCGACGCCGCATCACGGCGCGGCCAGCAGCCAGCCGGACTGCGGCTGCGGCCATTTCAAGTCTGCGGGAGAGGCGTGATGGGCGGCTCGTTTATTCAGCATTTGACGGAGTTTTCCTATTTGCGCCTGGCGTTGGCGGCGTCAGTGCTGGCGTCGATTGCCTGCGGAGTCGCGGGCGGCTATGTCGTAGCGAGGCGGCGCAGTTATTTAGTCGGCGCTATGTCGCATGCCTTGTTAGGCGGCGTTGGCCTGGCGCGCTATTTGCAGGTCGTGCATGGCTGGACGTGGTTTACGCCGATGCTCGGGGCGCTGTTAGCGGCAGTGCTGGCGGCTACGGTGATCAGCATCTTGACGACAGGAGGACGGATGCGGGAGGATGCGATTCTCAGCGCGGTCTGGACGCTCGGAGTCGCGGCTGGAGTCAGCTTTATTGCCGCCACGCCGGGCTACGCCGAGGATTTAAACAGCTATTTGTTCGGGAACATTTTGCTGGTCTCGGTTTCTGATTTGTGGGTGATGGCAGTTATGGACGCGGTGATTTTGCTGACCGCTTGGCTGCTGCATACGCATTTCGTGGCTCTTTGTTTTCACGAGGAAGGATTGCTGCTGCGCGGCGTCGGGGTCGCCTGGGTGTCCTGGGTGTTGCATGTCCTGATCGGCATGACTGTGGTTGTGCTTACGCAGATAGTGGGCGTGGTCCTGGCTTTGGCGCTGCTGGTGCTGCCATCGGCCGCCGGGGCGTTGTTCGCCCGGCGTCTGCCTGCGGTCATGCTGGCCGGGGTTGTCTTGAGCTTGTTGTTTTGCGTAGGCGGGCTGGTGATCAGCTATGAGCCAGGCTGGCCGACCGGGGCGACGATTGTGGAGCTGGCCGTCGGCGGCTATGTCTTGCTCTATGTCGCGCACAGCGCTTTCGCCCGGCTGCGGCGAGACAAAAGCGCATAATGCCTGACCAGGCGGCAGGCGTGTGTCTGCCGAGCGTTCTTGCTGAAATGGTCGGTGGGATTACATTATGGAGTTTGGAGATGGCGCCTGGAAGCCATTGGGCGTTGAGTTGACTTAGTGAACAAGACAAGGAGGCAAAATCGTGAAGAAGGGGTTTATCGCGTTGGTTGGGATGATGTTGCTGTCAGCCGGTATGCTGTCAGGTGACACGATTAAATTGCACAATGGCCAGGCGTATGAAGGCAAAGTCGTGGTCAGAGGCGATGTTTATACGGTTGTCCAGGGCGACGCAGTGTTTCAATTCCCAAAAAAGGAGGTTGCAGAGATGAATGGTGAGAAGCTGGTTCGGGCGGAAAACCCGGTGATTCGGATTGCTACGAGCAAAGGCGACATGCTGGTTGAGCTGTATGAAGACGAGGCGCCGAACACGGTGGCTAATATCATCACCCTGGCTGAAAGCGGCTTTTACAAGGGCATGGCCTTTCACCGGATCATCAACGGCTTCATGGCGCAGGGCGGTTGCCCGAATTCAAAGCGTGACGCCACTGGCCAGCCTGGGACAGGCGGGCCGGGATACCGTTTTGCGGATGAGTTTGCGCCAAACTTGAAGCATACCGGCCGCGGGATTCTGTCGATGGCAAACGCCGGTCCCGGCACTAATGGCAGCCAGTTCTTTATCTGCTTCGGCCCCACACCGCACCTGGATGGACGTCACAGCGTCTTTGGCAAGGTCACCAGCGGGATGGAAGTCCTGGATAAGCTGGAAGCGATAGGGACGCAGTCGGGGCAGCCGCGAGAGGAAGTCCGTTTTAACATCGAGGTAGTCTCGAAGCGCAATCACGTGTATACAGTCAAGAAGCTGTGAGATAGAGCGGGGCCGGCGTTTTGCGTCGGCTCCGTAGCAGGCTTGTGGGTGGGGCATGGAAAGCGGAAGAGTCGTTGTGAGACAAGGCATTGCAGGAAAACGGGTTGGGTGGCGGCAAGGACGGAAGCTCCTGGCCGCGTTGCTGCTGGTGCTGATAGCCGTTGTTGTAGGCGGCTGCACCACGCTGCCGCCGCCCCCTGGATTTGTCCGCAATGGCGGGTTGCCGAAAGCGGTTTACCCGGAGGCAGCGACTGCGGAGGCGCTTTATTCCCTGATGGTCTGGTATGAGGAGGCGATGCCCGACTCACGCATTCCCGAGGATTGGACTCGGGAGGTGCGGCGGCTGCGCGAGACGACGGCGGTTTCTTTGCATCGGCAGTGGGCGGCTGACTTGGCCCGGCAGGGAAAGTCGGTGGTCACCATAGATGCTGAAGGGATTTTGAAACTGGTCCCGGAGTGGTTCGGGCGGGAAGACGACTTGGCCGAGGGACTGCGGCTGCTGGAATTGGTGCGAGGACGCCTGGAGCGGCCCTTGGAAATCAGCGTCCCGGCAGGCGAATGTCGCGACGACGCATTTTGGCAGCAAGCAGGCGGCAAGGCGCGGGATGACTTTGCCGCCTGGGCTCGCGACCGCCGCCTGACCGTCCCAGACCCGTCGTATTTCCGGCGCGAGGACTTGCTGAACGCAGTCAATAGTCTGCATGGGCTGGCTACCGCTAAAAAGCAGGTGGTGGAAGCAATGGCGGCGGCGCAGACGCTGGCCGCAGGCGATGATGTGGTCAAAGCGCTTGATATTTTGAGCGAAGCCAGGAAGAAATTGCCGGATGGGGTGAGCTTCGCTGACTTGGGCGACCGCCAGACCATGCCGTCATTTGACGCATTGCTGGGCAGCTTGCCGGATACGCACATCACGCGCATCCTGGCGGCGGCGGAAACGGCCCTGGCAGCGGCGGAGAAGCGGCTGGCTGACGGCGCTGCCGTTGGCGACAATGCTGCACAGTCGCCGCTGTCGACGTTGGAGAAGACCTTGTCGGAATCGTTGCGGGTTTGGCGCAACGACAGCCGCTTTGCCTTGGCGCTGGTTCGTCACGGGGAAGTCATTGCTCGGCTGGTCAGCCGGGCGGCAAAGTTGCGCACGCAAGCTTGGCGCACGCAGCTGCGTCAGTTGGCGGAACGGCAGGAATACTGGGAGGCGTCAGAGCAATTCAAGGTGTGGCGGCTTTATCTTAAAGAGCAGGCCCAGCAGGACTTGGAGCTGTACAGCATGATGAGAACTCCGGACGAGGACGGCGCCGGGATGTCGCATCTGCGGCTTATTGAACAGGTGCTGCAAGAAGAATACCTGGCGATTTTGCCGAAGGCCATGGTCGAATATCAGGCTGTGGCAGAGCGTGCGCAGAACATCATGAATAAGTACGGCCTTGCGGTGGCGTCGTGCGTGATGCTGCAGCAGATGACCTCGCCGGGTGGCGACTTGGTCTTGCCAGAGCCGTTGTTGGAAGCGTGCCGCAAGACAGACAAGCTGCTGGCGCGGGCGCGAGAGCTGGTGGAGGAAAAGAATCTGCTGCGCACCGTGTCGGTTGACGACATGTCGTCGTCAACGCCAGGGGTGGGCATGACCTACAGCCGCGATTTGGAGAACGAGCTGCGCTCTGTGTTGACGTCGTTCGGGTTGTGGCGCCTGGTGCGGGTGGTCGATTCCGGCGCTGCGCGCTCGCAGTGGGGCTATGTGATCCACGGCGGCGTAGTGGCTAATTTCGACGGCAGTGAAAGCTCGGAACGCCAGGCCATGCGGACGATTCGGCGCAATGGCGAGACGCGCCGCCGGCCAAACCCGAATTATCGCCCGGAGGACAGCAATAATCCGCTGTTGCCTAAGGAGCAGTCGTCGCCCTTGATTTACAGCCAGGACATTTTGGAGCAGGTCATTCACGTCAAGGAGATTGAGCGCCAGGCGCATGTGCGGGTGTTCATGCATGTGCGCGGCCCCGGAGTGTCGACGTTGGTTGAGGTCAACGAGTTCTACACCAAGAAGTTTGTTTTGGAAGAGTCGCACCCTTTCAACGATGTGCGGGTAAGCGAAGTCAAGACAGTGTATGACGCCACCCAGTTGCAGGCGGCGGAAGCAGCGCCAGCACTGCGCTATGACCGGGTGTGGACGCCGGGCGAGATGCTGGACTGGGCCCGGCGGGACAGCCTGCGCATGGTCGCTTTGCAATTCTTGTATTACGTCAACCAGTATCCGCTGTACTTGGCGCAGCGGGCAGAGCGACTGGCCCTGGACGGCGACGCCACCGAGGCGGCAGAGCAGTGGGGGAATTGCTATACGTTGTGCTTGGGTCTGGATACGGAATCAGACCTGGTCAGCTTGCTGAAGACGTCGACGCCGCCAGCGGCCTCGTCCTACGAGTCGTGCCAAGCGAATTTAAGCCAGCAGCGCCAGGCTCTGGGTGATTTGAAACGCACTGTCGGCGCCAAGATGATGTCGCAGATGAACGAGTATATGCGGCGCCAGCGCCAAGCCGCGGCGGCGGCAACGGCTCATTAGGTCGCAACGTCAAGGGGCGTAGCAACATTGGCAAAAGGTATCAAGAAGAGGTGGTGAAGCATGTTCAAGGCAATCAGCTATTGGTCATTCATGCCGGAGACGCCAGACGCGGCAACGACGAGTTCTACGAGCGCCAGCTGGTCTGGCGACCAGGGCGGAACTACGTTTTGCCCACCGCCCAAGGCGATGCGCCTGGCTCGTGACGCTGGCTATGCGGCGCTGGAGTTATGCGTTGGCCTGGACGGACCGCTGACGCCAGCGACCAGCCAAAAGCAATGCGAAGAGTGGCGGGCCGAGGCGGAGCGGGTCGGGATTCGTCTTGACAGCGTGGCCAGCGGGATGACCTGGGCGTGCTGTCCGACGGATTTGGATGCGTCAGTGCGGCGGCAGGCGATTGAGAATCACAAGGCCGCCTTGCGGCAGGTGGCTTGGCTGGGGGCGACGTCGCTGCTGTTTGTCCCCGGGGCAGTGCTGATTCCCTGGGCGCCGTCGTACAAGCCGGTTCGCTATGACTTGGCCTTGCAATGGGCGGAGGAAGCGGTCCGTGAACTCGGCGATGTCGCTGCCGAGCTGGGCGTTGAACTCGCAGTGGAGAATGTCTGGAACGGCTTGTTCTATTCGCCGATAGAGCTGAGGGATTTCATTGACCGCATTGACAATCCGAGCGTCGGAGTGTATTTTGACATTGGCAATCATCTCAATCACCAGCAATGGCCGCCGCATTGGATTGAGCTGCTCGGGCCGCGCATCCAGCGCATCCACGTCAAGGACTTCAAATTGTCGGACGGCACTCTGGCCGGCTTCTGCGATCTTTTGGACGGCGATGTGCCGTGGCTGGAGACGATGCAAGCCCTGCGCAAGATCGGCTATGACCGGACCATGACAGCGGAGATGATGCCGCCAGACCCGACCCTGCTGGCCAGGACGTCGGCAGCGCTGGACCGGATCCTGAGCTTGGCATGAAGCCGTCCATAACCTGTTTTCTAACCACGGATGGACACGGACGGACACGGATTTTTTTATTGTGCGAAGTTTTACGATGAGCGCCCGCAGTACAGAATCTACGTTGCCGTATGTAGGCCTGGCGGTCTGCTAGGGCGACACCTAAATGCCGGTTTGAAGAAACTCTTTTCCCCAAAAACAAGAAGTTGGCGGATGTAGTATGGAAGCATTTGAAAAATTGACGCCATTCATGCTGAAGGCCGGGATCATCGAAGTCGGTCGCGACCGTCTGCGGCAGGTGAAAAACCGCTTGGCGTTCATTTTAGTGACCGAGGATTTGTCTCAGAACAGCCTGGATAAGCTGATGACGTCGTTCGCGTGTCCTGTCTACCGTTGTTTGCGGTCGTCAGATTTAGCGCGGCTGTTTGGGTATCAGGGGACGAAGGTTCTTGGGTTTCGGCGGTCGCCGTTGAGCAATAATGCGATGGCCGCCTTGAAGGGCTGTCGGCTGTCCAAGGAAGCGGCCATGCTGCCAGCGTCGCCACGAGTGGTGGTGCTGGGTGCCAGCGGCATTGGCCGCCACCATTGCAATTGGTGGCGGCTGGAAGGTTCCATGCCGAGCGCGGTGCTCGGGAGCAGCCCGGAGAGCGTCGAAAAGACCGTGGCGGCACTGCGCGGTTACTGCGGCTTTGACGGCAAGGGCTATGTCTGCCTTGACGAACTTTTGGACCAGGAGCAGCCGGACATTGTCGACGTCTGCCTGCCGCCGCGCATGCATTATGCGGCGGTCAAGACAGCGTTGACGGCTGGCTGCCATGTATTGTGCGAAAAGCCGTTTGTGTATGACGACGCCCTGCCGCACGACCAGTTGCGCGCACAGGCGGCCGAGCTATGCGAACTAGGTCGCCAGAAGCGCCGCCTGCTGGGCGTCTGCACACAGTACGTCATGGCTGTGCGGGAATGTCGCCGCCTGTTTGGCGAACAGGCAGGGGCGGCCGAGATCACGGATTTTGCCGGACGGCTAGTGTCGCCGACGCGGAATCGGCCGCCCGTCCCAGCATGGACGTGGGTTGACTTGGCACCACATCTGCTGGCCTGCGTACAGGTTCTGAGCGATGGCAATGAGCCAGATTGGGACTCGCTGCAAGTGCATTTTGACGGCCATCTGGCGGACGCCGAGTTCCGGTGTCCTCATCCAGGGCAGCCTGATTTGCAGTGCCGGATTCATACGTTTCATACAGACACGGAGCCGAAGAACGTCCGACAGTTGGAATTGAACGGCAATACGTATGACATCGGCGGCTACCGGGATGAGGAGGGCGTGTTCCAAATGGAGATCACGTCACCGTTTGGAAGCGTGAAACGGCCGGACATGATGCGGCAGCTGATCCGCAGCTTCCGGCAGGGACGAGTAGAGATGACGCCCGAAATGGCAATGCAGAATCTGGACTGGATGCTGCGCGTGATCGCGCGCGGCCAGGCTTGAAGAGGCGGCGAGGAGAAACCGTAGGGTTCGGCTTTTGGGACGACATGAATTTTGAGCAGGTATTTTCTTTATAACTTGTTCAGTATGAAAGGTATAATGATGAAATACTCAGGATTGGCGCTATGGTTGCTGGTGTCGTTATCGTTGCTGTCATTGCCGGCGTCGGCGGCGTTTCCGGTGGCGCGGCAAGGCACTCCGTTGGCAGAGATTGTGGTGTCAGCGGAAGGTGAGGGGCCTTTGCTGTTTGCAGCTGAGGAGTTGCAGACCTGGCTGCGGGAGCTGACCGGGGCCGAGCTGCCGATTCGCCATGATTTGGCGTCGCCGCAGCCGAAAATCATCTTGGCAGTCAATCCTGACGGTTTTGCTGAAGACCTGGCTCAAATCGGCGCTAAAGACGGCTATGCGGTTCGGGAAAAAGACGGTCATCTATACGTGTTCGGCACTAAGGCCAAGGGCGTGTTGAATGGCGTCTTCCGGATGCTTTCTAAAAACACCGACATCATCTGGGCGCATGTCAGCCCGGAGTATGGCACGATCTTCACCAAGAATCCTGATTTGACGCTGACCCAGACTGATTATGTTGACATTCCTAAGCTGTCGCTGCGCGGATGGCAGTTCAACACCTCGTCGATGGACCTGGAGTTGTGGAGCTTACGCAATGGCAACAATCACGGCTCTGCGCCTAAGGAGCTTTTGGACAAGGCCGGGTATTTCCGGGCCTGCGGCGGCGGACATAATCTCACCGGGCTGTTCCTGAAGCCTGAGAAGTACTACGCTGACCATCCTGACTTCTATCCGCTTATCAATGGCGAGCGAGTCAACCGCCCGCGCACGCAGCTGTGCTTCACTAATCCGGACATGACAGCGGCGTTCATCAAAGAGGTCGACGCCTTTATCCAGGCTAATCTTGAGTACACCACGGTCAATATCCACATTGAGGATAACTACACGTTGTGCGAATGCGAGAAGTGCTTGCAGCCCATCACCATCGACGGCAAGACCGTGACGATTGAGGACAAGAACAAGTTCCGTTCAACCCAGTACTTCCTGTTTTTGAACCAGGTCGCCAAGTTTGTGGCAGAGCGATATCCGGACAAGGAGATTCGTACGTATGCATACTTTTTTACGCAGGAGCCGCCGATTTGTGCGATTGAGCCGAATATCCGGGTGCTGCTGGCCTTTATTTACAAAGATGCGCGTTATCCCTTGCAGGACCCGGTTAACCAGGCCACCTGCGACATGTTCATGGGCTGGGCCGCCATGACTAAGGGTCTGATCAATCGCGATTATTACGGCCTGACTAAGGAATTTCCGCGTCCGGCCGACTATGCGATGCTGAGCGAGCTGCGATTTATGAATCAGCATGGTTTAGAGCGCAACTATGCCGAGATTTCGCGGAACTGGCACAAGGACCCGCGCTGGGGCAATGGCACCCACGTGTGGGACTTGAACGCATATTACTTCTGGGTTATGACTCGTGGTATGTGGGACCTGGATGTCGATTACACGGAACTACGGGCCGATTTCCGCCGTCGCGCCTTTGGCCCGGCCGCAGACGATATGGGAGAATTTTACCAGACGGTTGAGGACGGCTGGCGCCAGATCGGCACCCGCAGCCGCTGGAACGATGATCCCACTATGATGTGGATGCAGTCAGTCATTGACCCAGGCACGACCGAAGCCTGCCGGGCAGCCCTGACGCGCGCTGCGACCAAGGCTGTCCATCCCCATTCGCGACGCCTAGTGGAAGGCATCCGAGCCGCATTTGAAGACCAGGTGGGCTGGGTCACACAGCCTTTTCGCGGTGCGGATGTGGAGATCAATGGTGAATTCAAACAGCTTGACGCGACCGGCGCGCCGGAAAACTGGGAGCTGGCGGCGACGGATATGGTGACCGAGGACGGACAGCTTTGCGCCCGGGTCAAGGCTGGCCCCAATAACAAGAAGTGGGTTCGCAGCAAGATCAGCATTCCGGTCGAAAAGGGCGACGTCTATCTTGTCAAGGCGATTTACAAGGGCAAAGGTTCGGCGTATTTTGGCGTCTTCAATTATTATACTAAGGACGACGGCGGCCAGGAGCTGGTCCAGATTGGCGGGCCGCGGGCTTTCGTCAAGACTAAGAGCGACTGGCAAGAGATGACTTACACGCTCAGGATTGGCGGCGACCGTCAAAGCCGGAAACTGAAGGAAATACGCGCGATTATGGGCGCGGCCGAGGATTCCGAGATTATCTTCAAGAGCATTCTGCTCAAGAAGAAGCAGTGAGCTAGTCATGAAAAAAGCGGCGCTGCGCAGAAATAGCAGTGCCGCTTGCTTGTAATAGGTGCGCCGCTTTGCGCAGCACGGCCTGGCAATGCGTGTCAGGCCTGTTTCTGGGCAGGCTGGGGCGTCGACTTGGGCATTTCGGCAGTGGCGATGGGTTCGCCGGCCTTGACCAGCGTTTCAATGCCTTGGCTGCTCAGTTCGACGAGATCATGGTCAAACTGGATGCTGCCTGGCTGGAAGATCATGATGATGGTCGAGCCGCCAAAGGAGAAGAATCCTTTTTCGTCACCTTTGCGGAAAGTTGACGACGTGTGGGTCTGGGTGATGGCGGCTACGCCAAAGGCGCCGACTTCGATGAAGGCAGCATGGCCAATGGCGTCCAAGTCCAAAATGGTTACTTCCCGGACATTGGTGGTGAACACCCGGATATTCCGGGCCAGGGCGAGCGGGTTGACCGAATGCCACCTGTTGCCGAGGTGCCAGCGGCGGATTTCCTTGCCGTCAGCCGGGTAGTGGTAGCGATGGTAGTCGGCTGGGCAGAGTCGGCAGACGCAGAGCGAGCCGTAGGAAAACGATTCGGCCAAGTCCGCACCTGGGGCGCCAAGCAGCTCTGTAATCATGAAATGGGCGCCCTTGACTGGAATGCAGGCGTCGCTCTTGAGCTTTTGCCAGACTGTTAGGCGGCAGTCAGCTGGCGAGCACAGAATCGTCTCTTCTGCGGCAAAGGGGCGCTGGCCGGGCTTCAGTCGTCGGCAGAAGAAGTCGTTGAAAGAGGCAAAGCCATTTGGCGGGGTGACGCATTCGTTCAAGTCAATGCCGAGCTGCTCTGTTGTTGAGGCGATTTTCCGGCGCGAGTGCGCGGTGTTGGCATACCATCCGAGCAGGCGCGAACAGAGCGCGGTTCCGAACAACGGCCACGCCAACAGAGGCTTGAGAGGGCTGCCGTAGGCTAACTTCAACAGCCGGTCACCAAGGACGTGTTCCTGGACCATGACGCCGGAGCGGCGGTCATGGACCAGGATGCCTTGGCGGCTGTCGGAGGGTGAGGCGGTTGTGGAGTGCGGCATGGCGATGTCCGTTGATCCTAGCCGAGGCTGGAAAAGACACGTCTGTCGTGTTTGCTCGGATTGGTCTTTCTGACTGTTGCGCGGCGTCGTTTATCGCAGGTCAAAGGAGAATACCTTGGCCGTATCGCTGCCCCAGGTTTTTTCTGGGACGAGTCTTATGGCGGTAGTGGTCACGTCGAGGGGTATTTTCACCAGGCGCTGGTAGTTGTTTTCCTGGTGGTGAATGCACGACCAGGTTCCGTCTTGGTTGCGGGCTTCGAGGCGGAAGGCTTTGACCAGGGTTGGCGGCGTCTCCCGCGGTGGCTGGTTGAGCGGGAAGTTGGAGAGGATATTTTTCTCGGCATGGTGGTCAAGGCGCGGGCCTTTGCCTTTGCGGTTGAGGTCGCTGTCGAAGATGATTCTGGCTAGGGTTACGCGGGACGGTTTGGCAAAGGCGTATTCCACCCAGGATTGTCCTGGTGTTCCGCTCCAGGAATTGTCGTCCCAAGTTTTTTCGCCGGCTGGCGTTGGCCGGTCATAGCCGTTGCGGAGCGGCTCAGGGTCTCCACTGGAGGCGGCGAGGCTGGCTTTGGCCGACAGTTCCGGGATTTGGCGGCGGTTGAAAGGCAGGAAGCTGTCGTCATCCATCAGTGTCTGCTTCAGTTCGGCGATATGGTTTTGGTAGACGCCGCGCGGGCTGGTGCGTTCGCGGATAGCGATGGCGGCGGCGGTTCCGACTGCCTGGCCGATAGTGGCGCATGTTGCCATCACCCGGGTTGAACTCATGGCGGCGTGGGTGACGCTGATGTTGCGGCCAGCGAACATCAAATTGTCGATGTTGCGGGAATAGAGGCTGCGGTAGGGGATGCCGTAGGGCGAGGGGGCAGGGTGGAAGATGGTGGGTGCGCCAGGATAGTTGAACCCGCCGGGATGATGGTCGTCCATGGACCAGCCGCCGTAGGCGACGAGGTCGTCAAAGCGTCCTTCGGCGCGGACGTCGTTTTGGGTGAGGATGTGGTCGCCCAAATAGCGGCGGCTTTCGCGTTTGCCAGGCAGGAAGCCGACCCATTCCAGTTCCCAGTTGTCGGCGCCGTGGTCGCCATAGTTTTTGATGTGGTCCCAGATGCCAAAGGCGAGGGCCAGCAGCTGGTCGCGCAATTCTTCGGTGTCGTGGATGGAGTCGTTTTCGCCGCCGAGTTCGAGCCACCAGAAGTTGGACAGGCCGGTGAAGCCGTGACCGCGGTTGGGCAGTTGGTCATCCGAGGTGAATTTGCGGGCCCACGGAGGCGGGATGAAAGTCTTGGGGGAGGTGGTTTCGCGAGCCTGGATCAGGCAACTCATGCCCATGGTTTTCTTGTCAGCGACTAGTGGTTGGATATCTTCGCCGAATTCCTCTCGGGCTTCGCGGCCGATGCGGAAGTCGGCGCCGGTCAGCGGTGCCAGGATGCTGTCGCCGGAGCAGTCGGCAAAGAGTTTGGCCTTGACGGTATGCCAGGTTTCGGAAGTCGTCTGCCAGGCTTTGACGGAAGTGATGCGATTGCCGTCCATAGTGGCGCCATTGACCGAGGCATTCAGGAACACGGTCAGTCCCGGGGTGAATTTAACGGCCTGGAAGAGTACGCTGTCCCAGATGGAGAAGTTGGAGGACGGGTTCCGGTAGTTGTTTTCGAGTTGGATTTCCTCGACCAGTCCAGTTTCTCGGTTGTTGAGTCCTTGTGCGCCGCAAATCCACATCCTGATTTCGCTGGAGGCATTGCCGCCAAGGACAGGGCGGTCATGGATAAGGGCGACTTTGGCGCCATGGCGGGCTGCGGCGATGGCAGCGCACATACCGGATAATCCGCCGCCGACGACGCAAAAGTCAAGGTTGTGTTCCAAATGTCGCATGATGGATGTCCTTCCGTGAGGTGAAAAGAAGTGGGTTGACGGTCAGCGCGGGCATCATCCTGATGCATGGCGATGGCCTGGCCTGCTGCCTAGCGGCCAGGCTGTTTGGATGGCCTTAGGTTAAGGTAGTGTTGTCGGCGTGGAAAGCAAGGGGCTGCGGTGCGTTTTTGGCCTGATGGGGCCGGGTTACACTGGCGTTGCCGCCGTTTGTTTGAGGTCGTTGATTTCTTCTGGCGTCAGTCGGCGCCATTTGCCGCTGGGCAGGTCGCCGAGTTTGAGGGAGGCGAATTGGACGCGGGCCAGGCGGGTGACGGTCAAGCCCTGGCTGGCGCACAGCCGGCGAACTTCGCGCTTTTTGCCTTCGGTGAGGACGATTTCCAGGAAGACGTGGTCAGGCCAGCTGCGCTTGAGGATGACTTGGCTGGCCTTCAGAAAATCACCGTCATCCTCCACGCCGAAGACCATGTTGTCTGCCATCTCTTGAGTGAACATCCCGGCGCAGTCGGCGATATAGTGTTTGGCGATTTGGCGGGACGGGTGGGTCAGATTTTGCGCCAGGTCGCCGTCGTTAGTCAGAATCAGCAGGCCTTCGCTGTCGCGGTCCAGGCGTCCGACCGAGAAGATGCGTGCGAGGTTTTCCGGGAGCAAGTCATAGACAAGGCGTTCGGCGTGTTTGTCTTGCGCCGAGCAAGTGTAGCCGACCGGCTTGTTCAGCATCAGGTAGACTGGGTCGTCGAGGGTCAGGATGCGTCCTTCGAAGCGGACTACGTCCTGGCCAGGGGTGACGATACAGACAGGGGTGAGGATGGCCTGGCCATTGACAGAGACGCGGCCTTCGCGGATCAATTCTTCGCAACGTCGACGGGAGGCGATGCCAGCGCTGGCGAGATAGCGGGCCAGGCGCATGCTGGCAGGGGCGGGGGCGGAATCGTTATGAGGATGCATCATGCACTCCAAAGGGGCAGGAAATGGCGGCCTATCAGGCATGGGAGAAAATGAAAGACACGGTGATAATATAACACAAAAAGGCCAGGCTGGGCGTTGGTGATTGGCGATATTCCATTTACATTATTGTTTTGCCTCTGGCTTCCTTTAGTTAGTTCACTTCAATGAGGTCACAGCAATGGGTTTGCTCAGTTTGGATGATTTGCGGCGCGCCGACGGCGCACGCTATGTGTTGTCTCCGCCACCGGCGCCAGTCTGCGGGAAGGGCGACTTCAAGATTGCCGCGACTGGTTTTGAACATGGTCATATCTACGGTATGTGCCAGGCGCTGGTGCGGGCTGGGGCGACGGTGGCGTGGGTTTATGATCATGACCAGGAAAAAGTCGCCAAGTTTCGGGAGATGTATCCCGAGGTGCGCGTAGCCCGTTGTCTGGATGAGATTTTGTCTGACCCGGAGGTGCGCCTGGTGGCGGCGGCAGCCGTGCCTAATGAACGAGCGACGCTAGGCCTGCAGGTGATGGCGGCAGGAAAGGATTATTTCACTGACAAGACGCCGTTTACGACCCTGGAGCAATTGGCGGACGCGCGGCTGGCCGTTGAGCGAACCGGGCAAAAATACATGGTCTACTATGGCGAGCGCCTGTGTTCCGAATGTGCGATGCTGGCGGGAGACTTGATTGATCAGGGCACCATTGGCAGAGTGCTGCAAGTCATTGGCTTGGGGCCGCATCGCCTGGGCGCGTTTGACAGTCGGCCAGACTGGTTTTTCCAGAAGGAGAAGTACGGCGGCATCTTGTGCGATATCGGCAGTCATCAGTGCGAGCAGTTCCTGCACTATACTGGGGCGAAAGAAGCCAGCGTCAATTTCGCCCGGGTGGAGAACTTCGCTCACCCGCAATTCCCAGAGCTGGAGGACTTCGGCGAAGGCTCACTGCGCGGCGATAATGGCACGTCGTTCTATTTCCGGGTGGACTGGTTCACGCCAGACGGGCTGCGCACCTGGGGCGATGGACGCACGATGATCTTGGGGACAGAAGGGACGATTGAGCTGCGCAAATTTGTCGACATCGGCACCGAACATAAAGGCAACCAGCTGTATTTGACGGATCATCGCCAGGAAGTCCGCATTGATGCAGCCGGGTCGGTCGGCACGCGCTTCTTTGGCCAGCTGATCCGTGACTGCCTGGACCGCACCGAGACGGCGATGACGCAAGAACATGCGTTCAAGGCGGCAGAACTCTGCCTGCGCCTTCAGGCTGAGGCAGACCGCTGCCGGACAGCTTGAGCCGGGGCTGCGGCCAGGGTCAGAGATACTGTTCTGACGTGCGGATTTGAAGCTGTCGGAAGACACGGCAGGTCTATGGGCATTTATGATTCCAATCCAGTGGTGTTGTCGGCGACGGACCTGGACATTCGTCTGGCCGGCAGCGTGCTTCTTGACAAACAGGAGCTGGTGCTTCGCGAGGGCGAGCGCGTCGGCCTGATTGGTCGCAACGGCTCGGGCAAGTCGACCTTGCTGCGGGTTCTGGCAGGGCAAGAGCATTTTTTCACTGGAGAGATTAGCACACGCAAGGGTCTCCGGATTGCTTTTTTGCCGCAGGAGCTGGATTTGCCGGTCGGGCGGACAGTGCGGGATTGCATTCTGGCCGGAGCCGATGAAATTCTGAATTTGATTCACGAGTATGAGACGACAGCGCCGGGCCAGCATCTGCATGAATTGGAGATGGCCATTACAGCGCGCGACGGTTGGAATGTCGAGAGCCGCCTTGATATGCTGCTGACAGCGCTGAACGCGCCGTCGCCAGAGCGGGTGATTGACACGCTTTCCGGCGGCGAACGGCGTCGCGTCGGCTTGGCGCAGACTCTGATTGATCTGCCAGACTTGCTGCTTTTGGACGAACCGACTAATCACCTTGACGCTGAGACCATCGAATGGCTGGAGGATTTTCTCATGCGTTCCAACCGGTCGTGCCTGTTCGTGACCCACGACCGGTATTTTCTGGAACGGCTGGCGACCAGGATTCTGGAGTTGTCGTACGGCCGCGTCTATTCGTATGACGGCAATTACAGCGAATTTTTGCGTCGCAAGACAGAGCGTCTGAACGAGGCCGAGGCGCAGGAGGAGAAACGTCTGGCATTTATTCGACGGGAAATTGACTGGATACGGCGCGGTCCACAGGCGCGGACGACGAAGTCCCGGAGCCGGATTCAGCGCTTTGAGGCAGCGGTGAACCAGGACGCTCTGCAACGTGAGCGCGATATTGACCTGCTGCTTCCGTCGGCACCGAAGATGGGCAACATTATTGTGTCGCTGCAACAAGTCACACTTAGCTTGGGCGAGCGGACGTTGTTTGCCAACCTCGACCTGGAGTTCACGCCAGGCATGCGCCTGGGGATTGTCGGCCGCAATGGCGCGGGCAAGACCAGCCTGCTGCGGCTGATCCTTGGAGAACTGGCGCCGACTGCCGGCGTCGTGCGGATCGGCGAGCGGGTTGTCTTCAACTACGCTGACCAGCATCGTGTTTCCCTGCACGATGATCTGACGGTCTATGAGGAAGTCGGCGAGGGCAATGACTTTGTCATGTTCGGCGAGCGGAAGATCAATATCTGGGCCTATTTGAAGAATTATCTGTTCCAGGACGACACGATCAACACCAAGGTCGGGCAATTGTCCGGCGGTGAACGAAACCGCCTGGTGCTGGCGATGCTGCTGAAGACCGGCGGCAATTTCCTGCTTCTGGACGAGCCGACCAATGACCTTGACCTGCCTACGCTGAGGGTTCTTGAAGAAGCGCTGTGCGACTTCGAGGGCTGCGTCGCTGTGGTCAGTCATGACCGGTATTTTCTGAACCGGGTGTGTACGCATATCCTGGTGTTCGAGCCGGATGGGACGCTGTTTTTTCAACCGGGCAACTACAGTTATTATGCACAGAAGCGGGCGGAACGCCAGGCCGCTCAAAAAAGCGACGCCAAGCCAGCAACTGCCGTTGATTCCGGCAAGAATGAACGGTCGTCGGATGAGCCGCGGCGCTTGAAGTGGGCGGAGAAGCGCGAGCTGGAAGGCATGGAACAGGCCATTGTCGAAGCAGAGGCGGAAGTCTCCGAATTGGAGGAGATTTTCAGTCGACCGGACTTCCATGCGACGTATGGCCGCCAGAGCGACGAACTGTTGGCGAAATTGAATGCGGCCAAGGCCGAGGTGGCGCGGCTATATGACCGCTGGGCTGAATTGGAAGAGATCGCTAATGCTTGAACTACATACTGCAAGCTGAAGCTTGTACTACATGCTCCTGCATGCGAGGGACATACGGCAAGCTGAAGCTGAACTACGCAGACCCCATCCAAAAAGGATTTCCCTCAAAACGGCGTTTATGTGTCACCCCTGGCGGGGCTCAAAATTATTATACGCCTCATCCAGGGCTTCGCTTCGCTCACCCTGGGCTTTTATGTTGTTGGCCCTTTGGGCCGCCAGGCTTACATACGACAATCAGCGTCCATAACATTCACGGCTGCAAAGCGGCAAAAGCCCGGAGGGTGACACATAGAAGCCCAGGGTAAGCCGGGCCGCCAGGCCCGGCGCAGCCCTGGGTGAGATGGCATATATTTGGAGTCCTGGAAGGGTGACACATAAGCGCTGACATGAAGATAAATTTTCAGCTTATTTTTTCTTTTGTTTGCGCAGTGCTTGCACTGCTTTCAAGCCGGAAATGCCGATTTTGGTCATTTCATGCGCATCCAGGATAATATCTGCTTCGGCCGGTGAAATAAGCTTTCTTTCCAGGATTAGCTCGCGCACTGGGCGACCGCTCTCCAGGGAAGCTTTTGCGATTTCGGCGGCCTTTTCATAGCCGATATACGGCGCAAAGGCAGTGACCACGCCGCTGCTGTGCTCCACGTAGTAACGCAACTTCTCTTCATTGGCGGTCAGTCCTTCGAGCAGGAATATCCGGAAGACGCGGAATACATTGCGCATGATGATGATGCTTTCCAGCAGATTGCGGACGAGTACCGGCTCCATGACGTTCAGTTCAAATTGTCCAGCCTCGGCAGCCATGGAAATGGTGAGGTCGTTGCCAGCGACCTGGAAAGCAACTTGATTGACGACTTCAGCCATCACTGGATTGACCTTGCCAGGCATGATAGAACTGCCAGACTGCCGCGGCGGCAGCTTCAATTCAGAAAGCCCGCAACGAGGGCCAGACGCCATCAGGCGAAGATCATTGGCGATTTTGGACATGTTCAACATGCAAATTTTCAGCGTAGAGGAAATCGTAGTGTAGCAATCGGTATTCTGGGTGGCGTCAACCAGGTCTTCGGCCTGCTCAAGCGGAAGCCCGGAGATTTTTGCCAGGTGGTGTGTGACCTGTCGAACGTACGTGACATCTGCATTCAAGCCGGTGCCAACAGCGGTGGCGCCCAGATTGACGACAAGCAAGCCTTCGCGTTCAGCGGAAATGCGTTTGATGTCGCGGCCGATGACCTGCTGATAGGCATGAAATTCTTGGCCCAAGCGGATGGGGACGGCGTCTTGCAGGTGTGTTCGTCCCATTTTAATCATGGTATCGAAGCGTTTGGCACAGTCTCCGAATGCGGCGTGCAACTTGGTCATTTCTTCGAGCAGCGTGGTCAGTTCGTTGGCAGCAGCGATATGAATAGCCGTTGGCACTGCGTCGTTGGTGGACTGCCCCATGTTGACATGATCAAGCGGTGACAGAATTTGATAGTCGCCCTTGGCATGGCCAAGAATTTCCAGGGCACGGTTAGCGATGACTTCGTTGGCATTCATGTTGAAGGAAGTGCCAGCGCCCCCTTGAATCGGATCCACGATGAATTGGTCATGGAATTGCCCATTAATTACGTCATCGGAAGCCGTTGCGATAGCATCAGCCAGTTTCGAATCCAGGCGCGATGCGTCGCGATTGGCTTGGGCTGCGGCCTTTTTTACCATGGCGATCGCGGTGATTAACGAAGCGGGCTGGGAAAGCCCGGTGATGGGAAAATTTTCCTTGCCCCGCAACGTGTGGATGCCGTAATAGGCGCTTTGCGGAATCTCCCGCGTCCCTAATAAATCTTTTTCCACCCTGGTTTTAGGCTGGTTGTTCACTGATGAATCCGCTTTTTTCATTGTAGACTCCACTTGTAGCGAATGCGATTTGCAGGACTCAGTGCATTACCCTGGGCTGGCAGGTCACGTCCTTCAGGGGCCAATTCTAACTTCTCCGGTCTTCAGGCGCATCAGGGCTCGGATATCGTCAGAGCGTCGTTTATCGTCAGGTTCTTGCAGGTTTTTTTCATCGTCATCGATCAAGTCAGGCCCGACGCTCCAGACCTGTACGCCAGGTCCAACTTTGGTCTGCGAGACAATTCGCCATTGCTGTCCTTTTTCATTCCATTCCGCGCTGCTGACTTTGAAGCGGCAATCGCCATGACGATAGCGCATCGGCTCTCCGTTGAAGGGGTCTGTGGGTGGATTTTCCAGTTGTTCTGGATATGTTCCATGAGTGCGCCGATGCAGCTCCACTTTAATCAACGCTTGCATAGCCAGCAAATTGGCATTCATGACGTGGAATTTTTGGCCGGTTTTGCTCGCTCCTACCAGCATCCAACTGCTGGAGCAGAGCGGCACGATGCAGGTGCCGTCCAGGTGGGAAATGTCTGCCAGGTGTTCAACCTGGAGACTTCGCGCCATGTATGCCTTGTCCATGGCAGCATACCACCAGAGGTGTGGGGCAAAAAAGCGCAATGGACGCATCGGGACGGCTTCGTAGGGGTTTTCCTGCTCTTGCTGGGACATGAAGAAGCTGCCTTTGCCAATGACCTCAAAGCCTTCCAAGGCGTACACTGCCTGGTCGTAGAGCAAACGTTTTTGCATGGCTGGCATCTTGTCAACGGTCGTCTTCACTAGGTCTGCCAGTGTGTGCAGCTGTTCGTCTGTCAAGACTTGCGACTCCAGCATTCGTTCGATGGATTTCAGCCATGTATTCACGCAGTCAATCCAGAGCTGACCGCAAACCAAATCAGTATTGCGCAGCAGTGTGTTGTTGATATTGGCCTGCATTTTTGCGGTGACAATCGCCGTGTTGGCATCGCCATTCGCCAATGCCAGATAAATGCGCCAGGACGCGATGCGGTTCAGTTGGCGGATTTTGGGTAGATGACTGAGTGTCGAGATGTCGAGGTCGAAAAAGCCATAGCACTGCGGAATTGCTGGCGGGCTTTCTGAAAACAGCTTTTCCAGGCTTGAAAGGCAGTCTTCGTGCTTTTGGACATGCTGTAGCCACTGCTGCATGGCTTCCTGGGGCTGTACATCGGGCGGCCCGGAATAGTAAAAGTTGGAAAAGGGCTCATAGAACGGCTCGCAGTCTTCGGTGAGAGTCTTTATGTGTTTCCAGAAAGCCGGGTCTGGCTGTTCTTCGCTAAGGTGCCATTCTTTCAGGGCTGATGCTGTCAGTGGTTTGCCGATATGCTTTTCCAGGGCGGCGATCTCTTGGTTTGCGGTCTGGCTTCCTAAAAGGGCGAGGATGAGTTGAACTACGTAGGCGACCGCAAAGATGCTCCAGAGGCAGGCCACGCCTTTGCCAAAGAGACGCCGGAATGGCAGATCAGCTGCGCGCGCCCAGAGCAACGCAGTCAGCAGATAGCCGAGCAGCAGGAAGAGTGCTCCTGCCGCCAGCAGCCACGCCCAGCCCACGCCGCTGACATGCAGGAATTTTTGTATGCTGATATATGCATACGGGAGGTTTACAATTTCTTGGCCTAATCTTCTGGGGAGGAATGGATCGAGCAGATGCCTCAGCACGACGTCGCTGATCAGAAGACCCAGACCCCAGCAGCATGCCTGGGTGAGCCAGAGCCACCATTTAGGTAGCAACATGAGAGGGAAGAGTGCGCCAAAGAAAACGCAGAAGGTAACGAAGAATCCAAGATCGCCGTATTTGAAGCAAGCAACTACCAGACAAATGGCAAATAAGGCCAGGCAGAGCCATGAGGCCAACAAGCCGTATTTCCGTCGACAGAACCAACCATAAAAACGCAGGCAGAGAAATGTCGCATAGACCAACAAGAGCGCGGCTACGCCCAGGAATACAATCAAGAAAGGAGGCCAGGCGTCGTTCCACGCCGACAGCCAGGTGAAGCCATACGAGCCGTAGGCCCAGAAGACGAACACAATTGAAGGCAGCAGCCAAACAGTCAGTCCAGCCAAAGTAAGGCCGAAAAATGTCCCTTGCGCAGGAGAATGCCAAAAGAAGATACTTTGCAGTATTTTTTTCATAATGGCTCCGTGCTTCAGGCTGCTGTATGTCGCCCCTAACGAATTATGAATTATGAATTATGAATTATGAAATGCGCCTCAACATTCAACATTCAACATTCAACATTCAACATTCAGCATTCAGCCCCTCGCCCCTAACGAATTATGAATTATGAATTATGAATTATGAATTATGAAATGCGCCTCAGCATTCAGCATTCAACATTCAACATTCAGCATTCAGCATTCAGCCCTTCGCCTCTAACGAATTATGAATTATGAATTATGAATTATGAATTATGAATTATGAAATGCGCCTCAACATTCAGCATTCAACATTCAGCATTCAGCATTCAGCCCCTCGCCCCTAACGAATTATGAATTATGAATTATGAAATGCGCCTCAACATTCAGCATTCAACATTCAGCATTCAGCCCCTCGCCTCTCGCCCCTATTCATGCTGGGACTTTAGTGCGGGCGACGATGTCCGCCACGATGGTTTTCTTATCAATGCCTGTGTATGCCGCCTTTGGGTCGAGGGAGAGGCGATGGGCGATGACCGGGACAGCCAGGGCCTTGATGTCGTCGGGGAGAACATAATCGCGGTTGTTAAGGAAGGCGCGGGCTTGAGCAGCGCGGTAGAGGTCGAGGCTGGCGCGTGGGCTGGCGCCCAGGGTGACCTTCGGGTCAGTGCGGGTGGCGCGAACGATGTCGGTCAGGTAGCGCAGCACGGTCGGCTCCATGGCGATGTCGCGGACCTGCTGTTGCGCATTGGTGATGTCTGCCAGGGTCGCGACTGTTTGCAAGTCTTGGAGCGGGTGGCGTTTTCTTTGTTCCAGTACGATGCGACATTCGCTGTCAGCGTCAGGGTAGCCGATGGCGAGGCGCATGGCAAAGCGGTCGAGCTGCGCTTCGGGCAATGGGTAGGTGCCGTGGAATTCGATTGGGTTCTGGGTGGCGATGACGAGGAAGAGTTCTGGCAGTGGTCGTGCCGCGCCTTCGATGGACACTTGGCGTTCGCTCATCGCTTCCAGCAGGGCGGATTGGGTGCGCGGCGAAGCGCGGTTGATTTCGTCGCCCAGCAGGACGTTGCAGAAGACTGGCCCGGCGCGGAAAGTGAAATCGCCGCTTTTGGGGGAATAGATCATGCCGCCGGTGATGTCGGCTGGGAGCATGTCCGGGGTGAATTGGATGCGGTTATAGGCGCCTTGGATAGAGGTTGCCAAGGCTTTGGCCAGGGTGGTTTTGCCGACTCCAGGCACGTCTTCGAGAAGGACGTGTCCATTGGCCAGGAGGGCGGTCAGGAGCAAGTCGACGATGTCGTCCTTGCCCTGCATGACGCTGGTGAGGTTGGCGCGCAGGGAGGCGCAGAGTGATGTTGTCATAAAAAACGCCGCGACGGTTGGGGTGAAGCAGGGTCAGAGGCGGAGGAGGCGTTTCGCGTTGTCCGCGAAAATGGCCTGGCGTTCGGCAGGGGTGAGGTCTTCAGTCATGACGCCGCCGACCTGCATGCCGACGCTGCAGACCGGGAAGTCAGTGCCGAACAGGAAACGCTCGGCGCCGACTTGGTCAACGCCGTATTTGAGCATGCCATAGCGGAACAGGCCAGTGCCGCAGATGTCGAGATAGGCATTCGGATGGCGGCGGAGCAGATCGAGTTTGGCCATATAGGCGTCGTATTCGCCGGGGTGGGCGATGATGACAGTCAGGCGCGGGAAGTCGGTGAGCAGCTTGTCTATGTCCTCAAGAGTGGTTGGGTGGATGTTGACGACGTAGCCGAGCTCAATGGCCAAATCCCAGACCGGCCGCATGGCATCACTGGCATAGACGTCGTAGCCCATGCTGTAAGGAACCAGTTCGCCAATCAGGTTGACGCCTTCGCGCTGGCACCGTTCCAGCTCGCGGCAGGATTCATCAGGGAAGTTGCCGTGCACATGGATGCCGGGAATGTAGAAGCCGGGGTAGCGGCGCCGGAACTCAAGCGCGTCGTCGTTGAGGGCGCGGATGGGCGCGAAGTCGTCCCCTGCGAGACGGTGGATGACAGAACCACAGCATTGGGTAATGCCGTTCTGGCGCAGATGGGCGACAAAGGCGTCCGGGGACTTCACTGCTTGGTACTTGTTGATGCGGCAGTCATCCGTCAGAAAAGGATGCAGGTGTACGTCAATGATGGTGTGAGACATGGTGGTGAACTTTAGCAAACGGCAATAGTCGCTGCAGGGCCTGGGGGGAATGAAGCTGATTGCATAAACGTAATTGCCGTTTGTCGCAAGTCAACTCAGAACGGGTTGATCTCCTGGACAACGGGCTGAACCATGATTTCTGGGAAGACGAGGTGGTCGTGGAATTCGCACAGTTGGACGATTAGGTCGCCCATCTGGTCAGAACTCATCATTTGGGCGGCCAGGTCAGCGGTCGGCGGCGGCAGGCCAGCGGCGACGTTGAAGTTGGTGTCGCCCCAGGACGGAGTGACTACGGTGACGCGGACGTTGTGCGGCCGGAGCTCCGTGTAAAGGGCGCGGCTCATTTTGTCGAGACCAGCTTTGGCAGCGGTGTAAACGGCGAAGCCAGGCCAGCCATAATGAGCGCAGACGCTTGAGATGTTGATGATCAAGCCAGACTTCTGCGGAATCATGACCGCGGCGGCGCGACGGCAGCCGAGCAGAGCGCCGGTGAGGTTGATGGCGATTGACTGGATGATTTCTTCGTCACTGTAGTCGGTCAATGGGGCGACTTTGAGGCCGCCGCCGGCATTGTTGATGAGGACGTCGACGCGATTGCCGGCGGCGACGAAGACGCGGTCCCAGTCAGCGCTGGAGGTGACGTCGGCATGGACGGCCTCGACGCCGATTTCGGCGGCAGCCTGGCGGAGTTTTTGTTCATTGCGGCCGGTGATTAGGACACGGGCGCCGCGGGCGCGGAGTTTTTTGGCCATGCCATAGCCGTAGCCGCTTGAGCCGCCAGTGATAATGATGGTTTTGCCGGTGCAGTTCATGTCTTGTTCTCCTGGTTGACGAGTTGTTGCAGATGCCTGACGGAAATGTCGGCAGGGAGGGTGTGGTTATGGCAGGCGATGGCGGCAGCGAAGCCGGCGGCCTGGCCGAGTTGCATGATGGTGCGAGTCAAGCGGCAGCTGGACGCCGCCAGGCTGGAGAAGCCGGCGATGCGGCCAGCCAGGATGAGATTGTCGATGTCGACAGGCAGCAGGCACCGGTAGGGGATGCCGTAGGGGGCAGTGACCTGGCGCATGGCCTGGCCGCCGCCGTGGCGGTCCATAGTATGATCAGCTGTGGCAATCAGATCGTCGTGCGTCTGCCCGGCCAGGCCGGCGAGAAGGTCGTTTTCAGTCAGCATATATCGACAAACGACGCGGAAACTTTCGCGGATGCCGAGTTTTGGGAAGAGCATTTTGATGGCATAATGTTGGAATTCCGGCCAGTTTGTTTGCACGTGATGCCAGAAAGCCAGGATGCGTCGTTCTGTTTCGGCCAGGGCTGCCGGCATGGTCATGGTGGCGAGGTCCTGGCCGGTGATAGTGGGGAGCATATTGCAGTTGAAGTCGCCATTTGGGTACTGGGTGCCGACCATTTTGGGGAAGGACGGACTCCACCAGCACTCGGTTGGGATGTCCTTGGGCAGTGATTGCACGGCTGGGTCGCGGATTGGGGTGATGCGAAAGATGCGGGTGGCGCCGTTGACTTGTCCAGAAGGCGTGATTGGGGCGTCGGGTTCGTGAAAGCGGTCGTAGGGGTCTTGGCCGGTGAGAGTCTCGCAACCGGCGTCACGGGCTAGGATGCCGGCGTTGTCAATCCAGATGCGGGCGGTGATTCTGGCGCCATTCGCCAGGGTGACGGCACCGAGAGTGCGATTGTTGGCGCGTTCGGTGGCTACAACCGCCTGGCCGGTGATGACATGGCAGCAGCCGGTTTCGGCCAGCAGGGCAGTGGCGGCGTGATGCCAGGCGAGCGGTTCGAAGACGACGCCGTTCCAGCGGCCAGGCCACCAGGCAAGGCTGTAGTCCCAATCGGCTTTCAGGGTGTCTTGATAGCGCAGGAAGGGCACGATGCGTTGTTCGCCGCCAGGATAATTGGCCAAGATGTCGCGCATGAAGAAGCAGTGACGTGTGCTGGTGTAGATGCCGCATGCGCCAGGTAGGTGGGTGAGGCGGTCGAACAGGCGGCGCGGAATGCCGGTGGCACCGCAGACAGGCTCCCAGCAGTTGACGCCGGCGGTCGTCGAGGTGCCGCCGAGAAGCGTGTCCTGCTCGATGAGTACAGTCTTGACCCGACAGCGAGCCGCTGCCAGGGCGGCAGCGACACCACCTGAACCGCCGCCAATGACCGCTATGTCAGCCTGGAGGTGTGGAGTTGGCATAAACGAGTGCTGGCTAGAGGTTGTTCAAAAAAGACAAGGTTGAGTTTTCGCGAGAGGAAGGGGCAAGAATGATGGCTGTCCAGAACATGATGTAAGGGTGATACACAAAGTGCCCTCCCGTGCGCGTACGACAAAATTTGGGAGGGAGGCCCCCCTTGGGTGGGTGGGGTCTGATTTCTAAGCCTGCTGTAAAAATAGGCCATGACACGCCCCTTTTCAAACGGTTTTCAGCAGAATCATAGTTATTTTGTGCTTGAGCATGATTCTGCCTGCACGCTGGCATCATGCTTTCCATCACTTGAATGAGCTTTCTGATGCAAACCGGAGACTCGCGGGAATCTGAATGAGATAACGCGAAGGGGGCGACGCCCCTACACTACTATCGGCCAACTTTTTTGTTTTTGAGGAAGGATTTTTTTTATACGCTTTGCCCAGGGCTGCACGTCCCCCCTGGCGGGGTCGCTTACCCTGGGCTTCTGTGTCTCAGCCCTCTGGGTCTTTTGCCGCTTCGCGGCTGGTTTTCCTGCACAGCACACCCTAAAAAATCTGCGTCATCAGCGTAATCTGCGGATAAAACAACAGTAATTCAGTCATCAAGCAGACCGGCCTTGGCGAGCAGGGGGCGGAGGTCGTGATGATGGCGCCAGGTTTGAGGGGGCGGCGCAATGAAGGTCAATGTCGGCCCAGCGGTGCGTGGGAGGGTGATTTTCCAGGCGTGCAGGGCCTGGGAGGGCAGGCGCAGGCGTTTTTCGTCGTCAGGTGTGAGTTGTCCGGCGACAAAGCGGAGATAGATGGTCTCGTCGCAGCCGTAGATTTTGTCTCCGACGACAGGGAAGCCGCTGGCCGCGAGGGTAGCGCGGATTTGGTGGGTGCGGCCGGTATGGAGAGTAGCGGTCAGCAGAGCCAGGTCGCCGTGGACGGCCAGGCGTCGGAAGTCCGTGGTTGCTGTTTCGGCAGCGCGGTCGTGGGGTTTTTCCTGGTAGAAACCGCGTTTTTTGCGGACGGCGCTGGCAGTGTCAAGCGCCAGCCAGCCATTGGCTGTGAGGGCATCTGGGAAATGGTTCTGATTTTCGATGATGACCAGGTATTGTTTGGCTGCGGCCGGTGTTTGCAGCAGCCGGGCGGTGCGCCTGGCTGCGGTGGGATTGCGGGCGATGACGATGACGCCAGAGGTCTCGCGGTCGAGGCGGGTGACGAAGTGAGGAGTGGGCAGGGCAGGGAACGCGTTGAAGGGCGGCGGCAATTCCTGGCGTTCTGGGCAGGCAAGCATGGCCCAGAGCGTGTGATTGAAGAAGCACCCGGCCGGGTGGCAAGGCAGATTAGCGGATTTGGCCAGCGCCAGCAGGTCGTCGTCTTGATACAGGAGTTCGGCGGTGAAGTCGACCGGCGGCTCTGGGCGTGGTTCCGGCTGGTAGGCAATGACGTCGCCACTGGCGAGCAACTGCTGCTGCGTTGCTGGACGGTCGTTGCACAGAACCTTTCCGGTCGTGATCAGCTGCCGCCAAGCGTCGCGGTTATGATAAGGAAAGCGTCCAGCCAGGTAGTCGAGCAGGGTGACGCCAGTAGCGTCAGCTGGGACGCGGAGTGAGGCCTGGCGGATGAATGGCTGAAACGTCATGGCAAAAGCCTGCCTCAGGGAGACGGAGGAGCGGCTTGCAGTGGGCTGTTTTGGAAGGCGGCCAGAAATTCCTGGTTGCCTTTTGGGCCGGTGATGGGAGAAGGAATGACGCCGAGGCAAGACCAGCCCAGCTCGGCAGCAGCAAAAGCGAGGATTTTGTCGACGCAGGCTTGGCGAACGGCCGGGTTTCGCACTACGCCTTGTTTGCCGATGTCTTGCCGGTCGGCTTCAAACTGCGGTTTGATCAGCACAATGGCCCAGGCATGGTTTGCCAGCAGGGGACGAGCCGCCGGAAGAACTTTGGTCAGCGAGATGAACGACAGATCAGCGACCAAAAGATCAATGGGAACTGGAATTATGGCCGTGGTCAAGTCGCGTGCATTGGTCTGTTCCAGGGAGACGACACGCGGGTCGGCGCGCAGGCGGTCGTGCAGCTGGTCAACGCCGACGTCCACCGCAAAGACTTTGGCAGCGCCGTGAGCCAGCAGGACGTCAGTGAAGCCTCCGGTAGAGGCGCCTAAATCAAGCGCAGTGCAGCCGGCGATTGGGGGTTGGAACGCCGCAATCGCCGCCAGCAGCTTTTCCGCGCCGCGGCTGACGAACCGGGGCGGTTCAAGCAACGTCAAATTCCAGTCGTCCGGGATTAGACGCCCTGGCTTGGTGAGCACCGTGCCATCCGGCGTCAAGACCTTGCCAGCCAAGATGAGCTGGCGCCCAAGGCTCCGGGACACGCATAGACCGCTGTCGACGAGAAGTTGGTCTGCCCGGATTTTCGGCATAGAAGATTATTTTTTAACCACGAAAGGCCCTATTGTAAAGATTCATCCGCAGATTACGCTGATGACGCAGATTTTTTAGGGTGTGTTGTAGGGGCAGCCTGAAGGGCTGCACTACCCTATGACGTCAGCCAAGTTCATAATGTCCACCAAGGACTTAGGGTAGACTGCCGTCCACCCTAAGTTGGTATCTGTCGTGCTTGGAAGCTTGCGCCGTTTTTTTGTTATGCCAGCTGGTCGTAATTCGTCAGGGGGCGATACCAGATGTTGCGGAAGCGGACGGGGTTGCTGTGGTCCTGGAGTTCAAGGGCGCCGATGGAGTTTTGGGGCTTGTATTCCGCCAGAATGCGGTGCTGGGTCGGTCCCTGGAGTGCGCGTTTATGATGCAGGAGGACGCCGTTCAGGAACACAGTGATGTAGGCCGGTGAAAGGAGGGTGTCGCCGGCAAAGCGGGGCGCAATCCAGATAAAGTCGTACATGTTCCACTGGCCGGGCTTGCGGCAGACGTTCGCCAAGGGCGGATATTGGCCGTAAATGCTGCCGGTAGTGCCGTCCGGATAAGTCGGATTTTCAAAGCAGTCCAGGACTTGGATTTCATATTTGCGCATAAAGAAGATGCCGCTGTTGCCGCGGCCTTGGCCGGTGCCAACGACCTCTTCCGGAGAGGCGAATTCCAGGTGCAGCTGGCAGTCGCCGAATTCCATCTTAGTGTGGATGTTTCCGGTTTTCGGCACGACTTCCATATAGCCGTTCTCAAGTTTCCATTTGGCTTCTTCGTTGTTTTTGTCGAGCCAGTTGCAGAGGCTAGTGCCGTCAAACAGGATAATCGCGTCAGAGGGTGGCGTGCCCGGCGTTTCCTGGGTGCTGAACGTGCCGGGATTGACAACACGGGGCTGGGGGCGGTCGCCGTCATGGACGCGCCAGCAGGTGCCGGGGATGATTGGAGTGTCGGTGTAGCCGAGAGGTTTTTTGACTTCGTCTGCCATGATGATGTCCTTAGTTGCAGGGTGCTGACGTTATGAAATTTTGGTTGTTAGTTGTCGCTCTCAATAGCTGCTGTAGAGTGACAGCGGGCGGCACCAGATGTTGCGGAAGCGGACAGGGTCGCCGTGGTCTTGCAGCTCGATGGCGCCGTAGGAGGACTGGGGCTTGTATTCAGCCAGGGCGCGGAACCGAGTGGGGCCTTGCAGGGGCTGGAAATGGTGCAGCAGCACGCCATTGAGAAAGACCGTGATGTAGGCCGGCGCCATGAGCTGGTCGCCAGCAAAGCGCGGCGCGATCCAGATGATGTCGTACGTGCTCCATTCCTGGCGCGGGAGGCAGGCATTGACTAGGGGCGGGCACTGGCCATAGAGGCCGCCCTCGACGCCGTCAGCGTAAGTCACGAAGTCGTAGCAGTTCAGGATTTGGATTTCGTACTTGCGCATCATGAAGACGCCGCTGTTGCCGTGTCCAGGGGCTTCCGGCTTGGAGAATTCCAGGTGCAGCTGGCAGTCGCCGAATTCAGTCCTGGTGTGGATGTTGCCAGTGCGGGGGACGCTTTCAAAGTAGCCGTTTTCGACTTTCCAGGGAGCGTCCTGGCCATCTTTGCCCACCCACTGCGACAAGCTGTGGCCATTGAAGAGGATGACCGCGTCAGAGGGCGGCGTGCCGGCTTTTTCCTGGGTGGGGAAATCGCCCGGGGTCACAACCGGCGGCTGCGGTCGATTGCCGTCGTGGACACGCCATTTGCTGCCCGGGATGATCGGGGTGTCGCTGTAGCCGAGGGGTTTTTTGGCTGCTTCAGTCATGTCAGGCTCCCAAGGTTGTTGGCCGAAAATTTGGCTTCGGGGGAAAGATGAGTCCGCCAGCTTCTGCCAGATGCCATCAGCGGAATCCGGCCGGAGGAAGGCAAGCGAAAAAGTACTATATCCGTTTTGCCGGGAAAGGCAAGCGTGTCGCCTAGATGCAGATTGTGTTAGCTTTTCTGCCAGACTCTGGCCGGAAGCGGTAAAAATGGTTTTGCCGTCATTTGCGGAAACGGTGTTTGCTGGCTATATTGCGTACGACGTTATTTTATGGTTTTAGCTAAGGAATATGTCGGTGACATACTACTGCGAAGGTCATATACGGAGATGAGTTCCAGCGCCAATACTCCTGAATGTTTTGTCCGGGTCATCATGCAGCGCAGCGATCCGGTCGTGTATCGCGTCCAGGCCTTTCCTTGTCGAATTGGCCGATTGCCTGGCAATGACATTGTCATCAATGACAATTCCGTGTCAAGCCTGCATGCTGTCTTGGCACTGACCGGCAACGGCGTAATCCAGCTGGAAGACCAGTGGAGTACGAATGGCATTTACTTTGAGACGCAGCGGGTCACCCAGCTGGTGATTGACCACCCGGTCAAGGTGATCATGGGCCGGGTGCGCTTGGACATCAGCCTGGAGGCGGCTGACGTCGTCGCAGAAGGGCAGTCGATGCGGGTGTTGGACGGCAGCCGGCCGCCGCTCAACGCCGACAGCCCAACTGAGGCCTCTGATGACGCCGAGGCGCAGCAGCCGCCGCCGCCCGGGAACCCGTCGGCGACTGGGCGGCGGCGCAGCGAGCCGACGTCTTTGGCAAAGGCTTTGGCCGACGACGAGCCGCTGTATCCCTCCACGTCTCCAGCAGCAACGATTTCGCGCACAGCGTCCAGCGGCAGGCAAGGCATTATCTGCCCACATTGCTGGCATCGTTTTGCGGTGGACGAGTTTTTGTTCATCGCCCGGCACCAGAACCTGATTGGGGACGCGGTCCTGGGCGCGGAAGTGGCTAAGCGCTTCCTGCCGTCGCGTTTCACTCCCGAAGGCAACGCCCTGGATGCGGAGGGCATGAGCTGCCCGGACATGGCCTGCCCGCGCTGTCATCTGCGCATCCCGCAGGCGGCTAGCGAGATGCCGCCGTTGTTTCTGTCAATAGTCGGCGTCACAGCCAGCGGCAAGTCGTATTTCCTGACCAGCATGACCTGGGACCTGCGCAACACCCTGCTGCATAACTTCGCCATATCGTTTGCTGACACCGACGCGGTCAACAACCAGATCCTGAATGATTTTGAGGAGACGGTTTTCCTGCATCCGGACGCTGACGAGCTGGTGGCGCTTCGCAAGACCGAACTTCAAGGCGAGCTGTACAACCAGGTGTTGATGGACAACATGCTCATCACCCTGCCGCGGCCATTTCTGTTCACGGTGACGCCGGCCGAGCATCATCCGCAGTACGAGACAGTGCGGGAAAGCATGTCGCGAACCTTGGTTCTCTACGACAACGCCGGCGAGCATTTCGAGCCGGGCATGGACTTGGTGGGCAATCCAACGACGCAGCATCTGCTGCATTCGGACACGATTTTCTTTTTGTTTGATCCGACTAAGGACGTCCGTTTCCGCCGCCGTCTGAGCGGGGTGACAGACCCGCAGCTGGCGGCCAAGGCCAGGGTTCAGCGCCAGGAAATCATCCTGACTGAGATGATCAATCGGATTAAGAAGTACTCCGGCATGCGGAGCAACCGCAAGACTGACAAATTGATGATTGTCGTAGTCTCCAAGTTCGACGTGTGGAAGCAATTGCTTGATTTCGACCTGCCCGAGGAACCCTGGGTCTGGGAGCCGAAATACAACACCTGCGCCTTGGACGTGCCGCTGATCAAGAATGTCTCGTTTGCGCTGCGGCATTTGCTGGAGCGCATCTGTCCCGAGGTCGTGTCAACGGCGGAGTCGTTCGCTGGCGACGTGCTGTACCTGCCGAACAGCGCCCTTGGACACAGCCCGGAAGTCAACCCTGACACCGGCATGATCGGCATCCGTCCGCGGGACGTGGCCCCGTTCTGGGTGTCGGTGCCGATGCTGTATTTTTTCCATGAGCGCGGCTTCATACCTGGCGTGCCGGCCGCTCGTCCCCCCAATCAGGAAGTCGAGGCCACTTGCACGCTGTCTGGCGACGTCTATTTCGTGATGCTTCCGGGAATGACCAAGCCGTTGCAGATACCGACTTCCTATGCCGGCTATCCTTTGCGTTGTCCCGGCACGGATATGTGGTTTACGATTCCTCTTTCCGACGCTGACGGAGGCAGGCGGGGCGGCTGACTGGCCGCAGTCGTGGAGACGGTCTATGGCGTATGAATTGATCTACACATCTGCGGAACGCGGCTTGCGCCCAGGGACGCGCGGCTTCTGCACGGTGGCCTTTACGCGCGGCATGCCGCCGCCGCAAGTGCAGCTCCTGGAGGCGATGAGCGCCTACAAGAGCCTGTACGGCGTGCACGAGGCACCCTCCGGGCCGGAGCCGGTGTCCTGGAGCCATTATCGCAATAATTTGGCTGGCCGCGATGTGACGATTTTATCGCGGGTCGGGCCGACGGCGGCTGATCACACCGGCCGCACCAACAAGCTGGCGCACCATGTCCTGGTTCCAGCGCGCGAACGAGCCGTGGGAGGCCCGGCCTGGGTGAGCCAGCAGCCTGGCTTTTTCATCGATGCATGGGATGAGCCAGCGCATTACTTGGAGATGCCAAAGGCGATTCCGCCAGGCGACGGCAGCGGCGGCAAAGCCGCAGCCTGGGAGAAGCTGACCGGCGACGCTGGGCAGGCGTCTTGCCTGGCCGAGGAGTATCTGGCCAACCCTTCCGGGGTTGTGCTGGTGATGTTTGCACCAGGGATGGACATGTTGGCCTTGCTGGGGGAATCCATGGCTTTGCTGCCGTCGTCGGCGCGCTGGCAAGTGACCTACAGCACATATTTCACCGGCCTCCCGGCTGGGGCGACGTGCTGCTGGCGGTGTTGCGTGGCCGGCTCGGACGTCAGCCGCGAGACAAGCCGCCTGCCCGGAGTGAAGGTTATTGACTTGACAACGCCGTTGCCGACAGTTCCTGCTGGTCAGCTGGCTGAACTGGCTAGGCATGGCCGCCCTGCCGCAGCCAAGGCAACGGTCGAAGCCCCAGCGCCGCAGCCGCGCCCGCGTTCCAGGTCGGCACCAGAGCGACATCTGAATATGTTGAATTTGAAGCCTCGAAAGCCTGATTGAGAAAGACCTCCAGCGCGGCGGCAGATAGACGTGAGCATCAGTTAGTTTAAGGTGTAAGGAATTCCGGATGAGCCCAGAACAGCAATTGGTTCGGCAGATTTGTCAAGCGATGTCTTCCGGGCAGTTGGAGCGCAACGCCCATCTCCAGGACTTGGCGGTTCAATTTGCGGAATTGTGCCAAAAGGCCAATGACCGCCTGCTCCGCTGCGCCGATTATCTTGACAAGGGCATGCGCTCAGAAGCCGTTCATGAGGCGAGGACGTTGCCGGATTTGCTGGCGTTGGCAGAACTGCTCGAGTTTGACGGGGTCAAGAAATGGCGGAACATCAGCGCTGATATGGACTTCCCCCCGGCGCCGTCGCTGGACGCCGGGCGGCTGGCGCGCTTGCGGGAGGCATGCGTGCGGGAAGGGGAATTGGAGCCGCTGATGAAGGAGTACCGGCGCGCCGTTTACCAAGGCGACCATGACGCCTGCATCGGCGTGCTCCGCAAGCTGCGCCAGATTGATCCTGGCAATCCCAGCTGGGAAGTCAACCTGCGCCCCCTGGAGGAAGCGTCCTTGGAGAACTGGTGCGCATGGGCAGAGGCAGCCCTGGAAGAGGACGACCGAGAACGACAGCGGACGATCTATGAAGAGCTGACCCATCCGATGCGGGCGGTGCCAGCGCCGGAAGAGCTGATTCACCGCCTGCGCATGGCACTGTTGTCTGAACGAGCGCAGGAACTCCTGGCCGTGGGAAAGAAAGTCCAGTCTAAGCTGCAAGACGCCCTGGCCAGCGAGGATGGCGTCGAGGTCGAAGCAGCGTTGGCGGAAGCATCAGGCTTGACGGCGGACGAGGCTTTTCTGAAGCTCCCTCCAGGCTGGGAGGACGACCTGGCAGCCGGCCGCGCCTTTTTGGAGCGGTTGGAGCGGCAGCGGGCCAGCCAGGCCGAATTCCGGGCGGAAGTCGAGGCCTTGCAGGAGAAAGTGGCGGATAGAAGCACGAGCGAGCTGGAGCTGCGCCAGGCTTGGGAACGCTTGCTGAGCAGTGGGCAGCCGTTGTCAGACTTGCTGCGGCGCCAGGTTGAAGAGCGCCTGGCCGCGATGGTGCGGGCGCGGCAGCGGAAAGCCAGGTTGACGATTGTGCTGAGCGTGGCGGTCATAGCTGCCGTGGTGGCGGCAGCCGGATGGATTTTGTACAGCGTCCAGGCGTCCCGCCAGCAAGCGGCCATGATGGCGGAAATGGACCAGCTGTTCAAGAGCGGCGAGTACGGCGCCTTGCAGCTGTATATGGACGAGCTGCGGCAGTCAGCGCCAGAATTCCACCAGAGTCCGAAAGTCTCTGATCTGCGCCGTCAGCTGGAGCGAGTATTGGCGGAACGGGGGGAGAAGCAGGCGCGTTTTGAACAGATGCAGCAGGAATGGGAGGGGATTCGGCGTTCGTACGAGCAGGCCAGCCCGGAACGCATCCAGCGTTTCCTGGAAGAAGCCAAGAGCGTGGTGCAGACGCTGGGGCGGGACGCTGCCCAGCGGGTCCAGACGTGGCAGCAGGGCTGGGAGAGCTGGCAGGAGCGTCGCCGCTTGCAGGCAGACCAGGAGCTGCGGCGGGTGGCAGGGCAGATTTCGGCAGCCGCCCAAGAAGCCCGGAAGCAGCCTTTCGCCAGGGCGGAATTGGAGCAGGAAAAGCTGGATGGACTCAAAGCGTTGTTGCAGGAGGCCCAGGCATATTATGCGTTAGGCGGCGTTGAGGCCAAAGGCGAGCTTGACGCGGCACGGGAATTGCTGGCAGGCTGGGAGAGGGAGAAGCAGCAGCGGGAGGAAGAAGCCGCAGCCCGTCGGGAAGAACTCGCCCGCCAGGAAAAGGAGTTGCTGCGGTCGCTGCCAGACCTGGGCCGCTATCGCCAGCAGCTGACCAGCATGGCAGCGGCACTCGGCGAGAATGACCCGGTCAGCTTGGGCTGCAAGCGCTGCCTGGCCCAGTTCGGTTCATACGAGGGCGCAGTAGTCTTGCAGGGATTCAAGATCAGTTCCTGGCCCCTGCCTGAAGAGACGGTCGAACGTTTGCGTGCCCTGGTCGGCGACGGCGGGACAGCAGTGCAGACGATTTGGGAGAGCGACCTCCGAGCCTTGCTGAAATATGTGGACGGAGACCAGGAAGTGCGCCAGCGGATCAAGGCGATGCTGTCGGAAAACCAAGAGATGCTCAACCTGTATGTCTGGCGCTATCGGCCTATCGGCGGTGAATGGCGCCTGCTGTACATGCCCAAAGAGCTGAATGCCCGCAAGGAAACGGCTGAGGACGGAACAGAATACACCCGTTATTTCGGCCAAGTCTACTACACGGACAATGATTTTGGCGCACCGCGCCTGGTCCATACCAGCCGAGCTTTTCGCAATCATCTCACAACGCGCGAATATGAAATGGAAAGGTCGTTCAATGCTGACGATAATCGCAGCGCATACGCACGTTTCCTGTATCGTTTTGTCTTGGAGACGGACGCGGCGCCGTCGGCGGCTGAGCATATCTTGTCGGCTTTGCGCGGATTGCGCAGTGACACGGAGATGGAAGCGGTGCCCAAAGCCTGGCTGATGAAGCGGCTGATGAATTTGCTCAGCGAATACTATCGTACCTGGTTGCCGGAGAGTGCAGGCTGGGCCGAGGCCATGAATCAGATCAGCACCGAGGTGCCCTGGATGAATCCCAGGCATTCGGACACGATTGCGGCGGCCGGGATGCTCGAAGAAGTTTTGGAAGACATTCCGGCTTTCAACGGCGAAGTCAGGAAGCTGCAAGAGAGCCTTCAGGTTTTGCAGCGGGTGTTGAGTACGGAATTGCGTTGTGTCGGAGCGTTGCGCCCTGATTCCGGAAATGGCTTGTCAGCCTACTATGCCGGAAATGCAGTCCCCAGCGAGGTGTGGGTGCTGCTGGCGCAATCTGCCCAGGCGCAGCCGGTTTTCAAGATTTTGTCATCCCAAGGCAAGGGCTTGCGGCCAGAAGTGCTCGCGGAATGTTTCCCGGGACTGCCGTTGTTTGCTCCGGCGCCGGGACAGGAGCTGGACGGCCTGGCAAAACGACTGCCGGGATTCCAGGCGGCCGATGGCGCGAAGCCGGAACGGCCGGTGGCATGGCCGGTCAATGCATGGCCATGACCGCTGCCGGTTTTGAATGAAGCGATTGGTGAGCGAATCGGAGCGAAGATTGATGTTTTCCGGTCGAAATCACTATCTTGGTTTGGACATTGGCGCTTCGGGGCCGAAGGCGCTGGTTCTGCGTCGGCACGGCAAGGGCGTTGACATCGCAGCAGCGGAAAAGCTGGATATTGCCGAGGAAGGCATCCTTACCGAGAAGGAATTGTACCAGAGCGTGCGCGACTGGCTGCAGAGCCGCGGCTGGGCCAAGCTCCCGCTCGTGCTCGGGACGCCCCAATGCTTGTCAACGACCCTGGTCAGCGATTTTCCGGCTGCGTCGCCGTCAGCACTGTCTGACATGGTCAAGCATGAGGCCCGGCAGCTGGCCAGCCTTTCGGATGAGGCTTTTGTGCATGATTATCAGCCCTTGCCGGCTGGTTGCGGCCGCCAGCAGCCGGTTCTGATTGGCTTGTGCCGCGAGCAGACGCTTCGCGAGCGGCTGCGCTTGTGCGCTGACGTCGGCCTCCGCCATGACGGCCTGGCCATGACTGGTCTGGCCATGGTGAGCGCGTATTGCTGGTGTCACCCTGAGGCGGCGCATGCGCCCCAGCCGGTACTGCTGCTGGACTTGGGCAAGGATAACTCTACAGCCGTGGTGTTGGCAGGTGGCCAGCCATTGTTTATTGGCTCGCTGCTGTTCAACGCCGAGCGTTTTCAGCAGGCTCTGGCGACTCGCCACGGCGCGTCCAAGTATGACGAGAAGCCATCCCCCGAGCGGGTGAATCTTTTGGACGAAGCGCCGAACTCAGCGCTTCTGGTTGCGGCTCGGCAGCTGGAGACGGAAATTCACAATGCCGTCGAACACTGGCGCAACCAGGAACAGGCCGAGATGGCGTCGGCACTGATTGAACAAGTTTATGTGTGCGGGGGCGGAAGTCTGCTGGGCGGTCTGGATGCCTGGCTGGCGGACCGGCTGGAGAGCAGGGTGGAGGTTTTCGGGCCGAGGGTCGGAGGCGTCCGTCGACCGGAATTCGTGGTCGCGCTTGGCTTGGCTTTGCAAGCGGCTGGGGAAGCTGAATTGAGTTTGTCGCTGTTGCCGGCGGATATCGCCTGGCGTTTGCAGCGAGAGCGTCGCTGGCCCTGGCTGGCCGCAGCCTTGGCGTTGGTCGTCGTCGTCCTGGGCGCATTGGAGGCCTCCTGGTGGCAGCGGAGCAGCCGCGATTTGGCGGAGTGCCGGGTTCGCATTGAACAGCTGTCGCAATGCGGCAATTACATCAACGGCATTGAGCAGCTGCAACGTCGCCGCCGACAGCTGGAAGCAGAGCTTCTTCCCCTGGTGATCACCGGCAACCAGGCGCGACGAGCGACTGCGGCCATTGCGCAACTGGGGCGCTCCTGTGCTGACGACGATTGGTTCATCTACCTGGCGGATGAGGCGAGTTATCATGCCAAGCGAGAGTCTGGCAGCAAGCTCCCAGCGCAGCGGGCGGTCGCGCCCCCTGCGCCAGCTGGCGGGATGTTTGGCGCAACCGCCGAACCAGCTTTGAGCGACCGCGCTGCCAAGGCTGAATTTCCGGCTTTGCTTTCAGTTTTCGATCTGCCCTGCAATCATGCCTATATTGCCGCTGGCTATACGCCCTTGCAGGCAGAGCAGCCCTTTGAGCCGATTCGCAACTTGGTTCGAAAGCTGAATGCTGGCCAGGAATTCCGCGGCGTTGATCAGCTTTCCGAGCAGGATCGCATGGGTAGGGAGGACATTTTCCGGCCGTGGATGGCTTTTTTCAAGAAATTTCCGAAAGAGGAGTTCAAATCTTTTTCGTTCCGGCTGCCGCTGGCGGCGCCAGATGTCCGTCCGCTTCCTGCCGTTGCTGAGGAGGTGGGGCCATGAGCCGCTGGTTGAAAGTGCATCAGGCATTGTTGGCGGCGGCGTTGTTGCTCTTGGCCGTGCAGGCGTTGCTGTATGTCCTAGTGCTGCAACCGAGGAAGCGAGAATTGCAAAAGGCCCGCCAGGAGGAAGAGGAATTGCAAAAGCGCCTGAGCCGCTCCCCGTGGCCGACGCAGGCGGAACGGCTGGCCGCGCATGCCAAAGAGCTGCAGCAGGTCCTAGGCGATGCGGAAAGCGGCGAGGGACTGGCAGCGCAAGTCCAGGCCGCCAGGGACAAGGCCTCGCGAACATTCGCGCCTTATATTAAAAAAGGTTATGAGACCTCGGCGAACTTGGTTCGCAGCGTGTCGTTGCTGGACTACCAGGCGGAATACTCCCGCATATCTCGGGAATTGTCAGCCAAGGGTGTGCATATTTCTCCGTCGGTGCTGAAACTTCGCGATGACACTTCGAGTCCATACGTATATCAGTTGATGCTGCATGTCTGGGCAGTGGAAAAGGTGGCCGGACAGGCGCTGGAGGCCGGATTGCAGATTGCGAACGACGACACGGTCAAGGTGACGGCGCCAGCAGGGGCGTCTATGCCGGCGGCAGCCATCGTCGCTGAACCCATGCTGGCTCTGAGCAACGCGGAAACATCGAAACAGCCTTACATGCTTGGCTTTCCAGTGCGGGTGGCGGCGGACGGCAGCCTGGAGCAGGTGCTGGCGTTCCTGGCTTCCCTGGATGGCCCGGAAATGTTTTTGCCGGTTCGAGGATTTGAGTTGACAGCCGTGCCGCCAGCGTCGCTGAAAGCGGATTCGGCAGGATTGCTCGTAAGTGGCAATCTGCGCCTGGAAGTCGAGTGCATAGCATTTTTTGTCCTGGAGAGCAATGAGGAACCCTGAGGATAGTTTCGATGCGGAGATTTTCTGACTGGCTGCATGACGAATGGGAACGAGCGGTGTTTGGCGTGGCCGCAGTCATGCTGATCCTGCTCGTGGCCTGGCGCTTCAGTCAAAGTGGGCCGCGGGACGGATTCCGGGGCGGCTTGGGCGCCGCACCGGTTGACGAGGCGATGTTTTCAGAGCAGGCGCTGGCTTTTCTGGCGTCGTCAACACCGCCAGCCATTGAAGGTGGCGACCGCAACCCATTCCGGTGGATGCGACAGGCGCCAGCGGCCAAGCCCACGCCGCCTCGTCGACCGGCTCCGGCAATGCCACCGACCGAAACGCCGCCAGCGCCGACTGACGCCTCCGCCGCTCCGGCAACGCCCGCTTCGGCAGAGCCAACTGCGCCAGCGGTGGCGACGCGGCCGGCGAGCGTTCAGGGGAGTATGCGGTTCACCTATCAAGGCAAGGATCGCACTGGTCGAGCCGTGGCCATTATTTTGCTGCGTCGGCGAGGCCAGTCCGGCCTGCCGGCTACATTGACGTTGGGCATCGGTGAGGAAGCCGAAGGCATCCGGGTCATGGGCATCAGCGAAGAAGCCGTGTTGGTGCGAGACGCCCGCGGGCGGAGGCTCCGGGCCACCCGTCAGGAGGACACGTCAGTCTGGGTGCAAGGGCGCTGAACGCCGCGAAAGCAATCAGTTACGCTTGGCTGGCCATAGTCAACAGGAACATGAGGAACTTGATATGTCGAAAATGATGGAGCAATTGCGCAGCGCTATTCTTGGCCGCAGTCCGCTGGTGTATATCTACAGTCCCGAGGAAGAGCGGATCATGCGCGGAATCCGTTCCTTGGCCGAGGAGCAATCGCAGAATGTCGTGACCTGGTCCTGCGTGCTTGGCCTTGAGGGCGCCGGGCCGGAGACTAACGACCCGGTCGAGGCGATCATGACCATTATCCGGCAGGGGCTGACCGGCATGATCGTCTGCAAGGACTTGGCGCCGTTTTTGCATGAGCCGCGAGTGGAGCGCGCTTTGCGGGAGGCATATTACGACGGTCGCACCAAGCCTGAACGAACCCTGTTCCTGCTCTGCGCCGAACTGAACGTCCCCGAAAGCCTGAAAAAGGAAGTCCACGTGCTGGAGATACCTACTCCTGGGGAGGACGAAATCCTGGCCTTGATCCACGAGGTGTCGACGGCTAATCCCGACTACACCATTCCAGAAGAGGCGCTCCGCGAAGTCACCCTGGCCTTGAGGGGCTTGACCGAGAATGAAATCGGCTATGTGCTGCATCGCGTCTGCCGGCTGCAAGACGCCACCAAGGACCAGCTCCTGGATGAAATCTTCGCGGAAAAGAAGAGCATCGTCAAAAAGTCGGGCTTCCTGGAATTTTCACCGCCTCGCTGGGCGATTGACGGCCTGGGCGGCTTGGACAATTTGAAGCAGTGGCTGATTCGGCGTCAGCACATGTTCAGTCATGAAGCGTTGGCCGCCGGCGTTCCGATTCCAAAGGGCCTGCTGATGATGGGAGTGAGCGGCTGCGGCAAGAGTTTAGCCGTGAAGACGATTTCGTCGCTGTGGAACATCCCGATGTTCCGGCTTGAGATGAACCTGGTGTTTTCCGGCATGTACGGGACTCCAGAGGAAGCGTTCCACCGGGCACTGACCACGATTGAGGCTGTCGCGCCAGCCGTGCTTTGGATTGATGAAATCGAGAATGCGCTCGGCCTGGATGAGTCGGGGCAGAAGATTGCGTCGCACATCTTTTCCAGCTTCCTGACCTGGATGCAGGAAAAGCCGCCGTTGATTTTCATTGCCGCGACTGCGAACAAGATTCAGGCCCTGCCAGCAGAAGTTCTCCGCAAAGGCCGTTTTGACGAAGTTTTTTTCTGCGATTTGCCAGCGCCGCAGGAACGGGATGAGATTCTGCGCATTCACCTCACCCGCAACGGCGCCAACTTAGAGGAATTTGACTTCAAGATGTTGCAGATTATGACCGAGGGGTGGAACGGCGCTGAGATTGAGCAGGCGGTGATTTCCGCGCGAACCGAGGCTTTCTACGAAAATCGGGCCTTCAACCAGCGCGATCTCACTAATGTCATCGGCCGAATCGTCCCCTTGTCAGACACTATGGAGCAGCAGATCAAGGCGATTCGGAGCTGGGCGTTTTCGCGGGCGACGCCAGCCTCGAAGTTCGGCAAGTCAGCCGCCCGGAGGGTTTGACAACTGGCAATGCCAGAATGTGTGCGGACAGCAAAACGGGTGAACCTCGTTTTGTTTTTCGGAGTATAAGTCATCATCAACAGGAAACCAGAGCAGGACAGCAGGAGAAACCAACATGACGAGCAAAAAGTTGCAGGCAGGCGTGATTGGATTGCGCATGGGCAATGGCCATTGCATCGGGTATCGTGACAACCCGCATTGCGAACTGGCCGCGATCTGTGACACCGACACGAACATACTGGCAGAAAGGGAGAAGACATATTCGCCGCGGATGGCGACGACCGACTATCGCGATTTGATCAACGACCCCGACATCGACATCATTTCCGTAGTGACGCCGGATTATTTTCACGCTGAGCAGAGCATTGCGGCCCTCCAGGCTGGCAAGCATGTGTTGTGCGACAAGCCGATGACCTTGGACATGGCCGAAGCCAAGGCCATCATCGCCGAAGTCGAGAAGGGCAAGGCGAAGTTCATGATCGGCCAGGTCTGCCGTTATGCTCCTGGCTTTATCCTGGCCAAGCGCCTGGTCGACCAAGGCGCCATCGGCGACTTGTATTTTGTGGAGAGCGAGTACGCGCATCATTACGGCAAAGCCCGCGGCGTCAACAGCTGGCGTGTCGATCCGCGCCGTGAACCGGTCGTCGGCGGCGGCTGCCATGCCATTGACCTGCTGCGCTGGATTGCTGGCGACGCCCAGGAAGTGACCGCGTTCGCCAATCATAAGTGCCTGACTGACTGGCCAGTGAACGACTGCACCGTGGCTTTGTTCAAATTCCCGAACGATGTCCTCGGCAAGGTGATGGTGTCAATCGGCTGCATCCGTCCTTACACGATGCGGACGGTGCTATACGGCACCGAGGGAACCATCATTTGCGACAACACCAGCCCAGACATCAAGATTTGCTCCAAGAACCTGATGCAGGGCAAGCTTGACTTTGCGACGTTGCCGGTGAATATCGCCAACCATAATGTCAGCGCAGAAATCGTCGACTTTGTCGACTGCATCCTGAATGACAAGCCCGTGGCCACCAACGTCTACGAAGGCGCCAAGACGGTCGCAGCAGCGCTGGCAGCCGTCAAATCAGCCAAGCTGGGCGGCAAACCGGTCAAGGTCGATGAGATGTTCGACTGAGTAGTGGGCTTTTTAGGGGCGAGGGGCGAATTCCGGCACTAAAGTGCCGGAACTGGACGGAGGCGAGGGGCGAGAGAGCTACACACGCCAGCCGCCGTCCACCCCGTCCACTATGTCTATACGACCTGTGTGACCACCTGTCTTCGCCCCTCGCTCAGGCAATTTCCTCTGGCAGGGTGATGACGCATCCTGAGCGCCATTGGCGTCCTTCTTGCAGGTGCTTTTTCACGATTTTCTGCAGGGAGGTTTTTTGCGGCACCTTGTCCAGGGGCAGTTCCGGGTCTCCGAACACACGTTCGCGGATTTGCCAGCTGCTGCCGTTGACCATCGGATAGCGGTGGAAGAGAGTCTGGAAGCGGACGAGGTTGGACTGGGCAGGCAGATAGTCGGTCAGCTGAGGGTCGAATACCCAGGAGCCGCATTGGACGCCCTTGAAGTGGAAGTCCGGGAAGAAACGTGGGAAGAAGGCGATGGCCTGGCGGAGCGAATCGCGGCAGGCATCAAACTCAAGGGGTGCGCCTGCCGGAATGTGGATGGTGATCATCGGGTCGTCGTTGACAAAGGGCTGCTTCCATTCCTGGAGCGACAAGGTGATTGGATGCTGGTCGATGCGGCCGTCTGGGCGGACTGGCGTTCCGGTCACGGTTTCTTGGTCAGTGTCAACGTTGTAGATAGTGGTGAAAGCCTGGGGTTCGTCCTCGTGGGCGAAAAAGCCATCTTCGGTGGCGCGCTGTCCATCCGGCGGGAAGATGACAACCTGGCCAGTGGTTTCCTGGTGCCAGGTGTTGCACGGGTTGTTACGCTTTCCGAATTGGAATTGCAACCGTCCAAGCCCGAATAGATTAGGCGCGGTGTGGTTGAGGAGCCAGCGCGGGTCACGGTAGCCCCAGACTCCATGCAGGTTGTATGTAGTATGGGCCCAGACATCAAGGTCGTGCAAGGTGTCGGCGAGGATTCGGGCCGGGATGCCGCGTTCGGCATAGTAGGCTTTGAGGCGGGGCAGGGCGGCCAGAATCGGGAAAACAAAGAAGAATTGGTTGCCCATGACCGTGAAGTCGGCTTTTTTGGGTGGCCATGGGTTGTGTTCCGCGTTGATGGCGGCAGGGGCGACATTGAGGCGCCAGTGGCAATGCCAGGCGAACGCCAGCAATTCCGGCGTCGAACGAATCTGGGCGGCAGCAGCGAAAAACGCTGGCTGAGCCTCAGGGCATAGGCCGCTCAGAGCCACTATTTCCTTGACAAAACCCTCTTGCAGGAAAAAGACGCCATCCTCAGGGAAGCAGGCGGCGGAAGCCTCGCGGCCGACGGCCCACTTGGCGGCTAAGGCGGCGGGAAGACCCAGGTTGACATCGCAGTTCATGGCAAAGCAAATCCCTTTGGACGCTGGTGAATGGAAAAGGTGCCAATGCGCCGCTGAAGCACTAATGGATGCGGAGCACCTCTGGCGTCGGGCGCTGGGGCGTGATCAAAATGGACAAGTCGTTTTTCGCCGGCTGCTGCGGGGGAGGATTGCGCTTGAGAAGCGCCTGGTGAACAATGGCAACGATGAGGAGGATGACAAGGGCTGTCACGACCAACCCAAGCACGAGCCCAATCATGCGATGCGGTGATTTTTCTTCGTTGCCAGCGTCGTCTCCGCCGAGGTCGTTGCCTGTCAGGACGGCCAGCGGATCGCGGCGCGATTTGCCGATGTTGAAGCCGTCGCCCCCAGCGCCTGCTTCCTTGAAGCCGCTGGGCATCCGGCCGGCCATAAGGCTTTCCTTTTCAAACAATTCCAGCAGCGGTTCGGGGTCGACGTCGTATTCCTGGCAGAGTCTTTCAATGAGCGATTTGCAGAAGAAATCCGGCGGCAGGCGGTCGTAATTGCCCTGTTCAAGGTCGTTGATGCAGGCAACCCCGGCATGGACTTTGGCGGCCACTTCGGCGACGCTGACGCCGACCCGCGCACGCAGCGAGAGAAGCTGCAAGCCGAGCTTGTCAGATATTTCGTCAAGATGAACCACATTGGGCAGGGGTTTGGCGGGCGGGGCGTCATCGGCTTCCGGCGTCGAGTTCAGGCCATTGCGGTCATCATTGGCGGCGGGCGCAGCTGGCGGCGGCGTATTCTGACCTGCGTCCGTGTCGTCCGCCACCTTGGGCGTTGACTGAGCGGCCGCAGGCGCTTCCGCCGTGGTTGAGGTCGCGTCGTCGGCTGGCTGCTGGTCACTGTCATCCCAGGACAATGGCAGCTGCGGCGTCGCGTTGCTATCAGCTCTATTTCTTATTCTCAACATATCGTTTCCTCATCGGCCCTGCCAGCTCAAGATGAGCTTGGCTTGCCGTCCTCGTCGTCATTATCGTCCAGGTCGTCATCGGTTTCGCTGTCTTGGTTCAGCTCTTCTGGTGCCACGATCAGGATTTCGCGCGGGCGTGTGCCGATTTGCGGTCCGATGACGCCCCGGCGTTCCAGTTCATCCATCAGGTTGGCTGCCTTGTTGTAACCGATGCCGAGCGAGCGTTGCACGTAGCTGGTGGAGGGGCGGCGGTCACGCAGGATGACTTCAATAGCCTTGCGCAGCAAGGTTTCCTCTGCTGATTCGTTCTGATTGCTGTCCCCTGACATGCCTGGCAGGGACGGCTGACTGGGGGATTCGTCTTCCGGCTCTTTTTCCAGGCTGCGGAAGACATTCTCGTCAAACTGCGGGGCGGCCTGCTGGCTGACGAAGCTGATCACGCGGTCGCGCTCAGCGTCGCTGGCCATGCCGCCCTGGATGCGCTCGATCGCTGGAGCACCTGGGGGCTTGAACAGCATGTCGCCTTGTCCCAGCAGCGTCTCGGCGCCTTTGCCGTCCAAGATGGTTCTGGCATCCGTGTAGGACGAAACTTGGAAGGCGATGCGCACCGGGTAGTTGGCCTTGATGGTGCCAGTGATGGTCTTCACGTCTGGCCGCTGGGTGGCGATGATAGTATGGATGCCGACGGCGCGCGATTTGGCGGCGATTTTCGCCAGACCCTGTTCGACTTCGGTTTTGGCGGCCAGCATAATGTCGGCGAGTTCATCAATGATGATGACGATGTAGGGCAGCTTGGCAGGGATGGGCTGGCCTTCGTCGTCTAAAATGGCTTCGGGCGAGGGAGGGCGGCGGTTGAAGCTGGACAGGTCGCGGACGCCGACTTTGGCGAGGATGCGATAGCGCCTTTCCATCTCATTGATCGCCCAGCGCAGCGCAAGGGCGACTTTGCTGACGTCGGTGATGACAGGTACGATAAGATGCGGCAACTCGTGATAGACCTGGAATTCGACGACTTTGGGGTCAACCATGATCATTTTCAATTCATCCGGTCGGAAACGGAAAAGGATCGAGGTGATTAGCAGGTTCATGCAGACGGATTTGCCGCTGCCAGTGGCGCCGGCAATGAGCAGGTGCGGGGCGCGTGCCAGGTCAAGGATGATGGTTCTACCGCTGATGTTCTTGCCGAGCAGCAGGGGAATTTGCTCCTTGGCCATTTCCCAGGGCTTGGTCTGCATCAGGTTACGAACGGTTACTACGGTGCGGTTCTGATTGGGAACTTCGATGCCAACCAGGTTTTTGCCGGGAATAGGGGCGAGGATGCGGACGCTGGGCGCCTGGAGGTCCATGCAGATGTTGTTCTCCAGGTTGCTGATGCGATTGACGTGGACGCCTGGCGCCGGTGAAATTTCAAACAGCGTCACCTGGGGGCCGGAAATCGCGTTGAGGACAGTGGCCTCGATTTTGAAATTATCCAGCGTACCCTGCAAAATGGCCTTGTTGCGTTCGATTTCCCGGGCATTGGCGCCAGAGTGCTTGGAATCGTTGTCCGGATCGAGCAGGTCCAGGGTCGGGAGTTTGTAGGCGAAGCCTGGGGTTTGGGCGTTGGCGGCGCTGGGCGCTGTCCTGGCCGCAACTGCCGGCGCAGGCGTTGGCGCGGGTACGGGCAGAGGGCGATGTGCTGCCGGATCAGGAGCCGGGGCAGGAGCTGGCCGGGGAGGTTCCTGGTGGCTGACTGGAACTGCGGCCTGCTCGGAGCGAGACGGCGCCGCGTTAGAAGAGGGGTGACCTTCCGGCCGTTTTTTGAGCAGGCGCAGTGTTTCCAACAGGAACGGAACCATGAGGAGCTGCCAGTCGAAGAACCAGATGACAGCGAGTCCGACTGCGATCATGGCGGCAGCGGCGATGGCGGAGCCGGTCTGATTCAGGAGCAGGCGCAGCCAGCCTTGGCCAGGAGCGCAGAAGCGCTGGCCAATGACGCCGCCCGGGATGGTGGCGATGTTGAGAGCTTCGGTGATGGCCGAAAAGGCATTCTGCCAGATGCCGAGAAGCATGGCTACGCCGAACGAGAACAGAAGAAAGCCGCAGAGGTATTCCCAGGATAGGCGCCGGACGCCTCGGGGCCAGAACAGCCGACGGCAACTGCATATAATGGCGAGAAGCACGATGGGATACGACGCCAGCCCAAACGTGACCAGCATGAACCAGGCCAGCCAGGCGCCTACCACGCCTAGCTGGTTGCGAGGATAGGCGCTGGAGACGCCGCCGCCGAGAAGATAGTCAACGTCAGCTGGATCATAGGAATGAACCGGCCACAAGGACAGCAACAGGACAAGGCTGAGCAGCAAAAAGATAAGGCGTCGAAAACGAAACGGCGCCACCGCAGTCGGGGGCGACGAAGGCGAGGCGGATTCTGGCAAGCTGTGGGCGGTCGTCATGACAGTCCTCTCTGCCGGAATAAGCCGGCAGACTCGAAAAACGATGAATGCGGAAAAACAAGGGCAGGCTCTGCGTGGCCAAAGCCGCCCTCAAGGAAGAAGGACAGCTTGACCACGGCGAATCAGCCGACCGGAAAGCGGGAATGACCGCAGACGCCGGGCGGAAAGGGCAAAAATGGCTTATTGGACGTCTTCAATGCGGAAAAGCACCGGCTTTTCAAAGACGTCGTCCAAGAGGTTGATTTCCGCCAGTGCGGCCTGGATGTCGGACTCGTGGGCTTGATGGGTGAGCATGATCATGGGCACGGAGGGCTGGTCGACTTCCTTCTGGGTGACGCTGGCCAGGCTGATGCCGTGTTTGCCGAGAACGCCGCTGACTTTGGCCAGGACACCCGGGCGGTCGGCAATTTGCAGGCGGACGTAGAAGCGGGAGACGATGTCCTCGCTGCCCATCATGCCGTGATAGCTGGTGAAAACCGGGAATGCAGGCACGCGGCGCGGACAGTCGTTGATTAAGTTGAGGCCAATGTCGATCAGGTCGGCGACAACGGCGCTGGAGGTGGCGGCCCGGCCCGCGCCGCGGCCGTAGTACATGGTGTTGCCAACGACATCGCCGTTGATCCAAACTGCGTTGAAGACGCCGTTGACGTTTCCCAAAAGCGACCTGACTGGAACTAAGGCAGGATGCACGCCGAGCTGGATGCGGCCGTTGATTTCCTTTATGATCGCCAACAGCTTGATGCGATAGCCGAGGCGGGCGGCGTGCTCGATGTCGTTGATGGTGACCGAGCGGATGCCTTGGACGCAGACTTCCTCGGCTGTGAACCATTTGCCAAAGGCGAGGCTGGCCAGGATGGCGGCTTTGTGGGCGGTGTCATGGCCGTCAACGTCAAGAGCCGGATTGGCCTCGGCATAGCCGGCGGCCTGGGCGGCGGCGAGCACGTCGTCAAAATTGGCGCGCTCGGTCTCCATCCGGGTGAGAATATAGTTGCAGGTGCCGTTGAGGATGCCGAGGATTCCCTTGATGTGATTGGCGGCCAGGCCTTCGCGAAGGGCCTTGATGCAGGGGATGCCGCCGCCAACGCTGGCCTCAAAGCCAATGTCAACACCCTGAGCAGCAGCGCAGGCAAACAGCTCTTCGCCTGCCGTTGCCAGCAAGGCCTTGTTCGCGGTGACCACGGATTTGCCCTTGCGCAGGGCACGGAGGATGATGTCCTTGGCAAAGGTGGTGCCGCCAACCAGCTCGACGACGATGTGAATCGAAGGGTCGTCAGTGACAGCCGTGGCGTCAGTAGTGAGAATGCCGGCAGGCAGTTCGACGCCGCGGTCAGTCGTGATGTCTAAGTCAGCGATTTTCTTCAGGACAGGCGTGAACCCAGCGCGTTTGGCGATCAGGTTCCCGTTCTTCAAAATGGTCTCAGCTACGCCGGCGCCGACGGTTCCGAAGCCGACAAGGCCAATGTTGACGGTTTTCATGCTATGTCGTATTCCTTTCTGGGGAAAATCATGTCAAATCACCCATCAAAATATAATTATATAAGCCGGGAACTCAACTGCCGACGAGAGAAAAGCGAGGTTTATTTTTTTGGGCATTGTCTCGATAGGACAGTATATTAACATTTTCCGACTAAACTAATTTCGGCCATAACATTATGAGCGACAAAAGAAGGGCGGCTATGAGAACAGGCGTGCGGCAGGCATTTTTGGGATTGGCGTTATGGCTGATTACGGCGTCGTTGGCGCAGGGCGTCAATCTCCTTCCTGGTGACAGCAGCTTTGAAACCGGTCATGGCGCCTGGACTGGCGGCGAAATCGTCAGCGACCAGGCCAGTGACGGTGCCCGTAGCCTGAAGTTTTCTAAGGATGTGATTACGCACGCGGTGATGACATTGGCGCCGGACACGGATTATGTGATGTCAGCGTATCTGCGCTCTGAGGTTGACGGCGTTCAAGTCATGCTGGAGGGATACCGGACTAACTGGACGGGCGACAATGCCAGGGCGTATGTGCGGCTGACCACGTCGTGGCAGCGCTACGAGCTGCCTTTTCCGCGCCAGAAGCTCGGCGGCCACAATAAATTCTGGCTGGCAGTCCGCCCCCAGGGCAACGCCGTGGTCTGGATGGATGCGGTGCAGTTTGAAATGAACGCGGCAGCGACGCCCTGGCAGGCAGCCGAGCCGGTTGCGCTGAGTTGCGCTGTGCTTTCGCCGGTGGCAGGCAATATCTTTTTCCCCGAAGAGGTTGTCGCCCTGTCAGTGCAAGTCTACAACAGCCGAACGGAAACGACGACCGTGCGCCTGCGTTTGACGGCTCGCGATTATGAAGGCCGCACCGTGCATGAATGGGCGCATGAAGCGACCTTGGCAGCCAAAAAAAGCCTGGCGGAAACGACGACCGTGACCGCGCCGCTGACCCGCAAAGGGCCGTATTTCTACACCTGCGAGCTGGCAGTCGGGCAGGATTCCGCGCCGGCAGTGTGCGCCGAGGGTTCCTTTGCCATTGTCGACCGGCCATTGCCAGTGGCACCGCGCACCTCGCTGTTCGGCATGGCCGCCAGTCCCCAGGAGCGCCTCCCGGCCCTGGCTCGAATCGGGGTGAAAAAAGCCGCCCTGGCTATCCGCTGGGCCTACACGGATGAGAAGACTAAGGGGCTTACGCCGCGCCAGGCTGAAGCCAGCAGCCGAGCCGTTGAAGCCTGCCTGGAAAACGGCATTGAGCCGATGGTGTACTTGCGCCGGACGCCGCGATGGGCAACGCTCAAGCAACACCCGCACGATATTTTCCCGCCGCGAGAAGAGATGGCGCCCGCGTATGGCGAATTCGCCCGGCAGACAGCCGAGCTTTTCAAGGGCAAGGTGCGCTATTATCAGCTCTGGGGCGGCGAAGCTGACCTATTGGCAGGACACGTCCAGAACGAATTGGGCAAGGACATGGAATGGTTCACCGGCATGGTCGCTGCTTTGCACAAATATGGCTACCAGGGCATTAAGCAGGCCGATCCAGAGGCCGTGGTCGCCGTGACCGGCGTCAGTGGGGTCGATTGCACCCATTCCCGCTATGATTTTCTGCGACAGCTGCTGCCTAAGCTGGATGGCCAGTTTGACGAAGTGACCATTCATCCCTACTGCTATCCCTGGACTTTCGCTGGCGGACGCTATGTGCAGACGCCGGAGGAAGCAGACCTGACCAGGAAATATAGGACGATTTCGGAGCTGGCCGGCGGCAAGCCGGTCGGCAACGGCGAATTCGGCTTTGCCATTGAATTCGACGAACCACTCGATGGCGTCGCCTCACGACGACAGGCCGACTACATGGTTCGATCCTTTCTGATGACAGCGTCTGTTCCCGCAGCCAGACAGCTGATGTGGTACACAGTTGTCGGCAATTATGATGCATTCTCGATTTGGAAATGGCCGAACCCGCGGCCATGCGTGGCAGCCTACGCAGCCGCAGCCCAGCGCCTGGAAGGGACTGCCGACCCGCAGGAGGTGACGCTGGGCAGCCTGGTCCGCGGGGTGGTTTGGCGCAAAGGCAGCGGCGCAACCGCAGCGCTGTGGGCGCCGGACAACCGCGAAGCGCCGTATGCGCCGCCCGCAGAACTGGCTGCCACAGGGCAAATCTTGGACCTGATGGGCAACCCCCTGGCAGTTGACGAGCAGGGCGCGATCAAGCTCAGCAGCAGCCCGGTGTTTTTCGAAATGCCGACTTTGGCCGCGCCAGACCTGGCCGCCGCTCTACAGGCGGGAAAACTCCTGGTGCAGCCAGTGTCCTGCCAGCTGCGGGTCGCTAACCAACAGACCGTGAAGCTGTTTTTGACGAATCAGCTCCCCGGCGAATTGTCCGGCAAGGTGACGGTGACCGCGCCGCTGTCAGGCGGACGCCAGGACTGCGAGGTGGCATTGGCGCCCTTGCGCTCCGGGGTGATGGAAGTGGTCACGGTGACGCTGCCTGCGCCCCTGAACCTGGAGGCGCTCGACCGCGGCGTCCCTATCAGTGGCGTCGTGCGCACGGCTGCCGGTGACGTCAAATTCCAAGAAACCGTGGAATTGCTGTCCTGCCCCCGCGTGACCAGTGCAATCACGGTTGATGGCGCCTTGCGAGAATGGTCAAACCGACCGGCAATCGTTCTTGACACGACCAAAAACTTGTTTCCGCCAGACGCCGCCTCCCATTCGCTCTGGAAAAATGCGGCCGATTTGTCGATACGGGCCTGGATCGGATGGGATGAGACGTATTTTTATTTTGCGGCGCGGGTTTTGGATGACGTGCACGTCAATGTGCAGACATCTGGGAAGACCATCTGGGCAGGGGACTGCGTCCAGCTCGGCTTTGATACCCTCAATGACGCCTTGACTGCTGGCTACGCCCCGGACGACCGCGAAATCAACATCGGCTATTCCAGCGCTGTTGGCCGCTGTTTGATAGGACAGACCTGGCCGCCGCCAGCGCGTCTGCCGGAAGGATGCATGGCAGCGGCAGTCCCGGGGCCGGGTTACGTCGACTACGAGCTGGCCGTGCCGTTGGCCGTACTGGTGCCGTTGCGCCTGGAAGCTGGCGAGGTCTTTGGCTTCAATTTCGTCGCCGTGGATATGGATGTCAACCGGACTGACTGCTGGATGGGCCTGACCTACGGCATTTGCGGCGGCAAGGACCCGTCGGTGTTCAAGCGCTTCCTGTTGACATCGCCAGGGGCAGCCGAACAATAGTTCAAGAGAGAGACGAGGAATGTCATGCGACGTTTATTTTTGCTGATAGCGTTGCTGGCTGGGCTGTCCGCCTGGCCAGCGCCAGTGACGGTCGATGTGGCCGCGCTCCCGGCTGGCGCGGAATGTGCCTTTGACGGCTTGCAGGTACGCCAGGAGGCGGAACTGCTGTCGTTCACGACCGGGGATTATGAACTCGTCCTTGACCGCCAGCGCAATTATGTCATCAAGAGCCTGGTCGCCAAATCCGGCGGCGTAGTCGGTCTTGATTACGGGCAATTGTTTGTCGTCTTTGGCGAAGACAGCAGCGCTGGCGAGAGTCGGCAAGTGTTTTATGAAGACCAGAGCAGCGTCAAAGTGACGGGTGCGACTCTCACTGTTGGCAAGCATTCGGCCAGCCTGCTGGTGACCCAGACTTGGCCGCGCCTGCAAATCCGCAAAATCGTCGGATTCTATGCAGGCGAACCCTATTTTCGGCTGGCTTATCACGTGCTGGCGACCGGGTCGTTCCACTGCGAGCGCACCACCCTCAATCTGGGCACCGGCCCCGAGCTTCTGGCCGCAGTCGCCATAGACAACGGCAATCCAGCCTGGAAACAGCACCAGCCAGGAAAATGGTTCAACCTGCCACGCAGCCAGGCAGACCGCTGGTTCGCGTATGTCAGCGCAGAACCGCAGCCGAACGGACTGGCAGTCATCGGCGCAGACCCGTGGTTCTGGGAGAAACTGCCAGGGCTGATCCTCGGCTCCGGTCGGAAACAAGGCGGATTTACAGTGGAGATGATACGGTGGCGACACCATCCGACGCGGACGGGAGACGCCATGTTCTTTGAATTGTTTTTGGCACCCATCCAGGGCGACGCCGTCAAAGCCTGCCGCGACTTGCAGAAGAGGATCGTCCCTGGTCTGTGAAAGAGGACACCAGCGCAAAAGACGGGTCATCGTTTGCAGAATTCCCTATATAATCTTACATTAAGGAACTTTTTCCAAGTCGTAAACGTCTCAACAGTATTATGGGTCGCAAGCGCCTAATTTAGAAAGTGCCTGGCGGCTGAAGCCGACTGGGCGGAGAATCCAAACCAAACTGACGACCATCCATGAGGAGTAGAAAGCATGAACCTGGCCAAGACGCGTCACGTCTTAACGTCCGAATCCGTATCTGAAGGCCATCCGGACAAAGTATGCGACCAGATTTCCGATGCCATTCTTGACGCCTGCCTGGCGCAGGACCCAGAAAGCCGGGTGGCTTGCGAAACCTTGACAACGACTAACCTGATTGTGATTTCCGGGGAAGTTACCACGGCGGCGACAGTCGAATGGGAGAAGATCGCCCGGCAAGTAGTCCGCGACATCGGCTACAATGACCCTGCGACCGGCTTCACGGCGGACGATGCGAAGGTGTTCCTGTGCCTGCATAAGCAGTCTCAGGACATTTCTCTCGGGGTGACTGCGGCGACCAGCCAGTCCCGTGAACAAGGCGCCGGCGACCAGGGCATGATGTATGGATACGCCTGCAACGAAACCAGGGAGCTGATGCCAGCGCCGATCTACTATGCCCATAAAATCGTGGAAAAGCTGGCAGAGATGCGCCATGCCGACCAGGCCACCTATAGCTTTTTGCGGCCGGACGCCAAGAGCCAGGTGTCCTTCGTCTATGAGGACGGCGTGCCAGTGACGGTCGAGAACATCGTGGTGTCGCACCAGCACACCCCTGACATGCAGCCGGATCAGCTGGAAAAACTCGTGCGCCAGGTCGTCGCTGAAGTGATCCCGGCGAAGTTTCTGCATGACAGGATCAAGTACTACATCAACCCGACCGGGCGCTTTGTCATCGGCGGCCCGGCTGGCGACACTGGCCTGACCGGTCGGAAGATCATCGTTGACAGCTATGGCGGGGTCGGCCGTCATGGCGGCGGCTCCTTTTCAGGCAAGGACCCGTCCAAGGTCGACCGCTCGGCAGCCTACATGGCCCGCTATGTGGCCAAGAACGTCGTCGCCGCCGGCCTTGCCGAGCGCTGTGAACTGCAAGTCTCCTACGCCATTGGCGTGGCCAAGCCGTTGAGCCTGTTCGTCGACACCTTCGGCACCGGCAAGGTCGCTGATGATGTCATCGCCGACTTCCTGCTGAATGGGGGCATGTTTGATTTCCGGCCTGCGGAGATCATCAAGACGCTGGGCTTGAAGAACCCGTCTGGCTGGACGTATCGGCAGACGGCCGTCTACGGCCATTTCGGCCGTCCCTTCTTCCCCTGGGAGAAGACGGACAAGGCCGCGGCCCTGCCAGCCGCCATCAGCGCGTATCAGAAGGCCAGGAACGCCTAAGGCGGCGAGGCGCCGTAGTGGACATGGTGGACATGGTGGACATGATGAATGGTGGCAGCCGGTCTTTGCTGGGGTTTGGCTCCGCCCTGGTCGATTTGCTGGTTCATGTCGAAGATGATTTTTTGCGGCGTGCCATTCCCGGCTTGAAAGGCGGCACTGAACTGGTGCAGGACAGCGAGATGAGCGCTATTCTGGCTGGGCTGCCTCAGTCTCCGGTGCAGGTTCCGGGCGGTGCCGCTGCCAACACCATCGTCGGCTATGCGCAGCTGGGCGGTCGGGCGTCCATGCTGGCTAAGATCGGCAATGACCCGGCCGGCGAATTTTATCGTCAGAGCCTGGCGCAGAGCGGCGTGTCAACAACGTTGTTCAAGCGCGACCTCCGACACGCCACCGGTCAGTGCTTGTGCATGATTACGCCCGATTCGGAACGGACGATGCGAACCTGCATGGGCGCGGCCAACACCCTGGTGCCGGAAGAGCTGGCGCCTGCCGACTTTGCTGGCCAGGATTGGCTGTATATCGAGGGCTACGCGCTGTTCAACCGAGAGCTGATGCGGAAGGCGCTCGAACTGGCCAAGTCAGCCAACCTGAAAGTATGCCTGGATTTGGCAGCGCCGGAAATCGTGCGGAGCGCACAGGACATCCTGCCGGAACTCTTGCGCGATTACGTCGATGCGGTGTTCGCCAATGAACTGGAAGCCGAGATGTTTGCCGGGACGAGCGAACCGCAGGCGGGATTGGCGGCTCTTGCAGAGCTGTGCCCGCTGGCCGTGGTGAAAATCGGCCGGCAGGGCGCCTGGCTGCAAGAGCGCGGCAAAGAAGCGATACACGTTGAGGCCAAGGTGGTACAAGCGGTTGACACTACCGGGGCCGGCGACCTCTGGGCTGCGGGGTTTCTGTATGGCTGGCTGAATGGCTGGCCCTTGCGCTCAGCAGCGGAATTGGGCGCCCTGGTGGCTTCTGAGGTGGTGCAGGTGACCGGCGCGGTCATGCCAGACGCGACCTGGGCACGCCTGCGGGAACAATGTCGGCAATGGCCCAAGTTAGGCAATAAAAGGGAAAAAACATGGCGATAATCAAAACAGATTCTTATTGGATTGCAGACCCTTCCTTGGCTGAACTCGGCCGCAAGGAAATTGACCTGGCTGAAAAGGAGATGCCAGGGCTGATGGCGGTGCGGGAGAAATACGGTCCGTTGCAGCCGTTGAAGGGCCGGCGTCTGATGGGAAGCCTGCATTTGACGACCGAGACGGCCGTGCTGATTGAGACGTTCAAGGCGCTGGGCGCGGAGGTGCGCTGGTGCTCGTGCAACATTTACTCCACCCGAGATTCAGCAGCGGCGGCAGTGGCTGCCGCAGGAGTGCCGGTGTTCGCCTGGAAAGGTGAGACGCTGGAGGAATACTGGGAATGCACACGACTCGCCTTGAGTTTCCCCGGCGGCAAAGGGCCTGAACTGATCGTCGATGACGGCGGAGATGCTACCTTGATGATGCATTGGGGATACGAGGCCGAAAATAACCCAGATTGCCTGAAGACGGTCGCAGATGCCTCGGAGGACGAAAAGGAACTGGCGGCCTGCCTGCGGCGCATCCTGGCCGAAGAGCCGCGCAAATGGCATGCGGCCGTGGCAGACTGGCGCGGCATCAGCGAAGAGACCACGACCGGCGTCCATCGACTCTATCAACGCCATGCGGCTGGCCGGCTGCTGGCGCCTGCCATCAATGTCAATGACTCGGTGACTAAATCGAAATTCGACAACTTGTACGGCTGCCGCGAATCGCTGGTGGACGGCATCAAGCGGGCGACGGACGTTATGATTGCAGGCAAAATCTGCGTTGTCTGCGGCTATGGCGATGTGGGCAAAGGCTGCGTTGAAGCGATGCGAGGCATGGGCGCCCGAGTGCTGGTGACGGAAATCGATCCAATCTGCGCCCTGCAAGCGGCCATGGCCGGGCTGGAAGTGGTGCGGTTAGAGGACGTAGTCAGTGAAGGGGACATCTTTGTCACCAGCACCGGCAATTGCGACGTCATCACGGCTGAGCATATTGCCGCCATGAAAGACCGCGCCATCGTCTGCAACATCGGTCATTTTGACAATGAAATCCAGGTGTCAGCCCTGAAGGCCACACCAGGCATCCGGCGTGTGGCCATCAAGCCACAGGTTGACGAATATGTCTATCCCGACGGGCGCCGCATCATCCTGCTGGCAGATGGACGGCTGGTCAACCTCGGCTGCGCGACTGGCCACCCCAGCTTTGTCATGAGCTGTTCGTTCACCAACCAAGTCCTGGCCCAGCTCAAGCTCGCGGCCGAAGACCTGCCGGTCGGCGTCTATCGATTGGATAAGGCTCTGGACGAAGAAGTCGCCCGGCTGCACCTGGACAAGCTGGGAGTGCGGCTGACGAAATTGACGGCCAAACAGGCGGACTATATCGGTGTTTCAGTAGACGGACCCTACAAGCCCGAACACTATCGGTATTGAGAAGGCCGTCGACCGCGCCGGTTGCCGCGATTTCAACTGCAAGCGCCCTTGAGGGCTGAAAATCCTATCGGCAGGAGTCACCATGCGAGCAATTCTCGGTTTGACGGCGACGGCGCTGCTGGCGGCGGCGTCCCTGGTGGTCGGCATCGTCCATTGCAGACTGTATCGGCAGTGTCGCCAGCAGTATGAGGCCACGCTGTCGGCCATGCCCTGTAAGTTGGTGATGGATTCCGGCGCTGCCGGGGAGGTATCCGCGCCTTATCAGCAGAGTTCGCAACTGGCGCATGGTGTGACCTTGTACCTGCAAGTGCCAGAGGGCGTGGCAATGGCTACGCATGAGGACGCCAGACAGGCTCTCGGTAGCGTGTTCGGCACTCTGACGCTGCGTCAAGGCGAAGACATCGTGCGGGAAGGCGATTTGGCAGTGCAGTATCGAGCCGAAATCATCGAAGCCGAGGGCGCGAAATGGCTGCCGGTCGGCTCGCTCGATCCGACTCTGCCGCTGGGTGATTACACCTTGACGATTCACCTGACGTCGCCGCTGGCCGCACTGGCTGAACAACCGATGCACTTAATTGCCCGCTACGAATGTTGCGGCCTAGAGAAGTTGCCGCAGTACGTAGCATTGGCTATCGCATTAGTGGCGTTGGCGGTTTTTGTGATTTTGCTCTGGCCGGTCGCCAGCCTTAGCCGCCAAGTCCGGCGCCAAAGCCGCGCCCCAACGTGCGATGGCGATGGTATTTTGTATTTGCTGACAGCATACCCACTCTGGAGCGAGACGTTTCTGCGCCTGGACCTGCGATTGCTGCAACGCCGCAACTTGCCGATTCACGCGGTAGCGCTGTATGCCGGCGATACGGAGGTGAAGCCAGACTGGCCATCAGTGCGGGTGCTGTCAAAAAAGCCAGCGCCCCGCAGCATCGCGGCGCGGCGCAGCGCTAAGTTCGGAATTCGGGCGACCCTGGCCCGTCTGCTGCCCAAATGGCTGCGTGCGCAGTGGTCGCTGCGCAGGCATCGGGACTTGTTGCAGAGCCTTCTGGAAGAGTGTCGCGAAAAGCGCATCGGCCATATCCACGCGGAATTCGCCGATCTGGCGGCGTTGCTCGGGACTGAAGCAGCCCGGCAGCTGGGCTGCACTTTCAGCGTCGGCATTCACGCCTTTGATATCCATGCCTGCAAGTTCCCGTTGCGACGGCTGTTTGGCGATGCCAGCTTTATCACCGTGTGCAACGAGGCGGCCGCCGAAGCCTTCCGCGAACGTTGCCCCTGGGCGGCTGACCGGCTGCACGTGATTTATCACGGCCTGGAGCTGAAGCAATGGCCATACGTGGAACGCATTGAATGCGAGCCTTGCCTGAAGCTGCTGTTCGTCGGACGCCTGGTGCCTAAGAAAGGCGTGTCTATTTTGCTGAAGGCGCTGAGCCTGATCGTAAGCAAAGACTTGCAAGCGGTGCAGCTGACTATCATCGGCGATGGGCCGCTGGGGACAACGTTGCGCCGCCAAGCAGAACGCGATGGGCTGTCTAACCTCATCCGCTGGAAAGGAGTTCTCGACCAGGACGCCGTCAAGGAGCACCTGCGCCAGTCATCGTGCCTCTGCGTCCCCAGCATCGTCGATGCAGACGGAGACCGCGACGGCATTCCCAATGTAGTGACCGAAGCGATGGCAACAGGATTGCCGGTAGTCGGCAGCCAGGCCGGAAGCCTGCCAGAAGCGCTGACCGCGGAAACAGGCTGGCCAGTGGCTGACCTGACGCCGGAAAGCCTGGCCGACGCAATCCTGGAAATGGCATCACAGCCAGATGAACGAGAACGACGACGCAAAAGCGCACGCCAGCATATCGAGTACCGCTTCAACGCCAAAAAATCAATCGAAAGCAGAGGAAAGCTGTTCGAACAGGCGTTGAACAGACGGCGCACGTGACGATAGGGGCGAGGGGCGAATGCTGAATGCTGAATGCTGAATGCTGAATGCTGAGGGGCGAGAATTATGGGCGAGGTATGAGCCTGTACTACATGCCGCTCCACCGTCCACTTTCGTCCACTTCTGCCCACGTCCACTCTCCACTTTCGTCCACTTCTGTCCACAGTCCATCGTCTACTAGCGTTCATTAAAGTCCACTAAAGTCCATTGTCCACGGTCCACTAAAGCGCCTTAGCCTGGGTGCCTGGCTCTGAAGCTCACCGGAACTCCGAGTATCAATGACTGACCCATTACCCCCCTTAACCAAAATTTCACATCTTCGCGTCCTTTTTATTTTACCTCATCCGGTGTCGGCATTATAGTACCTTCTTGCCCACGGTTGCGTAGTTTTCCCGGGCCGCTATTGCGATTGTTGTTTCGGAGCGTGTTTTTTTCCTATGGCTTTTCAATGGCTCAGTTTAGAGAAGACGGCAGAGTTGTTGCAGATGGACTGCAAGACGTTGCGCACCTTGGCGGTGGCTGCGGAAATCCCGTGTGTTCTGCAAGGCAGTCGCTACCTCTTTGATGCTGATGCCGTGCAAAACTGGTATTCACATCGGCTTTTGCATCCCGACAAATCTGAAAAGCGTGATTTGCTGCCAGCGTCGCTGAGTGAAGACCTCTTGGAAGGCACGCCCATCACCAGCCTCTGCCGACAGGAGTTCATGCATCCGTCTTTGCCGGGGCAGTCGCGATCAGCCATCCTGAAGGCGCTGACCGAGTTGGCCGAGACTACCGGCTTGCTCTATGACCCCAAGGACTTATATGAAAGGCTGCGCCAGCGCGAGGAAGAATACTCCACTGCCATGAGTGGAGGCATTGCTATGCCACACCCGCTAGTCAGGGATGACTTCCTGTTTGAAACCCCCTTTGTCTGCATTGCCAAAACACCGCGGCCAGTATTTTTCGGACAGGCTGACGACGGGCAGGGCACAGACCTGTTCTTTTTGATCTGCTGCCTGGAATCACAGCAGCATTTGCAGACGCTGGGCCGGGTCAGCCTGTTGTGCAGCAGAACTTCGCTGCCCGATGACCTGCGAGCCGCTGAGACGTCGGCAGAGATGTACGAAGCCTTGCAGAATGCCGAGAACGCACTTCTTGCCCTGGTCCGGCGGTGATGCGACCGCAGCCGTCGGCAATAACTATTCCTGTCAAGCAAGGGCGCTGATGATGAAACCCGTGAAGAACGCCGCAGAAATCCTTGATCTGTATTATCATGATCTCCGCAGTCATTTGCTGGAAGCCGCCGCGACCTTTGACCGCCTTGAACGCGCCGGCGGCCTGCCCGCTGACGAGCCGCGCCTGCGTCGTTTGCGGCAGGCAGCGACGGTCGTGCTGGATGACCAGCCAGACCGGGCTCGGCGCTTCCTGGAGGCGCTGTCGGAATGAACGGGAACGTCCCTGTCTTGCCGAATCCCACTCCTGAGGCGTTTATGCGCAAGGCCATCCGGCTGGCCGAGCAGGCGGCGCGGGATGGCGAAGTGCCGGTCGGTGCAGTCGTGGTCAGGGCTGGGCGCATCATCGCCCAGGCTCACAACCAGGTGGAAAGGCTCAAGGACGGCACCGCCCATGCGGAAATGATCGCCTTGACTATAGCAGCCGCCGCTGTGGGCGATTGGCGCCTGTACGACTGCGAAATGTATGTCACTAAGGAGCCTTGCGCTATGTGCGCCGGCGCCATGGTCAATTGCCGGCTCGGCAAATTGTTCTTCGGATGCCATGACCAACGCATGGGAGCAGCCGGCGGCGCCCTGGCTATAACCAACTACCCAGGAATGCTGCATCGGGTCGAAACCGTCGGCGGCATCCTGGCAGATGAATGTCTGCTGATCGTACAGGAATTTTTCCGGCAGCGCCGGCGCGAAGAAGATGACGCCGACAGCTTTGGAGCGTAGTCAGCCGCTGACGCCTGGATGTAAGGGGATGAGGATGAAGAAATTAGTGAATGAGTTGACCTGGTCCGTGTCACGCGCACAGCTTTTCCAAGCCTGCCAGCGGGCGTATTATTACACCTACTACGGCGCCTGGGGCGGCTGGGAGGACGATGCCAGCCCAGAGACACGCAAGCTATACATCCTCAAGAATATCAAGCCGCTGGCAATGTGGGCCGGCTCGCTTGTTCACAGCCTTATCAAGGACACTTTAGATGAATTCGCCCGCAGTGGGCAGTGGCCGGAAACAGCGGCATTGCAGGAACAAGCCCGCAACAGAATGAATGCCGGCTGGAAAGAAGCGGTCGGGCGAGAATGGGAGCAGTATCCGTCACGACGCACAAATTTGTTTGAATTGTACTATGGCAATGGCAGGACGCTGCCCGCGGAAACGACCAATGCGCTCCGCGAACGGGTGTTCACCTGCCTGGAATCGTTTGTGATGTCGCCAACCGTGCGGGAAATATTGGCCTTGCCCTACAGCAGCTGGAAGACGAACGACGTCCTTGACACCTTCATGAGCAATGACGTCAAAGTCTGGTGCGCCCTTGACTTCGCATATATCGACGCTGACGGAATCTGCCACATCCTCGACTGGAAGACCGGCGTCGAGAACCGCATCACCTTGCGGCAGCAGCTGGCCTGCTACGCACTCTACGCCATGAGCAAATGGAACGTGCCGCTCGATAAGCTGAGCCTACACGGCGTCTTCCTGCTGGATGGAGGACGAAAAAGCGATTACCCGGTGCAGCCCGAGCTGCTGGTATCGGTCCAGGACCAGATCGTCACCAGCTCGCAGGCAATGCGCGCTAAATTGCGTGACCCGGAAAAAAATGTCGCCGAAGAAGAAGACTTCCCGTGCGCACCCTCGGAATATGGCTGCGAACAATGCAGCTTCAGAGAGGTCTGCCCAGCTCTCAGTAGATGAGGGCAAGGGGCGAGAAACTGTTGTTTTATCCGCTGATGACGCAGATGACGCAGATTTTTTGGGGGTGTGTTGTGCAGGGGAAATTAAACCGTGCAGCAGAAGAAATGCTGAAAGCCAGAACGACATGCGGTGTCTGAAGGCATACAAGTATTCATCACAAGATGTTGCACAATAACAAATCTGTAGCAATGTGCGAACTTTTGCGATGGAAAGAGCGACTTGGCACAGTGGTTGGGCTGGTAGACGCCTAATAGGCGCCTAGGGCACCATTGGATTTGCACATTGCCCGACCCTAAGTAGGGATGTAATGTCTAAAAGCATCATTGAGCGTTATTTAAGAGACATCTCCGGGATTCACGGCACTGGTTCGCATGTTGCTGAAACATCGTTTTATCCGGCGCTTGAGCGTATGCTCACTGACATCGGTTCGACGCTGACTCCCAAGGTGCGCTGCGTCATTAACCCCAAGAGCACTGGGGCCGGCATACCCGATGGCGGATTATTCACCGCCGACCAGTTTCGGCGTTCCGGCGCCGAGGTGACTGCCAGCGCCGAGGCCTTCAAGGGGCTGTTGCCTTCACGCGGGGTGATCGAGGCAAAGGCGCCGCAGGAGAATGTCGAGGCCATTGCCGGCACCGAACAGGTGAGTCGCTACTGGGAGCATTATCGCGTAGTGCTGGTGACCAACTTTCGCGCTTTTATTCTTATCGGCACTAATCCTTCCGGCAAGCCTTGCATACTCGAAAAATTTTCTTTGGCTGACAGCGAAGATGAATTTTGGCATTTAGCGTCGCATCCGCGCAAGGGCGCATCTGAGCATGGTGAGCGGATGTTTGAGTACCTCAAGCGCGTGCTGTTGTGCAATGCGCCTTTGTGCAAGCCTGAGGATGTCGCCGCCATTTTGGCTTCCTACGCGCATGATGCCAGGCTGCGCATCCAAAAAGCGGAATTGCCTGCCTTGAAGAGCGTTCGCGATGCGCTGGAAGAAGCGCTCGGGTTGCATTTCGTAGGCGAACGCGGAGAACATTTTTTCCGTTCGACGTTGATCCAGACCCTTTTCTACGGCGTTTTTTCGGCATGGGTGTTTTGGGCGCGTAAAAAGTCTCTTCAAACCCGCGATTTGTCAGGTTTTCAGCAAGTGCTCTTTGAGAGTTCGTCATCCTACAGCGGCGGTGAGCATTTCGATTGGCGCACAGCGCAATATTTGTTGCGGGTGCCCATGTTGCGGGCGCTCTTCTCGCAGGTGGCTGACCCTGGACACCTGGGCGCACTGGGACTGACCGAAGTCCTGGACTGGACAGCAGCAGCACTGAATCGAGTGAACCGCAACGAATTCTTCGAGTCGTTTGATGAAGGGCATGCCGTGCAGTATTTCTACGAACCCTTCCTGCAAGCCTTTGACCCGGAATTGCGCAAGGAACTCGGCGTCTGGTATACTCCCGAAGAGATCGTCCACTATCAAGTCGAGCGGGTGGATGCAGTCCTGCGCAGCGAATTGGGCATTGCTGATGGATTGGCTGACCCTAACGTCGTGGTGCTTGACCCTTGCTGCGGCACTGGCGCTTATCTGCGAGCCGTGTTGCGGCGCATCGCCGCCACCTTGCGGGAAAAAGGCGGTGATGCGCTGATGGCGCAAGACCTCAAGCGCACCGCCATGGAGCGGGTTTTCGGCTTTGAGATTCTGCCTGCGCCCTTTGTCGTCGCCCATTTGCAGCTTGGCCTGGAACTCGAAAACCTGGGAGTACCATTGCAAGAACAAAACGGACAGCCTGAACGTGTCGGCGTGTATTTGACTAACGCACTCACCGGATGGGAGCCGCCCAGCGAAAAACCTAAGCAAATCGCCTTCCCGGGATTCGAGGACGAACGCGACGCCGCCGACAAGGTGAAGCAAGAACAGCCTATCCTCGTCATCCTCGGCAACCCGCCTTACAACGCATACGCAGGAATTAGCCCAGACGAGGAAAACAACCTGGTCGAACCATACAAAGTTGGACTGATCAGTGAATGGGGGATCAAAAAATTCAACCTGGATGACCTCTATATCCGCTTCTTCCGACTTGCCGAAAAACGCATCGCCGAATACGGAGGCAGAGGAATAGTGTCATTTATCTCGAATTTCTCCTATTTGGGCGATCCGTCCTTTGTGGTCGCCCGCCGTCGGTTCTTGGATGAATTTGACGCCATCTGGCTTGACTGCATGAATGGCGACAGTCGCGAAACAGGTAAATTGACGCCGGAAGGAACTCCTGACCCATCAGTTTTTTCCACGGAATGGAACCGCGAGGGCATTCGCGTCGGCACAGCCATCAGCCTGCTGGTCAAACGAACAAGGGAGCAGACAGCGGATGCCAAAGTGCGCTTCCGGCATTTTTGGGGCACGGATAAAAGAAACGACCTCCGGGCCAGTCTCGGAGTCGAGGATTTTGACAGCCAGTACGAGATAGCCAATCCCTGCAAGGAAAATCGCTGGAGCTTCCGACCATCCAATGTGTCAACAGAATATCTGACCTGGCCAAAACTGACCGAGCTGAGCGAAGAACCGCCTTACAATGGTCCAGTTGAACGACGTGGTAATTCTCTAATAGTATTTCCCGACAAGAAAGATAATTTGTTACTGGTCAAAAAATATTTGGATCCAAGCCTGTCTAACGACGACATCATGAAAATCGCCCCTCTTTTCATGACATCGTCAGGAGAGTTTAAAGCTGAAAAGGCAAGAAATCTTCTCAAAGGGTGTGCATTTGACATCGACAATATCGTAGATTATCCATTTAAACCTTTTGACATTCGGCTTGCATATCTTTCTTCAGATATTGCTCCATTGTTTTCTCGCCCGTCGCCAGCGTTGTTGCAACAGCGTTTTCCTGGCAACAAGTTTTTCATCACTCGTGACACTGCTGACAAGAGTCCGGAGGGGCCGCCATTTTTCTTTTCTCCTTTGGTCTGTGATTACGATTGCATATCTGGCCATGCCCGGCACTTTCCTCTGCGGCTTAGGCGCGGCGATTCACCGTCCTCCTCTTCCGGCGCTTTTTTACCTGGTTTAAGCCTTGAGCAGGATGTTGTCACTGCGAATTTATCTATTGCTGCGCGTGCCTATTTGTCTTCGCTTGGTTATGGCGATCCTGATGCTGACCAGGTGGTTTCTGAGTTGATTTGGCATCATGCTTTGGCCATTGGCTATTCGCCGGCATATCTTGAAGCGAATGCTGACGGCGTCCGTCAAGACTGGCCTCGGATACCCTTGCCGCAGGCTCGGGAGCAGCTTGAAGCCTCGGCTGCGCTGGGGCACCAGGTTGCTGCATTGCTTGATAGTGAAACATCGGTGCCGGGTGTCACGACAGGGAATGTTTCGCCTGAATTGCGGTCGATTGCCGTATTCACGCGCTTGGACGGCAAGCAGGCCAATCCTGCTGCCGGGGACTTGGACCTCACGGCTGGCTGGGGATATGCTGGCCGGGGCGGCATCACCATGCCGGGCAAAGGCAAGCTCCGCGATAATGGCGACGACACCTGCGATGTCTTCCTCAATGACGTCACCTGCTGGCGGAATGTGCCCAATGCGGTGTGGAATTACTACATTGGCGGCTACCAGGTCATCAAAAAGTGGCTCTCCTATCGGGAAAGACCTTTGCTGGGGCGCGGCCTTCTCCCCGAGGAAGTGCGCTATGTCAGCGACATGGCGCGCCGCTTAGCCGCGCTGGTCGCACTCGGTGAGAAACTTGACACGAACTACCACCAAACCAGCGCCAAGAGCTATCCTTGGCCAAAGAATGAAGAATGATGTAATTTCCGGGATGCGTGGTTATACTCATTCCAGCATCTCCGGTCAACCTGGCTTGACTTCAGCCATCAATTTTGGCAAAGCTACGGCAAAGACTTCCCCGATGAGTGTGTTTCCATCCTGCATGGCCTCTATGCGTTCTTCTATCACTAAAAAGCCAAGGCCAGGATAACGGATATTGATGGTGACATCCCCTGGGCTTGGATAGACGATTCGATGACACGGAAGCATGAATTCAGACGCATTTCGCAACGCTTCCGACAATTCATGGATGATATCCCTTGCGTCAGCTACGACTTTGGTTTGTCCGGCAGCGGATACATACGTCAGCTCAGAGCCGCCGATTAGAAAAATTATTGCTTCCAGCCCATCGGCGCGACCCAATAGAATGGCTATTTTGATTTCATCTTGGGAACGGCGTATCAAGGCTTTTTTCAAGTTTTTGGGGATAGTCCAATCCCGCTTCAGGCGGCCTTTTGCTTTTTGAGTTTTTTCCTCCCGCACCCATTGCGAATAAGAGTGCAGCGCCGTGACCAACGCCGTAACCATGCCTAGTCCGGCAATCCACCATTCCAGATTGGGAATGAGAGAATTTCCTTTACGCTTTCCGAGCCAATAACCTGCGAATCCTGTGACTGGCATGCATATAGATAAGATAACCAGTAACCAACCCATGCGCTCATGCGCCCCAAACGCCTTGGTTTCTGGATAGTGAAAAGAAGGCGTGAAAAAAAATGACCCGCCAAATTTTTTAAATAAATAATCCAGTTGCAAACTGGCGAATTCATCTTCGAGTTTCTTTGCGGCTTTTATGCAGAGTTCTTGGCCATCAGGGTCTTTTTGCCCTGGGATAATTTCTTCGACGGCTATGCGATTGATAGCCGCAGCCCGGATGCTTGGAGACGGATCGCCGAGAAAATCGAGGCTCTCGGAACATAACATCAGAGCATAACGAATATACTCCGGAGAAGAATCAGACCAGCCTAAATCAGAAAGGCCATAGAGAAGAAAATTTTTGTTTTGCGTCAGGACAGAGATCAGTTGTTCAAAAACTCCGCCAGGGATGCCATAGCCGACCGCCGAGGCCGCCGCACAAAATAATTCCCGGTCACAAGAGCCGGTCAGTGTCTCCAGCAAACATATCCCGTCGATGAAATTTTGTTTCTCCTGTACAGTCATTTCCCATTCATGTTTTCCGCTGGGAAATTCCCGAAAGAACCGCAATGCTGTTTCCCGGTCAGGCGTAGAGCTGCTGACGGCCAGCCACTCCCCTCCGCAATGTGGGCATAATGTATCTTTGGTAACCAAATCCTCTGGAGGCGCGGCATCTTCGTGCCTGATGAATTTTCTAAAGCATTTTGAGCAAAGCCGTGTCGTGGTCACGGGTTGCCTCCTTTGAACTGCTCAAGTGCCGAGCGGCAGCTGCCGACAATCATTATTATCATGGCGTCGGATTCAGAGGTTATCGCATCAGGGTCAAGCTGCCGAAGGATTGCGGCTGATGGTGTTTGCCGCCGCTCCAGCTGCTGCTCTCACGGAATTTTTTGTCGCTGGTGCAGACTTCGCGGATGATGGTTGCCCGGATAATGTTGCCTTTGGCGATGTCGGCGCCGATATCAGAGAGGGGGATGACAGCGATGGCCTCCCAGCGGTCTGGAAGGCGGCGATGGGAGTATTTCCAGGAGCTGTTCCAGGTGATGTCGTATTTTTTCAAGTCGGCGACGTTGCCTGCTGCGTCCATGCTGAACAGGTAGTAATCGCCGGCCTGGCTGGGGTCTTCGAGGAAGATTTCGACGTGTGCGCCTTCCTTGATCTGCTCGCCGCCGCTGGGGTTAGGCGTCAACAGCAGGTCGTTCATGTCGGCTTCGAAGCACTGCAATCGGAAATAGAGATTGACAGTGTCGTGGAACATGGCCGTCTTGGTGGTGCGGCTGGCGGCTTTGCCTGCATCTGCCAGCAGTTGGAGGGAATCCAGGCGAGCGGCGCTGTCCCAGGCCGCATGCTCAAAGCCAGGAACACCATCGACGCGGAGCAAGGGTAAGGACGCGGAGGGCGTCTTGATGTTTTTGGCGGCGGCGATATAGAACTCGAATCGTTCGCGCAAACGTCGGATGAGTTCAGCGCTGGTCGGATGGCGCACCAGCGCGCTGGCTTCTTCCAGGCGTCCGCGCATTTCGGCTTCGCGGCCTGTGCGCAGGATGTAATTCTGGGTCAGAGCGACGGGATTGTCGCCAATCGTGGTCGCTGAGCGGCTGCGATAGAATTCTTCTCGTAGAGCGCCAAAGAATTGCTCCATTGGCCGAGCAGCCTCCCGATAAGTCCGATAGATGAATTGTTTGTAAAGTTGCTCGACATCTTGCTCTGGGTTCCAGTAGAGTTTGCACATGACCCAGAATTCGATGGCCGAGTAGTCCCAGAGAGTGATTTGGGTCTTACGGCCGTCGATTTCATCGCCCCATTGCATGGAGGTGCCTTCAGCGCCAATGCCCTCGACGTATTGGTAGAATTCGCGAAAATCGCGCTTGTGTGTGTGGCAGAGGGGCTTGGGAAAGGCGAGTCCAAGCGAGTTGTAGCCGTACATGGTGATGCGGGGGCATTTCGTGCGCCAGCGACGGAGTCGATCCAGCCAGACTAAATTTTCCGGTGCGAAGATGGGGTTCTTGTCATTGACGCGAACATAGGGCGCAAATTGAGGGACAATGGCTGGGTGGACTGGGCATTTGGGCGGCTCGGCGGTCTGGAAGTAGGCCAGCACCAGGAGGGTGTAACGGGGATAGACCCTGGTCACTTCATCTGCGACTTGGTTGAGAAACAGGAACATCCTGGTAGAGGTGAAAGCAGGGTCGGTGCGGGGGACGACGACGCCTTCCGGGGTCACAATGTCCTGCTGGCAGTCCTGACATTCGCACCAGAGCCAGGTGTCATCCAGGGAAAGATGGATGCCAGCGACGTCTGGCGCCGCGCGGTGCAGCGTGTAGATTACATTGGCGCTAAAGATGTCCAGCAGTTCTGGGTTGGTGAAGCAGAGGTTGCTGCCGTAGGTGCGCCGTTCACCGTTGATCAGGGAGTAGTACTGCGGATGCGTGTCAAAAGGATGGGAAGCGCGTACGAATTCGCAGATGTTGTGGCCGCCATAGAACCAGAAGTCGGCAGGGCCGTACTTTTTGGCGGAGGCAAAGGCCCAGTAGTTGTCTCCACCGCCGCCGGTCATCACGTTGCAGCGGTTTCTGGCCAGGTACTGCTGGGTGCCGAAAGAGCTGAAGCCTCGCCGCGGTGTGGCCGGTCGGTCGAGTACGCCGTCGCCCCAGACCAGCGCCAGGTCCGGCTGCTTGGAATAGACCGTGCCAAAGGTTTTATTCGGCCTGACCCAGATGAGGTCGGTGTTGTTCTCCAGCAGCGTGTAGACGCCGTTGAGCGCGCCCTTGTCCTGCGCTCCGAAAATGTAGAGTTCGTCTTCGATCCGGCGGATGGCAAAGCCGTCCGAGCCGTGCAGTTGCTCAAGTTCTGAGCGGAAATATCGCGGTGCATGCAGGATTTTTGAGGCTGACTTGCCGATGAAAATCCGGGTAGCGCCGGGCCGCCGTCGTGCCGGATTGATGGGCAGTTCTACGCCTGTGATGAGTTGGACGTGGTCGCGCAGTTCCTCCGCAGCCGTCATCGCCGCTGGTGTTGCATAAGCGGTATTGACGAAAATTTCCGCCTGGGGTTGGCCATCTTTGACCAGCACTATCGGTTGCTCAAAGCGATTTCCCGGGGGCGGCTCCAGCAGATGAACGCCATCCGAATAGTCGACGCGGAAGTTGGCCAAAAAGTCTTCCCATTCCTCCCTTTTGGCTTGGAGTTCTGGGGTGGTGTCAGCGACTGGCATTGGTTCGTCAGTGAGTCGCAGGTTTGTGAGCAAATAGGAGAGGACAGCGTTTTTCGGCATGTCTCCGGGGCGCCAGTTGGCCAGTCCGATGGTGACGCCGTGCAGCATCTGAAAACCGTCTGGGACTGCATCGCGGATGACTAGGGCACCCTCATACCAATGGTCGACGAGGATTGGGCCTGATGCAATGCCGAGGGCCTCGTTGAGATTGCATTCGATTCGTTGACTGGTTTTGACGCCGTCCTTCGAGCCATGCAAGTACGCGAAGCCGCGGTAGACGTTGTGGTTTTCCAGCCGGAAGCGGAATCTGAGCAGAGAACAGGCCGAGACTGGGCGTGGCAAAGGGAAATCGTGCCTGATGCTGAGGATGATGGGGCCGGTGACCCGCAGCGCCGGCACGTCCTGGCCAGCGATGGACACCTGCGTCTCCGTCAGTTTGGCTTCCGTTCGGTTGACCTTCCAGGCATCCGTCTGCATGGGCAATGGCCAGTCAGCAGCAGCGGCGGCCAGGGCAAAGAAAGCGATCAGGGCTATGGCGGCAGGGGCGGCGAGTCGAGGCATGGCAAGTTTCCTGAAAGCGGGTTTTTGCGTGGCGGAGGCGTTGAACTCAAGCCCAGAGATGGTCGAAGAGTTTTTTGACGCGGTTTTTGGTCAGTTTCAGCATGGCTGCGGCGTCTTTGTCGCCGGCGAGCGCCTTGAGCAAGAGGCGTCCTTCTTCTGCGCATTCGGCGTCGTGCAGGGGCAGGACTTCGCGGAGCAGAAAATAGGCGAATTTGACGATTCGGAACGGCCCATAGATTTGCGGACATTCGCCAGGGATGGCCTGGACAGCGACAGCGGCTTCGTTGAGGATGGCGGCTTTCAGGTCCTTGAAGTCAGGCGTGGGGGCAAAGACGAGGGTGTAGTACCAGTCGAACAGGTTGCCGTTTTCTGTCCCATGTGAATCCGAGACGCCGACGATCGGTATTTTTTTGCCTTTGGCCCGTTCATCGCCCCAGCGGGCGATTTGGAGAACATTGCCTTCGTAGGTGGCCTTGGAAAATCCGCCGAGCAGCTCGAAGGCGTCAAACGGCATGTCAGCGAACAGAGCCTTGATGATCGGCTCGCTGACGTTGTAGCGGTTGCCAGTGACCCAATAGGGATGGCAGAACAGGCTAAGGCCGCCAGCCTCCCTGATTTTGTTGAAAACCCACACGGAGGAGGCCAGAATGCGTCGTTCCGCAGGCGTCAATTCAGGGTGTTCCAGGGTGCCTTCCACTAAGTCGACTTCCTTTTCATAGCGCTCTTTGTCACGATGCAGGTCATTGACGCTGAACGAGCCGCCGAAGTTGATGTGATGAACCGGGTTTGAGGGCGGATGGACTTCTTCGCCGGGGTAGACGCGGAAGTCGGTGTCGAAGTTTTTCAGCGCGTCAATCGCTTCCAGCGAGGGTTCGTAGCGGTGATGGTCAGTGAGGGCGAAGAAGTCAAACCCGGCTTGGCGGTAGCGGGCGGCGACGTACGCCGGCGACTCGCGCCCGTCCGACCGGCAGCTGTGCAGATGGATGTCGCCTTTCCAGGGGCGGGTGTTGAAGAGATCGTCTTGGAGTGCGTAGAAATTGAAGCCTTCTCTTTTCACCCGGGCTTCGCCGATGGTCTCAAACAGTACCAGTTCGTACTCCTGCTCGGTCGCCGGTGTGAATGTGAAGACGAGTGCGCCGTTCTCGCTGGTCATCGGGATGGGATCGGCAGTCTGGAACTCGCGCCCCATCAGCTGCAAGTCGTAACGACCTTCAGGATTCAACTGGATATGGTCATAAAGCGGACGGATGGTCACCTTGGTCAGGCGGCCAACAGGAAGAATTTTGGGAGCGATGTCGTAGAACAGATTGTGCAGCAGCATGACAGACGTTCTCCAGAGTGGGGGGATGGCACAGGCGGCCAGGTGAAAAAACGGTCGTTTGGGAAAATTGGTTTTGGGTAATATACACGCCTGATGTTTGCAAAAAAGGCAGCCGATGGCATTTTAATGAACCGGGTTCGGCCAGAGTTCCGGCGCAGTCATTCCGCCTGCCCCTGGGGAGGCTTCCTGGCCAAGGCGGGTGTTTGAAGTGGTTGAAGGCAACTGATGTCAGAGAGTAAGTTATTTTGGCGCTGGCGCGATTTTGCGAGCATCTGCAGGGACGTGTCGCGGGCTGTCAATGACTACGCCATGCTTGAGGACGGCGACCGGGTCTTAGTCGGGCTGAGCGGCGGCGAGGACAGCCTCACGCTGATGCATGTGCTGACCTTCCTGCAACGACGTGCCCCATTCCAATTTTCGCTGAAAGCTGTCACGGTGGATATGGCTTTTGCCTCCTTTGATTTGGCTGGCCTCGGTGCCTATTGCCAAGCCCAGGGCTGGGACTGGGAGAGCGTGACTATTCCTGGGCAGTCCCTGCTGGTTGACAAGAACGCTGAGGAACGCCCCTGCTCGCTGTGTTCGCGGCTGCGGCGCGGACAGCTGCATGCGGCGGCTGACCGCCTCAATTGCAACAAAATCGCCCTCGGACAACAGCTGGACGACCTCTGCGTCAGTTTCCTGATGGCTCTGTTCCGCGGCGGCGGCTTGAAGACGATGGGCCCGAACGTCGCAGCAGACGGGGGCAGCAAGCGCCTGATTCGGCCTTTGTGCACGATCAGCAAGGCTCGGATCAGTGCCTTGGCGCAGCGCCTGGACTATCCGGCTGTCAAGTCCTGCCCGTACCAGGAAGATTTGCAGCAGCATGGTGATCGCTTCTATCTGGAGCAATTGCTCGACCAGCTGGAAACGTGCTTTCCCGACGTGCGCAGCGCCATGCTGCATGGCCTCCAGGATGTCCGCCTGGCGCACCTCCTCGACCGCCGTTACCTCCATCTCCAAGGAGAAAAATCCGACCCCGACGCCGGAAAGCTCTGACCAGCAAGCACTCGTCCACTAATGTTAACAGACCGTTTTTTTTGCCTGTCGGTGTTGTTATCTGGGCAAGGCGCGACATATTATGATGATATAAAGCATTAGCCGCCATCCTGATTCCGCAGGCCGGAGGCGACTGCGGCCGCAAAGGGGAAAAAGCACTATGCTGCTGGACAAAATCAAGAATTTCTTTTGCAATGACGTCGGCATTGACTTGGGGACGATGAACACTCTGGTCTATGTCGCGGAAGTGGGCATTGTACTCTCTGAGCCGTCGATCGTTGCGGTCAATACCATCAACAACAAGGTCGTCGCTGTTGGTGACGAGGCCAAGCGCATGGTGGGCCGGACTTCCCGCGGGATTCGTACTGTCCGGCCGATGAAGGACGGCGTAATTGCCGACGCGGAAGTCACTGACGAGATGCTGCGGCACTTCATTCGTCGTGCCACGGGTCGCTTCAAGGTCATGCAGCCGCGCGTCCTGGTGGCAGTGCCTTCGGGAATCACAGATGTGGAGACGCGGGCGGTCCTGGACAGCACGCGCCGAGCCGGTGCCCGCGAGGTGCGCCTGGTTCCCGAACCCTTGGCAGCCGCGATCGGCGTGGAATTGCCGGTTGACGAGCCGACCGGAAGCATGATTGTCGACATCGGCGGCGGCACGACTGAGGTGGCGATTATCTCCGTGGCGGACATCGCTCACTCCGAGAGCGTTAAATGCGGCGGCGACGCGATGGACGAAGCCATCATCCAGCACATGAAAAACAAGCATAACCTGCTGATCGGCGAGCGGACGGCAGAGCAGATCAAGATCGAGATCGGCAGCGCCTATCGGCTCGAAACGCCTTTAGAGAAGGAAGTGTACGGCCGGGACCTCGGGCAGATTGGCAGCAGCCTGCCGCGCGCCGTCATGGTCAACAGCGAGGAAATCCGCCAGGCTTTGCAAGAGCCTATATCGCGGATCAGCTATGCCGTCCGTAGGACGTTGGATTCCTGTAAGCCGGAATTGGCGGCAGACTTGATCAACAACGGCGTTGTCCTGGCAGGCGGCGGAGCGTTGCTGCGCGGGCTGGACAAGTTGCTGTCAGAAGATACAGGGCTGGCGGTTTCAGTGGCCAAGGACCCGTTGCGGGCGATCGTCAACGGCACGGGCATCCTGCTGGAAAGCTCTCAGCAGAAGGTGTTCAAGCATCCACAGCCTTTCCTTGGCCGAACCTTCCAAGCCTGAGTTCGCCTGGCTGTCAGGGTTCAGGCACGGGCTGATAGGGTGACTTTCTTAGGGCCGCCGTCGCGAATCAGTTGATTCGCAACGGCGCATAATCGCAATCAAGCAGACGAAGGAGAATGAGACATGGCGCGTCCAGTAACAATTTTCACCGGACAATGGGCTGACCTGCCGCTGAGCGAGCTGGCAGGGAAAATCAAGTCATTTGGGTACGACGGCTTAGAGCTGGCCTGCTGGGGCGATCATTTTGACGTGTTCCGCGGCGCGGAAAGCGTCGAGTACTGCCAGCAGCAGCGCACCATCCTGAAGAAAGCCGGCCTGGACTGCTGGGCGATCAGCAACCACCTGGCTGGCCAGCTCACCTGCGACCCCAATAATGACGCGCGTTCTGACAATTTCGGCATGTTGCCGAAAGAATGCAATGGCAGCGCTGATAAAAAGCGCGCTTGGGCCATCGCCTCAATGAAAGCTGCGGCGAAGGCGGCCAAGAACATGGGCGTCAAGGTGGTGAACGGCTTCACCGGCTCGCCGATCTGGCATGCGCTCTATAGCTTCCCGCCAGTCAGCGACCAGATGATTGCCGACGGCTTTAAGTATTTCGCTGATATATGGAATCCCATCCTGGACGAATTCGACCGCTGCGGCGTCAAATTCGCCCTGGAAGTGCATCCGACCGAGATCGCCTTTGACCTGCATACGGCTACCATGGCCCTGGAAGCCTTGGACTATCGCCCCGCCTTTGGTTTCAATTTTGATCCCAGCCATCTGCTCTGGCAGGGTGTTGACCCAGTCATGTTCCTGCGCGAATTCCCAGACCGCATCTACCATTGCCATATCAAGGACGCGATCGTGACGCTGGACGGCCGCTCCGGCATCTTGGCGTCCCATCTCAATTTCGGGCAGCCAAACCGCGGCTGGGACTTCCGTAGCCCTGGGCACGGCGGCGTCAATTTCGAGGAAATCATCAGGGAATTGAATCGAATTGGCTACCAGGGACCCTTGTCCGTGGAATGGGAAGACAGCGGCATGGACCGCGAATACGGCGCACGCGACGCCTGCGAATTCGTCCGCAAAATCGATTTTGCGCCTTCCAACATTGCGTTTGACGCAGCCTTTGAGCGGTAAGAACTATGCGGGCGGGGCTGTCTAACCAGAACCCGCCCGAAAAGCATCGTTGGATTTTACATGGGGGAGGAAAGGGCTGCTTGACCCCAGGTTGCGCTTTCGCTGCACCTGGGGGTTACGCATGGTGCCGACTCTCCGAGGCTCCTTCTGCCGCTCCACAGCTGATTTCCCCAGACAGCACACCCTAAAAAAATCTGCGTCATCTGCGTCATCTGCGGATAAAATAACAGCAGTCGCCCGCTTAGATTTTCTTCTTGACTCGTGGGCCTTTTGGGGTGTCTTCGATCGCCCATCCTTGGGCGTCGAGTTCATGCCTGATTTGGTCGGCGCGGGCGAAATCCTTGGCTTTGCGGGCGGCTTGCCGTTCGTCAGCCAAAGCAAGGATGGCCTGGGGAACCTCATCGTCCTGGTCTGGGGTGAAGACAGCCAGGACCGTGTCCATTCGTTCCAGCAGGCTCAGCGCTTTAGTCGCTGCTGCGCCGGCCAGCTTTTGTTCGTCCATGAGGCGGTTCACATCGCGGATGAAGTCGAACAGTGCTGCCAGTGCGGCTGAGATATTGAGGTCGTCCTCCAGTCCGGCGCGGAAAGCGCTTTCCGCGGTTGTGACGGCGGTTGCTGTTTCCTGCAGGCCGGCGTTTGGGGCGCTGACCAGTTCGGCCAGGCGTTGCTTGGCCGTATCGAGGCGCTGCAAGGCGGCGCGGGCGTCATCCAGGGCCTTGAAGGAGAAGTTCAGGGATTGGCGGTAGTGGGCGCCTAGGAGAACCCAGCGGATTTCCCTGCCTGTGTAGCCCTTGGCGAGGATGTCGCGCAGGGTGAAGAAATTGCCGAGCGACTTGGACATTTTCTGGCCGTCGACCATCAGGTGGGCGCAATGGAGCCAGTAGTTGACGAAACGGCAGCCATTGGCTGCTTCGCTTTGGGCGATTTCATCTTCGTGGTGGGGGAACATGTTGTCGATGCCACCGCAGTGGATGTCAAAAGTCGGACCCAGGTAGCGGCTGCTCATGGCTGAGCATTCCAGGTGCCAGCCAGGGCGGCCCTTGCCCCAGGGGCTGTCCCAGGCAACGTCGCCGTCTGCGGCGTCGTATGCTTTCCAGAGCGCGAAGTCGGCTATGGATTCCTTGGCATATTCGTCATGCTTCACTCGGGCGCCGGAACGCATTTGACTGTGGTCGATGTTGACCAGCTGGCCATACGAAGGCCACTTGGCAATGGAAAAATAGACAGAGTGGTCATCCGCCTGGTAGGCGATGCCCTTGGCAAAGAGCTTTTCGACGATGGCGATCATGTCGTCAATATGCTCGGTGGCGGCTGGGTAGACGTCAGCCGGGAGAATCCGCAAAGCAGCGATGTCCTGGAAGAAGGCGTCCTTGTATTTTTGGGTGAAGTCGTTCAAGGAGCTGCCAGCCGCCTGGGCACCCCGGATGGTCTTGTCGTCGACGTCGGTCAGGTTCATGATATGCTTGACCTGGAAGCCGAGGTAGAGGAGGGTGCGCTTGAGCAGGTCTTCAAATATGTACGCCCGGAAATTGCCGATATGCGCAAAATTGTAGACGGTCGGCCCGCAGGTGTAGAGGCCCACCTGGCCTGGGGTGATGGGAATAAACTCTTGCAGGCGGCGAGTGAGGGAATTGTAGAATGTCAGTGCCATTATGCATCTATGGGCTGGGGGTGGGTAGGGGGAAAGCCAATGACAATAAAGTAATGGCTATTCCTGGGAGCTGCAAACGCCCTGGGTTGATTTAGCAGCTTTGGCGACGCCGGCGGCGATGGCGACGATCGCAGCTGCCAGCGCCAGCAGGACGATCCAGCGGGGGAGGCCTTGGGCTGGCGTCGGCACGGGCGATCGGGGCTGGCCCTGGCGGTCTCCGAGGGTGACGTCAGTCACTGCGATTTGATTAGCCAGAATGGCTGGAAAGATATCCGGGTGCTGGTAGACCGGCGGTTTAGCCCCGGCGACAGCACTCAGGCGACAAGGCGTCTGGCCTGGTTCGGCGATGAACGTCAGCTTGATGGCTGGTGTGCGCAAGCGGATGTCGGTCACGGCCAGGGGTGGGTTGTCGCCGTCATGGATGATGATGCGCATGCGGCCGCCAGTGATCGGCGCCAAGCCGTCTAAGATGGGCTGGATTTGCGTGATGCCAGGCAGGTCGCAGGCTGTGATCCGACCGTGATGCGCAGTGATGAAATCCTGCTCATACTGTTTCTGAACCGTTACCTTCCGAAGAAAATTCCTTTCCGAGCTGATGATTTCGAAACCGGTGATTGGAAAGCAGGGCGGGGTGAGTTCATAGATGGTCTCGCGTTTCTCGGCATTGTGGCTGATGGTCCCGGAAGGCGCTGAAAAGCTCAGGAATTGTGCTTTGGGATCGGTCTGTATCGGGACTTTTCGCCAGAAGGTGACCGAGTTGATTTTGAAGGGCTGGCGGGTCATGCCGGTGGTTTCGACGGCATTGTCAGCCTGGCCTTCTCGATTCAGGAAGCGGGTGACGCGGCGGTAGGCGTCTTGTCGTTCCAGGCTGGCTTGCGCGATGACGACCCGGAAGCGGCGGTGCTTGCCAGCGTCGAAAGGCACGTCGCATTGCCGCATTTGCAGGGTATCGCTGCTTTCGAAGATAAAGGCATCGGTCACCAGGGGCGCCCAGGCATTGGCGTCCTCGCCAAGAACCGTGACCTGGCGTTCGAAGTTCCGGAGCGGGGTGTTGATGGTCAAGCCTTGCGGCGCTGGCGCTTTTGGCGCGAGTTCGAAGTCCAGTGTCAGGCTCAAGTCTTCTTCTTCTTTGACCCGCGTCGCTTGCGCCTGGCAGGGGTCTTGCTTCCAGGCGGTTTCGGTTTTGGTCACATACATGATCCAATAGGGAATTTCGCGGTCATTGGCAGTGAGGATGCGCAAGGCTTCCTGACGGCCGCCAAGGTCGATGAGCGCCTCGACCGGCAACTCCAGGCTGAGGACGGTCGACGACGTCAACTCAGGGACGTGAATCGGGAAAAAACATTCCGCCGCCTGGCTGCAAATAACCCCCGCCAGAAACGCCAGAACCGCTAACATGCGACGGCGAAGCAATGTTGGCATCATATCAGAGACTCCTTTAGTCAATTTTTTCGGAGCGGTCGCTCTGCCAGAATTTAAGGTAGAAGAAGGCGCCGGCCATCAGCAGTAAGCCGAACAGGAGGAAAGCGAATACGCGATGGACATTGCCAAGGCGGTCTAAGTCGTAGAGAAAGACTTTACCGACGACGATGGCGAACAGAGCCAGCCCAAGATAGCGGAGCGGGCGCTGCGACGTGGTCAGGCCTCGGTAGATGAACGCTGCCGCAAAGGCGCCCCAGAGGACGGAAATGCCGCCAGCGCACACTTTTGGCATCAGGCGAAGCAGCATTGTGTTCACTTCCCAGGTGGAGTAGAGAAACAGGAGCGCTGGCCAGAGAATGGCGGCGATGCGGGCAAGCAGCTCTTCGCGGTCGCGCAGGAGGATGGCGAGGGCGATTAGGAAGGCGATCAGAGGGCCGAAGTCAACCAGGCGCATGGCGCATTCAGTCCAGGAAAAGACGGCGTAGCGGAAGTGGCAGTTGGGCGACCAGGACTGGAAGTCCCAGAAGAGGACTTTGCCGACGACTGCCGCGATTAGGACCAGGAGCAGCGTTTTCCAGGCTGGGTGCGGGTGTCGTGCGGCGACTTGAAAGATGATGACGCCCCACAGCAGCCAGACGATGGTCAGGGCTGGCAGGCGGAAGGGCGGGAAGAGATAGCCGAAAGTGCGGGCCGTTTCAAAATTGCAGTAGAGGAAGAACAGGCACGCGGCGATCACGACGGCGATGGCGACTGGGGGGAATGGCAGGGGCAGGGAGCGCGGTTTCAGGTCGCATTCCGGGGGGATGGCCAGGTCGCCAGGTGGGGTAGGGCGGCTGGCTAGGCGCGCTGCCGCAGCCAGCGATGCGAGTGGCGCCGCGAATTGAACCAGGCGCTCGGCAAACTGGCGCCAGAATTGCGCCATGTCGGTTGCTGCTTGGGAGTGGGCGAAGGTGCGGGGAAAATCGCTGCCAGTGAGTCGAACGATGACGATGGTATAGAGAACCCAGGCAGCAGAGCGCAGGAAGGCGCTGTCGAGGTTTTGGCCGAGCCAGAGCATGAGGAGGGCGAGCAGGGACCAGGTGACGCCGATCCATTCGCGGGCAAACACAAGTGGGACAGTCAGGGTCAGGAAAAGGGCGCTGAGGCCGATGAAGGCGAGCAGGAGACCGCGGTCATGGTGTTTCCTGCGCAGGAACCAGAAGGCGTGGGCGACATAGAAGGCGGCCAGGGACAAAGTGAGCGGGGCGAACCAGAGCCGATCCTCAGTGACGGTGGCGATGAGCCGGTGCGCACAGCCGGTGAAGATGGCGGCGTTGGCCAGCAACGCCATGATCTCCAAGGTCGAAGACGGCTTTTTCTGGGCGACGTTGTGGATGAAGACAACCGTGGAGTACTGCACGAAGAAAAGCGCCAGGCTCGTGATCAGAACGGGAAAATCAGCAGGGACATAGTGGGCATGCCAAGCGGCGATGAACAGAGTATAGGTGAAGAATAGACCCAGCCAGTTGAGGGGAAGCCAGTCGCGATAGGCGGCGACAGCCAGGACGCCGATGCCTAAAATGAACATGTAGCTGAAAAGAGCTGGGAAATTTTTGCTGCCGGTTTCGAGCAGGATGGGCGTGGCGTAGCCGCCGACCGTGGCGATGATCGCGACAGCGATGGAATCGAACCGTACCGCCATGAAGCCGGCCGCCGCCGTGATGGCAACCATGATGATAAAGCCGAGCATAGGGCCGATGAGGTGGTACATGCCAGTGGCGGCAAAGGCACCGAAATAGAAGGTGGCGAGAGCCAGGCCGAGAATCGCCTGCCCCATAAGTCGGTAAGCGCCGTTCAAGAGGCGCAAGCTCCAGAACAACAAGGCGGCGCCAGTCACAAAAGCCAGGGCGACGCGGCCAGACGGCGCCAGCCAGCCTTGATGGATAGACATTTTGAGCATGAAACCGACGGTGAAGAGAATGACGCAGACGCCTGCGCGAAGCAGCCAGGCCGTGGCCGCGAGTTTTTCCAGCGGTTGCGTCCCAGGGCCGTCAGCTTGCCCGCAGAGGAACCAGTTCCAGGCTTGGCGGAGTTTGCGTCGCGCCGCGATTTCCCATGGTTTTGCCTGGCGCGGCGGAGCGGGCGGCCTCTCCGGGGCAGGCGGCGCGGTCTGTGGGGCGAGCGGCTGTTCCGGCTCGGGCGGAGGCGGCGTGAGCGGAGTTGGCGACGGCTGCGGCGGTTGGGCGGCAGCTTCTGTATGCGGACGACTGGCGCCGGCCGGCGGCAGGGGCGGCGGAAGAGCCGAACCCTGGGGCGGAAGGCTTGCCGCAGCAGGGAAGACCGGTGCCGGGGGCGCTGGGGTCGGCGGCATGGCGGTCGCCTCCTCGACTGCGCTTGCCGGCACTGCTTCAGCGGCAGGGCCGTCTGGCGTCGCTGTGGTGGCCGGCGCGGTGGTTTTGGCCATCGTTTCCGTCAGGCGGCTCAGGTTTTGATTCAGGCGGCCCGTTTCATCCAGCAGTTTGCGGATAGCGGCGATGATTTTCCAGAGCAGGTATAAAGGCGTCAGAAAGGCGATAACCAAGCCGGTTAACAGAAGCAAAGCCAGGAAAATTTCATAATGGAATGAAAACATGGCGCAGACTCCAAATTAGCAATCATTCTGTTTTATACGCGGCGGTTTCGTTCCAGGACATCACAATAATGCCGCGAAGCAAGTTTGACAAATTGCGTTTGACAGTATCATCGAAGATTGTGCTTTGATGGGAAAGACGATGACTGCCCCCGTACGCAGTGCAAACTTCAGCTTGCCGGATGTTGCAGCCTGGAGGACTCTTGCAGTGGACGTGGTGGACTTTAGTGGACGTCAGTGGACGGCGGGGCGGCATGTAGTCCAGAGAGCCCCTCGCCCCTCGTCCCTCGCCTTCGTCCTGTGCCGGCGCTTCAGTGCCGGATCCCCTCGCCCCAAAAATAGGCCGTAACCGGCGACTGCCGGGTTGACAATTGTAAAAGCGCCATTATTCTGATGTATCGTCCATATATTGGTTTTCATGTCGTCGCCGCGTATAGTCTCAGCATCTAAAAAGAGGTAGTCAACATGGGAAATTTTACCGTCGGTACTGCGCAGTTGGACATTACTCCGAATTTGGGTTGTCATCTGGTTGGTTATTTTGAGGATCGTGTTGCCGAGCATATCCATGATCCGCTTTTTGTCAAGGCGCTGGCGATAGCTGATGGCGAGCGCGAGATCGGCTTGATTTGCCTGGATTTGATCGATGTGCCGAAATGGGTGATTGCCGAAGCGAAAGCCCAGATTGCGGAGCGGACTGGCGTTCCCGGGGACATGGTGCTGATTTCCTGCACGCACACGCACACGGGGCCTGCCGCCTCCGAGGCGCTGGGGACGCCCGCAGAGCCGGAATATGCCAAGTCGTTGCCGACAAAGATTGCCGACGCCTGGGTCATGGCTCACAACCACAAGGTACCAGCAGAGATTGCTCGCGCCAGCGGCGACTGCCGCGAAGAAGTCCACAACCGCCGCTGGCTGATGAAGGACGGCACCGTCCGCATGAATCCAGGCTATCAGAATCCTGACGCCATTCGCAACGCCGGGCCGACTGACCCGCAGCTTGGCTTGCTGATCGCCCGTGACCCGGTCACCAAAAAGCCGCTGGCGCTGTATGCCAACTTAGCTCTGCATTATGTGGGCAACGGCAAATCACTCTGGGTGTCCGCTGATTACTTCGGCTATTTTGCGGCTGCCATGCAGCGGATTGCCGGCAGCGAATTCCTGGTGACGCTGGCGAATGGCACCCAGGGAAATATCAACAACTGCAATTTCAAGCAGCCAGCGCGGACGTCCCGGCATCCGTATCAGCAGTGTGAACGGGTTGCCAACGTAGTCGCTGCCGAAGCCTGGAAAAGCTGGAATTTGCTGCGGGACGAAGACTTCAAGACGTCCGGCACGGTTGGCGCCAATTTGATTATGATACCGTTCAAGGCGCGCACCCCGACCGCCGAACAACTGGCGGATGCCAAGCGCATCCAAAGCAACCCGGAAAGCGTCTCCAAGTCCGAGCTGACGTATGCCCGGGAGTTGATTCTGCTGCAAGACTTGCCGAGTGAATATGACGTCCCCCTGCATGTGCTGCGCGTCAATGATCTCGGCATCGTCGGTTTGCATGGCGAAGTGTTCGTGGAAATCGGCCTGGACATCAAGTCGCGCTCGCCATTCCTGCAGACGATGGTGGTCGGCCTGGCTAATGGCTCGACAGGCTACATCGCGACGGACAAGGCGCTGGACGAGGGCAGCTATGAAACCCGGCTGTGCCGCCACGTGCGCTCCCCAAAAGGCACTGGCAAACTCTGGACAGACACGGCCGTCCAAGGCTTGAACGATTTGATGTTCCCGTAGCTAAAAGAGATAACGGGTGTCATCTCGCCCCAGGCTAAAGCCTGGGGGTAAGCATGGTTAAGCGCCTACGGCGCAAAATAATGTGACTTTAAGCATGATGCATCTGTCCCGGCTGGAAGCCTTTAGAAGACACGTGTCTTCGCACCTCAGTCCACTAATGTCCACTTCAGTCCACGTCCACTCTCCACTAATGTCCACTTCTGTCCACAGTCCATCGTCTACTAACGTCCACTAAAGTCCACTAACGTCCATTGTCCACTGTCCACTAAACCGCCTTACCCTGGGCGCCTAACTTCGCATCTTGCCGGGACTCCGAGTATCAACCAGTGCCTGATTACGAAAATCCTCTGTATTTTGTGTCCGTCGGCTGACATTTGGGGATTTTGCAATATATTTAGTGTCATCATGAACAACCGTCTTGCCAATCAGCGCATTGTCGTCATGGGCGCGGGCGCCAGCGGCGTTGCTGCGGCGCGCCTGGCGTTGTCGCTGGGTGGCAAAGTCACTTTGCTTGACAGCAGCGACCAGGAAGCCGTTTGCCGCCGGGTAGTCGGCTTGGCCGAGTCTGGCGTCGAAGTGCTGCTAGGCCGGCAGGCCGACGCTTGGCCCGGGTCGGCTGACTTGGTCGTGGTCAGTCCCGGCGTGGCGGCTGACAGCGTTCTCGGTCGCAAGGCCGGGGCGTGGGGGCGCCCGGTGGTCAGCGAGCTGGCGTTTGGCGGCCGCTATTGCCCCTGGCCTATGCTTGCCGTGACCGGGACCAATGGCAAGACGACGACGGTTGAGATGTTGACGCACTGCCTGCGCCACGCCGGGCTGCGCGTGGAAGCAGCAGGAAATATCGGACTGCCGCTGGCGGAAGTAGCCTGGCGTCAGCCCGAACTCGACGTCCTAGTCGTCGAAGTCAGCTCTTTTCAATTAGAGAATATCTATGATTTCGCGCCGCAGGCGGCTGCGCTGCTGAATGTCACCCCGGATCATCTCAGCCGTCATGGCGACATGGCGACGTATCTTGACATCAAGCTGGCCTTGCTTAGGGCTCTGGCGCCAGGCCGTACCGCAGTCATCCGAGCCGATTTGATGTCAAATCCAGCCGTGGCCTCAGCAGTGGTCGGCCGGCGAGTCGTGACCTTCACTGCGGAAGTCGGCGTTGACGCAGATTTTCGGGCAGTGGACGGCGCGGTCTGGCGGCGCGATCCGGCTGGTTCGCACCAGCAGATTGTGGCCGAGGAGGACTTGTCCGTGCGCGGGCGGCATAACCTGGAAAACGTCATGGCCGTCCTGGCCCTGGCGGAAGCAGCCGGAGTGACTGTCGAGCAGGCCGTGCCGTCGCTGCGGGACTTTCGAACTGGAGCGCATCGTTTGCAGACGATTGCCGTGCGAGGCGGCGTCCAATTCATCGACGACTCAAAGGCAACCAACGTCGACGCCCTGGCAAAGGCGCTCCGGCAGGTCGGCCAGGCCGACCAGGCGGACATTGCGCTGATTGCAGGCGGCGTTGACAAAGGCTGTGAGCTGGACGAGGTGCTGCCAGACTTGCGCCAGTATGTGCGCAAGGTGTTTTTGCTCGGCTCATGCCGTGAACGCCTGGCCGCGTCCTGGGGCCGAGTCGTGCCGGTGGAGACGTGCGACAGCATGGCCGAAGCAGTGGCTAAGGCAGCAGCCTGCGTGGCTGGAGGCGGCAAAGTCCTGCTGTCGCCAGCCTGCGCCAGCCAGGATATGTTTACAGATTATGCGCATCGAGGAGCATGTTTTGCAGAGGCAGTCAGCAACGTGCCGCCAACATAGGTAGGATGGGACGACCGGCCCGGAGCTGCCAGGGAACTTCAATATTTCAGTTTTATTTTAATCGTCGTGGGACGGGTATTTTAATCGTCGTGGGACGGGTATCAGGAAGCAAGAAAAGGAGCCAAGAAATGAAAAAGTCGCGTATTGTGCTATGTTTTTCGGCCGTCGGCCTGGCGGCCGTGGCCTTGTTGGGCAGTGGCTGCCAAAGCCGGCAGCCGGCGACCAGGTCGCCGGGTGTGAGTGTTTTGGGTGATCGTGAGATTTTGCCGCCGCCGTATGCGTCGCCAGCCGCAGCCCGGGCGGTGCCCTCGTCAGAAGTCGGCCCGGCACCCCGCGTCAGCGGCGAACCCCAGCTGCCGTCGGCCTTGACGGGTGAGGGCGCCTTTGTTCCAGCTGTCGGCGGTGATGTGGCAGCCCCGTTGACGCCTCCAAGCCTGGAGCCGATGCTGGTGCCGGCGTACGCGCCGCCAGAACCCCTGCCCGCAGTCACGCCGACGCCGGCCACGCCGCCTGCGCCGAAGCCTGCAGTTGCTCCTAAGCGGACTTATAAAGTCCAGCCTGGCGATTCTTTGTCGTCCATCGCCTACCGCTATGGCGTCAACTGGCCGCGCCTGGCGGCCTTGAATGGGCTGGACGGCAAGAGCATTTTAAAGCCGGGCATGGTGCTGATGCTGCCTGATGACGCGCTTGACACTCCCCGTCCGCCGCAGAAAAAGACAGCTGCGGCGGCCAGCGGCACTAGTGGCGGCAAGGCAGAAACCACTAAAAGCGAACGCAAGAGTACTATCAAGAAAGAGCCGCGCCCAGCCAATGGTATTTACAAGGTTCGTTCCGGCGACAATCTGTGGGTCATCGCACGTCGCTTTGATTGCACCACCAACGAGATTCGGGCGTGGAACAACCTGACCTCGGATTTGCTGCATATTGGCCAGGAACTGAAGATTCCGGCTGTTGGCGCCAGTGGCGCTGCCCCGGCCGCAGCCAAAGGTGCGGAGCAAGCCGTGAAGCCGACGTCTGTTGCGCCGGTGACGCCTGCGCCGGTGACGCCTGCGCCGGTGACGCCTGCGCCCACTGTCACTCCCAAGCCGGTCATCCTGGAAACGCCGGGCGCTGCCGCCCCGGCGCCGACGCCCCAGCCGCCTAAGCCAGTCGTGATTTCCCCTGCCAGCGGGCTGGGCGCCGCGTCGGCAAATGTTCCTGCGACGAATGTCCTGCTGGCACCCCCGCCAGTACCCCTGCCGCTTACGCCCACCACGGCGCCGACCGTCGCGACAAAGTTGGTCCCACATACCATCGGGCCGGACGAAACGCTGCAATCACTGGCTGATATGTACCAAATTTCGATTTCCGACATTACACGCATCAACCCGGGCATCAGGAGTGATGCCGACCTGAAGAGCCGTACCCAAATCATGGTGCCGGTGAGGGAGCAATAAGCTCGGTTAGGGGAATTGAACCTGGCGACATCGGAAATCGAGTCGTTGAAAAGAGCAAAGCAAACATGCGGCGCGGCTGGGGAAACCAGGCCGCGCCGTTTGTTTGAGCAGCACGTGACGCCTCCGCTCGCCTCCGCTGAACTTTTGCCGCCCAGCAGCTGTGGACACAGTGGACGCGGTGGGCGGAACGGGCGGAAGTTTAGTGGACTGTGGACAATGGACTTCTGTGGACTTTCATGGATGTTAGTGGACGCAAGTCATTTGCGGTCTGGGAGTTTCTTCATGGTCGCGATGATTGCCGGCATGATGAGGATATAGAGCGCAGCTGCTGCGTAGAAGACGCTTCGCGTTCCCCAATTGGTGATGAAAATTCCTGCCAGCGGGGCGCTGAGCACCATGCCCAGGGTTCTGGCGCTGGTTGTCCACCCGAATACGGTTGCTCTTTTGGCCGGTGGAGTGACCCTGGAGATTACAGCCAGGATGGTCGGCTCCAGACCGCCGGAGGTGAAATAGGCTCCGAAGCGAGCCGCGCCAAGCATGACCAGCGACGTCGCGCTGCCTTGCAGGAGGAGCATTAGGGAAGAAACCATCAGTGCCGGGAGCATGATCAGCAGCGGAGGCAGACGGTCGCTGAGCCAGCCGAAGACCGTTCCAGACAGAATCCCCCCTGCCGCCGCCGCCGCGCAAATCAGGCCAGTGTGGAAAGCGGCTTTCATGGGGTCGGCGACGATTTCAACCAACATGGCCAGATAGGGTTCTTCAAAGCGGCGGGTGATGCAAACCAGCATGCAGATGCCCATCAGCGGCAAGACTAAATGCGGGAATTGCGGCGGCCGCAGCAGTCCAGGCAACTCCTGCCAGCTCGGCAGTTTCGGCCAGTGGAGCTGCCGGCGGGCGGATTGCTGATGGTGCTGCTCCAGGCTTGCCGCCTGCTTGGCAGAAGGCCGACGCTGGTGGTCTTCCTGGACAAAGAACAGGACGATGATGCCGCCAACGAAGTACATGACGCCGCAGAGCAGGAACGCCCAGTTGTAGCCTAGGTAATGCATGAGAAGGCCGCCGACTAAGTAGCCGATCATGTTGCCAGACCAAATGGCCGTGCTGAGGATTCCCTGGGCAAAGCCCTGGTGGCGATCCGGCGTTGCCGTCGCAATCAAAGCCTGCGAGGCCGCGATCGTGCCGGAAAAAGCCGAGGCGATGAATCGAATCAGGATGAGGACGTAGATGTTAGGCGCCAAGGCCATGCAAGGGAAAATGAAAGCGGTGACGAAATTGGCGCGCAGGAGCATGAGCCGCCGACCGTACTTGTCAGCCATCATGCCCCAGATGGGATTGGACACGCAGAAACTCAGCATGCCGAAAAAATAGAACATCGACACCCAAAAGCCGCGGTCATGCTCTGAGGCAATGCCGAGGACGTCGCGGATGAACAGGGGGATGAACGGCATGGCGGCGCCATAACCAGCCAGGGTGAGAATCTGCGCCAGCCAGACGAACAGGAGGTTGGTCTTCCAGTTAAGCGGCCCGTGCGGTCCTGGCAGGCGGATGAGGGAAAATGCAGTCATGATTTTTCTTCCAGCATTTTAGCCGCCTCCCAGGCCCGCCGCAATTCAGCTCGCGTGGCCGTCGCCGGCGACAGGCCCTGGTCAGCGAGCGTTTTTTCCAGGCGGGTGAATCGCCGCCGGAATTTGACGATGGCGTCCTGGAGCACGTCTTCGGCCTGGAGCTGTTGCCAGCGGCAGAGATTGACTATGGTGAAAAGCAGGTCCCCAAGCTCTTCGGCCAAGGCCCTGCGGTCGCCGTTGGCAGCAGCAGCTCGCACTTCTGCCAGCTCCTCGTCAACCTTGGCCAGCGCCGCGTCAAAATCTGGCCATTCAAACCCGGCCTGGCCGGCCTTGGTCAGCATTTTCTGGGCTCGGGCCAAGGCTGGCAGGCAGCGCGGCACGCCATCCAAGGCGGTGCCGCGCTGGCGGCCGGCTCGCTCGCGTTTCTTGATGTCATCCCACTGGCGGCGCAGGGCCGTTTCCGAGGCCGCCGTCGTCGTCTCTTTCGGCGCAAATACATGCGGATGCCGGCGGAGCATCTTGTCGGCTTCGGAGCGGGCTACGTCAGCCATGTTGAAATGGCCGTTTTCAGCGGCGATCTGGGCGTTGAGCACTACTTGCAGGAGAATGTCGCCGAGTTCGTCGCACATCGCCGGGTAGTCGTCGGATTCGACCGCGTCAAGGTACTCGGCGGTTTCCTCCAGCAGGAAGCGGCGCAGGGAATGGTGAGTCTGGACGCGATCCCAGGGGCAGCCGCGCTCAGGATCGCGCAGACGGGCGATGATGTCCACAAGGCGGCTGAATTGGTCGAGGTGGTCAGGAGAGGTGGAGGACATAGGCAGCTCAGGGCAGAAGTAGAGGCGACCCTAGGGTAACTGACGACAGGGCAAGCGGTTCCTAAGGGAAATCGTTGCAGCGCAGGGGCGCGGCGGGCTGCGATGCCAAAGCAATTTTTTTAATTTAACGTCCAGAATGCGGAACTTCAACGGCGGCTGTGGACGATTTATGATTGCAATTGAGGTTTACGCTGCTATCTTAAAGCTAAAAGCGATGTTGCGGCTAAGCATTCGTCACACGACAAGCCTTGGGCGGCCGCACCCAACCAGGGCGGTCGCGGTTTCCAGACGGGGAATTATGTTGACTGAAGCAAATAATCCCGATGAGCCTCCCGCAAGTAGCGACGGCGGGAGGCGAGGCGATGTCGGGATGGCGTTTGGCATGGGTCATGCGGCGCGGCTCCGGAGAGGAGGGTGAGCATGGACGCCACGACCGTGCAAATGCTGCTGGGAGCAGTCATCCTGCTCGCGTTTTCCGCTTTCTTCTCCGCGTCCGAGACGGCCTTGCTGTCGTTGTCGCGAACCGAAGTCAAGCGCATGAGCACCGGCACCCGCGCCGAACAGGCGGCCTGCCAGCTGCTGCGGCGTCCGCAGCATTTCCTGGCGACCGTGCTGATTGGCAACTTGTTCGTCAATGTCATGTTGGCGAGCATTTGCGCGACCTTGATTACGCGCCTGCTGATAGGCGATGGCGACGATGGCTGGTTTTTGCGCCTGGCCAGGTTTTGCGATCATGACGCCACGATGGACGCGGTGCGGCGCTGGGCGGACATCACCCGTTCCGTTCTCAACGTGTTGCTGGTGACGCCGCTGTTGATCATTTTCGGCGAACAGACTCCGAAAGTCGTGGCCTACGCCCTGGGGCCGTCGCTCGTGCGCATCGTGGCCCTGCCGCTGCAATGGCTGAGCGTTCTGATCGCGCCCCTGGTCTGGCTTCTGCACGTGTCGACCGAGTTCTGCCTGCGTCTGCTGGGGCAGACTACTGAGGGCAGCTGGTCAGTGCTGACTAACGAGGAATTGCTCGCAACCATGGAGGCCAGCCAGGAAGTCGGGGCTACCAATGAACGCGAGCGAGAGCTGATTGTCCGTATTCTCGGCTTGAGTGACATTGACATCAAGGAGATCATGGTGCCGCGCACGCAAGTGGCCGGAGTCTCGGATGAGCTGACTTTGCGCGAAGCCTTTGCCCTTGCCAAGCGCAGCCAACATTCCCGCATGCCAGTCTATCACGAAGACCTTGACGACATCTGGGCGCTGCTGTCGTTCATTGATTATCCCAAGTGGCGGGGCCGGCCGGAACTTGACAGGAAATTGGCTGATTTCCGCGACGCTCTTAACGCCGGCCAGGCCGGGCTGCCGCTTTATACAGTATATAATGTCCCGGAGACGGCTGACCTTGACCGGCTGCTGAGCGACATGCGCAAGCGAACCGAGCGTTTTGCAGTAGTGATCGGCGAACACGGCGGCACCTCCGGCATCGTGACCCTGAATGACATCCTGGAAGAAGTCGTCGGCCGCTTCTCAGGCGACGAGGACGACGAGGATCGGCTAACCGTGCGCAACGGCGTCTATATCGCGGATGGCAGGGCGCATCTGCGTGTCTTGCAGCGTGAATTCGGGACGGCATTCGCCAATCCCGAGGGCAACGCCGACACGATCGGCGGCCTGGTCATGGAGCACCTTGGACGGCTGCCGCGCACCGGCGATAGCCTCGAACTGCCAGGATTCCTGGTGCGGGTCAACCGGATGGCCGGGCGCCGGGTCGGCACCGTCGGCATCATACCCCAGCAGAAACCAGAGGATGACCTCGCAGAACAGGAGGTGGACGCATGACTGCTCTCCTGCCCACCTTGCTGCTGCTGGCCGTGCTCTACGCCCTGTCGTCGCTGTTCTGTTGCATTGAGGCGGCTTTCACCTCCGTGAACCGCACCATGCTACGGAACCTGGCCGCCCGCGACGACCGCCGAGCGCGCCTGGCCGTCAAGCTGCTTGATAGCGCCGGCGAATTTTTCGGCACGGTTCTGCTGGGCACGAATTTGCTCCATGTCACGATTACGACCCTGGTGCGCTCCATCGTCGTGCTCGCAATCGTTCAAACAGATGCGTTCCAGGCATTTTTGGCGTTTTTGAAGCCCAGCGGGTCTGGATATGAGGACATCCTGACGTCGTTGCTGGTGACACCGACGCTGCTGCTGTTCACGGAAATGATTCCTAAGGCCATTGGCCGCAATCATGCCGACACGCTGACCTTGGTTCTGGTTCGGCCGCTGGAGTGGGCCAGGCGGGTGCTGTGGCTGCCGGTGAGCGCCCTGGATAGGATTTCCGGGGTTGTCGCACGCGCCATCTGCAAGTCGAAGGAACAGCCGGAACGCGGCCAGGTGACCCGCGAAGACTTGAAGAATCTGGCGGAAGTCGCTACGGAGCAGGGGCTGGTGCGCAAGGAGGCCGGCGACATGCTGCAAACCGTTTTGGAATTGGATAGTAAGCCGATTGAGACGGTGATGGTGCCGCTGGTGGACGTGCAGTCAGTGCCCCTGACCGCGTCAGTGGCCGACGTCGAAGCCCTGGCAGCACAGACCGGATTTTCGCGCTTTCCGGTGTATGACGGGCGCGTTGACGAAGTCATCGGCATCGTCAGCCTGCGCCAATGCTTGTACCAGCTGCTTCCGAGCGATGACCAGGACCCGGAGAAGCGGGCTTCCCTGGGCATTGCTCAATTCGTCAACACGAAGGTGCTGTTCGTGCCGGAATCCAAGTCGGTGAGCGCGCTTCTGGATGAATTGCGCTATCAGCATGTACCGATGGCAGTAGTCGTTGACGAACATGGCGGCGTGGTGGGGATTATCACCGTGGAAGACCTGGTGGCGCAGATTGTCGGCGGCATCCATGACGCCCGTAACCAGGAATCAGCCATGGTGAAGCCCATCGCAGAGGGTGTCTTCGAATGTGACGGCAAGGCCGATGTGCGTGAACTCGAGGAATATATGGGCACGACGATTGACAACCAGGGCTTTGAAACGGCGGCTGGACTAGTGCTCAAAATCGCAGGCCGCATTCCCCGGGTCAATGAGCATTTCACCTACGGCGATTTTGACATCGAGGTCTTGGCCGTGAGACGACGCCGGATCTTGAAATTGCGGTTTCGAAACAAATCCCTGTTCTGAAGCGGCGGCAGAGTCGGCGCCAGGCCAGGACCTGCCGCAACACACGTCATAGTAAGGAGGAAGACATGGCCATGAATTGGCAAGCGTTGTTGAGTGAAGCCAAGGGGCTGATTGACGCGGAGCGAGGCCGTTGGCAAGCGTTGTCCAAGGATATTTGGGAACATCCTGAATTGGCATACGAAGAACGGTACGCCTGCAAACGCCAGGTGGATGAACTGCGTTCGCTGGGCTTTGACCCGGAAACGCCGACCGCCGGAGTGGAAACGGCCTTCCGCGCCGACGTCGGCAGCAGCAACCCGGCCTTTGCCATCGCGTCTGAATACGATGCCTTGGAAGGCATCGGGCACGGCTGCGGTCACAACCTGATCTGCACCGCCGCCCTGGCGGCTTTCCATGCTGCAGTCAAACTGCAGGACAAGTATGGCCTGAAAGGGCGCCTGGCCTTGCTGGGAACGCCGGCAGAGGAGTCCGGCGGCGGCAAGGTGGTGATGTTGGAACATGGCTGCCTGGACGGCATAGACGCAGCGATGATGGTGCATCCAAGCTGGCGAACCACGCCAGACACCGGCTCGACAGCGGTCCGTCGCTTTGACGTCACCTTTCACGGTAAGGCCGCGCATGCGGCAGGCTCCCCGGAATTGGGCTTGAATGCGCTGGATGCAATGCTGTTGCTGTTCACCGCCATCAACGCCTGGCGCCAGCAGCTGCCTGAATTCACCCGCGTGCATGGCGTCATCCTGGAGGGCGGAGTGCGCCCGAACATCATCCCAGACCGCTCCCGCGCACGTTTCTACCTGCGCTCGGCCCAGGAGGACTGGGCGGAAAAAATGGAGGCGCGGTTCTGGGACATCATCCGCGGAGCTGAATTGATGACCGGCTGCACAGCCGAGGTGCAGCCCTATCACCGACCCTACATGAGCCGAAAGCCGAATGCGATTATGAACAGCGCGTACGTGGAATCCATGAAAGCACTGGGCGCCAATCCGGTGCTGCCGCCCAGGCCAGGACGAGGATCCTCGGATTTCGGCAATTTCTCGCAAGTCGTGCCTGGCATCCACCCGTATTTCGCCGTCGGAGACCATGAAATCCCAGGCCATTCGCTGGAAATGGCAGAGGCATCAGCCAGCGACTATGCCCTTGACAGCGCCCTGCGAGCCGCCGCCGCCATGGCCGTCATCGCTGTGCGCTATCTCGGCGATGATGACTTCCGTAACCAGATCAACGAGGACTTCCGGAAATAAAGGGACTAACCGTCAAGACGCCAAGAATTGTTTTATCAGCAGATTACGCTGATGACGCAGATTTTTTTAGGGTGTGTTGTATGGGAAAACCAGCCGCGCAGCGGTAAAGGCACGAAGGGCTGAAGCATAAAAGCCCAGGGTAAGGCGGAATAAATTTGGATGGTTGTCGAGCTGCGTAACGTGATTTCATGGGCGAGGGGCGAGAGGAAAAGGGAGCTACATGCGGCAGGCGCCGTCTACTCAAGTCCACTTCTGTCCACGTCCACTTCCACTAAAGTCCACTTCCGTCCATTGTCCACTGTCCACTAAAACGCCTTGCCCGGGGCGCCTGGCTTTGCGGCTTATAGGAAATCCGAGGATCAATAACTGACCCCTTATAAAAAAACAGCAGCCATCGAAAAAAAGCATTTGCAGAAGTGGAAAAAGATAGAACGGTCGCTATATTAGTTCTGTGTTATAACGGTCGCTATATGAGTTCTGTGTTTTTTTTTGATGGCGCGGTAGCCAAGTGGTAAGGCTGAGGTCTGCAAAACCTCCAACACCGGTTCGAATCCGGTCCGCGCCTCCATTTTTGTTTTCTACATCAAGCAGGTCAACCGTGTCCGGAACAGGCGTCAGCCTGATCCGTTTTTGTTTGTCCTGGCATGATTTTTTATCCTGCAATGAGCAATCCCTAGGTTCAATGGCGAGCGATGGCGAAGAAGTCAGTCAGTCAACGTGATGACGATTTAGGCGAGGCTGCGCCTGATAAAAAAGCCAAACGGAAGGCTAACAAGGCTAGCAAAAGCCAGGTTAGCTCTGTTGACGACGACACCATGAGCAGGGTGGTTGAGTTCTGCCAGGAGTTGCGGTGGCGAGAAGCCGTCCTGCTTTGCCGGACAGCCCAGGCCAAAGCTGAGGAAGAAGGCCGCGAAGAGCTGGCCTTCAGCTTGAGCCTCGCTTTGCCTAAGTTGGAATGGTCTCTGCGCCGACAGATTGCTGCGGCGTTCATTCATGAAGCGAAAGCTATGTTGAAGAAGGAGTATCTCCTGGATGTTGGGCAATAATGAAATAATCCAGGGCGTGGATAAGACGGCGGTGTTCACGCAGATGCTGCGGGAAGTGCCGTGGTCAAGCCTGAAGATGTATGTCCAGGCTAATGCCCCGCTGCTGAAAGTCTGCACCATCGGCGGTCATCGCCTGGAACCCAACAAACGCGACCGGATCGAAAAAATCATCCTGCGCGAGTTGGACCGCCCTAACATGACCGAAGCCATCACGAATGGAATCTTCGCGTCATGGTACCCAGTCCATGAACAGGTGCATAAGCAACTGGAAGACCATTTTCATTCCGAAGACTACAAGACCTGGCGACAGGAGCAGAACCTCAGCGAGGACGACTATGTCCTGACTGACGCTAAGTTTGACGAGTTTTTCCGCCGCGAGGATTTTGCCGCCTGGCGCATCCTGCTGTGCTTCAGCCCGCTCAAATTCACCCATGAGCAGGCTGACAAGATACTGCATGACAGCCAGGGCAGCGCTGAATTGATGGATCGGTTCAAGGAGGTGGAAGCAACGGCGAACGACTTGCAGAAAAAAGTCGACCAGATCAGTGCCGAAACCGAGCGCCTGCGCATACGGATGCAGGGCGATGCGAATGAAATCCAGGATTTGAAGAGGCAGCTGCGTCAAAACAAAGTCAGCCTTGACCAGGCTCGTAGCAACCACGAGGCCGCAGTTTCGGAAATGCGGCGAGCTAACCAGACAGCCGCCCAGTTCCGTTCGGAAGCCGAAGCCCGGGAAGAAGCCATCCGAGAAGAAATGAACCGGGTGGTGATGCGCTTGCAGGGAGACAATGACCGGCTAACCAAGGAATTGGCCTCCTGGCAGAGCCGCTATGAAGAGCAGTGCAATAACAACACAGCGCTGGTGGAAAAAGCAGCCGAAGCAGAAAAACGCAGCGCCGAAGCACTGGAAAACAAGGAGAAATCTGACCGCGTCGCAGCAGAATGCCAGAAATTCGCTGACTTGGTCTTGTCCCGCATTGACTGGCCGCGCGTTGGCGCCGCCATGAAGATGACGCCGACCGTGAGAAGGAATTTCAACAGCCTGGTGCGCAAGCTGAGCTTTGATGAAAATAATACTCTGACCATAGAAGAAACCCTGCCGGTCTTCTGGAGTACGCTCAACAAGACCGAACACGACCTGGTCGAGGCGATCTCAGAGAGCAGCACCCGTGAAATGATGGACGGCGATGCCGGTGAATTCTGGATGGGCGTCAAGGAAAGCTTCGATGACGTCCTAGTCAGCTTGGAAGCGCGCCTGGCTATGCTGGGCATCCTCCATGATATCTTCTTCCAGAACATGGAAAATGAGGATTTGGAAAAAACGACAGGGCTGCCGATCAGCAAGCCGAAAAAGAAATAAGCCTGCAACGGAGAAAATGCTGGCCGTTGCTGAAAAACACGGGCCAGCAGGTTGAATTATCCGGAAAATGGTGTAACTTGTAACGAATGAAGGGCGACTAGCTCAGTTGGTTAGAGCGCTACCTCGACACGGTAGAGGTCACAGATTCGAGTTCTGTGTCGCCCACCATTCCCCCTTAATTTTCGTTTTTATGGGCGACTAGCTCAGTTGGTTAGAGCGCTACCTCGACACGGTAGAGGTCACAGATTCGAGTTCTGTGTCGCCCACCATGTTAATATCCCAGCCGTCCATGAATCATGGACGGCTTTTTTTTGTTCTGTGGCGGAAGAGTGGGCAGTGGCAGGCGACCGCCGTGCGTAGTTCGAGCGCATTCTCGCCACTAACGAATTATGAATTATGAATTATGAATTATGAAATGCGCCTCAGCATTCAACATTCCGCATTCCGCATTCCGCATTCCGCCACTCACCCCTAATTCATGCGGTCCACCCAGGCTTGCCTTTCGTATTTTCTCCGCTATATTAAATCATCATTTTGAATTAGTGGAGGAATTATGTATATCAAACGAAATTTGGTTCATGCTTTTTTGGAAGCCAACACATTTTTTCCGGCTTTGTTGGTGACTGGCGCTCGACAGGTCGGCAAGACCACGTTTCTGCACCACAACGCCGAACCAGAACGGTGCCTTGTTTCTCTCGACCCGCTGGATATGCGTGTGCAGGCCAAGGAAGACCCCCGGCTTTTTCTAGCCAACCATCCGCCTCCGGTGCTGATCGATGAAATCCAATATGCCCCTGAACTTCTGCCGTACATTAAGCAAATCATTGACGAAGTCCGGAATCGTGATCGGCAATCAGCGCGTGGCTTGTTCTGGCTGACCGGTTCACAGCAATTTGGGCTAATGAAAGGCGTGTCTGAATCGCTGGCTGGGCGCATCGGAATTTTCAATCTTCATGGACTCTCCCAGGCGGAACTGGCCGGGCGCGATGACGGCGCTTTTTTGCCGGAACGTGATTTCTCTGCACCTATGGAACCAGTATCTCCGCTGGAAGTCTTCACCCGAATCTGGCGCGGTTCGTTCCCCGAATTGGTCATGGAGGAGCATCCGGAAAAACACTGGGAGCGTTTTTATCAATCTTATCTGCAAACCTATCTTTCCCGCGACGTCCGCGCCTTGACGCAGGTGGCTGACGAACACCGTTTTTATGTATTTCTGAAAGCGGTAGCAGCGCGGACAGGGCAGATGCTGAACTATTCCAGCCTGGCGCGCGATGCCGAGATCAGCCAGCCGACGGCGAAGAGTTATCTTTCGATTCTGGAAACCTCAGGACTAGTCAAACTGCTGTATCCCTATCTGAAAAACCGCAACCGGCAGATGATTTCTACCCCGAAACTTTACATGCTTGACACTGGCCTGGCAGCGTATCTGACTGGTTGGCTCACTCCGGAAACGTTGATGAAAGGGGCAGTTGCAGGACAATTTTTTGAAAGTTGGTGCTTGGCGGAAATCCTGAAAAGTTATGTCAATGCCGGAATCGCGCCGGATTTCGCCTATTATCGCGATAAGGACGACAATGAAATTGATCTGATTATCCAGCGGAACGGAACGCTGTATCCGATTGAATTCAAAAAGGCGGCCAGGGTGAAAAAAGACGATGCGAAATCCTTTTCCAAACTGTCGATATTCCAGCAGAAGATTGGAATGGGCGCGGTCGTCAGTCTGTATCCGGATGTGCAATTCGTCCGCGAAAACGTCCGCACTGTCCCCGCATGGCGCGTGTAAACGCAGAAGAAGAAGCCGTAAAGCTGTTTTTGCAATCAGCCGAAGAGAATGGCGTACCTTAACACTGCCGCTCCATGCGAGAGGTAGAGAATGTTTTACTTGAGATACTATAAACTTGCGCTGCAAAAGGCGTATGGCGGAGATTTCCCTGAAATGAGTTCAGAGGAATTCGACCGTCGGTGTTCGTTGGAAAAGGTCCCTATTGCGCTGAAAGCCTTGTACATGGCGCTGGGAACACAGCGGATTTGCCGGATGCACTGCCTGATTCCTATGCCGGAGGAGTTGGCCGCGCCGAGCGCGGTGGTGGTTGCCCATCGAGAGGATGACCGGGTTTGGGGGATTGATGTCAAGGATTTGGCAGAGGAAAATCCGCTGATTCAAGTTAAGACCGGACACCGGACAAAAGAGGATGGGATGGACGTTTGGGAATTCGGCAGTGACGGGGAAACACGACTTGCCGAGCAAATGGCGAGGCTGATTGCGTACAGCGCAAACTCGACCCGCGAAATCCGGCAATGCACAAAAAAAGGCGTGCTCAATGCAATGCGGAATTTCTTTGCCTTGCTTACTCGCAAACACGAACTGCTGCTGATTTTGTTGTGCATGGTTCTGACATTCTTTCTTATTCAATCAAGAATCTTTGTTGAACTGAATGAAAGAAGTCCCGTTTTGGGCACATTGTCAATCCTTTATTTTCTTCTGATTTTAATGATTCCGGCATGGAGTGTCTCGAGATGGTTTTGTTACTGGAATGTCTGGCTCAATTGGCGCGACAGCACGCGCTTCGTTTCATGCGATGATAAATTGTTGCAGCTGATTCGCGATTTGACTTTGCACTATTTACGCTGGAATCGCCCGGATTTGTGGTTCAACAGCGGCGCCGGAAATGTGGCGTTCCACGCGGAAGTGGCGCTCAGCAACGGACCTGAGCGTTTTTGTCAATGCCGATATGAAATTATTTCTGGAGAATCCGGCACGCTGACCTTGCCGGACACATCGCCGATTGCCTACTCCGCCGGAAAACAAAGTTCTATTTTGATGCGGACAACGTTGGACAATTCCGGGTGTTTGCGCTTTGTCTATATCAATGCACATTGTCATTGGCGTTTGCCGGAGCGTCTCCGACTTACGCTTCGCAAACCCAACATTTCAACAGAATGTTTGCAGGAAGATATGCCATTGAAGCTGGCGCCTCCCGAGCTTTTTCCGGTAAAGCTGCAAAATTTTCTGCGCAAAAAATGCGCGGAATTCCCCGGAATCAAAACAGCATGGGTCTGCCCAGCGATCATGAACGGGAGGGAGGTTTATCTGCTGGCCATAATCGCCGATGGCGAGGTAGACATGGGATTGCTCCTGAATGAGGCGTTCAAACTCTCGGACCGTGAACTCAATGGCCTGAATCTATCGGAAGCGGGGAATGAGGATATAGAAAAATTCAAGCCGCTTTATGTGCGAGAACAGCCAGGCGGAGAGGAATAGCAGCTAGGGCGGGATGATGAATTTATGTCCGTAAGTCGCGGAGCACCAGAATCCCAACAGGGCGACACATAGAAGCCCAGGGTGAGCGTAGCGAAGCCCTGGGTGAGGCGTATAATAATTTTGAGCCCCGCCAGGGGTGACACACAAACGCCGTTTTGAGAAAAATCCTTTTTGGATGGGAACTACGTACTGCAAACTAAAGTTTGAACTACCTGCGGTGCCCCGAAGGCTTGCAAATGTTCATCACGAAATTTGGCACATTAACGCTTTTTAATTTTTTTGATTACTGACAAAATGAAATCAAGCAAAAGGGCTATCCCGAATAAAAAAGCAATCCCCAATATTATACTTATGAAGCCTCCGATGATATACGCATACCATGCACCATAATGTTTATACGCGGCGAATGCTCCAGAATGCGTAATTATGAGCACAAGAAAGATGCCGACCGCTTCTATAAAAGTCCACACGTTTTTTATGCTCATACATTCCGAATCTTTCTTCAGTTTGCCGTGCGTAATCCAAGGCCGCTCCTCGCCCCTCTACCCAATGGCCTCACTTTGGGCGGCGTACAGTAACCGGCCCGAACAGTCCGCTCTCAAGGCTGTCTTTTTCAAAGCGGCGCTGTCTTTCCTCGTAAGGGCATTTGGGGATGATGACCTGGAAGCGCTCGGCCACGGTCGGCGTTGACAGGCAGTTAGCCAGGGTGTTGCTGACTGTGACCTCCAGGCGGTTTTGACCGCGCTTAAGTTCGACCTCAAATCGGAAAGGCGGCATAAATTTCGCTTGCGGCTTCCGGCCGTTGAGGCGGATTGAGGCAGCGTAGCGGACGTCCCCCAGGTCGATGACGGCTGGGCCGGCTGTCGGACTGTGGAATTCCGTCGCATAGAGCGCGTCTCCGCTGAAGTCATCGCCGAGCTGCTGCCGCCAGTCGCCCAGATTTGTCGGCTGTGCGGGCGTTGTCAAAGCGATCATTTCATAGTCGCTTTTTTCCGCATGGATTTGCAGCAGCGGCCGGAGCGTCCATCCGTCGGCGAGGGTCAGGAATGGCGTTGTTTCAGACGGCAATTCAGCGTCGGCTTTAGCGTTGGTCAGGAACAGGGCGGAACTGCCGCCGAGGAAGGTCCAGGTAAAACGCCCATCGACAGCAGGGACAGCGTAGAATTTGCCGTCTGTCGGAGAGCAGAGCACGACATTGTCTTGTTCGCGCAGGGTGATGGTCGCCGTGACCGGGGTGGTGGCTTCGTTGCAGAAAAAGTACACCGACTGCTTGCCCAGGTCGCGGCGGCAGGCGCGCAGGCCAGGGCAGGCGGGCTCAATGGTCGCCACTGGCGCGACCGTATCCAGGTCGTCCTCGCCGACGATGCGGCCGCCTGCCGCCTGGAAAGCGGCTGCCTGTTGCCGGGCCGGTTCGGTTATCCAGTCAGATGGCGGCAGGACGAGCGTGTCGTACGCCATTTTGCCGATCTTGAGGGTGGCGCCGTCGATCTTGGCTGCAGCCAGCTGGTCGTCGTCAATGTAGTCGAAATCGCATTGGCGTTCGAGCAGTCTTTGCGACATGTCGAGATGGGCGGCGACAGCCTGATTGGCGGTTTCGCCGCCGCACCAGATGGAGCGAATATCGAAGAGGAAAGCCGTGCTGATGCCAGGTTTGCCTTGGGCCAGCAGGTAGCAGGAGCGTTCGAGATACTGATGGAATTCGGTTTGATATTTCCAGAGCGGGTTCATGGTTCCGAAGTGCGGCCGTTCTTCGCTCATGCGTGGACCCTCAGTGGAATAAGGAAAGACGCCGAACACAAAGGAAGTGACGCCGCGGACTAACAGGAAGTCAGCGACCCAGCGCATTTCGGCAGGCGTCAGGCCATTGCCATAAACGCCGAAAACCTCTGCCATGACGACATTGGTTCCAGCCTGGTGAGCGACGGAGGATGCGTATTTGGGGAAGGGCAGGTTCTTGCCGGTTTCCGGGAAGAGTTGTCGCCAGATGACGTCAATGCCAGGGACGTCAAGCGCGCGGAGGGAACGCAGGATGTGTCCGAATCCGCCGGTCAGATTGTATATCGGTTCGTCTTCACCGCTGAAATGCCCGCCAGAGAGCAGGCCGTTCTTCCGGCACCAGCGGCGAATAGGGCGCAGATAGCGGTCAAGGTAGAGTTCGGAGCGGACGTCGTAGTAGTCAATGCGTTTCCGCAGAAGTTTCGGATCGCTAGTTTCGACTGGCCCGAGCATTGCCGGGAAGCACTCCTCGACCGGATAGCCTTTTTTTCGGCGGAAATAGGCGGGGAAGTCATCGGTCCAGGCAATGCGTTCACCGAGCCTGGCAGAGGGCATCGTCGGCTCGTCAGTGAAGGTGAAGCGAATGGTTTTGCCGAAATGCTCGCCGACGGCCTCAAGGTAGCGCTCATGCGTCAGTCGGATAAACTGCGGCGTCACCTCCGGGTGCAGCAGGTTGGGATTGGGAGCGGCGACTTCTGGGCGGTAGGGTTCGATGTCGCGGGTCGGGTTAGCCGGGTCTCCGGTCAGCCAGCAGCGGGCGTATCGTTCCGGCGCGATGCGCATCACCTGGCCGCAAGCACCGCCAGACGGCCAGCCGCCCTCGTCGTAAAGCCAGTAGTTCATGCCGAGCTTCTCGCATTCGGCGACCACGCGGCGGATGATGCGGAAGAAGCCGGGCGTGAGATAGTCTGGACTCATGCTGGTCGGCAGGGTCACCGGCCGGAAGTCCTTGGGAAGAGGATGCAGGCACACGCTGCGAGCACCATGGCGGTGCATGTCGCGCAGTTGAGACAGCAAGCGCCGTATGTCGAGGCGGTCGTTGAGAAACCAGAAGTAGCCGGGACTGAATTCGTTAGGCGGAAGCTGAAAGTCTTTTTTGCGGACGACGGCCATGACGTGGAACCTCCTTGACAGGATGGTTGGCAGGAACCCGGCGCGCCCGGCTCAAGTTCGAACCCGCCGCAGGAGTGATAGGATGCATCACGGGACGGCAAATAAAACAATAGGACAAATAGGCTATCGGGTCATTGCAGTTACCGACGCCATAAATAAGGCACCCTAGTCAGGGAAGCGATGATTCCAGCGCACGACATCACACACCGCCTTCCTGCTCTGCCTGTCGAGGGGAGGCATGCGTCAGGGGGAGTTGCTCTTTGTCTCTGGCTCAGAGCTGGTTGCTGGCCAGGATGCGCAGTTCTTCATCGATGGCGAGCAAAAGTTGCTGCGAGGAGACTTTGCATCCGGTCTGGCCGACATGGATGGTGAGCTTGATGTTGTCGACGCTTTTTTCCACGGCCTCGATGTTGATCTTGACGCCGTCAATGTCCTTGTAGAGATAGAGGCACCTGCTGGCCTTGTTGATGCGCTGCATTTCAATCAGCTTGGCGCGTTTGCAGGCGGCGCGGATGGCCTTGTCCATCTGGAACAGGCTAGTGTTGAAGGAGGCGCTGTAGGTGCCCAGCCAATAGCGTTCGTTGCTGGCGCCGGAGGCCGGCTGCGGTCGGCTGCTGATGCAGCCGCTGTAGAAAAGCATTCCCGTGCAAAACAGTCCCAGGCAGATATGGCGCCAGATAGTCGTCATGGTTTATCTCCATTCTTTAGAACGTGGTGTGGAAAACAAGGATGCCCGTCATGGTGACTTCTCTATTAATATGACACGTCCGCCGGAAAAGCCAAGAACAAACAACTCGAAAAATATTCGGGGGTGGCAATCGGTCACCCATTGAACATTGGGCCGCAGGGCGCCACCTCTCTCGCCATATTTCATTTAGGTTCCTACAAGTCATCGGGTCGCATCAGTGCACCATTCCTGGAGATGGAAAGCATGATGCCAGCGTGCAGGCAGAATCATGCTCAAGCACAAAATGACTATGATTCTGCAGAAAACCGTTTGAAAAAGGGCGTTTTGTGGCCTATTTTTTCAGCGGGTTCAGAAATCGACCCCCCCCACCCTGAGGGGGCCTCCATCCAATGGTCGCGCGCGCGAGGGAGACTCATAAGCGCAGTTGCGGCTAAAAGACAACACAAGGGCATGCAAGTATTCATCACAAGCTTTCGCACATTAGCAGAAACAAGGTTGAGGACGGGTAGCCGACCCTAAGTGTCCCGTGGTTAAAAATATAATCTAAGGAGTTGTTGATGGACACTAAACTAATACGGTATTCGAGCGAAGGCTTGTCGTATGCGGCTCGTGAATTGTCGTCCTACTTGGACAAGATTTACGGTGGCGAGCACCCCATAGAGTTGGGGGACGCCGTAGTCGGCTGTGCTTATTTGAGCGTCAACCCATCTTTAAGCTCGTTGGATGGATACGACCATTCTCTTGTTCGGTATGAAGACGGTGTTTTGCGGATTGAGGGCGACAGCGAGCTGTCGTTGTTGTTTGGAGTATACGATTATCTTCAGTTGCTCGGATGTCGGTTTTGGGCTGCTCGTCACGAGTATGTCCCATGCGGCTGCGAGGTTTTGTTTGCAGACGGTTATTCACGTAGTTTTCACTCTGCTTTCAAGTACCGGACTTGGGTGAATCGAACGAACGACAGCGATGTTTTGTCATTCTTGGCGAAGTCCCGTGTGAACGTGGTCCTGGGTTGTGGTCCCTGGAATCCTGACTTTAGCTCCGTACATGCGTCATTGGAGAACGCTGACAAGGTTAAGTCCTTGGGCTTGAAACTCCGTGGCCCCGGTCATGCGTGGCGTGAATTGATTCCTGACGAGGCGTTGTTTGCTGAGCATCCGGAGTACTTTCCGTTGTTTGGCGGTGAACGGAAGCCAAACAAGCGGACTGCGTGCTTCTCGAACCCGGAAGTCAGGGCGATTTTCAGGGAGAATTTTGGAAAATACCTGGATGCCCATCCGTATTGGGACATTTTTGCATTTTGGCCTGAGGACACGCCTGACCATCTGTACTGCTCATGCCCGGAATGTGCGAAGACAACGACCCAGGACTGGTACCTGAAATTGGCGAACGAGTGCGCTGAACTGTTTTTTGAACGCTTTCCTGACCAGGTCTTCGAGATTATCGGCTATAATGCAACGGAAACCCCGCCCAGCGAAGGCGAGACATTCTTCAAGGACGGGAAGAACTTCCTGGTGAATCTGTGCCTGGGAAGAACACGGAACATTACGGTTGCCCTTGATGGAAAGGACGGAACCCCCGAGGCAAACCGTGAATTCCTTGCCAAATACAACGCCTGGATGGATTTTCTCAAAGGAGCGGGCTACCAGGGCGAGGTGATGGTGATGGACTACTACAATACCTGCGCACCCAGCGGGCAGTCTTTGCCGTGCAAAGCCTATCGTTGGAATTGTGAGACCATCCTAAGGGACTTCCTTTTCTACAAGGCCAAAGGCGTGGCAGGGCTGGGGGCGTTTAGCGGGTTTGACTTGCTGGCATGGCCGGTGCCGGATTACTTCTGGACGTATCTTAAAATGCAGAACGACCCGTCAATCCCGTCAGTCGCGTGGAACGACGAGTTCCATAGCGGGTATTGGCATGGCAGTGAGTTTGGAGGCGCGTATCGGCAGATTATTCGTCAATTGGACGAATTGCTTCGCTCTGACAGGCCTGGAAGCTTTGACGAAATCGATGAGGCATTGGCTCGAATCAAGGCGAGGAAGCCACGCGATGTCGAAGCCCGCGATTTACTGGCGGCTTTTACGAAATACGGCAAGTTGTTGTGTCGCATATATGTTGCGTACAAGTCCGGAGATATGGAATCGGCGAGCCAGGGCGACGAGGAGCTGGAAGGTTTTTTTGCGGACCATGCGTCGATATTGTCGCCTCACATTGCTCCGTATCCCCCATTGTGGATCAAGGGCTGGCTTGGAAAGCTCAAGCGCTACGGATACTGACATTGCCTGGCCTGCCGATTGCGGCAAAAAGCGGCTTGCTGGGTTGAACAATCGGCTTTTTCGAGTAAATTTGGTAGTTTACAGTTTCCGTCCCTGTCCAGGGGGGAGAGAGTACTCAGAACGAGGCGATTTGATGTTGGATTTTCTCAAGTCAGCGCGGCCGCGGCGGTTGCGCATAGTCCGGAATGGCCATCCGGCGCTGCGTCAGAAGTCATCGCCGATCAAGGAAGTCACCGCCGAGGTGCGGCGGCTGGCTGCCCGCATGGTGGTGACCATGCAGGAGAACGACGTTGTCGGCGTCGGCCTGGCTGCGCCGCAGGTGGGCGTCAACGTGCGTCTGATCGTGGTTGACACCAGCCCTGACGAGGACAGCCCGCCGCCCACGGAGCCGCTGTCGCCCGGGGAAGCCAGCCTGAACCCGCGCATGCCTTTAGCCTTGGTCAATCCGGAAATCACCTGGGTCTCTCCCGAGACCTCGTGCTGCGGGGAAGGCTGCCTCAGCCTGCCCGGCGTCCGGGGCGAAGTCACCCGGCCAGCCCGGGTGCGCTTGAACGCCACCACCCTGGACGGCGAAGCCATCGACGTCGAATGCGGCGGTCTGCTGGCCCGCTGCCTCCAGCATGAAATCGACCATCTTGACGGCGTCCTGTTCATTGACCGTGCGCCGGACGAACAGCAGAAAGCCGCGGCGCCGCTGCTGAAACGAATGGAAAAAAACGAGCTGAAGCAGCTCGCTAAACGCTAAGTGTGTCCTCGCATGCAAGAACATCATGACCTCCCACCTCTGCCTGTGTTGCCAGAAGAGCCGCCGCCGTATCGCAGCGTGCTGGCGGCGCTGTTCCTGCGCCCGTTTCTGGCTTTGCAGGCGGTTCGGGCGCATCGGCGCTGGCTGGCGCCGGTTCTGATTTTGCTGATTATGGCGTTCCTGGCGGCGTTGTTGAAAGTCATGCTGACCCTGCCGGGAATTGTCAGCGAGACCAGGGTCATTGCCAGCCACCTCGGCAAGGCGGCGGGCGCCGTCTGGTTTGAGCAAGGCCGCCTGCACTGGCAGGCCGACTGGGAGCTGCCGCACACAATCCGCGTCAACCTATGGCGCTTTGACTTTGCCAGCCAGCCCAAGGCCTTCCCGCCCGACTATGAGCTGGCCAGCAGCGTCGAGCCGCGCGGCCTTCTCCTGGAACCGGCGTCGGTGACGCTCTGGATGCGGGAAAAGGGCAACGACCGGCAAGTGCTGCGCGTGCAGCTCCTGGCAGGCGACAAGCTGGCGGCCTTGGGCAGGCATGCAAGCGCGATGGCAGGGGGAGCTGATGGCCGGCTGGACGAGGCCGCGCTGGCCAGCCACGCGCAGGCCGTCTGCGTCGCCATGACGCCTTTCCTGCTGGCGTATCATACATTGGTGCGAATCAAGCCCCTCCTGCTCAGCATGTTCATCTTCATGCTTACCGCAGTGGTGTTTCGACGCGAATGGCGCGAATCGCCAGGCAGCCTGTGGACCGTCGCCCTGCATTGCTGCATCCCCCCCTTCCTGCTGGCTTTGATTTATTCTTTTTTTGACTTCCCGGGCTGGAGCTTCCAGGAGATGTTCCTGGTCGCCTTTTTGTTTTATCTTGTTTACATCTACATCGACACCAGGGCGTTCCTGCCGCCGAAACCGCCGGAAGACCTCTAAAAATGAAGGCGTTGACCACAATGCAATGCGAGGACAGCAATGGATGAGACAACAATAGATCAATGGATTGCACAAGGCAAGCTTCTGCTGCAACAGGCTTGGCAGAAGATCGTCGACATCACCTTGTGGTTCGCCAAGGAGACGGAAAAGGCCGAACTGGACGCTGACCCCGGGGTGGCTATGGTCATAGCCTTGGCTTTGACTTTTCTGCTGGGTTCGGCCTGCTGGGCCGCGTCCATCGCCCAGGCTCGCCGGCATCCCATTTGGCTGCATTTCACGCTCGGGCTGCTCTTGCCTTGGGTGTACCCGCTCGTGATCCTGTTCGCCATGAACATCAAGGGTGAAAAGGAAATGAGAGCCAAGCTGGAGGCCGAACAACGCGCCAAGGAAGAGCGCGAGGCCGAACGCCAGCGCAACATCGCCCTGACCAGCGGTTTGCCAGAGGAAGAGCCAGAGGCTGACGGCAGCATCGTCTGGAAGCGCAGTTATTTCGAACGGATTGCACGCGACAAGGAGGGCAAGCCGGCCGGGCCTTGGGACGTGCAGTTCAACGGCGTCGTCCTCCGTATTGTCAGCATCTTAGAGGCTCAGGACGAACTCGTCGTGGTCGAGCAGCTTGACGCCCGCGGCCAGACCAGCCGGCTGCGCATACCGTACGCCAAGATCGAAGCATGGCAAGACGCCGAATGAACGCCGCCGCTTTTCGCAAGCGGTCATGATTTCAACCAGTAACCCGTTGATCGGATTCACCTTAGAGATAGCAGGCCCGGAGATAGCACGCATGTTTGCAGCGTATGACAGCAACGCCTCATTTGCCCAACTGGAAGAAGAAGTCCTGAAGTTTTGGGAAGAGAACGACGTTTTCACGAAGTCCCTGGAATGGCGCAAGGATGCGTCCCCGTACGTGTTTTACGACGGGCCGCCGTTTGCCACCGGCCTGCCGCATTATGGCCATTTGCTGGCTGGGACGATCAAAGACGTGATTCCGCGCTACCAGACCATGCGCGGCCGCTACGTCGAACGGACTTTTGGCTGGGACTGCCACGGCCTGCCTATTGAAGCCCTGGCCCAGGAGAAGCTCAACTTGGCCGGAGCACCCGCCATCATGGAATGCGGGGTTGACGTCTTCAACGAGCAATGCCGCTCCATGGTCCAGCGCTATGTCAAGGAATGGAAGCAGATTGTGACCAGGATGGGCCGTTGGGTCGACTTTGACAACGGCTACAAGACCATGGACGCCACCTTCATGGAAAGCATCTGGTGGGTCTTCAAGCAGCTCTGGGACCAGGGCCGCGTCTACAAGGCGCATCGCATCATGCCCTACAGCTGGAAATTGAACACGCCCCTGTCCAATATGGAGGCCGGCAGCAACTACCAGGACGTCCAGGATCCGGCTGTGACCATCCGCATGAAAGTCCTTGATCATGTCTTCCCAGGCGCCGAGAATCTCCAGGTCTATATCCTGATTTGGACGACGACGCCATGGACGCTGCCAGCCAACCTGGCGGTCTGCGTCGGCCCTGACATTGACTATTGCTTGGTGCGGGACGGCGACACGAACGACGCTTACATCCTGGCCAAGGCCCGCCTGAGCGCGTACTATAAGTCAGAAGACGAATACCAGGTGCTTCTTGAATGCAAGGGCCGCGACCTGGCTGGCATCCGCTATGAGCCGATCTTCCCGTATTTCGCTGACCAAGCGAATGCCTTCCAGGTGCTGGTGGACGACTATGTCACCACTACTGAAGGCTCCGGCATCGTGCACCAGGCGCCGGCCTACGGCGAAGACGACTACCGGGTCTGCAAGGCTGTTGGCATCGAGATGGTTGACCCTCTTGACAGCGACGCCAACTTCACGGTCGAGGCGCCGGACTTCGCCGGCCAGAATTGCAAGGAGGCGGACAAGGCGATCATCCGGCACCTGAAGCAGGCCGGCAAGCTGGTGCAGCAGTCGACGATTGTCCACAGTTATCCATTTTGCGAGCGCACGGACACGCCGCTCATCTATCGTGCGATCGAAGCCTGGTACGTCCGGGTTGAAGACCTGCACGAGCGCTTGCAGCGCAACAATCGCCAGATCACCTGGATGCCGGAGTACGTCGGCGCCAAGCGGTTTGACAACTGGCTCGGCGACGCCAGGGACTGGAACATCAGCCGCAACCGCTTCTGGGGTTCCTGCATACCGGTCTGGATCAATGACGATGATCCGACTGACGCCATCTGCATCGGCTCAGTAGCGGAATTGGAGGAACTGTCCGGCCAGAAGGTGACTGATCTGCACAAGCATTTCATAGACCAGGTCGTCATCAAGCGTAACGGCCACATCTACCACCGCACCCCGGAAGTACTCGACTGCTGGTTTGAAAGCGGCGCCATGCCGTACGCCCAGCACCACTATCCTTTTGAAAACAAGGAAAAAGTCGATGCGACCTTCCCAGCCGATTTCATCGCCGAGGGACTGGATCAGACCCGCGGCTGGTTCTACTCGCTGATTTTGCTGTCCACCATGCTGTTTGACAAGCCAGCGTTCCTCAACGTCATCGTCAACGGCCTGGTTTTGGCTGAGGATGGCCGCAAGATGTCGAAGCGCTTGCAGAATTATCCTGACCCGATGAACGTGATTGACCAGTACGGCGCTGACGCCTTGCGGCTTTGCATGTTGTCCTCGCCGGTGGTGCGGGCAGAGGACATGCGCTTCAGCGAGGCCGCTGTCCGCGAAGTGATGCGCACTGTCATCATCCCGCTCTGGAACGCCCACTGTTTTCTGGCGACATACGCTCGGGTTGACAACTGGCGTCCGGTCGGCGAGGTTGCAACGCCGCCGTCTGCGCCGTCCAACGTCCTGGATCGTTGGGTTCTGTCCAGCCTGATGGGCACTGTCGCTGACGTCCGCGCCAGCCTTGACGCCTATGATTTGCAGCGGGCCGCCACCCGTTTCACGGGTTTTATCGATGATTTGACCAACTGGTATATTCGCCGCAGCCGCCGTCGTTTCTGGAAGAGCGCCAACGATCTTGACAAGGCCGAGGCCTATCAGACTCTGCACTACACCATGGTTACCCTCTGCCAGCTGGCGGCGCCGTTCATCCCGTTTGTCACTGAGACTATTTATCGCAACTTGCGGACGGATGCCATGCCGGCCTCAGTCCACTTGTGCGATTACCCCGAGCCCCTGCCTGCCTACAGCGACGCAGCCCTGACCGAGCGCATGCGCCGGACTATGACCGCCGTGTCGCTGGGGCGTTTTCTGCGGACGCAGGCTTCGCTGAAAGTCCGGCAGCCGCTGGAGGCCGCCGTGCTGGTCTCGGCAAATCCCGAGGTGCGCGTTGACTTGCAGGAAATGGCTGACGTGGTGGCCGAAGAGCTGAACGTGAAGACCGTCGAGGTGCGCGCCGACGAGGAGGAATTGGTGACCTTGAGCGCCAAGCCGAACCTGAAGAAGCTGGGGCCGAAGCTGGGCGCGAAGATGAAGGTCGCTATGCCACTGATTGCCAAGCTGGACAGCAGCGCCATCAAACGACTGCAAGCCGGGGGAACAGTGTCCCTGGATGTCGGCGATGGCCAGACGATCGAAATCAGCGCCGATGATATCCTGATCCAGCGGACGGAGAAAGAAGGCATGACCGTAGCCAACGAGGGCGATATCACGGTCGCGCTCGACACCCGTCTGTCGCCCGAATTGATCCAGGAAGGCTGGGCCCGCGAAATCGTGAGCAAATTGCAGAATCTGCGCAAGGAGCTGCGCTTTGAGGTGACGGACCGCATCCGGGTGATTTATGACGCGCCGGACGAAGTGGCGCAGGCCATGGTCGCGCAGGCCGCCTACATCAGCGCCGAGACCCTGGCCGTGAGCATGACGGCCGGTCGCGTCGAAGCTATGCATGAGGTGGATTTGAACGGCGCGCCTGCGCGCTTCGCCTTGTCAGTGGTGTCTGGCGGCTGAGTTCTAAATATTGGGTTCCAACCTGGGAGAAGCATCATGTCCGTGATCCATGTCTGTCCAACTTGTCAGGCTAAGATGGAATTGGCAGAAGCGATGCCGTCACTGATGTGCCCTAAGTGCCGGAAGCCGATGCGTGTAGTCGGTGACGCCAACGGTGCGGCTGACGTTGCCGCCGCACCCGGTGCGCCGCCCGCCTTGAAAGTGGCACGGCCTGTCAATGTCATGGCAACGCCCCCCGCCGCGCCGACAGCGCCGGCAGCTCCGACAGCGCCGGCCACACCGGCACCTGCTCCGGCACCTGCTGCCGGCGGCTTGACCTTGAGTGCGGACGTTGCCAAGGAAATGGAGCAGATGATGCTCAAGAACGCTCGCCTGGTCGGCGAGCAGGAGCGTCAGAAAATCTTGCGCCAGGCGGAGCAAGAAGGCCTAGCCCTACGGCAGCAGACGGAAAAGGAATGCCAGACTTTGCTTCTGGAAGTCAAGCAGCAGGGCGAGACGCTGTTGCAGCAAGCCCAGCAGCAGGCCGACGCCTTGCGCACCCAGGCGAACGAGGAAATTGCCGCGCAGATCGCCCATGCCAAGGAAAAGAGCGCCAGCCAGATCGCCCAGGCTACCGAGAAGAGCGAGCAAATGCAGCGTGATGCCCTTGAGCTGATAAAGCAGAAGGTGATGGAAATCAAGAAGGAGGCGGATGACGCTCTGGCAGCGGAATTGACCAAGAAACGCGAAGAGGGTGAAGCTAAGCTGGCGGCGGACTTGCAAGAACAGGAGAAGTCAGGCCGGGAATTAGTCTTGAAAAAGGTTAACGAGCTGGCGCAAGAAGCCAAAGACAAGGCGGCGGAAATCGTCGCCGCAGCCGAAGCCAAGGCCGCAGCCGAGGAAAAACGCCTGGAGGAACAGCGGGAAAAAGCCAAGGCCGCACTAGTCGAAAAAGTCGCTGCCATTGACAAGGAAATCAAGGCGAAAAAAGAAGCCGCCGAAACCGAAGCCGCTGAACTGAAGAAACAGGCGCAGGAAGAGATGGACGCGAAGAAAGTCCAAGTGACTGCTCTGATGGCGGAAATCACCCGTCGGCAAAAGGAATTGGATGAGCGTACTAAGGTTCTGGATGCGAAGACGGGCGACCTCGATGCTGAGCTGAAAAAGGCTGAGGAGCGCGGCTACACCAAGGCGGCGGCTGAAAAACCCGGCACACCCGAGCAGATAGCCGCAGCTAAGGCCGCCCGCGAAGAGCTGGAGAAACAACGCTGTGAATTGGAGGATGAACGCAAAAAATTGTCTGAAACCAGTGCTGACAGCGATAAGCTGCTGGCGGAAGCCCGCGATAAGGCCCGCCAAGAAGCCGAGAAAATCCGCAAGGACGCTGAACGGCAGGCGCAAGAGCGCTTGCGTGCGATGGAACGACAGGTGCTGGATAGCCGAAAGGCCGCCATCGACGAGGACGCCTTTAATCATAAATTGCGCTTGCTGAGCATGAACGGCCCGCTGCTGATGCTGTTCTATGCTGTCTTCATGGCTTGCAGGAGTACGGGCATGCTTGCCCTTGTCTCATGGATTGCGGCGCTCGTCGGCGCCGTGACTCTCGCCCTGGCGATCTACAGCATGCGGAGCGTTTTTGCTATCCTCAAGAAGAAGCCGGCGCCAGTTGATGCCAGCGGAAAAGGCGCAGCCCCGGCGACCAAGCCCGAGGGGCTTTCCAATACGACGAAAACACCGGCGTCGTTCGAGGGATTGAAACGAACGACTAAAAAAGAGCCGCCAAAACCGTTCTTCCAGAAAAAAGACGCCGAGAAAAAAGCAAGCCTCGATAAAGACCAAAAAGACGAGAAGCCCGGGGACAAGACGGTAGATAAGTCTGGCGACAAGACGGTCAGGTCTGGTGATAAGGCGACCGATAAGCAGAGTGAAAAAAACGGCGACAAACCAGCAGAGAAGTCTGAAGATAAGACGGTAGACAAGTCAGGCGCTAAACCGGCAGAGAAGTCTGACGACAAGCAGGGCGATAAGCCGACAGACAAACCGGCGGACAAGCCTAACGACAAGCCTAACGACAAGCCGGCTGACAAACCCGGCGACAAACCCGGCGACAAGCCGGCTGACAAACCCGGCGACAAGCCGGCTGACAAACCCGGCGACAAGCCGGCTGACAAACCCGGCGACAAGCCGACTGACAAACCCGGCGACAAGCCGGCTGACAAACCTGGCGACAAGCGCGGTGATAAGCCTGGCGAAAAAGCCCGGTGACCACCCCCTGAATGGTACATACGGCCACCGCCGTCCACAACGTCCACCCTGTCCGCTCTGTCCACAACGTCCACAGTCGCGAAGCGCAGAAGGCTCGGGGGGCTTTTATGTGTCGGTGCCTCGGGCCTTTTGCCGCTTCGCGGCTTTGTTGTCCCCCCCCAAAAAAAATCTGCGTCATCTGCAGATAAAACAGCAGTTTCTCGCCCCTGATGAATTATGAATTATGAATTATGAATTATGAAATGCGCCTCAGCCTTCAGCCTTCAGCCTTCAGCCTTCAGCCTTCAGCCTTCAGCCTTCAGCCTTCAGCCTTCAGCCTTCAGCCTTCAGTCCCTGTCCACTCATTCCCCTTGTTTCATTGCCCATGCTGCTGCGAGGATTTTTTTCAGGATAGGGGCTGCGACTCTGCCGCCGCTGCCTCCGTGTTCGACGATGCAGACGCCGACTAGTGCGGGCTGCTCTGCTGGCAAGGCGGCGATGATCCAGGCGTGAGGTGCTTTTCCAGGGATGTTTTCCGCAGTGCCGGTTTTGGCCAGCACCGCGACGCCCTCGATGCGCATGGCTCGTCCAGTGCCGGTCGGGTCTTCGACGCAGGCGAGCATGCCTGCCAGTACGGCCTGCCAGGCTTCTGGAGGCCAGACGATTATGTTGACCAGCGGTTCAGCGGCAGCAGCGTCAGGCTTGATAAAGGTCGGGGTGAGGACGCGCCCAGTCGTCACGGCTGCGGTCAGCACTGCCATTTGCATGGGGGTGATGATCCAGGAGCCTTGGCCAATAGCTGCATTGGCGCTGTCGCCGGTAGTCCAGGTAGGATGATCAGGGCGGTTCCGCGCCACCCAGTCCGGTGAAAAGTCGATGCCGGAATTCTCAGCTTGCCATAATTCCGTGTTCAGGCGGTTGCCGAGGCCGACGGTCGAGCCGATTTTTTCCATGCCGTAGGCGCCGAGACGGACCCCGACCGTGCAGAAGAACACGTTGCAGGATTGCGCGATGGCTTCGGACAGGGTCAGGCTGCCGTGTCCAGTCGCACGCGAGCAGGCCACTGAGGTTCTGGGTGTGATGGCGAAATATCCTGGGCAGTCGAGCGTCTCGGTCGTTGAGAGGACACCTTCCTGGGCGGCGACTAGGGCAATCAGCGGCTTAATGGTTGAGCCGGGCGGATAATGGCCAGCGACGGCGCGGTTGACCAGCGCCGTCGGCAGCGGCTCGGGCGGCGGCGGCAGTGACGCAGTCGGTGCGCTGGCGCAGACGAGCACCTCGCCGCTGACCGCATCCATGACTACGGCGGCGCCAGCCAGGCCATCCAGGTTGAACAGCGACTCTGCCAGGTCTTGCAGATAGATGTCTAAAGACAGGCGGATGTTGTCGCCGGCAACGGCTGGCTGCGCCTCGATGACGCGGTTGCGGAAGGCGAGAACGTCTGTCTGCAGCAGCTCATAGCCGCCTTCGCCGCGCAGGCGTCCGTTGATGGCTTGTTCGATGCCGGCTGCGCCGATCAGCTCCTTGAACTGGAGGCTCCGGAAACGCTTGAAGTCGTGCTGGGCTGGAAGGCCGAGGACGGTGAATCCGCGGACATGAAAGCCGAGGTCGGGATATTCATAGCGGCGTTTCCAGGACATGACGGTTTCGGTTCCCGGAAAGTCGTGCCGCCGCTCCGCCCATTTGGCCAGGACAGCCGGCTCGACGTGGCGCCACAGAATCATCGGCATCGGCGTGTTCTGCTTGAGGTGCGCAAGCATCTGCTCGTGGTTAGGGCGCGACCGATAGTAGCGCGCGCCTAAGAAGATGCCTAGGTCAGAGATGGCGGCCGACATTTTTTCGAGGGTGCGTTTGCGGGTGTCGCGGGGATCGCGGATCATTTCCACCCGCAGAGCCAAGTCGTAGGAGGGCACGCTGACATTGAGGGGTCGGCCATGGCGGTCTAGGAGGTCGCCGCGCTTGGCTGGCACGAAGGTTAGCCGTTGTTGCTGACGAACGCCGCCGGCTTTCAGGTCTGGCGCACGGAAAGTCTGAATCCAGGCGACCTGCGCCGCTAAGAGCAGGAACAGTGCCAGCAATGCTGTCCGGAGAGCGCGGCAATGCGGCGCATAGTCGGTCTTGGGGCGGAGTCCAGGAGTTTGAGAACCAGGTTCTGGCATAGTTGATTCAGGCAGCCGGTGGTTGACGGCGGCCGGAGAACACGCACTCAAGGCCGTCTAACGCGGCAAAGAGCAGCGGCACTGAAACGAAAGCCAGCAACATGCCGCCGCAAAGCTGGGAGGGAACTAGGTTGAGACGCGCCCGCATAGGCATGTTGTAGGAAAAGAAAATGATTTTTCCGGCGGCGTAGACCAGGCTGGCGGCAGCTCCTTGCAGCAGGCAGTGACGAGTGAACGACGTCTTAGGCACGATACGAGCCAGAAACCGAGCCGCGAGTGCGATGACGAGCAGCAGGGTCGAGGTGCCTCCCAGAGCCTGGAAGGTGATGGCGTCATAGCAGACGCCGATGACTATGGCCGCCAAGCAGGCCGTCAGCCTGGAGCGCCGCGTCGCCAGGTAGGCGGTGGTCCAGGCCAGGGGATGGAACGGCAGCTCTGGAACCGCCTGGGGCAGGGCGGCCTGAAAGGCTGGCGCCGCTATCGTCAATAGCGCCGTCATTATCACTAAAGTGAGGTGACGCCACAGGCCGTCGCGCGAAAACAGGTAGGAGCGGATCAGCTCCGGGTTGGCGCGGACCTCAATTTCCAGCAAGGGGCGATGGGAAACCGATATGCGCATGATAGGGTGGTCGTTAACGGGAAGCGATGAAGTCGCTGATGACATCGGTCATGTAGTCGATTTTGGCTTCTGACATGCCTGGGTAGAGTCCGATCCAGAACGCCTGCTGCATGATGGCGTCAGTCTGCGGCAGCGGCGTTGCCAGCCGGTAGTCGCGTCCAGCGACCAGGCTGTCAAAGCAGGGGTGGCGAGTCAGGTTGCCGGCGAACAGGTTGCGCGTCTGGATGCCGTGCGCCTCTAAGTGTTCGGTCAGATCATTGCGGGAAAAGGGCGCGCTTTCGTGAACTTGGATGAGAAAGCCGAACCAGGATGGATCGCTTTGGCGGTGCCAGGCCGGAAGACGGAGAAAGGAGGTTTCCGCCAGGCGTTCGTATAGGCGCTGGAAGTTGCGCCGTCGGCATTCCCCGAAATGCGGCAGCTTGGCCAGCTGGGCGCAGCCGATGGCGGCTTGCAAGTCAGTGGGCTTGAGGTTGTAGCCGAAATGGCTGTAGACGTATTTATGGTCATAGCCGAACGGCAGCGTCCCGAATTGGCCGCTGAACCGGCAGCCACAGGTGTTGTCGGCGCCGGATTGACACCAGCAGTCGCGGCCCCAATCTCGCAGCGAAAGGGCGATTTTGTGCAGAAGCGGGTCATCCGTGTAGACGGCGCCGCCTTCGCCCATAGTGATATGGTGGGGCGGATAGAAGCTGGATGTGCCCAGGTCGCCCCAAGTCCCAGTGGGTCGGCCGGCAAACCGGGAGCCGAGCGCGTCGCAATTGTCCTCGACCAGCCATAAGCCGTGACGTTGGCAGAAGTCGGTGACGGCCTCAAGGTCAAAGGGATTCCCGAGCGTGTGCGCCAGCATCACGGCCTTGGTCCGCGGCGACCAGGCTGCTTCCAGCAGCGTTGGGTCGATGTTCGCCGTCGTCGCCTCGATGTCAACGAATACAGGCACGGCGCCGTATTGGATGATGGGCGCGACTGTGGTGGGAAAGCCAGCCGCGACCGTGATCACTTCATCGCCGCGTTCAATCCGGCGCTCTTTCAGGAGCGGCGAGGTCAAGGCCATGAAGGCCAGCAGATTGGCGGAGGAGCCGGAGTTGACGGACAGGACAAAGCGCGTTCCCAGCCATTCGCCGAGGTCGCGTTCGAACTGGCGCGCATAGCGTCCGTGCGTGAGCCAGAACTCCAGCGCCGCGTCAGTGAGAAGCGCCATGTCCTCGTCATCATACATGCGGCCAGCGTAGTTGATGTAGCTGCTGCCCGGCACAAACGGCTCTTCCTGCTCTGGTTGGTGAACCAGGCGGTAGTACTCACGGACTTTGGCGATGATTTCCGCCCGCAATGTTTCCTCTGACATGTCGTCGCCTTTCATCTCCTGGCGGCAGGTCTCATCAGTCTTTTGTCCAAGCTAGGTGCAATTCGCTGGCATCGCTGATGTATTTGTCCAGGTCGGCAAAGGTGTTGATCTTGCCGTTGGCATAGAAGTCGCGATACCAGCAGGCCGTATGGCGGAAGGTCTGGTCTGGGTTCCAGGCTGGGCGCCACTGCAATTCATGTTTCGCCTTGGCGCAGTCCAGGCGGAGGATGCCCGCTTCATGCGGCGCCTTGGTCGTTGTTGTCGTCGTTCTCAGCCGGATGTCTGGCCAATGTCGTGCCAGGTGTTCGGCGGCGGTTTGCACTGCGACCATGCCGTCGGCGTCCGGGCCGAAATTCCAGGCTGTTGCGCAGTCGGCTTGGCGTTCGTGCAATTTCTGTCCGAGGATGAGGTATCCGGCCAGGGGTTCCAGCACGTGCTGCCAGGGGCGGATGGCCTGCGGGTTGCGGATGACGGCGGGTTTGCCTGCGGTCGCGGCGCGCACCAAGTCTGGAATCAATCGGTCAGCGGCCCAGTCGCCGCCGCCGATGGCATTGCCGGCTCGGGCGCTGGCAAGCAGGACATGATGACTCTGGCCCAAGTCATTAGGATGAAAAAATGATCGTCGCCAAGCGCTGATGATCAATTCAGCGCAGCCTTTGGAAACGCTGTACGGGTCATAGCCGCCGACCGGGTCCTGCTCGTTGTAGGGTTCTTCCCGCTCGCTGTTCTCGTAGCATTTGTCCGAAGTGATGGCGACGATGGCGCGCAGGGACGGCGCCTCGCGGCATGCTTCCAGGACGTGAGCCGTGCCCATCACATTGGTGGCCAGCGTCTCAACCGGAATCTGGTACGAAAGTCGAACCAGCGGCTGGGCTGCGAGGTGGAACACGATCTCCGGGTCGAAAGCCCGGAAGATGCTGCGCAGAGCTGTCAAGTCGCGAATATCAATGATTGTTGACTTTGACCCGGGCAGGGCCAGCAGGTCAAGATGGCACGGCTGGTCTGCTGGCGTTGGCAGACTGATGCCAAGAACGTCGGCCTGCAAGCGATGCAGCCAGGCCAGCAGCCAGGAACCCTTGAACCCAGTGTGGCCGGTCACCAGGACGCGGCGATGACGGTAGATGTGATGGAACATGCTTGTTTACTATGCGGTTGAAGAAGAAAATGCGGGTGGCGGGCAGCTATGGCCGTGCGCTTCACCAGTGCGTCGTCCACGGCGCATTGCCTTTGTTCCAGAGCTGATTCAGCATTTGGTATTCGCGTGGATTGTCCATGCATTGCCAGAATGATTCATGGCGATACACTTTCATCTCGCGGTCGATGGCGGCTTGGCGCATAGGATATTGCTCGAAGAACTGGTCTGGGCGGCCCTCCAGGTAGCGGCTGATCACCTCGCGTTCAACCACCATGTAGCCGCCGTTGATGTAGCCTTCGATTCGGTCTGCCTTCTCGACAAAGGCCACCACGTCGTCGCCCTCCATTTCGAGGTTGCCGAAGCGGCCTTCGGGGTGAACGGCGGAAACCGTGATCAGTTTGCCAAAGCGGCGGTGCTGCGCATACAATTGGTTGATGTCAATGTCAGCGACGCCGTCGCCGTAGGTGAGGAAAAAGCACGTGTCCGTCGGCGCCAAGTGCGCACTGGCCTTGAGGATGCGGCCGCCGGTCATGGTGTCGATGCCTGTATGCGCCATAGTGATCTGCCAGCCGGCTTCCCGGCAGGCGGCGTGGTACGTGATTTTAGAGTCGTCCCCCAAGGTGATGGTGAAATCGGAGACGCGTGAGCGGAAATTGAGAAAATAGTCGATGAATGCCTCTTCCTTGTAGCCCAAGCAGAGGATGAACCGATTGACGCCAAAGGCGGCATAGGTGTGCATGATGTGCCAGACAATGGGATATTCGCCAATGGGAACCATGGGCTTGGGCAGCAGCTCGGTGATGTCACGCAGGCGCGTGCCTTTGCCTCCGCAGAGAATCATGACTGGCGGCATCGGAGAAGTGGAAGCGGTATTATGCATCGCGTTTGCCTTCGATGGTTAGAAAAAGTCGTGCCAGGTGATCCGCGCCCGCCGTTTGTCGGTAGGCAGTGGAATGAGCCTCTTGACTACCCAGAAACCCGGTATCAAGATAATGGCTACCAGCGCAAAGTAAAGCCGGTAGCGGCAAATGTCCGGCCGCAGGTCGGTTAATTTGGCCGCCAGTTGCAGTAGACCGCCCGAGACGACTAGGCCAATCAGACCGCCAATCCCGCCAGAACAGACGTAAATCAGAATTGAGGCGTTGACCTGCTGCTTAACAGGAGTGCTCTGCAAGAAGTAGTGGGTGGCAGAGTTGCTTTGCGCGACATGAGCGCCGCCAAGGATGAAAAACAACGGCGCCAGAAATATGGTCGAGGCGGAGTCCGGGCTGATGACCCAAATCACCGCCATTAATATAAAGGCTAAATATGCTCCCATCAATACCTTGCGAGGACCAAGGACTTGGGCGATGCGGGCGGCGAACTTTGACAAAGAAATGGAGCCGGCCAGCTGTGCCAGTGAAAAGAGCAATGCGTCGCGGTCGGAAATGCCATAGCCACGCTTGATTGTGAGCATGGACACCGGAATGGTCAGGATGACAGCCAGGTTGATGACTAGGCTGGAGTAAATCTGACGCATCAAAGTCTGATTGTGGATGGCTTGCCGCCAACTGGGCAACAAAGGCTGGCGCGCTGAATCACGCAACGAGGAGCTTTCATCAATGCACTTCAGCAGGAATGCGGACGTATAGCCAAACAGAGACCCGACGACAATGACGCCAGTGAGGACGGAAAGCTTCTCGCTGTAGCGGAGAACAAAGCAAATGCCGATCAGGGCGATGAAGCTGGCGACATAGAATAACGCAGCGGTACTTGCCAGAATGGACGCCCGGTTGCTGTCCGTGGTGATGTTCCCGATAAGCGGCTGAATCATGACGACGCCAGCAGCACGGCATCCGTAAAACAGAAAAGCGCCGCTCAAAAGCGTGGCAATGGCGCCAGAGGTGTTGCCATAGTAGTGCCAGATGGCAGAGCTGGCAACGATTAAGGCCGCAGTGTTGCGCAACGCCCAGAATACGGCCTGGCTGGACGCAGCACCGATCCGAGACGCCAAGAGCTTGCCAGTCGGCAACAGAATAAAGCTGAAGAACACCAGAGCCCCTAACGTGGAAACGACGTAGTCTGGGCAGTTGAGCTTGACAGCCAGGAGGATGATGATCGTTTCCCCCAGGCACATGTACGACAGGCCGTTGAAAAAGTTGTACAGAGCGTAGAAACGCTGCGAACGACGCATGCGCGATTCGGATAAAGGACCATCGATGATCATGGAAATGGACTTTGAGTGAAAGGGCTGAATGCTGAATGCTGAATGCTGAATGCTGAATGCTGAATGCTGAATATTGAATGCTGAATGCTGAATGCTGAATGCTGAATGCTGAATGCTGAATGCTGAATGCTGAATGCTGAATGCTGAATGCTGAGGCGCATTTCATAATTCGGTAATGTGCGAAATCTTGTGACAGAAAGGGAGATTTGGCGTAGTGATTGTGCTGGTAGACGTCCCGGTAGTGCCCCTACAGGGCACCAGTTTTAGGGTATGCCTTCCCCCAGGCTAAAGCCTGGGGTTAAGCATGGTTAAGCGCCTACGGCGCAAACTGCATGCACAAATGCTTGTTAAGCAGCTCACTATGAATCAGCAACATGTAGTTGCTGAAGCGGTATTTGACAGTACGCACAGGAGTCATGGCCAGCAGATGGGACCAATCTCACATACATCAGCCTAAAAATCTACAAGCATTCATCACAAAACTTCGCACATTAACCATAATTCATAATTCATAATTCATAATTCATAATTCATAATTCGTTAGGGGCGAGCCGTAGCTGCTTGGAAGCTGTTGTTTTACCTCTGTTCAGTGCCCGGGCTTTAGCCCGGGGCAAGTCAACTACCGCTATCCACTACTCCACTCGGACATTATCAAACAAAACAGTAGCGGCTTTTCGGCCGATGGTCTCGATGCGGAATCCAATCAAGTCGCCAGAGCCGAATGTGACAGGTTTCGAAAAGGTCAGGGTCAGATTCCGCTGCCAGACGCCGACGTCGCTGACTTTGACGGACTCGGACAAGGACACGCCGCCGTCCTTGCTGTCTTCGTTGCGCCTGAGGGCGTGAAGGCGCAGGGACGTGTCTTCCTGAATCAGCACATCAACGGTGATTTTGGACACCGCAGCGCTGGTCTTGCCGAATGGACGGACGAGGTCGGAATCCGCTAACTTCCCCGCACGGAACTGGATGGCGAGCAGCTGGTTGACGCCAGCCTTGACCTTATGCAGGAGGTGGCGCGGGTGCGGAGTCCGCTTGCCACTTTCAGCGGAAAGCAGCCGCCATGGGTATTCGGCATCCGAGCGTTCCAGTCCGTCGCCCTCTGCGGCTGGCGTGGCCGGGGTACGGCAGTAATACGGCGCATGCACGGTTTCGCCGCGGTTGCCAGCGCCGTCCCGGCCGCGGACATGCACGAACCAAAGCCCCTCGGCGTCCGCCGCACTGAGCCAGATGTCGCTTTGGGCCTGGCTGGGCGGCGTCATGTCGCTGGTCGGGACATCGTCCGGCTGGCGGCTGAATTTGGCTTCGTAGGCAGCGATGCCAGTAGCGTCGGCGCTGGAGAAGGAGAAGAAGGGCAGCGGGCCGTAGACGCTGACTAGGGAGAAGTCATCCAGGCGGAGCTTGCAGACGGCTTTCTTAGGCACAGGCGCCAACAGGCCGAAAGCCAGGCTGCGGAAGATGGGCTTTTCCTTGGATTCGCTTTTGACCTTGGCCAGCAACGGCGCTAACTCCAGCATGGCCCAATGCCATTGGTCGTCCGCCTGCACGTCTGCAATGGTGCCGATGGTGTTTTCGTGTTCCGGGCCAGTCATAGTGATGGAGTACCAGCTTTGGTCGACGCTGGCGAGCAGGTTGACCTGGCTGCCCTTGGTGAGACGGTAGCGGAAGCGCAGGAACGGCGTCGCCTCCGGATCGAGCTGATAGGACCCCGCAGCCGAAACCAGGAAGCGACGGTGGCGCTCGGCGTCAAAGGTGATTTCCAGACATTCACTGCCAGTGATATCGTCTTTGAGGACGCGAGTGGCGCCGGCATTGGGATTGGCAGTCCAAGGGCGGCCAGAAGCAAACGTCTCATGACGGCGGAGGACGTTGTTGCCGCCGATAATCAGTGGCGGCCCGGGGGGCGTGGTGTCCAGGCTGTAGTCGATCTTCCAGCGCCAGACTGTGTCAGGGATGGCGGTGCCAGCTGCGGTCTTCAGGCCAGACAAGGTGGCGGTGAAAGGCTGTTGGTCAGCGACCTTGCCGCGCAGCAGGCTCCAGTCAGCCAGCAAATCCCAGGTGAAGGTGGCGGTGGCGTGGTTCCAGTCGCTGACGTGGCGTTGCAGCGGATAGTCCTTGCCGTTGATGTCGAGGCGGGCGGAATCAAAGTTGACCCAGCCGTCAGAATTCTGGAAGGTGACGGCGATTTTTTCCGGTATGGCTGCGATTGGCGTCTCAGCCACAGGCGGTTGCTGTTTCACAGGCTGGGGCCGTCGGTTGTCGACCTGGAAGGGGAAATGGCTGGTTGGCCCCCAGTTGCCGGCTAAGTCGCAGGCGCGGACGTGGAGGACTTGCAGTCCGTCTGGCAGCGTTTTCACTTCCAGGGCAGCGTCCGTTGTCATCACTTTTTTGGGCGGCGCCGTGTCTGGCTGGTCGTCCCACTTGTAGCTGTAGCCCTTCACGCCGCCGGCGTCAACCGCATACCAAGTCACTCGGAACGGCTTGTCTACAGTTGCGACCAGTGGCGCCAGAGCGACATTGCTGACTTCATAATTGCAGCCGGGGGCAGCTCCGCTGTAGAGCCAGTTGCCGATGGAGACCGAGGTGATCTTGGCGTCTTTGATGTCCCAGTTCAAAGTGTTCGCCTGCCGGAAGCGCTCAGCTATGTTGACCGTAGCCCGGCGCCAAGTGCCGTCAGCGACGATGCCGTCTACATCGCCCAGGCCGAGATTTTCCTTGTGTTCCTTGTCAGTCAGCCCGAGCGTGAAATGGCGGCCGACTGCGGCAAAGCTGAGATCGACGTATGTTTTTGGCGGGATATTGTAGTCAAAGGTGAGGACTGGGAAACTTCCGATAGGAAAGGTGGGCAGGTTGAAGTTGAGTCCGGAGCTGGCGCCGCAGATGCGGTTGTAGACGCGGGCGGCTGGCGCGCCGTCTTTCCGTCGATACAATTCTAGTTCAGCGCCGCTTTTGGCGGCTAATTCGCATTCTTGTTCCCAGGCGCGCAGTCCTCTGAGGCTGTGGCGTGAGGGTTCGAGGATGACTGGGCCGGGCGGGGTGCGGTCGAGTTCCGGCTTGGGCTGGCAGTTCCATTTCAGTTCTGCGGCCTTGGCAGCTTGGCCTTCGAGGTTGTTTTTCCAGGCGAAAGTCATGGCCAGCTGCCCCTGTCCGCGTTTGTGCAGGTCTGAGGCCAGGGGTTGGATTACGAGAGTGCGGCCGTCGTCTTCGATAGCCGTAGTGCCATGATTGACTGGGATGTCAATGCCAGCGACGGTGAACTTGGCGGTGCTGGGCAAGGGCCGGAGCTGATCGTGTTCCGGAAAGGTGACTTTGATTGGATTGAAGCCCCAGGCCTCGTTCGGGCCGGGAGTGATGGTCGGCGTCGCCAGCGGCGCACACAGGATGATTGGCACAGCTGGATGGCGTTGCCAGGCGTTGCCGGAAGACGTCTCCAGGTGCAGGAAGGTCGGGCCGGGCTTGTCGCTGGTCAGCGAGAAAGATGCGCCCTGGGCGGCGGTCGCACTGGCTGGCGCTTTGCTGCGTGCATTTCGGCTCAGCCAGGCGCGGACTTGGGCAGGTGCCTGGCCGCCGTCCGCCGCCGTAAAGGCGCCTTCCACCTGCAAGGGGCCAAAGCCGGTCGCGGTGAAATTATCCAGCCGATAGACAGCGCCGGCCTGGTTGCCGCCGAGTCCGGCGTTGAGATAGCCCTCGTGCAGCATGCCGATCGCCATGCTGTCCACTATCCAGGAGTTCCGCCAGGGGAAGCGGCGGCGCAGAGCTTCAGCCAGCCTGAAGCTGACATGTGACCATTGCCCTGCCTGAAAGCCCTCGAAACGGCCAAGACCATGCAGGTTGGACTGGTCTTCCGAAGGCCCGGAAAGCGCGATGAAATAATGACCGATAGGGTCTTCCTTGACCGTGAAATAGAGGTTGACCAGGACGCCGGCAGGTATCTGGACGTCAAAGGCCAGGGTGTCAACGCGCTCAAGGCGTTTGCCGGTCATGGGCACGCGAATGCCGAAGTCACCGCCGGAGTTGCAGTTGACAGCTTGCAAGACCGTGCTTTTTTTGGGTCCAGGCACAGTGGTCAATTCTGCGCTCTGGTCGCCATTCCAGGGAGCAAAGCCGTCCAAACCAGCTTCGAAGTCAGCAGTCATGGCGTCATGTGAGCGTAAGTCTAAGACAGGCGGCGTAGTCGTGCTGGATGGCTTGCTGGCAGCTGGCCCCAGGTCGGCCAGGCGATAGGTCGTTTGGACTGGTTGCAGTTGCCGGTAGCTGACTTTCATCCGGGCTAACACAATGCTGTTGAACTGCGTCCACAAGGCGATGCGGCCATCTGGCAAGGGAGAAGAGTCCTCGTAGGAAAACACCGGGATATTGTCAAAAGAGACATCAAAGCGGCTGCCCGTGCGGCGGATTTTCAAGGCGTACCAGGCGCCATGCACGGGCCGGCCGCCGGGGTCCCAGTCCAAGGTGATGGCGCGGCTGCCCGGAGACCGATACCGACCACGCGGAATCAGCTCCTTGTCGGTGCGTTCGACGATGTCGCCCCGGCGGTGGAACAGCGTCCAGGTCTCGCTCCAGTCCTTGTCCCAGGCGGCGATGATCACGTTGTAGCCGCTGAACAGCTCGACGCCGTCTGCATTGAGGGCGACGTTGATGTCGCCGACCCGCGGATAGGAGATGCGGGCGTCTTCCTTCAGTTCGCCCTGGCGCATGCGCATGCCAGCGAAGCATTCGATAGTGTAGTCGCCGATAAGATTGAATTTGCTCCAGAGGGCAGCGACGCCGCGGCTTTCGCCGTTCATGTGCGACCAGCGCGGATCGCAGGCAAAGCGATTGGTCACTTCCCAGGCGCCAAGGCTGCTCCAGTCGGTCTCGGCTTTTTCGAACAGGTAGTCGCGCAGGGATTCGCGGCGGAGGTCGAGGTGGATAAAGTCGAGAGGGGCAGGGATGTCGACCGCAAAGGCGCGTCCAGCCAGAGGGTGTGGCTCCAGGACAGAGAAGAGTTCCTTGCCGTCGAGCGCGGCCCAGATGGCGTGACCATCGCGGTGGAGTGAAAGCCTGCCCCAGGACACGGTGTCGGGCGTGCGCGGACGTTCGCCGATTTTTTCGTCGACGATTTGAGTGCCGGGGATGACCGTGCGCTTAGCGCCGGAGAATGGCGCGCTGGCGAGCTTCTTGCCAGCGCGGCTGAGGGTGAGGGTGCCGCTGCCGGTCTTTTCGTCTAAGGTGGTGGTTAAGAGGTAGCCCTTGGCTGGGTCGGGCTGGTCTTCGCCGAAATGGTAGTTCAAGCCTGGTTGCAGGGGCGCTTCCAGGACAAAAGCGCCGTAGAGGTCGCCGGTGAAAGTATGGCGTTGCGGGAAAGCGTCGCGGGCAGTGCCTGGTTCTCGCAGCCAGGCATAGCGTGACGAGGCCCAGCCCTGCATGAATGGATCGTCGGCAAAGCGCTGGATGTCAACCGGCTTTTCCCAGTCCCGGGCTTGTTCGGCAAAGGCAGTGATGTCAGTGAAGGCGGTTCCTCGCGTGCCGATCAGGCCGACGCAGCCGCCCAGGGCGGTGCCAGCCGGGACGCAGTGTCTCAGCGCCAGCGTATGGTCAGCCCAGACTTCGATGACGCTGTCTTGCCGGCAGTCGACCGCCAGGTGTTCTGGGGGGATGCTCCAGGGCAGGGTGGCGATTGCCTGGTAGCGGCCTTTAGCCCAGCGTCCCAGCTCCAGGGTCGACGGTTGCGGCGGGGGAGCCGCCTTCCAGACCGTTTGCCAGCAGTTGTCCTGGTCAGTGATAGCGAAGGCCAGGCCAGCGCGGGCCCGCGTCGGCCCATTGCGGTCTTGTCCGGATAGACCGGCGGCAAAGCGCTGGGCAGGCCAGTCAGCAAAGCCGAGGCGGTACAGGGGCAGGGCGTTGTCAGCGGCGTCGCCAGATGGGGCGGTGACTACGGCGCCGGCTGTCTTCCAAGCGCCGCGCAGAGACGCGCCAGTAGTTGCCAGCAGGGCCGGGTCATTGCCGATGTCGGTGAGAGAACGGACCTCGACGTCGTCGAAATACGTTTCCTGTTCGCCTTGGACATAGAGACCGATGCGACCGCCCGGACAATCCTGGCGCCGCAAGGTGTGGACGACTTGGCTGTCAAGCAGCACGGTGATCTCATCGCCGCGCAGCCGCACAGCTAAGCGCCACCAGTTCTCCAGGCGGCCAGCAGCCGGGATTTCGGCCACGGTCTGGCTGACCCCGCCTTGACGACGGAGCAGCTGCAAGGGCGCTGGCGCGGTGCCCAGAGACGAGAGGCGCCAGCGCAAGAGCCAGTAATTGTCCGCGTCGCGCACTGCGAAGGCGAGGCCAAAAGCGGCGCCAAAGGGTTTGACTGAGACAGCGACCTCGTAGTCGCACCAGAAGTCTTGCCCAGCGGTGATCAGGCCTTCGCCGGTCGGGGCCTTGCCGGAGAGGCAGAACGGGTTGGGGCTGCGGTCTGCCCGGGGTTCGCGGCCGTCTCGGATGCGGGCGTCAGGATTGGCTTCAATGCGTTCCATGACCGAGTAGATTTTCCAGTCGCCGGCCAGTGGCTGCCACAGGCCCCATTGCTTGGCCTCTTCCTCGGTGCGCATAAAATCGTCGCCAAACTGGAAGGGCTCAAGGCGTTGATAGGAGACCGCGCTGATTGGCAGATAGGCGCGGCCTTCCGGCAGGGCGATTTGGCCGCGTGTGCTGAAGGCGGCTACGCCGCGGTAGTGGCGGATGCCGTCAGCAAAGACTTCCACGATGTTTTGACGGGCGCGGAAGACGACGGCGCCGCCCTGGCGCAACAGGGTTTCCGGCAGGGCAGCTGGAGATTGCAGCACGACTTGCGGCGCTGCGCCGCCGCCATGTCGGGTCAGGCGCAGGCCCTTTGCGTCCCAGCGCAGGACGCTCCCAGAGGCAGCGCCGGGATCAGCGCCGAGAGCAGCCACGAAAGCCTCGGCCCGAGGCGCGGCATCGACGTTAAACACGATCTCGGCATAGTCGCTGCGAGACTGACGCGACGCATTGAAGCGGATATTGTCAAGCGTGAATTGAGCGGTCGCAGTGACAGCCAGGAAGGAAAACAGAAATAATAAAAAGCGGCGAGGCATGGTTGGATGGTCCTTTGCGCAGGGGCGGCGATGCTGGCAGAATTGAAGTATACAATATAATACATAAAAACGCAAAGGTGTGTTCGTGGAGAGAAGTAAAACAACAGCACCCAAGCAGCTATGGCGCGTCCTTCGCCCCGGGCTGTGTTCTGACGGCCCTGTTGGGGCCTTTGCCGCTTTGCGGCTGGTTTTCCCCCGTACAACACACCTACCACCAAAAAATCTGCGCCATCAGCGTCATCTGCGGATAAAATAAACTTCTCGCCCCTCGCCCCTCGCCTCTCTCCCGCCTCTTGTTCAGTTGCACTAATGGACTTGACGCATTACGTTAATGCACTTCATTTCAGCCCCTCTTATTTGCCTTAAAGGTGCGAGAACATGGACTTGTTGCAACCTCTGGAGAACCTGGCTGTATCAGCGCAGAAACGCTTGGGCGAAGTGCGTTTCTACTCTATGCTGCTTGGCTTGCTGGTTCTGGTGGGTTTTCTGCCGCTCCTGATTCCAGGCATCCCCAAGGGACACGATATCTACTACCACTTCTCGCGCCTGGAAGCCATGACGAATGGTCTGCGTCATGGCATCTTTCCCGTTTTGATCAACGCCAAAGCCCTGGGCGGATACGGCTACGCATCCGGGTTGTTCTACCCTGATTTGCTGCTGTATCCGGTGGGCTTGCTGGCCTTGACCGGAATCGGCACGGTTGCGGCCTATAAGATTTTCCTGGTCGCGGTCGGGCTGGCCTGCGCGTACAGCGCACAGTACGTCGTCTGGCGCATTGGCGGCAGCCGGTTCGGCGCCTTTGCAGCTGGAATCCTGTATGCCTGGAGCAGCTATTTCGCCGTCGACCTACTGATTCGCGCAGCGGTCGGCGAATTCACCGCGTTTCCTTTCCTGCCGTGGATTTTTCTTGGTTTGTATGAGATCATTCATGGCAACCCGCGCCGGTTCCTGCCGCTGGCCATCGGCTTCACCGGCCTGGTTTTGGCGCATAACTTGTCGCTGCTGATCATGGCTATCGTGACGGCGCTGATGCTGGCGTTTCACGTCCATCTGCTGCTGCGTGCGCCAGGGCGGGTCGCGTGGGTAGTCGTCGCCGCAGTCTTGACCGTCGCCCTCGGCGCTTTTTACCTGCTGCCCCTGGCCGAGCAGCTGACCACGACTAAGTTCATTGTCAGTTCTGTCGCCAAAGGCAACATTGCGGTGCGGGCAGTGCCTCTGACCAGGCTATTTCTGGAGCTGCCGTACATGAAGTTGGAGTACTGGATTCCCCATGGCATCGGCGTCATTTTAATCATCGTGCTGCTCCAACGCTGCCGGCTGACCAGTAGCTGGACCGCGCCGGAACGGTATCGGGACGCCATGCTGATCGGCGGCATCGTCTCCCTCCTGGCGGCAACTAATTTTCTGCCTTGGGAAGGCATGTTCCGGGTCTTGGCAGTCCTCCAGTTCCCGTGGCGGTCTTATCTGCCGGCGACCGCTTTCCTCGCTCTCGGCGGCGGCCTCACCCTGGCGGCGCTGACAGCCGGCGATCCAGTCCGCGAACGCCGCTGGCTGGGCATCCTCCTAGTCGGATGCGGCACGGCCTGGTGGCTCAACGTCGGCTACATCTATGCCGCCAAAATCTATGAAGGCAACATGTTCAAGCGCTTTGTGCCAGGCGCTAAACAGGAGGCCTCCGGCGTGTGCTACCTGCCTGTGGGCAGCGAGCCTTTCCTGTATCAGACCCGGGGCGACGTGGTGCTGGCAACCCCGGATTTGCCCGTCACCGTGAACCGGTCCAAATACGGCGTGCTGGAAGTGCAGTTCAGCGACAACACAGCTGGCGCGACGCTGGAGCTGCCGCTGTTCTACTACCGAGGATACCAAGCGCGGCTGACCACGCCAGATGGCAAGTCACGCGACCTGTCATTGCAGTCGTCAGGCCAGCACCTGGCGGAAATCGTCCTGCCCGAGGACGTCCCAGCCGGCACCGTTACCGTGCGCTATGTCGGAAGCGGGTTGCGACGCATGGCCGTTTGCTTGTCACTGACTACGTTCGTTGTCGTGGTCATCCTTGTCGTCTGGCGGCGACGACGGAAGGCGAAAGCAGCCGCAGCAAGTGATGCGGCGACCCCGCAATCGATGTGATTTTCCGATATTTCTGGGTGCCTTGGTTGATTTTTGTCATATAAGGGATAAAATTAGCGATTTGCAGGCGGCTGTTGCCGCGTTGATGCTGACCGGCCTGCTGTCATGGCATGATGACGCCGTGACAGTTGGTCGACAACGAGGTGTCCTGTCTCTGGGAAAGGGAAGCACGCGATGATACGGAATCTGCTTAATCGTCTGACTGTGGCGATGATGGCTCTTGTCCTGGCCTGGCTATGGACGGCAGGAGCGGCCCAAGCTCAGGACGCCGCGCCGCCAAATGTGGTTGGAGACGGCATTGACGAACTCCTCCAAGGCGCGGACGCCACTGCCGCGCCGGTCGTTGCCGCCCCAGACCCGGAGCAGCCGGTCTTCTATTCCTACGGCCGCGAAATCGTCATCGGCAAATATTCGATCATTAACCAATGGATGTCTGGACGACGCGCGACCGAGCCGGCTCCAGACAAGCCTGACCAGCGCTTCTGGCGCTTCTTCATGCATGGCGTGACCGACGCCGGCGCCATGCCTAAGTCGTGGACCAGCTGCCTCGGCCCTGACCAAAACCCGGAAGAGGTACTCGACTTCCAGGCGGACATCAATAACGAGGTGAAATCCTCTAACTTGCCAGCTATCCGCCTGGCTGGCGGCCAAAGCATCCTGCTGCAAAAGCCAGTCTTAGGCGCCGCGGAATTGGGTCAGCTGCGCGGCAGCTACCTGCGGCTGTTTATCTGGATCAAGGCCGAAAACACCGGCCAGGGCGCTGAACTGTGGCATGGCGCGCCAAGCCTGGAGTTGCTCCTGCAAGACGCTGCCGGAAACTTGATCGACGTCGAGGCAACGGTATTCAAAACCCGCGGCACCTACCCATGGTTCTGCTATCACCTGGACCTGGCCGTGCCTTTTAACCTGGACGTGGCCGCCGCAGCAGAACCCGGCGCGGCAACGGCAGCCGAGCCTGGCGCCCCCGCCGCCGTGCCTGGCGCGGCAACCGTAGCCGAGCCAGGCGCCGCGCCCGCAGCCGGCGTAGCCGACCCGATGGACGCACTGGGCGGATTCATTGACCTGGTGCCAGGGCAATTGACTAAGCCAGAGCCGACGGCTGAAAAGGGCAGCGCCTTGCCGCCCGGAGCAGGACTCTTCCTGCGCCTGGCCAACCCGGCCTCGGGCACAGCGTGGTTCTCCACGCTGTCCTGGAAGAGGACGCCATATAGCGAGTCGCTTTTCAACACCCGCACCAAGGACGCCCGCGTCGATCCGCGCTACGGCACCCTGGCGCCCAACCCTGAGTACGATGAACTGCCCATGCATTTCTTCTACGGCCTGAGCCAGCGTCAGCATTGGGACTTCTTGCTCGGAACCAAGGTGCTGCCGAACCTGACCCTCGTTGCCAACCTGAAAGCATACCTGAAAACAGCGCCTAATGACTGGGCTGACATGGTTCACGTGGCGCCCTTCCTGGCCTATATGCACAGCTGTGGCGTCCTGCTGGAGACGGCGCCGCCGTTCGAAAAGGACTGGAACCGCGCCCTGGTCGCGTCGCTGCGAGGAATGCAGGACTTGCGCACCGGTATGTGGAAAGTGAATGGCCAGCCTAACTTGCTGGCAACCTGGAAAATCGCCAGCAATAGCTTCAACCCGACGCGACAGCCGCGCACAGACCGGCCCAAGCAGCCGACGCCCTGGCTGAGCGTCGATGACATGGCACTGCCCAATGCCGAGGCCATCGTTAACACCCTCCTGAAAACGCAGCGTCCAGCCCCGCGCAGCAGCCTGAAGGCCGGCTGGAACTTGTACTTGTTCAGCAACGAGGACTTGGAGACGCCTGCACAGCACGTGCCCTGCGACATCGTGGCCACCGCCGCCGCCGCTAACTTGCTCGCCCAAGCGATGCCGCTGGTAGGGGAGCAGCTCCAAGAGCAAGCCAGCGAAGCTATCTACCAGGCGTGGCACTATGTGATGAAATTCCTGGTCTTCCGCGACATGGGCATTTGGCGCATGCGTCATGGCGACCAGGAAGCGACCTCGCCGGCCTTCTTCTATGCCTTCCTGGAAGCGACTCCCTGGCTGGAAATGCGCCAGCTGCCCGGCATGCCTGCGCCAATAGTCGAAGCCTTACAGGGCGCAGGCGGAAAAACGTCCTTCAAATGGATCAACCCACGCGAAGACCAGGTGTCGCTGCGAGTCTATGCAGCACCGGAAGATATGGATGTGAAGCAGCTTTCTGAACAGCACCTGGTGGCGATTATCCAGCCAGGCGGCGAAAGCATCGACACGATGGACCCGCTGCTGGCGCTGCGCTTTATGGTCGCTGCATCCATGAAGAAATGGCTGGTCGGGCCAGAACATGACGGCGCTGACTACCTGGCGGAAAAAGTAGCGGCACTGCCAGCTAAATTGAAGAATTGCGTGCAATCAAAGGAAATCAGCGTTGAGCCTGAACCGCATCCAGAGAAAACGCTTAAATTCTATGCCGCAGCCGTCAATGCCTACGGAGAGATGTCAGCCTGGCAAAACCTGCCAGTGACACTGGCACCAGCGCCGTAAGGCGGAAAGGGGCTGAATGCTGAATGCTGAATGTTGAGTGCTGAATGGTGAGGCGCATTTGTCATTCATCATTCATCATTCATCATTCATCATTCGTCAGGGGCGAGTTGTTTTATCCGCAGATGACGCAGATGACGCAGATTTTTTTTAGGAGGTGTTGTAAGGGGAAACCAGCTGCGCAGCGGCAGAAAGGTTAAAAGCACGAAACATACTGCAAGCTGAAGCTTGAACTACGTGCGGCAGCCGCCGTCCACCCCGTCCACAATGTCCACAGCTGCGAAGCGGCAAAGGCCCCAGAGGGGCTAAAACATAAAAGCCCAGGGTGAGCGCAGCGAAGCCCTGGGTGAGATGGAATATAATTTTGAGTCCCGGAGGGGTGACACATAAACACCTTGGAACTGACAACGCTGCATGGGCACTACCGGAGGTCTCTACCAGCGCAACTACGGCATCAATCCTCCCTCTTTATCACCAGATTTTGTTCGTTGACCGTTTTCCCCGCAGGGATTTTTTGCGCCTGCGGTTTGTTTTTTATGCATTATGCGAGTATAATTAGTCCAGGATAGTAAAGCAACCTACATTGACCGCGTCAGGCGAGGATGCCTCCAGAACCGCCCCGCGAGAAGCAAATCTATAGTGCATAGTGAAAAGGCCCGCCGATGAAACAATCGGATAAACAATGCAAGCAGCGCCGAGGATTCACCCTGGTGGAATTGATGGTGGTCATCGTCATCATCGCTGTCATCCTCGGCATCACTGCGCCAGCTTTCCGGAAACTGGCTACCGGTAGCGCCGTCGACAGCGCCGCACGCATGGTCTCGTCGCAACTGAGCCTCGCAAGGGCAGAGGCAATCTCGCGGAGACAGCACGTTGCCGTGATTATGCCGGGGGCAGACTTCGTGCAGGACGCTGCCAACGACACCAACATCTACCGCTACCAGAGCTTCCGGGCAGCGATTGTGGAGGCGTCGGCAACGGTCGGTGAATACACATTCGTTCAGTGGATTGAAGGCACAGATTGGACATTTCTGCCAACGGGCGCTTTGATCATTGAGGCCGATGACGATGTCGATGAATTAACTGCCGCAACTCCACATGCTCCGGTGGGTTCCGGAAGCACATGGACAATCGGCGATGGAATCATTCACGAAGTTAACGATGGTTCCAGCCCTGCCAAGATTTTTGATGTCGCTTCGGTCACCAACAACGAAGTCCGCGCTGTTGTTTTCAAACCCAATGGTCGTTGCGCCTCAAAGGTTTATGTGACTATCATGGAGGGCGTGGTGGCCACCCCCACCGGGAATTATGAGCGTGAAAATATGAGCAACATCCGCGTCATGGAGATCAACGCCTACACCGGCCAGATCAGGTTCCTGTTTTAACAGCGAAGAGACGTCGGTATAGCGTTGCCGTCGCATAAATAACCTCGAACACAGGCGACTTGCCATGCGAACAAAACACTGCTTCAATATGGTAGAAATCATGCTCGCCCTTGGCGTCTGCGCCATCGGCGTGTGCAGCATTATGGTTCTTTTCCCTGTCGGCTCAGCCGCCACCCGCGACGCAGCCATGGAAACATACGCCGCCCATGCTGCCGACCAAATGCTGCATTATTTGAAGTATTCAATGCAGCTGAATAATACCGCATGGGGAAATGTTGTTAACTCAGAATTGCCGGCCACCAAGCCAATAATTGATGTTGTCGATTACGAAACGGGTTGGGGTTCAGCGCCCACGGATTTTCCGACCATTTTTCCCAAAAGTGGGACGCCAGGCGTATATCAAATTATTTCTTGGCGCGGCTCTGGTACGCCAAGTTTAAGCACCTCCGGTCAAATTGAATTTCGTGCCATTATGAATGTTTGGTATGAGTCCACACAGCTTGCGGGTGTGGATCAATACTTCGCGGTTCGCTTGAATGCCGAAGTCTGCTGGCCAGCGGAATTGCCGCCTGCATCAAGGCAGAAGGTCACCTACAGCCTTGAGGTGTTCAATCCAAACTACCTGAATTGAAGTTTCATCTAAGGAGACTAGCCAGTATGAAAAGGCCAGTCAGATATACGAAAACACACTATACCCTCGTGGAAATCATGGTCGCCATAGCGATCCTGGTCATCATGATGGGCTTCCTTTTTCAATTCGTGATTGGCGCCCAGCGCATCTGGTCGTCTTCAGAAAGCACGTCGAATACCTTTGATCAAGCTCAAATTGTATTGCAACTGATCGAAAATGACTTGCAATCCACGCTGTACGCCAATGACAAAGAATATCCAGGGCACTCAATTCCTATGGGCGTGAAACGGACCGGAAGCTTGCTTGATAACAAGCTGTTCATGGTCGCCCCCGATTCCAGCGCTTCGGGTAATGTCGGCGTCTTTCTGGTGATGTATGCCCTGGATAATAATGAATTATCTCGGTATGTGTTTGACTCGCCTATTCCCGGCTACGCAAACCCGCATTGCTTCTATGGTTTTGATCCGGTAACTACTCCCGGACAAGCCAGCGCGTTCATGGGGCTTTTGGATGTCTTGGAAGGTGATAATACTAAAAAGAATGTCCTTGCCACGGGAGTGCAAGAAGTCAGATTGGACTATATGCCTAATACACCCTTGGCCGGAGCAAATTTTTTCACTTCGGTTCCAAGCGCTGTAAGAATAACCCTGACTGTTTACGATGCTAGAGCTGTGCAGCGCCTGCTTGACCAAGGCTTGGCTGCCTCCAGCACCCCCGTTACGGACAAAATAGACGAAACGACGCGGGTCTTTACTAAGGTGATTTTCATGCGTTGATGTGTGGCAAAACTGTGGTTTGAGCAAGGTGATAGGTTCGTATGTCCAGTTGTTTTCAGTATGTCGGCAAAGGCGCCGCATGGATCCAGAGCGGCGAAAGACTGCAGTATGGCCTTTGGGAATTATGTTGACAGCGTGACGAATAGGGGATGATATATGAAAAAAAGGCCTGATGACAATCAACGCGGCTCGGCCTTGCTTCTGACCTTGGGAATTCTTTCTCTGGTCCTTATTCTGGCCATGAGCTTCGCGTTTACCGCCCGCACTAACCGCCAGGTGGCCAAAGTCAATGCCGACCAGGTCAAGGCGCGGCTGCTGGCAGAGTCCGGCTGGCAGAGGGCAAGGGCTGCCATGGAATGGCAGTTTGGCATCACGACGTACGACAACACTACGAATACATTTGCCAAGACCGGCACTTATTATTATCCTCCTGTGGACGGCCGACTGGGATTTTCAGACGCCGTCAAGATGACGCGAAATGTTTATGAACAGCGCTACATAGCCATGCCAGCGACGGATGATTCGGCAGAGTCCTTCAACAGGTTAGGTGCAATTCTCAGTCAGCGCAGCGCACTGGTCGCTGACTTGACGCCGAACCTGGGGACAGCTCGGTTCCAGACAGTCCTTGACGACAGCGGCGATGTTGTCGGGCGTCTTGGCTTTTTGGTTCTGGAGGAAGGCGGCAAATTTGATATCAATCAATTGGTTTCGCCAAATGCAAATCCAAATGGCAACATCCCCTTTGTCCAGCCCGGCGCAGGCAATCTATACGAGCAATTGGCGAAATTCGATCAGACATTTAACGCAGCTAATGATTTCTACTATAATATCTTGGGAAATTATTCCGTTGCCAGTTACGCTGAGAATGCCACAAAACGGTTGGGTCTGTGCATCCAGGAGCTTGATGTCATCAACAACTCGTTTGTTACCGGTCGGCCGCAAGGATTTGCCACGACGAGAGCCGAGTGGTTCTCTTATGATCACCTGAAAAGAGAACTTGGTACGACATTCACTGACAAGTACCTGGCCTATCGCTTCTTTAGCGGCAAGGACATTGAAGCGTATTGGGATGTGGACCCGGCAGCGGCGTACAGTTCCTCGGTTGAGCGTCAGCGCTTTGACATCACCGGCTTTGAATGGCGTGATGCAATGTTGGGAAGTTATTATGATAGCACTAACAAACCTAATCCCAACAACAGCGGCTGGCAGTTTAGAGATGCTACTGGTGGACCTTCAGCAGGAACTCCAGGGGCTTCTGCCTATGCACGAGCGCTGGTGGCTGCCTTAATCAATGACGTTCAACGGCCTGCATTCTGGGATGGTTCAACTCCCCCCCAGCCGGCTCAAGTTAATCGTGTCGAACAGTCTACGCTGACTTTTCCCGGCGGGTTTGGCATTCCGGCTTTGCGAAGCATGACTGGCTCGTATACGACTCTTAATCAACAGGTAGCTGCTAACCTGGTTGATTACAGTGACTCTGATTCTTGGGCTACTGTGCCGTCGACTGTGACTTGGGCGGCTGTGCCTACCACTGAAATAGACTATTGCGGCAACGAAAAAGTGCCTTATTTCAATGAAGTGGCCTGCCGGATCCTTGTCGATAAGGCGATGACAGAAACTCCTCCCCCGGGCAGCGGTGTCTATACGTACACATATCGCCTACGTCTTGTGCCCTCCGTTGAAATGGTGAATATTTTTGAAGAAAACTTGACTACTGGCGACTGCCGTGTGCAGATAAAAGGCCGTTGGGAATTTGAGGCCGATGGTGCACCTGTAGCTTCAGCAGACTTTGACATTCCATTTGATTTTTCCGGCCTTACTGTGCAGGCGGCATCCTATGAGGTGTATCCTTTTTCTGAAGATATTACAGTTAATCCCTCGGCGTTGTTGCATCAAGTTGTTGACCGTCCAATCGATTATGTCAACCCCCAGTACAAGATTTCTATCGCGGCTGTTTATATGGTGTCAGGGACGTCAGGAGACATTGACAAAATCAGCGATGTTGCTCTTTGGAATGCGACGACGCCAGTAGTGGAATGTGTGATTCCCATAACCAGCAGTGGACAGCAGATTTTCTATCACAACCTGGAAGCCAAGGATCCGCGGTGCAACCACCGCAGCGAGCACTGGACTCTTAATGATACGTGTTCAGGGGGTGGATGCAGCATGCCTGCTGCTGGCTTCCACACGACAGACCATTGTTTTACCTTGAACGACGACAACAATAACTTCGCCCCCAACCATGATGGTACGACCGAAGACAAGGAGTTGGGCGTGACCTTTGCTGGCACCAAGAAGACCTTCTCCACCGCGTTTATCCGCAATGCTCCGATGGAGACGCTATGGGAGCTTGGCGCCATCCATCGCGGCGAGCCCTATCGGACGATTAACTTGAATAAATTTTCTGCCACGGTTGGCGGTTATGCCGCTGGTGATGCCTTGATTCTTGACCAGGTGAAAATTGGCCCGGCGAAATTCTGCCGGGGCAAGTTCAACCCCAATGCGCGCAATCCGCAGGCCATTGCAGACTTGCTGTCTGGGATTGACGCAACCGCCTACGATAACATGACGACTGTCGGTGGGCCCGTGGCTGCGGGAAGCATAGTTTTTGCTGGCACTCCGAGCCAATATCGCGGGCAGTTCGTGGATTCGGCGCTGTCTGGATTGGTCACTGCGGCGGCAGACGACCGTACGGCTGAAGCCTATATCGGCAAGACCGCGCACCTGCTGTCAACGCGCCATGATGCCTATACCGTGATTATAGTCGCTCAGGCCATGCGCGACTTGACATCAGACGGCGTTTCCTGGACGAACGGCCCGGAAAGCGCCACCCCGGATCCGATTCTGAAAACATTGATCAATCCGACGGAATATACCTATACGCCGATTCCGCCGCCTGCTTTGCCTTCAGCAACCAGGTATTGTAGCATTCTGGCGACACAGGTGATGATGGCGCATGTGGTTCGGGATGCCTGGAAAAATGAATATGAAATTGTCCAGTTCAGATATTTGGAGGATTAGTCTATGCGACGGATATTACTGGCGTTGCTTTTGCTTTCGTTGTCGGGAATCGTGCTGGCTCAGGCTGTTGATGGGCGGCTGAATCGTCGGCAGCGCCAGCATCTTGATCTTTTTGCCAAGACGCAATATGCTATCCGGGAGGGAAAGACGCCGTCGGATAAGATTTTCAAGGCTTTCTACACATTTGTGGCGGCGTCCAATAAAGAGGCTATTGCTGTTAACCGAGACCGCGCCCAGAAGCTGATCGACCGAGCCAACCGGGCCTTGGCAGCTGGCAAGAATGATCAGGCAAGTCGCTTGGAGGAAGGTGCGAAGCTATACGCCAACATGGTGAAGTTGAATGAGGCGATAGTCGAAGCCTTCGAAAAAAACAACTCAGTTCATTTGAGTCGGCTGATGTCGCAGTACTTGACCCTGGAAGCAGATATGACTAAAATAGGGTTGGAACTCCCGCCGCGTGATTGGTTTACCCCCCAAGAAGCCGAAAAGTGGATGGTCGCCATGGCGCAGGCGCGAAAAAAATGACGGAAGATTTAGGCACCGAAGGGGCGTCTTGAACCGTGAGCCACAGAGCGGCAAAGGCTCCCGAAGGGACGGGCGACAGCAAGCGCGAATCGCTACGCAAGTGATGTTTTTATTAGTAAAACAAGTCAGGATTTGATTATGCGAAAGCATCCTTTTACTCTTCTTGAGCTGCTAAGTGTCATCATGATCATTGCGGTTCTGGCCGGGATTCTGCTCGGGGGGATGAATTATGCCTCACGCCGGGCTGATGAGGCCAAGACGCTGGCTACCATGGAGGAATTCGCAACCGCCCTGGAGGCGTTCCGGGTGGATCGAGGCTACTATCCGGTGGTTGCCGCCGCTGCGGTGCAAATCAGCAGTGCGAACGCTTGGAGTACCTTTTTGTCAGGTAACAGCAAGAATAACCGCCCCTACATGGAGGGAATTGCGGATGGCGATGAGATCAAAGATGCTTATGGCAATACGTTTTGGTACGCCTGCCCCGGGACAAAAAATCCGCAGAAATATGATTTGTGGTCCAAGGGGCCGGATGGCCAGCACGGCGACAAAAAGGGCGGTGATACCGATGTGCCCGCCAATGCTGGCAAAGGCGACGATATCTGCAATTGGAAAAAGCGGTGAAGCAGATAGTGGACAGTTGGCGTTAGTAGACAAATAGCCAGGAGCGAGTGGTGAGCGCTTGAGTTTGCCGAGGACTTGTCAGAGATAATCATTGTTTTTTGCCTTTGAGCTGCAATAGCCCCCGGTGGGGCGTTATAAACATCGAAAGCAATTTTTAATTTATCGTGTCGTCATAATCAGGAAGGGATTTCAGATCATGAAAAAACGAGTATTCACCTTGGTGGAATTGCTGATTGTCATCGGCATCATCATCATTTTATCGGGCGTATTGCTGCCAGTGCTGGTTGGCGCTGGCAAGAAGGCAGACCAGACCAAGGCCAAGGCCGAAATTACGACCCTGGTCAATGCTATCAAGCACTTCGAAAGCACCTACGGGGTGCTGCCGATACCGGATGGCGCAGGAGAAGTTTTGACTCCTGCTGAATACACGCAGTTGATCTTGATTCTTCAGGCGGAGAACACGGCTGATGACGCCGCTGCCACCGCCCTGACTGCGGCTAATACCAATAAAAATTCCCGAAAAGTAAAATTTCTGGATATTGTAGGCAATAGACGTGGCGTATATGTTGACCCCTGGGATAGATTTTATAATGTCCTGCTTGACCATGACTATAATGGTGAAATTACGACAATACCAGCCGGTGTTAGCATAGCGCCTTCAACGCCTCTACGCTATTCTATCGTTGTCTGGAGTACTGGCCCTGATGGGGCGAGTGCTCCTACTGCAAACGACAAACCCAACCGTGACAACGTGTATTCTTTTTCGACGTCGTGGAGCAAGGCAACAGGACATACTATCGAACGCTGAGGATATAACGTAACAGCAGTGTCATCAAGTCATTAGGCTGTGTTTTCCATATAAAGGGGAAAAAACATGAAACGTCAATTTACTTTAGTTGAATTATTGGTTGTCATTGGCATCATTGCGATTTTGGCGGCGATCTTGCTGCCAGCTTTGGATTCTGCGCGCAAGAGCGCGGAGCAAGCGGCATGCGCCAACAACTTGAAGCAGATCGGCGCAGCCGATGCCCTTTTTGGCAATGATAACAAGAATTTGATCTGCCCGGATACGAATGCGTCCGCCAGTGGCTCGATTGCTGACGCCTCCTGGGCGGCGATGTTGTATGAGTACATCAAGGATCCGAATGTGTTTTTCTGCGCTGCCGATGACAATGACAAGGCCGCCAGTTGCACCACGATAACGGGCGCTGATTCGGCCTTCCCAATCAGTTATCTGGCTAATCGCGGCGTCCACAAGGCGACGATAGCGTCTGCCATCAAGCGTTACATTTGCGAGAGACCCTCTGGAACCGTGTCGTTTGGCCCGAGAAAGCACCCATATCAAGACGACTTTACTTTTTCAAGTAATAGGTCGTCCTTGGGATATGAAGCGCACGCGACTTATAACACCTTTAAAAATAATGTCGCCGATTGCATGGACTTGGAGCGCCATGGCGCCAAAAAGACTCAGAATTTTGTGTTTGTCGATGGCCACGTCGAGGGATTGACCAGCGAAGCGTTCACCAGCGCTGCTGCTCCGAGTGAACCAAGTCCGCCGCCGTCGCCGGATGCCCAGAAATACGGTTATTGGACGATTTGGCCCACTCCTCCCTAAAATTGGGTTTGCAAAAGTACACCGTCCATCGTTGGGGCTTTTTGTGGGCAACCGTTTGAGGTGTTAACTTTTCTTTCGTATGCCACGAAATCAGACTTTTCGCTTTTCTGAGGGGCGCTTAGCGGGCGGTGTTTTATTTGTCCCCAGTCTGCGTGTCCAAGGTGTTGCAGACAATCGTCATGATGATGCATGAGCGCGGGACCGCAGGCGTCGGGCGTCAACCGCCTTCTTTTGCCCCACCGCTGGGCACTGATTAAACAATCGGTGCCCAGCGGTGGTTTTTTATTTCCCCCTACCTGTCTGTGCGCGATTTTCTCTTTAGTTGCGGAAGAAGTTCGCGGTCCACGCATTGGGTGCAGGGGTGTCTTGGCGCAGTCGCCGCCAGGTGTCGCGCACGGTGATTGGCGCATAGTCGCGCCAGATGAAGTCAGCGCGGAAATGGCGTGCGCCGAGCTGGCGCAGTTCGCCGAGATGTCCGGCCAAGTCTAAAGGCTGGCTGTTGATGACGACAGTCTGACAGTTGTTGTTGATCGCTATCAACCCAGTGCTGTCGCTTGAGCCAGAGGCGAAGCGGGCGTCTTGCCGATCATCGCGGTCATCGTCAGCGTCATCGTCGCTGCTGTTGCTTGGCTGGACTTCCCACGGACGGCTGTTCAGGGTCATTGAGGTGAAATTGCAGGCTCGTTTGCCTGAGCAGATACCATTAAGGCTCGCCATGGCGCAGACAGCCGAGAGCGCCAGGGGCGTGTCTTGGTAGACGGGCACTTCGGCAATCGGCCCCAGGAGCGGGATGATTTGCCGCCAGTTGTCAAAATTGTCTTCAGGCGAGAGCGTCACGCGCTTGACGCCAAGCTCAAGCAACAGCTTGGCAGCCAGGCGGTTGTTGACATAGAGGGGCCAGTCAGCGGTCAGATTGAGGTTTTTCGGGTTGGCGCCCGCCTCGGTCAGGATTTCCGCGCTGGAGAGATTTGTGAGCATCCAGCGTCGCCAGCCATTGCGGAAGAGCGTGGCGACGAGTTGACGCCAGTCGCGGTCGTCACTAGTCCGGCAGATGACGGGCAGGGCGATGCGGATGCGATTGCGTCCGCCTAAGATGCGTTCCAGTTCGGCCAGGTCATCCAGCACGTCATTGGGTTCAGCGCGGTCAAGGGCGAGAACCACCTCGCCCAAGGGCTTGAGGTCACTTGCCTCAAAGGCATTCAGGTAGAAAGCGCGGTCGAGCTTGAGGCTCCAGGACGGCGTCAGGTCAATGGCTTCTGTTTCCGGTTGCCAGGCTTTGACTTTGGCCATGACGGCTGTGGTCAGGCTATGCAGGTCGTCGTCCAGGGCTTTTTGGGCGTCTTCAGCAGCGCGTCGTCGGACTTCGTTGAGGAGCGAGGTCGGCACGAACAGCTGCCCTGGGTTGTTGACGCGCAGGTCAGCCAGGGTCAGGGCAGTGTCGCCCAGTTTGGCAAAGCAGGTCTTAGCGGCGGCGAGGACATTTTCCGGCTTGTTGGCAGGGGCGAGCGGCTCGTCCAGTTCCATGATAGTCTTTACGTCGGACAATTCACGCGGGCCAGCGCAAGGCTGGGACAGGACAGTCAAGCGTTGCGCTTCAATGGTCAGGTCAAAATAGACTGGGTAGCGGGTTCGGCACAAGGACGGTCGCGGGGCAGGCCATTCGTAGCGCTGCTTGACAGCCTGGGAGGAAGTCTGGCAGATTTTAGCGTTGATGGGCAGGTCTGGGTAGTCTTCGGGCAGGGGCACTTCGATGGTGGCACCAGGCTCAGCGACGAACGCCTGGGTCCACGTGCTGGCATTGGCCTGCGAGAAGACGCGAATATCGTCTACCGGGAAGCCGTAGGGCCGTTCGCGGCCAGGGATTTCGACCTGGAGACCGTCGTGTTTTTCCAGCGGGTGGTTTTTGAGCATAAAGCGCAGCCAGGCCGGCTGACCAGGGCGGACAGCCGCGACGGTGCCGACGTCGACGCCGCGATGTCCAGCTATGTGTGGCTCCGTGACTGCGGCGGCTCTGCGGCTGCGCAAATGGAATTGGGTCCAGGGCCGACTGAAGATAGTCTTGAGGTCATTTTCGGAGAGAGCTTCTTCGCCGTCTTCAAAGGTGCGATCCATGAGATTGCGGTAGAAGTTGGTCGCTGCCGCGACATAAAGCGGCGTTTTTTTGCGGCCTTCGATTTTGACGGCCGCGACTTTGGCGGTGCGCAAGGCAGGGATCAGGTCTTTGAGGCACAGGTCCTTCATGGAGAAGGGCGCGGCCTGGCTGATGGTTTTTCCGGACGGGTCTTTGCAGATGAATCTCTTGCGGCAGATATAGGCGCATTCGCCGCGGTTTCCGGAACGTCCGCGCAATGCGGCTGAGAGCAGGCAGAGTCCGCTGTAGGCATAGCACAGTGCGCCATGAATGAAGACTTCGATTTCAGCGCCTGGGACAGCGGTGAGCTGTTCGATTTCAGGGATGGTCAATTCGCGGGCGGCAATGACGCGCTTGATATCCATTTCCAGGGCTTGGCGGACGCCGGCCGGGTTGTGGACTGCCATTTGGGTGCTGGCGTGCAACTCGAATTCCGGGAAGTGCTCCTTGACGATTGCAAGCAGGGCCAGGTCTTGGATGATGAGGGCGTCGACTTCGAGGTCGCGCAATTGCGCCAGCAGGGTGATGAGGCCAGGCAGTTCCTGTTCCTGAACCAGGGTGTTGATTGTCACATAGACTTTTCGACGCCATTCCTGGTTGTTGTGGGCGATGCCAATGAGAATAGCCAGATCGTCGAGGCTGAAGTTGTCAGCATCAGCGCGGGCGGAGAAGTCATGCATACCAAGATAGACGGCATCGGCGCCATAATGAAAAGCGGCGATGCCGGCTTCGAGGTTTCCAGCAGGGGCAAGTAGTTCCATGAGCGAGAGCGTCAAATCCCGGCCAGGACTTTATTGATTGCATCGATGATGTCTTGGGTGTCCTGGTCAGTATAGTTTTCGTGGACGGCGATGTTGAAGTTAGTTTCAGCGGCCTGGATGGCGTTGACGATGGTGTACTGCGGGTCTTTCGGACCCTTGTAGTCGGCGCAGTTCCAGGGGAAGCCGCTTTTGCCAAAGGTGTTTTTGTTTTTGAACCACGGCGCTTCGCAGGGGATGTGCCGGTAGGAGGGGTTCACTGGGATGCCCTCTGCAGCCAATGCAGCGCAGAAGTCGGTTTTGGAACAGGGCAACGCCTTGGGATTGACGGTCATGCGGAGGAACCAGTAGGAGGACACCGAATGAGCGGGCTGCCAGCCTACTTGGATGGCTGGGTTGTCGGCAAAGGCGGCCTTGATGGCTTCGCCGACGCGCTGGCGACCAGCAGTGATGCCCGGCAGTTTTTTCACTTGGACGCTGCCAATGACGGCGCCGAGGTCGCTGAGGTTGCAGTTGATGGCGGCGCGTACGTTGCCGGTGGGGTTTTCAATGCCAAAGGGCTTGCCGCGGTCGGCAAAACGTCGTCCCTGCCAGTGGAGTTTTTCATCGCGGGTATAGACTATGCCGCCCTGGCCGCCGGTGCAATGGTGTTTGCCGAACATGGTGGAGAAGGCAGCGATGTGCCCAATTGTGCCAGTGCGCTGGCCATGATAGGACGTGCCATGCGACTGGGCGCAGTCTTCGACTACGTAGAGCGAGTGCTTTTTGGCCAGGGCCATGATTGGCTCCATCTCGACGGCGTCGCCGGCAATGTGGGCGACAACGATGGCGCGGGTGCGTTCGTTGATCAGAGGCTCAATGGTTTCAGCGCAGAGGTTGTAGGTGCGCGGATCAGCGTCTGCCACGACAGGCACACAGCCGACATAGATGACAGGCATGACGCCGCCTGGATCAGTGATGGGCGGGACGATGATTTCGCTGAAAGCGTCAAGCTCAAGGGCGCCGAGAGCGCAGAAGAGGGCGTTGGTGCCGGAGTTGACAGCGTCGGCAAAGCCGCCGCCCATGTAGGCGGCAAAGTCTTGTTCGTACTGTTTTTCCGGTGCGCCGTTGTAGCCAAAGGCGTTGCCAGAGGCGATGGCGTCATCAAAGAGCTTCATGACCGCGTTTTTTTCTTCGACGCCGATCAATCCCCGCGAAGGGAAGGGTTTGGTGCGGAGCTTAGTACCGCCGTGGATGGCAAGTTTTTGTGTCATGGTCGTCTTACGCTTTTTGGGGGAGGGGGAAATATTGTGATGGAATGGGCATTATCCCCAGGCTAAAGCCTGTACTACTTACGGCAAGCTAAAGCTTGAACTACGTACTGCAAGCTAAAGCTTGAACTACGTACTGCAAGCTAAAGCTTGAACTACGTACTCTAAAGCTTGAACTACGTACTGCAAGCTAAAGCTTGAACTACGTACTGCAAGCTAAAGCTTGAACTACGCACGGGCATTTTTATTTCTTGCCGGCTGCTTCTTTGTCGGCTGCGAGGATTTTGTCGGCGTTGAGTGCGACTTTGCGGAATGCGTTGGCGTATTCCTGGATGATTTCCTCGTTGTATTTGAAGAACCAGGGTGGCCGGAAAGTATAGAGATGGATGTTTTCCGAGACCGGCAGGGTGCCTGGGCCTTGGCGGACATCGCGCTCGGTGAAGGCGATCATGGTCGGCTTGCCAGCATTAAGGGAGTCGCCGGTGTGGAAGACATTGTGGAGATGGAGGGGCTTGTTGGTGCCTGGCCCAGTGGAGAAGCCTTCGGCAGTGACGGCCTGGCAGAAACGTTCGCAGGTCAAGCCGCCGAGCTGTTCTGGGTAGTAGCGGCCTTTGGCAGCGTACCAGCCGCCCTTGTCCGAGCCGGAGTCCTTAGCTGGGCGACGGGAGCCGATTCCGGGGACGCCTTCGAGCAGGTCCCAGAAGTAGTTCATCGCTTTTTGGATTTCTGCCATGCGTTGCGGGTAGTGCTTGAGCTGGACGCGACCACAAGCAGAGGACATCTGGTGCATGCGGTGCTTGAAGCCTCCGAGCGGCAGGCCAATGAACGGGGTCAGGGACGAGTCAGTGACTTGTTTGTCAGCCACGTTGTAGTTGCTGGCCAGGCCAGTGCGTTCATAGTGTCCGAAGGCGATGCAGCGTTCGTAGAGCAGGCGGTCGTTGGTGACGACCATGCCGGCTTCGCCGATGGCCAGGCTTTTGCCAGACATCAGGGACATGGCCCCGATATCGCCGATGGCGCCGCACATACGGCCTTTGTAGAGTGCGCCCTGGGCGTGGGATACGTCTTCAATCACCTTGATGTTGTGTTTGCGGGCAATCGCCATGATCGGGTCCATGTCAGCCGGATAGGCGGCGTAGTGGACGACCATGATCGCCTTGGTGCGTTTGCAGATGCGGTGTTCGATGTCGTTCGGGTCAATGCAGAGCGATTCCGGGTCGATGTCGGCGAAGTTGACGGCCGCGCCTTGAGACAGGGCTGGGACGGCGCTGGCCCAGTAGGTGATGCTCGGGCAGATGATTTCATCGCCAGGGCCGACGCCGCAGGCCCACAGGGCGGCGTGCAACGCAGCCGTGCCGTTGCAATAGCCGAGAGCGTACTGGGTGCCGTTCCAGGCTTTGAATTCCGCTTCAAACTGCTTGGTCAGCTCAGTGCCGCTCATGGCGCGCTTGCGCAGCACATCGAGCACCGCATCCTCGTCTTCCTGGGTGATGATCGGCCAGGTGAAAATGTCACCCGGAGGCAGGGTGACGGCCTTGGGGCCGCCGAAAAGAGCCAGTTTCTGATTGCAGGCGTTTGTCATCGTAGTCTCCTGGGGTGGGGGGTGAAGAGGCATCGCAAAAGCGCGAATACAATTTGATTGCAGCATGAATCGTGCCAAGTGCAGAATGGTGCCCAGCCGCCTGGGCAAGCCCAGGCGCAGCAGAGCTTAGGCAGCCGCTGTGATGAAAAATTGACAGAGTCGTCGGTGAAAAATTGACATCTATGCGAAATATTGTCGTTTTTTTTGGGGGGGGTATCAGACCAATCCGAGGAGCCATCCCAGTGCTCCTGCTCCGGCCACGGTGATGATCAGGTTTGGTTTGATGGTCAATTCTACGGCGATGACGGCTGCGAAGATGACGATTCCCTGCCAGCACAGGCAGAAGTTTTGGCTTTTTTGCCAGAGGAAGCAGAGTGGTGTTTCGAAGACGGATGCTTCGGCAAAGAAGATGACGGCGGCTGCGATCAGTCCGAGGACGGCTGGGCGGATTCCGCTGAGGGCGGCTTTCAGAGCTGGGGAGTTTTTCCAGCGGTTGATGCCGGCGGCTGCGGCCATGGTGAGGACCAGGGATGGGGTGACTACGCCGAGGGTGGCGAGGAAGGCGCCGAGGACGCCGGCCTGGTCGTAGCCGATATAGGTGGCGGAGTTCATGCCGATGGGGCCGGGCGTCATCTGGGCGAGGGCGACCATGTTGGCAAAGGCGTCGAGGCTAAGAAATTGATGTTTGGTCACGAGTTCGCTTTGGAACAGTGGCACCATAGCATAGCCGCCGCCAAAGGTGAACAGGCTGATTTTGAAGAACAGGAAATAGAGGTTGAGCAGTTGCTTCATGGGGTCTTAGCGCCAGTTTGAGTCTTTTTCAGGCGGAGGGCAGGGATTATGGCCATGGCCAGGCCAGACAAGCCAGCCAGGATGATCACCCAGATGGCGTCGACCGGGGAGAAAGCGAGAATGACGAAAGACAGGAACGCCACCACGATTTCGTAGGCGCCTTTGAGAATTTGGCGGCCAAGCTTGACCGCGGTGAGGAGGATGAGGGCGCAAATGGCGGCGCGGACCCCGAGGAAGATGTCGTCAACAGCCGGGTTGCCGGTGAGCTGGCGGAAGAGGGCGGCGATGACCAGGATGACGACAAAGGGCGGCAGGAAGACGCCAGCAGTGGCGGCAAGGGCGCCAGGGATGCCGGCAATGCGCCAGCCGATGAGGACAGCCATGTTGGTGGCGATGATCCCAGGCAAGGACTGCATCACCGCGACAGAGTCGACCATGTCGTCGTCAGTCAGCCAATGGCGTTTGCTGACGAATTCGCGGGACATGATGGGCAGCATCGCGAGTCCGCCGCCGAGGGAAAAGGCGGAAATACCGAGGAAGACCCAGAACAGGACTCGAAGGCGCTGCATGAGCGGGACTTGTTCGGGGTGCGGCTTGGCGGCCTCGGGGGTGTCGTCAGGTCGGGCGGGAGGCGTAGGATTATTGGAAGTCATGGAGTGAGGCCGTTTGGATGGCGAAAATTAGGGGCGAGGGGCTGAATGCTGAATGCTGAATGCTGAATGCTGAATGCTGAATGCTGAATGTTGAATGCTGAATGCTGAATGTTGAGGCGCATTTCATCATTCATCATTCATCATTCATCATTCATCATTCGTTAGGGGCAGGAGGCGTAGGATTATTGGAAGTCATGGAGTGAGGCCGTTTGGATGGCACCGGTGAAGCCAGAGGGGGTCCTGGCAGAGCGGCCAAGGCGGAACGAACCGTCAGGCAGGCAGATGATGCCGACGCTGGTGCTGATTTTATGGATGGCGAGAAGGTTGAATTTGTTGTCGGCCTGGAGGGTGACATCCGGGTCGCCGTAGCATCCGAACCACCAGCGGTCGTGGGCATGGCAGGCGGTCTGGATGCCGAGCTTGGTGTAGCCGCTGGGAATGACGTGCCGTTCCTGGAAGTCGAAGGTGGGTGAATAGGTATAGACGTAGTTCTCCTCGTAGCCGACAGGAAGTCCGCCAATGACCTGGAAAACGCCGTCGTGCCATTCCATGCCGCCAGCGCCGTGGACGACTTCGGGCACGTGGTATTTTTCGAGGAAGTCGAAGGACGTGTCGTCGTACACGAAAATCCAGTTGTGGGCCTGGCCTGGCTCCTGGTTGAATCTGCCCAGGTTGACGGCGACATAGACTTTGCCGTCATGCCAGCATAAGTCGCCGTGGTGGGTGGCGACCGGAATTTTGTTGAGCAGGCGGCCGTCTAAGGTGGTCTTTACTAAGACCGAGGTGAAGCACCAGAAGACGTCGACACCGTCAGTGGCGATGCCCTGCAAGTGATGGCGGTAAAAACCGGGACAGGTAACCAGGGTGGATGATGGCATGGCAGGGGACTTTTTTAGGGGCGAGGGGCGAGGGGTTCTTACTGCTTTGAGCGGATGAGTTCGACTAGGGACTGGACGGATTTCAGGACTTCGGCGGTGATATCGGAAGGCTCGAATTTCACCTCGAACATTTCCTCCATCGCGACGATCAATTCCAGCAGCAGGAAGGAATCGACGCCGTATTCGGACAGTTCTACCTCGTCCTCGATGTCTTCGGGATTGATGTCGAGGAATAGTCTTTCGACGATCAGTTCTTTCAATTGGCTGGCGAGGTTCTCGGTCATGTCAGCGGACTCCAGGAGTGATGGGGGTTAGGGCAAAGGGATGACAAGGACAGGGCATTGGGCGCGTTTGACCACTTTTTCGGCGACGGTGCCAAAGAAGAGCGATTCCAGTGCGCTGCCGCCTTGCCGTCCCAAGACGATGAGGTTGGCATCGATGGCTTTGGCAAAGTTGATGATTTCGACGTAGGCTTTGCCGATGCGGAATTCAGTTTTGAAATTGACGCCTTCTGGGACTCGTGGGCGGTATTCCGCGTCGATTTTGGCGTCGATGCCGTCTTTGGCTTTTTGGTTGAGGTCAATGCCTTCTTCGCGGATGTAGGTTTTCCAGAACTGTGCGTCTGGCGCTGGGATTACGTGGATGAGGTAGAGTATGCAGCCAGGGCGCCGGGCGGCTGCGTCAATGGCATAGTCAAAGGCAAGGCTGGCGTTTGGCGAGAAGTCTGTGCAGAAGAGGATGCGCTTGGTCAGGGTTGGGGTGTCCTGCATGGAGGTGTCTCCTGGTTGAGAGAAGGGCAGCACTCTAAATAAAGACGCATCGGACAAATCGGATATTGGTTACGTAGACAAGTTAACGCCGCGCTGGCGATATTCCAGCGCGGAGCTGGCAAAAAAACGTCTGCGGTGCGCATTGGCGCTGGTCACCGTCCCAGTGCGCGGGGCAGGGCGAGGGCGATGTCAGGGAAAAGCATCATGATGATGCAGGCGATGACGAGCAGGCCGGCGAACGGCAGGGCGTGGCGGAAGATATTCTGCATGGGGATGGTGCGTTCAATGCCGCTGACGACGTAGACGTTGACGCCGACCGGCGGGGTGATGACGCCCATCTGGACGAGCATGACGACCATGATACCAAACCAGACCGGGTCGTAGCCAAGCGTGAGTACGATTGGATAGAAGATGGGGATGGTCAGCAGGACGAGGGCGAGCGCGTCAACAAAGCATCCGGAGACCATGTAGAAGAAGAGGATGATGGCCATGGTTACCCAGCTGGGCACAGGCAATTCGGCCAGGCCAGAGGCCAGGTAGGTCGGCAGGTTGGTCACTGCCAGGAAGCGCCCGAACACCAGGGCACCAGCCACGATGATGAGAACCATGCAGGAGGTGCGGACGGTTTCCATCAGCGATTGCCAGAGAACTTTGATAGTCAGTTTCTTTTGGATTGAGGCGATGAGGATGCTGCCTCCCGCGCCGACGGCGGCGGCTTCGGTGGGGGTGAACCAGCCGGTGAACATGCCACCCATGACGGCCGTGAAGAGGATTAAGGTTTCAGTGATGCCAGTGAGCGAACGGAAACGTTCGCGCCAGGTGAAGGAACGTCCCAGGGGTGCCAGTTCAGGCCGTTTTCGGCAGATGAGGAAGATGTAGAGGCCGAAGAGGATGGTCACCATGAGGCTGGGGAGGATGCCGGCGATGAAGAGAGTGGCTGGCGACAGTTCAGTCATGATGGCGTAGACGATGAAGACGACGCTGGGCGGCACCATGATGCCGAGGCTGCCCCCCGCGGCGATGATGCCAGCGCCAAAGTCGATGTTGAACTTGTGACGCCGCATTTCCGGCATGGCGACGGCGGTCATGGTGGCAGCGCTGGCCGGCCCAGAGCCGCAGACAGCGCCGAAAGCGGCGGCCGCGCCAATGGTGGCCAGGCCAAGGCCGCCAGGAAGACGCCCCAGCCAGCAGTTGGCAGCGTCAAACAGACGGCGGCTGATGCCGGAATGGTACGACACCTGGCCCATGAGGATGAAAAGAGGAATGATGCTTAGGTCGTACTTGGTGAAATTCTCATAGAAGACGCTGACGAGAAGATGCGTTGCCGTGGCAGGATTGTGAATGGCGATCGCGAAGCCGACAGCGCCAACCAAGGTGAGCGCAAAGCCGACTGGCATGCTGAGGATGAGCATGGCCAGAAGAGCGATGCAGCCGAGAATGCCGAGAGGAAGAAGGCTCATGGTTTCATCATCTCCTTCCCAGGATGGGCCAGATTGTAGAACTTGACGAGGACGACGACCGCAAGGGAAAAAGCCATGACCCAGAGAACCCAGAACAAGGGGATTTTGAGGGTTAGAGACACGCTGTTGCGGTGCATCAAGGTGATGCCGTAGGTGACGCAGCGCACAGACATGACGCTGAACAGAACCATCATGACTAGACGGGAAAAGCCATCCGCAATGATCTTGGCAGTCCGAGGCAGATTCTGGAAGAAGAACTCCACGGCGACGTGCCCCTTGACAGCGGTGGTGTAGGGCAGGGCGCAGATGGCAGCAATGCAAGCAGCAATCTGGACAATGTCAACAGCGCCGGGAATGGGATAGCCGCAACGACGAAGAATGACGTCAAGGCAGGTGACAATGACGATGAGAAGAACAGCCAGACCAGCTAGGCTGGTTAGAAATAAGACCAGCCCAGTGACGATTTTGCGGTAAATGTTCCACATAGTGAGCCTTATGAATAGGGTCGAGGGTCGAGGGGCTGAATGTTGAATGCTGAATGTTGAATGCTGAATGCTGAGGCGCATTTATCATTTATCATTCATCATTCATCATTTAGCATTCATCATTCTATCGTCCGAGCTTGTTGTTGATGAAGATGAGTGCTTCCAGTCCGGGCTGTTTTTTCTGCTTGGTTTCCTGTACCCAATGATCAAAGAGGGGTTCGAGTGCTTCGGATGCCTTTTGGTTTTCTTCTGGCGCGATTGCGGTCACGGTTTTTCCCAGTTCGGTGACGAATTGCAGGCCTTCGTTGTCGGCGTCATCCCAGGCTTGGCCGTGCTTGGGTATCCATTCCTGGCTGACCTCGGTGATGATTTTCTGGATGTCGGCCGGCAGTTTTTCCCACGTTTTTTGGTTCATGACGACGAACATGGTGGTGGTATAGCCGATGGCGGGGATTTTGGTGACGTGCTTGATGACTTCGCCTTGTTTCCAGCCTTTGAGCGCTTCTATGGGGCAGAGGGTGCCGTTGACAACGCCTTTGCGAAGAGCCTCGAACGTGTCAGGCTGGCTCATGCCGACCGCGTTGGCGCCGAGCGCGTTGATGATCATGGCGGTGATGCCGGTGCCGCGGATGTTCTGGCCGCGGATGTCAGCCAAGGTTTGGACCGGGGCTTGGGTGGCAAGAATGCCAGGGCCGTGGGCATGAGCATAGAGGAAGTGAGTCTGGGCCAATTCCTGGGGCTGGAAGTGGTTGATGAAGTCATTGGCGATGCTAGTGGCGGTCTTGCCGTCAGGGTAGCCATGCGGAAGGTCCAGGCATTCGATGAGCGGGAACAAGCCGCGGGAGTAGGAGAAGCAGCTCATGCCAAGGTCAGAGACGCCATGAATGACGCAGTCGTAGTTTTCACTGGCGCTGGAGAGAACCGCGCCGGAATAGATGTCAATGGTAACGCGGCCCTGGGTGCGGAGTTTGATTTCCTCGGCCCATTGTTCTGCCAGCTTGGTGTGGACGTGAGTGGAGGGGAAGAAAATGCTGTAGGTCAGGCGGAATTCCGGCCCGTCGCTGTCTTTGCGGCAGGCGACAAAGGTGATGACGGCGATGAGGATGGCCAGGAGGGGGAGAAACGTGAGCAGGGCGGCGACGGCTTTGCGGCGGGGGCGGGGAGGAGCGCCATGGTTGTCAGAATCGATTGTTGAGTTCATGGGTGGGTTCCTTTTTGACGGCAGGGAGCGATGTGGTTATGAAATCGTTGCCAGAGGGGCATTTGAAAAAGACGTCAGGATGCGGTTGCGGGCGGGGAAGAAAAACCGGGAAAAAAAAGAGACAACACGGACTTGCCGGCCAATCGTCCGGTCAGTCGGTGTTGTCCTGTTTGGGCCTGCGTAGCGCTGTTTGATGGCGTTTGCGCCATCGGCGGCAGGCTCAGATTTTGGCTTTGAGGAAATTGACAGCAGTGCGGATGTCCGCCTCAGGATTAGCCCCGACCTCGCGTTCGATGGTGAGGTAACCCCGGTAACCTATTTCGGAAAGGGCTGCCAGATAGCGATCCCAATCCACTTTTCCCTCTCCGAGAGGCAGTTCATTGAACAGTTCGCCGATGTTGAGGCCTTCTATGCCGCCCTCGGCAAAGGAGGCGTAGACCTTGACGGGGTCGCAGGGCTTGTACTGGACGCCGTCCTTGGCGTGCGTGTGGACGATGTACTTTTTCAGGGTGTAGACGGCTTGCACCGGGTCGTCATTGAGAACCATGACTAGGTTGGCGGGGTCAAGATTGACGCCGACGCCAGGGGAGTTCACTTCGTCAAGGAAGGACGCCAGGAGCTTCGCGGGTTCCGGGCCAGTCTCAATGGCAAAGGCCACGCCGCGAGCGGCGGCATACTTGCCCAGCTCCTGGCAGACTTTGAGCTGATTGCGGTAGACCGGCGAGGTGCGGTCCGGGGGGACGACGCCGATGTGCGTGGTCACCACGTTCGTGCCTAAGTCAACAGCCAGGTCGACAATCGCTTTGGAACGGCTGATCTTGACTGTGTTCTCAGCTTCGATTTGGAAGCCATGGCCGCCCAAATCGCCGCACAAAGCCGAGATTTCCAGGCCAGCGTCGCGGACCAGTTGGCGGAACTGGCGGCGCCGGCCGGCGTCAAGGGCTTCGGCGGACATGTCGCCGTCAACCACATAGACCTGGATGCCGTCAGCGCCAAGTTCGCGGGCTTTGCGGACGCCCTCGGGAATAGGCAGGCGGAGGGAGTCAACCATCACGCCGATTTTGAATCTGGACATGGCAACACGCTCAATTTATGGGGTAGGGAGATGCAGTTGGGCTGGCGCCCATAAACTATTTTTAACCACGAAAGACACGAAAAAACACGAAATTTTTGTCTTTGGGTTGGTGCTTGGACGGGTGAGATTGCACGTGGTTTCGCAGTTAAGTTACGAAAATTTGACTCGCTTAATGTAATAGCATTTGCGGGGAGTGCAAGCCGGAAAAGCGAAAACTCTTTTGGAGCGTAAATCCCATAAATTTACATGTACCTGGACAGGATGGCAGAAGAATTGTCGCCATGATATATTAAGCCGCCAAGAGCGCCAAGATTTTTTCCCTGCGGCGAGTCCTCCAGGAGGCAGCCGTTCGCATATATTCTGTCACAGCAGTAAGGAAACATCATGGGAACCACATCTGTTGACGCCAGGCAAGGCAAATTGAGCTATAAGCTGTTTTGGACTTGGGATCACACCACGAACTGGGTGCTGAACACGATTGGGAAGCAGAATTGCGGCGTCGCCAATCATTACACCAAGCGGCCAGACACCTTTGTGCGGGACTATCTGCGCGTCATCGACTGGAGCGCGGCTAATGGGGTGGACGCGGTGGGCATTGTCGGCCTGCTTCGGGACGTCCACGGCGGCTTTGACAGCGCCCGTCGGCTTTGCGTCTATGCTCGGGAGCGTGGGGTGCGGGTTTACCTTATTGCCGGCTTGTATGCTTATGGTGGGATTTACTATGAAGGCGATTCGCAGCTGTCGCTAGACCGATTCCTGGCGAACAATCCGGATTGCATGGGCCAAGCGATGGACGGATCGCCACGGTACATCAATTTCCGGTATCCTTACGGCTATAAGAAGGAGCCGGTAGCCTGTCCCTCAAACCCCAAAGTCCGGAATTTTGTCCTGGATTCCCTGGACTACCTGTTCATGGTTCTTCCCGAGCTGGGCGGCATCCAGATGGAGGCCGGGGATTCGTTTCAATGCCTGTGCGACCAATGCCGCGCCCGGAGAGCGGAAATGCGCGGCGGCGAAAAACGCCTGCCGGCTTTTTCGCTTAGCGATATGGCGGGCATTTATCCGGAGGCGGCCGAAGTGATTCGGAGCCGTTCGTCAGACGCCTGGGTCATCTGTGAAACTTACACGCACTACATCAACAACACTGCATTCAGCGACGTCACTTCGCCGGCTATGCAGGCCATGCTGAAAATGCCGGACGAGACTTTTTGGCAGTGGAGCGACCGTCATTTTGGCAAGCGGGTCTGGACCGAGGCGGATCGTCTTCCCGAGCATTTGCGTCGTTTCCGGCATGTGATGCGGGCTCACCACAGCACCCAGTGGGATGGAGGCCGCGGTACCCTGGCGGTGGACAGCATCCGCCAACAGTGCCGGTTGAGCTATGCCGCAGGCATTCAAGGCGTGTCCATGTTCGGGGAGACGTCACCCTTTCACGCCAATACGGAATTCAATTACCTTGCCTTGCAGTACTTTGCCGACCATCCCATGGACTCTGTCCAGTCCTTTGCCGAGCAGGTCATGGCGCCGCGCCTGGGCGGAACTGCGCTGGCCGAGCGCTATCTCGAACTGGCCGTGTTGCACAAGACGCCGGAAAAAATCCCAGCGGCAGTCCGTGAAATCGCTAAAATCATCTCCAGCATCACGGGCGACGATGTCTTGCGGAGGTGGACGTACCTGGCGTCATTCCTGAACTCGTATTATTGGGAAAGCGTGCAGGAGAAGAAGGCGGAGTAGTGGACAGTGGACGAGGGACTGAATGTTGAATGCTGAATGCTGAATGCTGAATGCTGAATGCTGAGGCGCATTTCATATTTCATAATTCATATTTCATAATTCATAATTCATAATTCATAATTCATTAGGGGCGAGAGCTACATACGCTTGCCGCCGTCCACCATGTCCACCACGTCCATCACGTCCACCACGTCCACCATGTCCACCGCCGCCTCGCCGTGCCGTGCTTCTTTGGCTCACTCCAATTCGTAGACGTGGGTGCCATAGTTGGTGAAGGTGTCGGTTAGGACGCCGTCAGCCAGTTGGATGGTTCTGTCCTCGAAGAGCACCTTGGCGCTTTTGACGCCCGGCAGAGTGATTTGAGCCTTGACAGTGGCTTCGGCTGAGCAGGAGGCAAGGAGGAACTTTTTGCCCTGGTGGACTTTGAGGAGGATGGACACAGCGTGGTTGCCTTCGGTGTCGACGGTTGGCCCTTCGACGATGATCGGCGGCGCAGGCTGCGGCGGGTTGCGTTCGACTAGGATGTCTTGCAACGCTGCCAGCTCCTTGGCAACGGTGGTGATGTTCCGCCATGTCTCTGGCGTGTCAGTGACGCCGTGGTTTTTATTGTAGCCGCCGTAGGTGTACCAAGTCATGCCGTGAGCGCCGTTGATGATGGAGAGATAGGTCATGGCGCGAAGCTCGGCAAAGGTCGGGAAACGAACCCAGCTGCTCCAGCCTTGGAAATACTGGACAATGGCCCAGATGGTGCGGGGCGGATTGCCCTTGAGCTGGAGGTCCTTCTGGATGGTCTTCATGTTAGTGACGACGTTGGCGACGCCGGGCTTGCCTTCTGGGCCTCGGATGGGGTAGATTTCCGGCAGGAAGCCATCCGTGGCGTCAACAAAGTCGAAATAGCGCGAGGCATCCGGTGCGCCGACTGGGTCAGCCTGGATGGTGATGCGTCCCGGATCGACGGCGCGCACTGCCGAGCTGAGGGATTGCAAGTCCTGCCAGGTGACGTGCGACGCGGTGTCGTCAGCCAGGTACCAGGCGAGCAGGGCGGGGTGATTGCGCTCGCGGATGACCGTCTGGAGAACGGCTTTGGGGTTCATGCGGTTGGCGCCGAAGTTGGAGGCGATGTAGAGCTTCATGCCGTACTGGTGCGCCTTGTCCATGAATTCCGTGAAGTCAGGGCCGCGTCGGCTGTTGTAGGTATGGACGAGGTTGAAGCCGTTTTTCTGCAATTCCGCGAAGCAGTTGTCGAAATTGGAGTTATTGAATTCGCGTTTCCAGACGGCGTAGAGGCCGATGGGGAAGAAGGGCTTGCCGTCAACCAGAGTGAAGCCGTCGTCGCGGACAGTGACGAGGTTGCTTTTGGGCGATTCGCCGATGGAGAAGTAGAAGGTCACGTCCAGCGGATTGCCTTCGATGTCCTCGACGTGCACAGTGCAGGAATGGAGGTTGATGATCGGCGCGTCAGGGAATGGCTGGGACAAGTCATCGGGATTGGGCGAGCCGGGGAGCGGTTCAAAGGGCGTAGTCGGGGTGTAGGTCACCGTGTCGCCGTCTCGCCTCACTTCGGCGGTGATGTCCTTGCCGTCCAGGGCGACGGTGAGAGTGCGCCAGTTGACGGCGGTGTCGTCAGTGATTTGGAAGGACACGGGGACTTTGGGGTCGAGTGAGCGTGCTGGCGTGCGTTGGAAGAGCCTGGGCGCCTGCGGTTTCGGATTTTCGTAATTAGCGTCAGTGACGGCGCCGACAGTTACTGAGAGGAGCTTGGGCGATTCAATGCCGGTGGCATTTAGAAATGCCTTGTAGCGGAGCCACTTGGCAGCGGGCGGGAAGTTCAGGCTGAAGGGTTTGGTGCGAAAGAAGGTCTTGTCGCTGCCATCGGGGCCGTTGAACGGCGTCCAGGCGGACGGAGTGCCTTCCACCTCGGTGGCGGTGGAGAGCTGGAAGGCCACGTCGGTTCCGGCCGGGCAATCGGCTTCCCAGGAGAGCATGTCGCCAGGGCGGAGTCGGTGGACGCCGGAGACAAATGATGCCTGCGGGAGCCGTTTTGATTTGGCGTCAAGGAGTTGCGCCTCAACGCGAGAGATGGCGAGGATTTCGTTTGGCCGGACGTTGGGCGAGTCTGCGCCAAGGCGGATGGACACCATTGTCGCGCCCTCGGGCCGGGGGAATTCCAGATAGGTTTGCACAGGGCGCGGGCTTTTGGATAGGAAGCCGAACGGCACCAGGGCGATGGTCTTGCCCTCCGCGTCCAGCCATTGGACGGCGGTAAAGTAGAGTTCTTTGTGGGGCCGATTGGTGTGCATGTCGACCGTGCCTGATGCCTCGATGATGATGCCCAGGGCTGTTGACGAGCCGAGGTTTCCGAATGGCTTGGTGGTGATTTCCCAGGCAGTGTCGCTTTCCTTGCTCTGCGGGTTGGTGATGGTCATGGCGGCTGGTTCAGCCCGGCGTTCAATCTTGAGCTTGTGCTCGTAGTTGGTGTGAGGCAGCCATAAGTTGTTTTCCTCCTGGAAGGTGTCGAGAAAAACGGTTTTGCCGACGTGCCTGATGATGGGGACGCCGCCTTCCTCCAGGAGGATGCCGTCCCGGTCGTGGATGGGGGCGGCAGCAATGATGGCGGCAGAAGCTAGCAGGACAGACAAAGGGAGAGCTTTTCGCATGGTGGTTTTTCTCCTGGTTTTAATATCTATTTCGTGATTTGGTGGTTAGGACATGAGGATATTTGGTGCAAGGCGCGGTCATGATAGTCTGGATGATTGCCTTTCCATGAGTTGAGCCTTGACAAGATGCAGTTTTGGGGCAGGGGTGTCGCCGGCGATGATGCTTTGGGTCAGTTCGTAGAGGGCGGCGGCGCTTTCCTGGGCGTTGTGGTTGATGGAGGAGAGCGCTGGGCGCATGAACGTGCAGAAGACCTCGTCGTCCCGCCCGAAGAGCCAGATGTCGTCCGGCACGTTGACGCCGTGTTCCTGGAGTGCATTGGACAATGGCGCGACGATGATGTCTTCCGCGAAAAAGGCGTCGGCGCGAACCTCAAGCAGTTGCGAGGCCATCACCTTGCAGTCTCGTCCACGCTTGTTGGCGTTTGTCTTGGGTAAGAGCAGTTCTGGCTGGAGGGGCATGCCTGCTTCTTGCAGGGCTCTGGCATATCCGGCCACGTATTGCTTGGTGTAGAATGGCGTCGAGGTCATAAGGGCGATGCGTCGTCTTCCTGCTGCCAGGCTGCGTTGGGTGAGGGTGTAGTAGCAGTCTTCCCAGTCCGCGTCAACGGCTGGGAATGACGGCGCTGGCGAGTTCTCTTCGCCGTACAGGACGATGTTGGCGAATTGGCGCAGATGCGGATACAGGTTGAAGTCGCAATGCGGGTAGGCATGCGCGAAAGCCACGACGGCGGCTGGGTTGTAGGCTTGGAAGTCGTTGAGCAGCTGCCGGAAGTTCTCCTCGTCGTCATGCGCCTGTCCGACCAGGCAGCGATAGCCGTCGTTGGCGGCCAGATTCTCGAATCGGCGGAACACCTCCCAATAGGCGGAGTTGGCTTGGGTGTCGATGAGGACGCCGATGATGCGGCTTTTGCCTTTGGCCAGTATCTGCGCTGCGACGTTCGGATAGTAGTCCAGCTGTCGAGCGATGGCACGGACGCGCTCGGCAGTCTCTTCGCTGACGCGGATGCTGCTGTCACGCCGGTCATTGAGGACGGCGCTGACAACCGAGTAGGAGACGCCAGCAGCGTCGGCAATGTCAATCATGCGGACGCGCTGCGGTTTTTTATGTTGGCTGGGGGATGGCGGCACGGTGTCGGTTCTTAGGTTAGTATTCCAGTTGATAGACATGCACGTCAAAGGGCGCGAAGTTGTCGCTGATGCCGTCTTTGGCGTCGAGGGTGCGGTTTTCGAAAAGGACGGTGACTTTTTTCAGCCCGGCGAGCGGAATCTTAGCTTGGACGGCTTCTGGCGAGGAGTTGGCGGCGAGCAGGATTTTCGGTCCGGCGTTGTCTTTCAGGAGGCAGGAGATGGACGGGAAGCCGAGGCCATCCTTGGTCGGGCCTGAGGTGACGGTTGCCTTGGGTTGGTTTTTGGCGTTTCGGGATGTCAGCGCGTCTTGCAGCTGAGCGAGTTCGCCGGCGACTGAGCAGATGAGCTGCCATTGTTCCGGGGTGTGGGTCACGCCGTGGTTCTTGCCGCGTCCGCCGTAGGTGTACCAGGTCACGCCGTGGGCGCCGTGGATGATGGACAAGTAGGTCATGGCGCGCTGTTCGGCGTGCGTCGGATAGCGCTGCCAGCCCCAGCCCTCGAAATGCTGGATGATCGCCCAGATGGATTTGACTGGATGGCCTGCCAACTTAAGGTCTTCGTAGATGGTCTTCATGTCTTGGATGACTTGCGGCACTTCGGTTGGCGTGGGCGTGGCGCCGTGCATAGGATAGATTTCCGGGAGGAAGGAGTCGGTGGCGTGAACGTAAGTGGTGTAGTTGCTGTTGCCGCCGCCACCCCCGCCGACGCCGTCCGCCTGGGTGGTGAGATGCGCATTGTCCATCGCGTGGCAGAGCAGATGGTTTTTGCGGACGACTTCCGGCGGGATGTGCATGGACGTGTCATCGCCAAGATACCAGGCCAGGATGGAGGTGCGCCGTTTTTCGCTCTGGAAATTATTCACGTCGCTTTTTGTAATCCAGAGCTTGATGCCATGCCGGTCAGCGGCGTTGAGGAATTCGGTGAACTCTTCGTTTCTGGCGCTGTTGTAGGTATGGGCGAAGTTGAAGCCAGCGTCCTTGAGACCTTGGAAAGCCACATCAAAGCTATTGTTATTGAAGTCTTTTTTCCAGACGGCGTAGAGGCCGATAGGGAAGAATGGCTTGCCGTCAATGAGCACGAAGCCATCGTCCCGCATGGTCACGATGTTCGAGGTCGCTGGCTTGTCATAGAGGATGATGCGTTCTTCATCAAGTCGGCATCCGGCCATGTCTTCGGCCATGATGCGCACCGTGTGCAGGTTCAATCTGCCAGTGAGGTCTTCCTTTCCTGCTGGCCCTTCGAACTTGACTTCCAGGATGTCAAAATAGTGTCCATCGTAGAGGTTTGGGGTGTCGAAGCCGAACCTGATCGTGGCGGTGACGGCGTTGGCTGGCGAGGTCACTGTCAGTTCACAATTTTTCCAGACCGTGCATTCTGCCCCCAGTTCAAAGGACACGGGCTTCCCGATGACGTTTTGCTCAGCGTCGCGCCAGGTGATGACGTTGTGCTTGCCCTTGTTGCCGAAGAGCGGCACGTCATGCCGGACGGTGAAGAGAAGCCGGTAGGTCTGGTTGGGCAGGACTGGCGCTGGCCATGACGTCAAACTGAAGGAGGTGTCGACGTTTGGCTTGTCGCGGGTGACCCGGAGGGCGGACGGCTCGTCAGGAGGTTCGGTGAAAGTCAGTGCGCCGACGTAATTCGTGCGCTGCCAGCTTCTGGGACTGGTAGAGAATCCGGGTGGCTTGATGGGCTGTTCAGGCTGGTAGGTGAAGACGCCGTTGCTGGCAGTGAGTTTGGCGGTCAGGTCAATATCATCCAGGAAGAACTTCACGGAAGGCTTGACCAGGAGTGACTGATCATCCAGCCTGAATTGGATAGGCGCCATGGTGTCTTCGGTTGGGGATTGGCTGAGCATTGTGAGGACGGGCGGCGCTTTGTCTCCCACGACGTAGTCAGCGTCCTTAGTTCCAGCGATAGTGACAGCCTTGAGAACTGGAGTTGCGGTCTTGTTTGAAGTCAGCGTGGCCTGGTAGCGAATCCACTTGTGCTTGGCCGGCGTGGCGGCGAGCTTTTGGCCTTGGGGCTCGGTGTAGAAGGATTGCGGGGAAACGTCCGGCCCGTGGAAAGGCGTCCAGGTTCCTGGCTTGCCTTGGGCATCGTCAGCAGTGGCGATCTGGAATGTCACGGACGTGCCAGGCGGGCATTCAGCGTCCCAGGCGATGGACGGCTCGGCCGTGAGCGGCAGGGGTGACGACAGGAAGGTGGCCTTGGGGTGGCAAGGCGAGTCTTGCGGCTTCAGCCTGAACTGGCAGCCGGAGATGGCGAGGAAGTCGCCGGGATTGAAGTTCGGCCTGTCGCCGCCAAGATAGATGACCGCCTGGGCGGCAGTAGCTGGCGTACGTCCTTCGATGATGGATTCAATCCATTCATCAGGGCGGGTGTCAAAGCCGAAGCGATGGGGTTCTTCAAGGGGCTCGCCCTTGGCGTCAAGCCATTGCAACTTGGTGTTATAGAGTCCTTTGTGCCCGGTCGGACGAAGGAAGGAAAGGGAGCTGCGAGCGCGGATGGTGAAGGTGTAGTCGCTATCGCCGGTGACGGCAAACGGCTTGCTTTCGATTTCCCAGGCAGTGTCGCATTTCTCGCCTTTGAGTTCCGCCAGAAATACGGCTTCGCCTTCGTAAGTCGCACAACCCAGGGTGAGCTTGTTCTCATAATTGACTAGCGGAGAGACCCATTGCGCCAAGCCAGTGGCAAAGGAGGAGTCAAAGAGAAGCGTCCCTTGACGGTCGATGTAAATCACGCCGTCGCGACAGCGCAGGTTAGTCGGCTCAAAGATGGGATAGCCGAAAGCGTTCAAGGCGGCAAGCAGCACCAGGGACAAGGCCAGTTGGCGGATTCGCATGGGAGAACTCTCCTGTAAATGATGGTGGATAACAGCGGCAATAATGCGCATTATCACCATAATGCGGGTTTCCCGGAATAAAAGCCAAAAACACGGCGCCAACGAGATTTTTCGGTAGCGTGGTCATGGATCAGTCTTCTGTAGTGCCTTTACAAGGCACCAGTTTTAGGGCACGTCTATCCCCAGGCTGAAGCCTGGGGTTAAGCATGGTTAAGCACCTACAGCGCAAAGGGATGTGGACGTTGTGGACGGCGGCTGCTGACGTTTAGTGGACAGTGGACAATGGACTTTAGTGGACTTTAGTGGATGGTGGCTGTGGTAAGAGTTCAAGGAACCCCTTCTCCCCATTCCCGGCTGCTGTTTATTCCGGCCGCTTGATAGCGTTGTTGTACTCAAGGGCGTTTTCGAGGATTTTGGTGTTTCCGCGCAGGTCTCCGGTGATGATGACCATGCCCTTGCCATGCGGCCTGGCGATCATGTAGGGTTTTTCCACGCGCTTGGAGTCATACTGGGAGAGGAGAACCTCCCAGGCCTCGGGGACGACCGGCTCAAGGATTCCGGATGGAGCGGTCTTCAGGGTCTTCCAGACATCGTTGGGGACAGTGGCAAAGGAGGATTTGGTCACCGAGGTGGTTTTCATGATTTTGAGGGCGTCTTCGACGAATTTCACCTCAAAGCTCGGGTCGTTGAAATGCAGTGGGAGCTTGTTGATCCAGAAATAGGAGGAGAAAATGGCGACAGCGCCTTCCCGGATGGCGGGGATGAGCTGCTCTGCGTAGAATTCGGCAGAAAAGTCGTTTTTGTAGGTCTCAATAAAGATAAGCTTGGAGTCGGTCAAGTCAAGTTCGCGGGCGCCGTCAGCGCCGATGGCGTGTACGCATTGCCAGCCAGCGTCATAGAGATCGCTTTTGAGGTTATTGAAGCGCGGGTTTTCAAGGTCGCCGCGGCTGATCCAGGCCAGGCGTCGGTTGGGGTCGGTGTTGGCGCTGAAGATGATGGTGGCACCGGAGGCGACGTCGTGATACAGCGGGACAGGGAAGCCGCTGGCCTCGGGCTTGCTGTTGCGGATGACGACGATTTGCCACTGGTCGCCGGGCTTGGGCGTGCTGCCAAGGGACGTGAAGGGAATCTTCAGCTTGAGGCGCCAGCCGTCGGGGATCAGTTCAGTTCGGGCGTCCAGGGTGGGATTCCAGGAAGTATCTGCGCCGATGGCATCGTAGATGACGCCAGCCGGATTGGCAGCGATTTGCCAGAAAGGCGAAACCTGGTGGTCGGTAAGGAAGACTTCGACGCTTTCCGGCCCCCAGTTGCCGCGGTCATGGTCATTGAAGTCAGTGGGCAGGGCGGTCCAATCGGGCAATCCGAGGCAGTCGACTTGGATATTCAGGGCTTCGTCATTCCAGTACATCTTGGTGACGGCCGGCAGGTGGGTTCCTTTTTTGCTGCGCATCGGCAGCCGGGCGGTTTCGTCGAAACGGTTGTCGCCGGTCAGGTGGGGCAGGCAGGCGGTCACCGCGTTGTCCTTGCTGATCCGGTAGATTTTCTCCCATTTGTCAAACAGGGCTGCTTCCAAGTCGACTTCTGCCAGCCAACGGCTGTTTTGGGGCTGGTCCCCGAGGACTTGCCGGGCGTCGGCGAACAGTTTTTTCGCTTGTTTGACTAAGTCGTCATTGAGCAGGGCCTTGGCAGCGCCATCGGGCTTGGCGCCAAAGTAGGTGAGGTGGATGGTCATGGCGTCCCAGGCGGCGGCCATGGCGCGGTGGTAGTCGAGCAGATGCGGGGCAGCTGGGCCGTAGGCGTGTTGGCACCAGTCGGCGAGCAGTCCGTCAAGGTCGGCGTCGGGATTCCAGAGCAGCTGTGCGTACAGGTAGTTAGCGAGGCGGTGGGCCTGCTGCATGATGTCGGCGCGGGCAGCGTCACGCGGGTAGCGGACGCTCATTTCCGTCTTCATGTAGACGATGCCGAGGTCGCGGAAAGCCTTGATTTCATCCTGGAGCATGTACCAGAAGGGCAGGTACATCGGGGCGTTGAACACGTCGAACTCATAGCCATAGATGCCCATGGGCGCTTTTTCGCGCCAGCGGTTGAGTTCATCCATGGTTTTGTGGTTGAGGGCGCAGTCCGGATTGTCGAGGTTATGGACATAGCAGCGGCTGTACTGGCAATGCTGGACGTATTCCAGGTCACGCACCGTGGTTTCAGGCACGGCGCGGTATTCCTGGTAGGCGATGCCGCCAAAGGTCATTTCCGGCAGCTGCTCGCGGATTTTTGGGATTAGTTCGGCATAGTAGTTGAACCAGCGGGAAGATTTGTCGGGATTGGCAGTGCATTGGTCGCATTCGCAACGGGGGACGATGTCAGCCGGGAAGACATTGAGGTGTTCGAGGTTGTTTTCGCGGGCATAGTTGACGATTTTGTCGACGACGAAATTGGTGAAGTCCGGATTAGACCAGCATCCGGCCTGGCCAGCTTTATCGTGCTTGCCGTTGATGACGGAGAATAGCTCAGGGTGGGTATCAAAGAGTTTTTCCGAAATGGAGACCTGGTGTCCACCGCCGCCTCGCACCAGCCCCATGCGGTCGCGGATAGCGATGGTGCGGGAGCCGCGGTTGAGGAAATTGCGGGCCATCCAGATTTCGGTGGGGACGTGGCGATGCAAGAAGCAGGGGGTCATTTCGCGGTAACGGAAGGCAGCCGTGGAAGTGCGGTCTAAATTGGCGGGAATAGACCAGGCGGTCAAGGTGGGCAGGAATTCGCCGTCGTCGCCAGGCCAGAACCAACGGCAGGACAGTTCTTCGCGGAGGAAGGAGTAGACGGCATAGAGGGCGGCGCGAGGTTGGTTGCCGACCAGGAGAAGCTTGTCTGCGACGTTTTTGACGGCAATCACTTCGCTTGTTCCGTCAGTCAGCTTGAGGCTTTCGGCATGCTCGGCGATTTTGCGTGAGGATTGCGGCGTTCCGATGATGATGGCCGGTCCAGGGCGGATAGCGTCATCAAGGGCGATCGGCAATTCGGCGCCAGAGATTTTGCGCAGGGTGGCTTGCAGTTCCTCGGCGGCGTACTGCTCTGGCGCGGTCGGCTGCGCAGGGATGCGGATTTCCCAGGTAGTCTTGCCATGGTCAAAGAGGGGCGGGAGATCGGTTGCGACACTGACGGCAGCGGCGGCCAGGAAAGCGGTCATAAGGGCAGGGGCCTTAAACATGAGCAAATGGCCTGTTGATGATGTTGAAAGTAATCGGACACCGATTGATTACTTGGGGTTCCGATAAGCAGCGGAGCTAGAGCGCCCAGGGTAAGGCGTTTTAGTGGACAGCAATTGTCCCTCGTCTCTGGTGCGCCTTGTCCTGGCGCTCCAGCGCACGTCATCCTGTTCCGCCTGTATACGTGTCTCCGCCCAGTGCCAGCACTTTAGTGCTGGTTTCACAAGCGCAACGGCAAACGCCCAGAGCGAGGGAAAATCACGGCAAGCTAAAGCTTGAACTACGTACGCCCCTCGCCCCTTGCCCCTCGCCGCTCATTCACACTGCTGAAGCGCTGGCTGCTTCTGGCAGTTCTTGGCTGACATCTTGGTCGTCATCATCGGTTTCGTTCATGCTTTCCAGTTCGATGATGCCGTCTTCTTCCAGGAGCGAGCGCAGCTTATCCAGGGCCTGGTTTTGGATTTGGCGGACGCGCTCTCGCGTTCTTCCGATGGTTTTGGAGACTTCTTCCAGTGTTTTGGGTCGTTCTCCGTTCAGTCCGAAGCGCAGCACGAGGATGGTTCGTTCGCGTTCTTCCAGCTGTTCTGTCAGCATGAGCATGTGCGACAGCGTTTCTTCGTCCTGGATCAGTTCATCTGGCGCCGATGCTTTTTCGTCTGCGATGATGTCGTGGAATTCGCCGTCTTCGCCATGTTGGATGGGGTCGTGGAGGGAAATGGTCGTGGTTTTGCCTAGGCGGAGGCCGGTGACTGTGCGTTCAGTCAGGTTGACGGCCACGGAGATTTCCTTGTCGCTCGGGTCGCGGCCCAGTTCTTCGGTCAGCTTGATTTTGGCGGCGTGGATTTTGCTGATTTTGGTGGCTGATTGCACTGGGATGCGGATGATCTTGGTCTGGTTGGCGAGGGCGCGGCGCATGGATTGCTTGATCCACCAGGCGGCGTAGCTGCTCAGCTTGGCACCCTTGCTGGGGTCGAATTTCTCGACGGCGCGCATCAGGCCGATGTTTCCTTCGGAGATCAAGTCCAGGAGGGGCAGGCCTAGTCCCTTGAAGTCATGGGCGATTTTGACGACTAGGCGGAGGTTGCTGCGGATGAGGATGGTTCTTGCCTCGGCGTCGCCTTTGGCGATGCGGGCTGCCAGTTCGACTTCCTCGGCAGGGGTGATTAGAGGATATTGACCGATGTTCTGCATGTAGAGCTTCATCGTATCATTATCAGATAACATAAAACAAACCTCCTGTACCTGGTTCGGTAAAATTGCAAGGGCAAAGAGCGGTGACGTCATCGCCTCCCTGAACCTGGAGTGAATCAGGGGAGGGGCGGCATAGGGGAGGCGGATGGCGTTGTCCATGAGGCAGGGGCCGCAGTCAGCAGCCGGGGCGCCTGGTCAAGATAAGGCAATTAGGGCGGGGAGTGCGATTTACTTGTCTGGTTCATCGGGGTCGTCATCTAAATCTTTGGATGGAATGAGGTCAGAGTCTATGAGGCCGTCTTCCTCCAGCATGGAGCGGAGCTTGTCAAGAGCCTGGTTTTGGATTTGGCGGACGCGTTCCCGCGTTCTTCCGATGGCTTGCGAGACTTCTTCGAGTGTTTTGGGGCGGTCGCCGTTCAGCCCGAATCGGAGAGTGAGGATGGTGCGTTCACGTTCCTCCAGCCGGTCGGTCAGCATGAGCATGTGGGACAGGGTTTCCTCGTCCTGGATCAATTCGTCCGGCGCCGAAGTTTTTTCATCGGGGATGATGTCTCGGAATTCGCCGTCTTCGCCATGCTGGATCGGGTCATGCAGGGAGATGGTGGAGGTCTTGCCCAGTCGGAGGCCCGTGACCGTGCGTTCGGTCAGATTGATTTCCGACGCGATTTCCTTGTCGGTCGGGTCGCGTCCCAGGCTTTCGGTCAGTTTTTGCTTGGCGCTTTGGATTTTGCTGATTTTGCTGGCTGACTGGACTGGGATGCGGATGGTCCTGGCCTGGTTGGCAAGCGCACGGCGCATAGACTGCTTGATCCACCAGGCGGCATAGCTGCTCAGCTTGGCGCCTTTGCTCGGATCGAATTTTTCGACGGCGCGCATCAGGCCGATATTGCCTTCGGAGATCAAGTCGAGCAGGGGCAGCCCAAGGCCTTTGAAGTCATGGGCAATTTTGACGACGAGGCGGAGATTGCTTCTGATGAGTTTTGTTCTGGCCTCGGTGTCACCATTAGCAATACGTGCAGCGAGTTCGACCTCCTCGGCCGGGCTGATCAGCTGGTACTGGCCGATGTTTTGCATGTAGAGTTTCATGGTGTCGTTATCAGATATCATAAATGTCCTCCTCCAGGTAGACTATGAAATCAAAAACAGCAAAAATGACTGCACCGTCGCTTAGCATTCCAGCGGCGTTGCGCCGCCGGAGGGGCGCGGGCAGTCAAAGTCAGCTGTTGATATTGTAAATAACATACAATTGCACATAATAATATAACACAATTTTAATAATTTTCAAGGGGTGGAGTCAAAAAAGAAAAGCGAATTGCCGATTGCAACGAGATCATTTGGCTTACCGGCCGTCTTGGGGTTGGGTTGGATTTTTTGGGAAACGGTCATCCTTTACAACGCCTGCGCTGGCGGATTTATTGGCATGGCGGAGATGTTGCCGTGTGGTTTTGGGTCTGGTTGTTGCAGGTGGAGTTGCCGGGGGCTTCATGTTGGCGGCGTTTTCATCAGTCCTGACCAGCGGCTAGTCGGTCTTTGCAGGGCATTTTTGAGTATGGGCTTAGGCGCCCAGAGTTGGAATTGGCGCTTGGTCCTGGTGATGCCGGTATAGACCAGCTCTCGGGAAAGAACTGGATTGTCGTTTTCCGGCAGGGTCATGAGGACGTTTGTGAAGCCAGAGCCTTGGGCTTTGTGGATGGTCATGGCAAAGACCAGCTCATGGGGCGGCAGCTGGATTCTGGAAAAGGCAGCATAGCGGTTTTCGCCAGGGGCATCCGGAGCCGGCGGTCGTGCAAAATGGACTTGGTTGTCCCAGCAGATGCCGACATCGCCGTTGCGCAGGTCAGTGACGTAGTCATTGGCGAGGACGAGGACAGGGGTGCCGTTGGCGTACAGGGGGAGACTGAGAATTTCAGCCATGAGCCGGTTCAGGTTGACGACCCCGAATGGCCCGTCCCTCAAAGCAGCGAGGATTTTGAAATGTTCGGTGTATGCAAAGGCCCTTTCCAAGCAGGGGAGATTTTGCCATTCAGATAGGCTGAAGCCATCGGTCAGCATGTCCTCCAGGGTTGCAGCCAGGGTTTGTTTCAAGGCTTCCCGGCGGCTGTCGATGGGAAGCGGCCGGGCCTGGAAGTGCGGGTGTCGCCCTGAATACAAGTCCTCCAGTTCAGGCAGGGATTTTTGGGCGGCGATGGTTTTGACAAAGTCGCACAAGGCGGTGTTGTCGGCGGAGCGGTAGTTGTGAGTCAGGTAGGCGACATGGTGTTCCAGTTCCGGGTTGGCGCAGAGGTCGGCAAGGACGCTGCCAGCCTCGACCGAGGTGAGCTGATCCTTGTCGCCTAGGAGGAGAAGTCGGCAGGCTGGTGGCAGGGCGTCCAGGAGGTGGGCCATGATGGGCAGGGAGGCCATGGACGCTTCGTCGATTACGGCGAGGTCGCAGGCAAGTTGATTTTTCTGGTTGAAGCGTGGTTTTCGCCCTGGGGCGGCAGCGCCGATCAAGGCATGGATGGTTTTAGCTGGCAGCGCGGTCAATTTTTCGGCGTTGGCGTTGCTGATGTTCAGGAGGCGTCCTGCGTGGATTTCTTCGGCGATGGCGGCAGTCATGCGGGCGGCGGCTTTGCCAGTGGGAGCGGCAAGGGCGATGCGCAGGTCAGGCTGGCGTTCGAGTTCCAGGGCCAGGATCGTGGCCAGCACCGTGGTCTTGCCGGTGCCAGGGCCGCCAGTGATGATGGCGAAGTGACGGTTCAAAGCCAGGGCGGCGGCAAGCTGCTGCTGGTCGTCTGCAAATGGCTTGGCTGAAAAATACGAATTGGCGGCGTGGATGGCCTCCGGGCTGATGGCGGGCGCAGTATGGTGCGGCAGGCGTTGCCGAATGAAGGTCGCGATGGTCTGTTCATACTGGTAGTATTTGTGGAGATAGACGAGTTTCAGCTCTGGGACGACGACCAGCGGTGTGCGCAAGCTCGGGTCGGTTGAGGCGATGTCCGGCAGGCTGTTGAGGCGAGCGAGCCATTCCTGGGGCGTGAACGGCGACGGCAGGGGAGAATCGCTGTCGTCGAATTTAGGGCGTTGACTCCAGGCTTCCAGGTCAAGGCAGCTGTGTTCCTGGCGGACAGCGGCAATGGCCATGGCGCCGAGCAGGGCGATTTCCGCCTTGTCGTCGGCGTTGGCATGCCGAGCGAGGAGGTCGCCGAATTCCCAGTCGACAGGGTGGAATTCCGGGTTGTTGCGAAAATGCTGCAAAGAGTTCATGCGGTTGTCAAGGACGTTGGAAGGTTCGGTTCAGGCGGGAGTCACGGTCATGCCGATGTGTTCGCGGAAGTTTTCCAGGAACTCAAAGCACGGTCGGGTGAAAAAGACGCCGCGAGGCGAGGCATTGGCATTGTTTTCGGGAACGATGCCGCGGACAAACAGGTAGAAGACGCCGCCAAAGACCTTCTCGTAGAGGTCAGCGGTGATGGCCTGCCCTGTCCGGACGCGATAGAATTCGGCGAAGGCGACCGTGTAAATCAGGTATTGCAAATGGTAGAATTTAGCGTTCATTTCCTTGCTCATGCCGTCTGCGTCGAAGTTAGCTGGGTCGCCGTCAAGGCTGTTGGTTTTCCAGTCCAGCAGGTAGAATTTTTCATTTGGCGCTTGGAAGAGTAGGTCGATGGAGCCGGCCATGGCAGTTCCTGCCTGGCAGTAGGCTTTCCATGCCTCAGGGACGGTGATGCCGTGTTGGCGGAGGGTTTCAGCCAAGGTTGTACTGTGGAAGCTGTTGTGCAGGCGGTACAGGAAGCGCAGTTCGGTCAGTCGTCGGGTAGGCTGGATATCGGCCAGCCGGAAGTTGCCTGGCAGGGTGTTGCCGAGGATGCCTTTAGTCATGGCGATGAAGGCCTGTCGCTGGCGTTCACGGCATTCCGGTTGTCCGGACAGCAGGGAATACAGGTTGAGTTGTGTGGTCAGCTCGGCTTCGAGTTCGTCGTCGCTGCTTTGGAAATTGAGGTTTTCGAAGATGCTGTGCCAGACCAGGCCAGCGCGTTTCCCGGCCCGGAGCTGGAAGATAGGCTCTCTGGCTGCAAAGGGGATGATGCTGGCGGCGAGCAGACCTACTACGGGATCAACCAGTTCCGCGCCGTCGCCTTCGTCGCCCTCGTCATCCAGATGGTCGCTGTCATCGTCCTCCTGGGGGCTTGGGCTGGCATCGTCGTCGGGCAGGCTGGTTGACCTCAGGGCGCTGTGGGCCAGGCTGGTGAAGCTGCATGTCCGCCAGCCGGGCTGGAGCCTGCCGGCGTCCTGCTCGGTGAAGGTCTGCGCTGGAAAAAGCTGGTCTGCAGTTAGCTGCGGCAGCGTCAAGGCGGCGGGGGGGCAGGGCGCCGTCATCCAGGGGTCGAGGCGGCTTCCCAGGTAGCCGTGCGGGGACAAGCTGGAAGCTCGGCGGGAATAAGCGACATGGCAGGCGAAGATGGCGCGGGTGAGGCCGACGTACAGGATGCGCAGGGTCTCCTGCAAGGCTTCTCGTTCGCAAACCTCTCGGTGGGCGCGAGACGGGGTCAGGTCCAGGCAGCGTTTTCCGTTTTCATCATGAAAGAGGATGTCGCGCTCATCGGGTGCTACGGCAGGCAAGTGCGGGAGGAAGACAAAGGGGAATTGCAGGCCCTTGCTTTTGTGCAGGGTCATGATCAGGACAGCGTCTTGCTGGGTTGCCATGCGCAGGGCCAGGGCTTCGTCGTCCTCGTCCTGATCGCTGCTGTCGGCGACCGCCTCTGAGGTGGTTCCGCTGCGGCTTTTCAGGAAAGTGATCAAGCTTTCGGGGCCAAGGCGTCGTTGGGTGGCGGCCTGGTGGAGTTTTTCGCCCAGGTGGATGAGATTGGTCAGGATTCTGTCGCCGCCGGGTTGTTTGGCCAGGAGCTGAGCCAGGCAGTCAGTGGCTGGATAGGCGGCTGGATTGACCTTGACAAGCCAGGGTCGGCTGTGGGCGTGCGGCTGTTCCAGGAAGGTGCGGAACATGGCCAGAAAGGACTTTTTCGACCACAATTCATAGAGTTGTTCGAAATGCAGCTGGATGTCCGGTATATGGTCGCGCAGGGCCAGTAAGTCGTCGGCGCTGGCTGCGAATAGCCGCGAAGCAAGCACCTTGGTGATTGCGCGGCTGTCTTTGCATTGGGTGATCGCCGTCATAAGGTCCAGCAGTTCATTGGCCTCGGCGGTCAGGAAGATGTTGCCGGCATGGGTCCAGATGACCGGAACCTCGCGGTCTACAAGCAGTTTTTCAATGGCGTCACCATCTTTGCTGGTGCGGACGAGTACGGCCATGTCGCTGTAGCGGGGGCGTCGAGGGACGCCGTCCAGGGTGATGGTCAGCTCAGGGTCGGCGACAGTGGCGGCGATTTTGGCGGCGACGTCTTTCGCTGCCAGATCCTTGTTGCCAAAGGTGTTTATGGTCAGCGGGTTGGCGATGATTTGCCCGGCGCGGGCGAATATCTTGCCGTTGCCGGGCGGCTTGATGATGGGAGTGAAGGTAATGCCTTCATGGTCGAAGGGCGGCGGTGTGTCGCCATCATAGAAGCTATTGAGGACGTCGATATAGGCGTCAGAGGAGCGGTAGTTGGTCGCCAGGGTGAAGCGGCGTTCGGCGGGGATGTCTTGGCGGGCTTTCAGGTAGGCGAAGATGTCGCCGCCGCGGAAGCTGTAGATCGCCTGCTTGGGGTCGCCGATCATGAAGAAGGCATGGCGGTCGGAGTCCCTGAAGATGCGGTTGAAGATGCTGTATTGAATCGGGTCGGTGTCCTGGAATTCGTCTACCAGGGCGCAGTCGTATTTGGCGCGGATGACTTCCGCCAGCTGCTCGCCGTCAGCGCTTTGCAGGCGCTCGTCGAGCTTGGTGAGCATGTCGTCAAAGGTCAGGAAGTTATCGCGTGATTTGCGGGAGGCCAGCTCCGTGTGGAAATACTGTTGGGCCTGGAAATGGACGAGGCTGCGATAGCGGGGCAGGGCCTCGGCCAAGGCGTCAAAGGGCGCGGTGAAGGCGCGGGCCTCGCCAGCAGAGATTCTCTCTACCAGGGCCGCGCCCTGGGACTTGGTTTTGTTGATGCCGGCTTTCAGGGCCTTGGTTGTGTAGGCCTGGAATTGCTCTTCCGTCATCGGAGTGTCGCGCTGGAGGAGTTCACGGAAGGCAGCCCGCGCCGAGTCGGAAAGCGTCGCAACGGCATTTTTATTGAGCAGGTTGTCGGGAATTTCTGGGCAGTGTTGCCAGTGTTCGTCCGTCTTGATGGTTTGCAGGAGGCCGCCGATGACTTCTTCCTGGCTGGTGAGAGCTTGCTGCGGATCGTCTTGCTCTTCAGGCGTCAGACCCCAGTCGATGGTTGCGCCAATGTCTCTGATTGCTGGCCGAATGGCGGCCAGCAGGGTACCGGGATTGATGTCAAGGATGTTGCAGATGCGGACGCGCTGGGTGCTGGCCGGGTACAGCAGGTTGCGGGCGAAGTCGTGGATGATGTCGTTGATGACTGCGGAGATGTCGGGACGAGCTTCCAGGCCGTAGCGGATGCCGCTTTCAAAGGCGTTTTCGTTCAGCATGCGGTGGCAGAAGCCGTGGATGGTCGATATCGGCGCCTGGTCAAAATTGCGGAGCGCGTCTTTCACTTTGCGCAGGGCGCCGGGCAAGTCTTGGCGCCAGTCGCCGTCAGCCGGACCCGAGTCCTGGAAGAAGCCGCGGAGCTGTTCGTTCAGGCTGGCGATGATGTCTTCTGATTCGCGCTGGTCTTTGCCGACCAGCTGCGCCAGGGCGTCGCGCATGGCGGTGAGGATGCGGTGGATGCGGTCGCGCAGTTCCGCAGTGGCGGCGTCGGTGAAGGTCACCACCAGGATTTTCCGGACGTCAGCTCCGGCCAGGATTAGGCGGAGGACGAGAATCTGGATGTTGTAGGTTTTGCCGGTTCCAGCGCCGGCTTCAACTAGGTTGACACCGTCGAGCGGGCAGGCGTATGCGTTGAAGGAAGTCGTCATGCTGAGGTCGTTTCGTTGGTCGTCAAGTCATTCAGGCCTGCATAGCAGATTCCTGCCAGGGCGGCAGCGTTCTCCGGCAGCTTGGTTGGGTCGTTTCCCCAGAGGAACTGTACATAATGATCGGCCGCATCGCCGAGGCTCCGGTAGGAGTCGTAAAATTCTTTGCTAGCGGTGTTGGGATTGAGGACGATGCTGGTGGAATAGCGTTCAAAGATGGGCAGGGGCTGGCAATGGCCGGCCAGGTAGCAGGTCAGGAGGTTGCGCAGGTGTTGGGTGGCTGCTTCCTGGCTCAGGCCAGGCAGGGTCAGCGTGGTTTGGTTGCCAAGGAGGCGGCTGCCGTCCCTGCCGCCGCCAGTGGCAGTGAGGAGCAGGTGTCGGAAGTAGAAGCGGATCAGGTGCTTGCCGTGCGGGGTGCTGAAGCAGCAGTCAGTGATGCCGCCCAGGTCGGGCGCGGCTTCCACACTGCCGGTGAGGATGACCGTCCGCAAAGGTCGCGGCGCTGTTGGTGGAGCGGCTGGCAGCAGCGTGGAGAGGTCCTGGGGGACGGCGTCAAAGGGGACTGCCAGGCTGTGTCGTTCCTGGTTGCGCCAGGCTGCGCGAAAGCCAGGATCCGCGATCCAGGCTTTTTGCCGCAAGGATTGAAAGACGAACCAGCCGAGGTCGCCGACTGGGATGGCATTGCGGGCGAGGAGGTCGTTGTAAGCCTGGTTTGCGCTTTTGTCGCCAAGGGCGGGGAAGTCGTCGCATTCTCGCAGTTTCCGAGCCAGGGCGCGGACAGCTATGGTTTCCTCTAGCCGGTCAAGTCGGAAGGGCTCGAAGTCGGACGCGCTGTCGTCATCCCATTCCGGGGGTGGAAAGCCCAGGCGTTTGACCAGGAAGACCTGGCTGGCGTTGATGAAGAATTTTTCCAGTTCAGCGAGGGTGACTGCGATGGGCTGGCTGGCGTCGGCGTTCTCTTCCGGGGGCAGAACCAGGCATTGATAGGAGTTGCGGATGCCTTCGGCGACGTCGGCGCCTGTGGCTGGCTGGCCAACGCTTTTGGCGACGCTGGCATTGGGTTGATGGAAGGAAAAGGGTTGCCGCAGAAAGCCTTCTTCTGGCAGGGTGCGAAGGCCGAAGTAGTGCGGATCAAAGGCTTGCAGGCGATGTTCTTGGACCAGCGCCTTGTTCAAGTTCGGCGTGCTGGTGATTTTCTGGGCGAATTCAAGCAGTTCGGTGATGGCTGTCGAGGGCAGGTAGTCGCGTCGTCGGTGTTCGTCCTGGCCGTGGTAGTAGAACAGGAGTTTATCGCTGGCAGAGAGGAGCGCTTCGAGGAAGAGGTAACGGTCTTCCAGCTGGCGCGAGCGGAAGGAGCTTTCCAGCTCTTTGGCGATGAGGTTGAAGCCAGGGATGGCGATGGTGCGCGGGAACTGGTCTTCGTCCATGCCGAGCATGGCAATGACTTTGCAGGGGATGCTGCGCATGGGCGTCAGCGAGCAGAAGGTGATTTTGCCATTGAGAAAAGGCGAATACGGGGCAGCGCTTTCGAGTGCGCCAGACAGGGCCGCCTTGATGACTGGGAATGGGATGGGTTCGGAGCGATACTCGCTGAGGTCGATGGTCGAGTACAGTTCCGCGACCGTTTTGCGCATGAGGCCATAATCCTGGGCGCTGTCGCTGTCAGCGGCAAAGAAATCCTCCAGCAGGCTTCCGAGGATGTCTTTCCAGTCCTCGATAGTGCGGCTTGTTTCCGTGTTTTCAGCGAATTGCCGGAGTTGTTGCAGGAAAGTGCAGAAGTTGCCGAGCAAGGTCATGTATTCTTGGGTGTCAGCCAGGCTCAGTGGGTGGAGCTGGCCAAGGGCGGGGCCAACGTCATCATCCTCTTCCAGGGCCAGTCCGAGCAGGAGCCGATCCAGGCCTTGGCGCCAGGAATAGTTGGCAAAGCTGAAGTCGAGGAGGTCGCGGCGGTCTTCAGCGTCAAACCCCCAGCAGATGCGGCAGGCGCTGAACCAGCTGCGGAGGGTGGTGACGTCCTGGTCGGCGAAATGGAAGCGTCGTCGCAATGCCGGGGAATCGAGCAGTTTGAGGATGCGCGACAGCTCGTAGCGGCTGGCGCTGATTTCCAGGATGCTGAGGAAGGCCTCGGCCAGGCGGTTGGCGTGCCGTACAGAGCGGTCGCCGATGGCGTAGCAGTGTTGCAAGGGGCCTTGGTCAAAGACGGCCTGGATAGTGACGGCGTATTGGGCGATGTCAGGCGCCATGACCAGGATGTCGTTGAAGCAGTAGCGGTTGGTTTTCAGCAAGGCCAGCAGGTGGTCGTGGAGGATTTCGACCTGGCGGAGGCTATGATGGCAATTGTGCACGGTGATGGAGTCATCTGTGGCGCCCAGAGGCGTTGGCTCTGGTGTCGTCCTGGTGCGGATAGCGTGCTGGATGCGGTTGAGAAGTGTGGTCGCAGGGGCGTCACCACCAGGGTCTTGGCCTGCTGGCGTTTCTTCCTCCCAAGTCCGCTCGTCAATGTCGTAGTCCAGGTCCAGGATGGCTTTGAAGAATTGTCGTCCTTGTTGGCCGAAGTCTCCCAGGAGGGTGTTTTCGAAGTGTTCGTCAATCTCGTCGGGTTCGTCGACGGCAGTGTGTGCCCAGCGCGACTTCTGGTCAGCCCAGAATTCGTCGCAGGGATTGAGGTAGAAGAAGTGCACTTCCGTGGTGCAGGAGAGTTTTTTGAAGAAATTGAGGAAGACGGGCGACATGACGCTGACCCCGAATATGGTTTGCGGGGGCAGCCCCTGGGGGAGCTGGTTGCTCGGGAGGCGGAGGAAGTCGCAGACTTTGTCAGCCGGGCCAGTGATTTCCCGGCCTTCAGATTGGCAGAGCTTGCGCCAGAGGGCTTGTTGCCAGTCGTTGTTTTCCGGCCAGATGTCCTGGCTGAGCATGTCTGGCTTATAGACGATGTATTGGTCAAAGACCTGTGCGATGCGCAGGGCGAGGTGGTAGAGGCGCAGGTCTGTCAAGTCGTCGTCGCTGTCTGCCCTGGCTTGGAGGTAGCGCTCCAGCGTCGGAAAATCGCCGAGCGACTGCTTCAGGATGGCCATGATGCGCCAGGTCATGACCTCGGGCGTGAACAGCTCCGGGCGAAAATCCGCCTCGCCCTGGAAGTGGTGGTTGAGCAGTTCATTGACTTTGTCCCGGATGTAGGGGAACTGCAAGTTGATGACGATTTCGTCCTGCTGAACCAGGAACTGCTCCAGCCATACGGCCATGCCTTTGGTGGGGACAGTGACTTGCTCGGGGACGAACAGGTCAGCAGGCATGAAGGCACGGGGATACTGCCGGCGATGATGCACATAGCACCGGGCCAAGTCAGTCAAGTTGTTGCAGGTGTAAAGATGAAAAATAGATGACATGACAGCAGAGAGCGACGCGCGGGCCAGGGTAGGGGGCGGCAAAGGAGGATGATTTGATAATATATCGCCGCTGCTGTTACAACGTCAAATGACGATGAGATGTTGGCGTAGAGAGGAAAAAAGGCGGCCTGGAATGGCCGCCTCGCCCCTTACGAATGATGAATTATGAATGATGAATTATGAATGATAAAATGCGCCCCAGTATTCAGTATTCAGTATTCATCATTCAGCATTCATCATTCAGCATTCAGCATTCATCATTCAGCATTCAGCATTCAGCCTCTCGCCCCTTTTCACTTCCCCAGTTTCATTGGGCAGAAGCTGTTGTAGCTGTGGCAGTAGGTCGTGAAGATCGGGTAATAGCGACGCGGTTCATTAGGTTCTTTGGACAGGCGGACCAGGGCGGCGCGGAACAACTCCAGGTTGGCCGGTTTGTAGCCCAGGTCTTTCCAAGGAATGGAGAACAGCGCGCACCAGCCATCGGGCAGGACTTTAGTTTCCACTTTCCAGGACGTCGGGGCGTTTTCGTGCGTATAGCGGTTGCCGGTCGGATCAAAGACGAACTGATAGTAGCCTTGCTGGCCTTTGCTATGAGACAAGTAAATTTCGAAGCCTTCGCCGGTGGGATGCTCGTTGCGGTCATGGCGTTCGCGCAGGTATTCCATGGCGTCAGGGTTGGGATAGGCGGCGCGGATGCCGACATAGAGGTTTTCCTGGTCATAGACCAGCCGGGCGTCAGTGCGGTGCTTGATCGGAGAGCCGCCGCCAAGCAAGATGAATTCGCTGATGTTTTGGGCCTTGGACCAAGCCGGGGACTGGAAGTTGATGGGCATGACAGGCGGGGTGTCGGTCTTGCCGACGGTGACGGCCTTGAGGTCTTCCAGGGCAGCGGTCTGGCGGTCGAAAGTGCCGCGCAGCGCCTGGAGCATTTTGGCGCGTTTGCCGGTCAGCCCCTTGGCAGCGGCGCGGTCGAGGGCCTGGCGGCAGTCATCCAGCAGGCCAGCCTCTTTGACGATGCGCCAGTTGTTGATGGAACGGTCATTCCAGCGGGACGTCCCAGCGCTGCCGAGAAAGCATTTTCCCACGATGGCATAGAATTTGCTGACGTCCTTGGCAGCCGGCCCGTAGACGCGGGTGAAGAATTCCCGGCGCAGCTTCTCGACAGAGTCGCGCTTAGGGTTCCAGTTGCCGTTGGCTATGACCCAGAAGTACGGCGCATTGATGTTCCAGGACTCAATGCCGTTCATGCGAGGGCCGACAGCGTCGCTGTACATTTCCGAATAGGTACGGGTGACGCCAAAGGAGTTGACGTATTTCCAGTCCGGGATGGCGATGACGTCAATCGGACGCGGGAACGGGCCGCACAAGCCAAAGTACTCACGCCACGTCAATTCTGTCGTGTTCGTCATCCATTCCAGGAAGTTGAGATGGAACTTCCGGTTTTCTGGCGCCGTGATATTGAACTTGGAGTTTTTGCCGATTGGGCAGAAGGAGATGCTGATAATCGGGTTGACGGTGACTTTCGGGGGGATTTCGGTGAAGAAATAGCCGAAAGTGAGGATGCGCTTGCCAGGATAGTGGGTGGTTATATGGTCGGCGATTTTATTGAGCCAGATGAAGAATTGGGTGGAGCGGAAGGCCGGGTCGTCAAAGGGCACTTCGCTGCCGTCAGCCAGTTTGATGGGCGCTGTGCAGGCTGGGCACTCGCAGCACTGCCAGACGTCTTCAATCATGATGCGGTAGGTCTCGAAGGCAGGGTTTTTCTGCACACGCTCATCGATTTCCCGGATGAAGGCAGCTGTCATCTCGTCGTTGGTGAAGCAGAGCTGGGTGCGCATGCGGACTTCACGCGGGTCCTGGCGCTTGCCCTTGAAGAAGGGGAAGAAGTCCGGGTGATCCTTGAAGTACTTGCTGCCAGTGATGAACATGCCGGTCAAATTATGGCCGCCGCCGTATTCGGCGACGCAGCCGTACTTGAGGCTTTTGGGCGCAAGCCGCGTGTGGCCAGCCGCCCAGTTGCTGCCTTGACGGAATTGCCAGACGTCGGACTCCTCGCCCGGGCCAATCATTTGCCAGCCGCGCAGAATGTAGACAGGCACGTCAAGCCAGTCGGTCTCTTGCAGGGACAAATTCGGGTCTGGCGTGTAAAGCGTCCCGAATTCGACGTTTGGACGGGCCCAGATTAAATCGGTGTTGCGGGTGAGAAGGCGATAGACGCCGGTCAGCACGCCTTTGGGAATGGCACCCAGGATGGTGACCGTGTTCCCGTCGCGGCGCACGGCATAGCCGTCGGTTGTGCCGATTGCGGTCAGGTCCGCCTCGAAGCCGGCAGGTTTGACTGCCAGCACAATGTGCGTCTCAGCCTTGCCCGGCGCATGCACTATCGGCAGCTTTGCGCCGGAAATCATTTCAACATGCGTGCGCAGCTCTTCGGCGGCATAGACGACTGGTGGCTGGGCATCCTCCGGCAGCACAATCTCAGCTACGGCCTGGCCATCGCGAGCCAGAGCTGCAGGCGGCGCTTTCCAGAAGCGCCAAGCACCAAAAGCCGGAAGGCTGAATAAACTCAAGCTAAGGACAAGAACTGCCAAGGAAGTCGTCTTTTTCATGATTTTTCTCTTTCGTTTTGCATTAAACAATGAACCAAAATAAACCAAAAACCGGGAGTTGGCTAAGCATTAATACACTATATGTCAGAAGACGCCAGAATGCAAGATGCTTTCTGCCAGCTTGAGCTGGAAAAAGTGATCGGGCAGCGATTGATACTCGGAGTTCCGACAAGCTGTGGCGCCAAGCGCCCCGGATAAGGCGCTTTAGTGGACAGGTGTGGTTGGTTTCCCCCGCACAGCACACCCTAAAAAAATCTGCGTCATCAGCGTCATCTGCGGATAAAACAACAATTCCTCGCCGCTCGCCTCTATTCTATATCGGCGATTTGCAAAATTGGCGATTGATTTTATAGTCCAGAGTCGTCATGCAGTGATTTTCCGTTGCGCTTGCGATTGAGGCCATGATTCCAGGGAAAGTGTCGTCCCATGCTTAAGCGTTTGTTATCCAGACTGCTGTTGGCAGCAGTCATTCTTTTTTTTGTCGTATTCTTTTTTCTGCCGGTTGGCCGCATCCTCAAGGGTGGGTTCAGCGATGCGGAGGGACGGTACACGCTGTTTTACGTGCTGGAGATTTTCCGCAATCCGATTTACCTGGAGGGGTTGTGGAATTCTTTCCTGATCGCGTTGTGCACCACGGCCTTGTCGCTGCTGCTGGCGATGCCGTTGGCTTGGCTGAGCGATCGCTATGAGTTCCCTGGTAAGAAGCTGCTGACCGGCGCGTTGCTTCTGCCGCTGATTCTGCCGCCGTTCGTCGGTGCGCTCGGCATGCAATGCATTTTTGGTCGCTACGGGGCGTTGAATACGCTCTTAGAGCGGCTGTCAATCATCGGCGTGGGGCAGGGCCCGGACTGGTTTGCTGGCGGTTTCTGGGGAGTAGTTCTCCTGGAAGCCCTGCATTTGTATCCAATTTTGTATCTCAACGTCGCGGCGGCCTTTGCCAATGTCGACCCGCAGTTGGGGGAGGCGGCGGCTGACTATGGCTGCGTCGGCTTCAAGCGCTTTTGGCGGATCACGCTGCCGTTAGTCATGCCCGGGGTGTTTGCCGGCGGCTCGCTTGTCTTCATCTGGTCATTTACGGAGCTGGGCACGCCGCTCATGTTCCATTATGGCCGCTGCACAGCCGTGCAGATTTATTCAGGCTTGAACGATATTGGCAACAACCCCATGCCGTACGCGCTGGTGTCGGTGATGCTGATCTTGTCGGCTGCTATGTATTTAGGCGCGAAGTTTTTCTTTGGCCGCGGCGGCCATGCGATGTTGAGCAAGGCCGGTCGGGCGGCGACTACGACTCGCCTGCGCGGGCTGCCAGCGTTGGCGACGGCAGTCGCGTTTGCCATTCCTGGCCTGTTCAGTCTGCTCCCGCATCTCGGCGTCGTCGGCTTGGCCTTGGGGCAGAGCTGGTATCGGACGATTCTGCCCTCCCGTCTTGGACTGGAGCATATCGAGGCGGCGCTGGGGCACAGCCTGACGGTTCCGAGCATCATCAACAGCCTGCGCTATGCATCGTTCGCGGTGTTGCTGGCCATGCTGGTCGGGGTGTTTGCGGCGGTGGTCATTGTGCGCGGGCGCGGGCGCTGGCGATGGGCGCTGGACGGCCTGGTGATGCTGCCCCTGGCCGTTCCGGGATTGGTCCTCGCTTTCGGCTACCTGGCCATGTCGCAGAAGGGCTATCTATTCCATTGCGTCAATCCAGTGGAAAATCCGACCATTTTGCTGGTCATTGCGTACGCGGTGCGTCGGCTTCCGTACGTCGTACGGGCGGCAGTGGCCGGCTTGCAGCAGACGTCGGTCAGTTATGAGGAGGCCGCTGCCAGCCTGGGGGCAGCGCCGATGACGTCCTTCCGGCGGATCACAGCGCCGCTGATTGCGGCTAATCTCATTGCCGGCGCTATCCTGGCGTTCAGCTTCTCCATGCTGGAGGTTTCAGACTCCCTGATCCTAGCGCAGAAGGCCGCGTATTTTCCGATCACCAAGGCCATTTTTGAGTTGTCGTCGTTCCTGGGCCAAGGCCAGGCCCTGGCGTCAGCGCTGGGCTTGTGGACGATGGTTTTTCTGGGCGCTTCCATGATGACGGCGTCCGTACTCCTGGGTAAAAAGCTCGGGGCCTTGTTCCGTGCCTGACCAGGTCGGGGAATCACGATTGTATGTCTGACCATGACACGATATGTGCGTTAGCGACAGCGGTAGGCGGCGCCGTGGCCGTGATCCGTTTGTCGGGTCCGGAAGCTGTCCAGGTAGCTGAGCGGGTCTGGCAGGGCGAGCGTCGCCTGGCGGAAGCTCCTGCCCGGCAGTTGCTGCTGGGGAGGCTGCTTGGCTCTGAGGGCGAGGGCATTGACCCTCAGTGCCTGGCAGTGCGGATGCCTGGCCCCAACAGTTACACTGGCGAAGACGTCGTGGAATTGCAATGTCATGGCGGCGCCTTGGTTGCCCGCCTGGCTCTGCAAGCGTTGCTCCGGCAGGGCGCCCGTCATGCCGAACCCGGCGAGTTCACGCGGCGCGCCTTTCTGCATGGCAAGATCGACCTGACCCAGGCGGAGGCCGTCGCCGACTTGATTGGTGCCAACAGCCAGGCTGCGGTCAAGCTCGCGGACCGACAGCTGCGCGGTTTGCTCGGGCAACGCATCAGCGCCGTTGATGAGCAGCTCACCGCTATCTTAGCCGAAATTGAGTCGCACCTCGATTTTCCAGAGGAAGACCTGGACTGGCAGGCACCGTCCGAGCTGGCATCCACCTTGGTCGAACTTGGCCGCGAACTGGAGTTGCTGCTGGCCACGCGGGCGGATGGCGAGGTTCTGCGCGGCGGCATTTCGCTGGTCATTGCCGGGCCGCCGAATGTCGGCAAATCGAGCCTGCTCAATGCCATTCTGCATCGCGACCGCGCCATTGTCTCGGAGATTCCAGGCACGACGCGGGACACGATTGAGGAAATGGCGCACATCCGCGGCATTCCTATCCGCCTGATGGACACGGCCGGCATCCGCGAAGGCGGCGATGTTATCGAACAGGCTGGCATCAGTCGCGCTCGCGAACATCTCCAGGCCGCTGATCTCGTTTTATGGGTGATGGACGCCAGCATGCCATATCCTGGCCAGGCTTGGCCAGAGTGGCCTATCCGTGGCAAGGTCATTCCCGTCGCCAACAAGCGGGATAAGATGACTGGCGCAGCCATGGCTGGTTTGCCGGCGTCAGCGCCAGCGCCGGTCTACGTGTGTGCGCTTGATGGCGGCGGTCTAGAGGATTTGTACACGGCAGTGGAACAGCAGGTCTGGTCTAATCCATGGGCTGCGGAAAATGAAGTCGCGGTGGCGGCTCGGCATGCCGCCAGCCTGGAAATCGCGGTCAGCGACTTGGCGTCAGCCGCGCCGCTAGCAGCCTCGGAAGAGTGGGAGCTGGCAGCCGTTCATTTGCGCTCAGCTATCCACGAATGCGGCCAGATTACCGGACGCACCGCAGACCCTGACTTGCTGGGCATGATTTTCGCCCGCTTCTGCATCGGCAAATAACCCGAGCCAGAAGCAGTGGACGCATGGAAGCTTATTTTATGTACAGCACTGACGAGCGCGTCTCATTGCCGGGTACAGTGTCGGTCACGCCTGGTGTTTCGACGGACGAGGTCAGGGTGATGGTCTTGCCATCGGCCAGCTGACGAGCATCGACAGTCACGGTGGCAGCCACGATGGCGCCTGGGGCGACATTGACGAATTGATGCGTGGTGGTGTGGCCGTCCAGGGTGAGGGTCAGAACAACCGTCGGCAGCGTTTCCGTGCCCCGGTTTTGGACGGTGACGTCAATGGGATGGAAGTCGTCAAAACTTTTCTCTAAATTGAGGAAGTGCGCTGCGATGGCCGCATCATAGATGCCGGGGGTGTTGGCTTGGTCGACCCGGGCGGCATTGAGGATTCCGGCGCCGTAGAAGTCGTCCTGGCCGGGGGCTCCGGCGTCATCAGCGCAATCCAGGACGAGGTCGGCGGCGTCAGCGGCGCTCATCTCTGGATTATTGGCGAGCAGGTTGGCGATGACTCCGGTCACGCTGGGCACGGCAGCGGAGGTGCCGGTGAATTCCACCCAATCGCCGCCTGGATCAGGCCATTCAGCGTAGAGACCGACGCCGGGGGCGGCGATGTCAACGCCGGGGCCGTGGTTGGAGAAGTCAGCCCAGGCCGCATCAGCGCTGACCGCGCTGACCGCGATGACAGTCGGATAGGCGGCTGGGTAGAGGAGCTGGTCATAGCCGTCATTGCCAGCGGCGGCGACGATGACAGTGCCAGCTTGATGGGCGTATTCGACGGCTGAGCGCAGCGCCATGCTGTTATCGTATGCGCCGAGGCTCATGGAGATCAGTTCGGCGCCAGCATCCACGGCGGCGACGATGCCCTCTGCGACCTGGAAGGCGCTGCCGGTGCCCTCGCCGTCAAGCACGGGGATGACGAGCAGCTTCACGCCCGGCGCTACGCCCTGGACCAGTTCGGATTGGCCGGCCAGCAGCGAAGCTACGGCCTGGCCGTGGCCAGCGTAGTCGCCTTCCTGGGGGAGCGTGAAGAGATCGAGCGTGCGCAGGTTGGCGTTGCCCAGGCTGCCGGCAGCGGCCACGGCGGTGTCAAGCAGCGCGACTGTGACGCCGTCGCCGCGGTCAGGATTGTCTTGATTGACGCCAAGCCAGTCCAGGAGTTCCGCTCCAAAGGGCTGCCCCAGCCTGCCGCTGGCCGTGCTGCTGCGTTTTGGCTCTGGCAGGAACACGGGCACGTCATACTCCAGCACTTCGCTGGGAAAGGCAGTGGCCAGGGCGGCTAGGCGCTCGCGGTCACCTTGGAGCATGAGTAAGCGCAACGGAGGGATGGCACCAGCCACCCGCAGGCCCAGCTGGGCAGCCGCTTGGCGCATTGCTTCAAGACCACTGTCGTCGTCGACGCGCAGGACTAAGCTGTCGAGTCGCGCTGCTGGCTGCCGGTCGTCGACTGATTGCGCTGCCGGGAGGCTGGTTGCCGCAGCGGCGGTCAGTTCTTCCGAGGTTTTTACGGTCGTCATCGCTGGCGGTGCTGGCGTCGGCGTCGCTTTGGCTTGTTCCTGGCCAGGTTGGCGCAACGCCTGGGGAGACTCTGTTGAACGCAGGCGCCTGAGCAGGGCGGCCGCAATCAGCAGCAGCAAGAGGAGCAGGAGCTTGGGAGGTCGCGAAGAACGCATGGCGTGATGATGTCCAAGTGCGGATGAGTCTTGGCAATAGGCAGTGTTGACAATATAATGCATCCTGGATGAAAAGGGAGGCTGAGACCTTTCTGACGCCCTTTTATTTTCAATGTCTGCGCGGGTTAGGGGCACGGACCATGTGCTGGGTGGACCTCTGCCGTCGGAACTCAGATGGGCTGACGCCGACTATTTTTTTGAAAGTTCTGCTGAAGAAGGCCGGGTTGTCATAACCGCAGGCCTGGGCGATGGCGCGGATGGAGGTGCTGTGGTTGGCCAGGTACCAGCAGCTGTTTTCGATTCGACACTTGATGATGTAGTCCATCGGCGTGGTGTTGAAATGGCGCTTGAACAGCCGGAACAGGGCGCTCCTGGTCATCTGGAATTCCTGGGCGATCTGGTTGACGTTCTTGTAGTGCTGCGGGGTGGTGGTCAAAGCATAGACGACGCGGGAAAAGTCATCCATCTGGTCATGCAGAACGCGGTTCTTGTTGACTTCCAGCAGGCAGGCGTAGACGAGCGTGGACAACTCCTCGTGAATGTATGGGTGGCCGGTCTTGACCATGGTTCTGACCTGGTCGAGGAGGCCTTCAAATCGCAACGGATCACGGAGGCGGACGATTTCCACGGGCGGGATGTTGGCCATGCCGAAGAGATGCTCGAGAACCGGTTCGCGGGCGATCATAAGGCCGCGCTTGAACAGGAATTGGTCTGGCTCTGGAATCATGGTGTCAGCAGTTCCCATGCCTAGGCGCGGGTTGCGCAAGAACACGGTGCCGGCGCTGACCAGGTAGGTGGTGCCATCGCTGAATAGGCGGCCTTTGCCTTCCTGGATGTATTCCAAGGTCCAGCGGGATGCGACATAGCCTTCGAACTTGATCCGCCCGCCTGGAACCACCCGCAAATCGCTGTAGCCAAAGCACTGGCAGCCAGGAGCCTGCAGGGAGTGCGGCGACGAATGGTCGACATGGCTCTCCATGTGCATATAGTCGGTCTGGTAGCTCCGGCGATGGAACGGATTGTTGGTCATGCGAACCCTCACGACCGCAAGGCGGAAGAAGAAGCCTGGCCATCTCAATAGTAGAAACACTTACGGTAACTATAGTGTAATTTATTTAAACGATAGTGCAAGCCTGGCATTTTGTTTTTTGGCTGATGTCGCTTATAATTATTATAGCCAGCCAGAGGTTATTATTCCGGCTTTGCCAGGTCGTGACTTCATCTGCTGGTTGAAGTCAGATTAGGTGTTCCGCAGCTGGGCATTTCCGCGTCACGTGTATCAATACCTTATATCCAGATTTTAGGAGGGCTGCCATGAAGAGATTGTTTACCCTGATTGAGTTGTTGGTGGTCATTGCCATTATTGCGATTCTGGCGGCGATGCTGCTGCCGGCTCTGTCCAAGGCCCGCGGCAAGGCGCGAAGCATCAGTTGCGTCAACAACCTGAAGCAGATCGGGATGTGCTTCATGTTCTACCAAAGCGACTTTGAGGATTATTTCCCACCCTATAACCTGTTTCGCCAGAGTTGGATGTACGGTTTTTGCTCCGGCGGACCTACTGAACCCTACCACACCAACACGTCCTTGAAGTATGCCGACCACAAGACGTTTGTCTGTCCGACGTATCAAGGGGATCCATCCCTGCATTCCGGCGGCTATGGCTATAACTACATGTGCCTGTCGTGGGGGACGATGACATATCCGCCAGCCAACATCAACCGCTGTGTTGCGACTGCGAAGCAATATGTGGCGATGGATAAGAGCGACGCCTGGGGCGGCTTAGTGTACAGCTACCAGCCGTCCACCGACACGTCCCGAGCCGCGCCGCGACATGACCGAACTCTGAATATGTGCTACGCAGATGGTCATGTCGCCGGAATTATAATCAGTAATCCTCTTAATGCGTACGGCTCGCTTTTCAGTAACGTCGAGGCGCCGGCTGGGGCGTTGGGCTACTCATGGACTAAGTCGACAGCGCCAGCTGTGGACAAGAACGGATGGTCGCAGATCCAATAGCCTGCCGTATCGCACGTAGTTCAAGATTTAGTTTGCAGTATGTACCTCGCTTGCAGGAGCATGTAGTTCACGCTTCAGCTTGCAGTACGTAGTTCACGCTTTAGCTTGCAGTATGTACCGTACGTAGTCCGAGCTTCAGCTTGCCGCAGGAGGGATTGTTCTTTCATGCTGGCTATGTTCTCATTGCATGTTGTCAAATATAGACTTCTATCACCACCTATTGCATATTAACATTTGTTAATGTGCGAAGTTTTGTGATGAACACTTGTAGTTTCCGACCGAAACCATGACATTTCCAATGACGTTCATCCTTTGCATCCATTCCTTTTCCCATTCTTTGGCATTGGTAAAACGCTTCAGAATGATGCCTGCCACCTTTTTTGCCCCTTTGTCACTCCACCCGTAGGCAATGTTTTTCAAGCGCCTGGCCAGCTCCCGCATTACCCTCTCCACCATGGTCGACGCCTTGTGGGAAATCAGTCCCCACTTCAACCATCTTCTGACGTAGGCAAACACGGAGCGCCTGGCGTTGTCGATGTAGGTTGCCGCCGTCGAGTAGCCTTTCCCTTCCAGGTACGAGACAAATTTCAGCATCGCCTGCTCGGTATTTTCCATTCGCTCCTCAATGGCATCCTTGTCTGCCTCCGGCACCTTCTGAAAATCCCCTGCGGGAAGCTCGATGGCCATGGCAACGGCAAGCGCAT
>MWEG01000118.1 GCA_002070945.1 Lentisphaerae bacterium ADurb.Bin082
GTCGAAATAACACAGTATATCGGTCCAGGTGGAGATGTCACCATACCTGACAGTATCAATGGATATCCTGTGACCCGCATCGGGAATGGTGCGTTTTCTGGCTGCTCCGGCCTCACCAGCGTGGTGATTGGCGACGGCGTCACCCTCATCGGGAATGGTGCGTTTTTTGGCTGCTCCGGCCTCACCAGCGTGGTGATTCCCGACGGCGTCACCAGCATCGGGCCGGGGCCTTTTGCATCCTGTTCCAGCCTTATTCATATTACTGTGGCTTTGGAAAATCCTGCATATTGCAGTGTTGACAACGTTCTTTTTGACAAAAACCAAACCGTCTTACTGCAGTACCCCGCTGGACAAAGTGGCGAGTATCAGATTCCCGACAGCGTCACCAGCATCGGGGATGATGCGTTTTCTGGCTGCTCCGGCCTCACCAGCGTGGTGATTCCCGACGGCGTCACCAGCATCGGGTATTCTGCGTTTTATAACTGCTCCGGCCTCACCAGCGTGGTGATTCCCGACGGCGTCACCAGCATCGGGCATAGTGCGTTTTATGGCTGCACCGGCCTCACCAGCGTGGTGATTCCCGACGGCGTCACCCGCATCGGGGGTTTTACATTTCGGTATTGCCGCAGCCTCACCAGTGTGGTGATTCCCGACAGCGTCACCTGCATCGACGGATGGGGGGCGTTTGCTTACTGCTCCGGCCTCACCAGCGTGGTCATTCCCGACAGCGTCACCAGTATCGGGGGGGCGACGTTTGAGTTCTGCTCCAGCCTCACCAGCGTGGTAATTGGCAACAGCGTTACCAGCATCGGGGAGTATGTGTTTAAGGCTTGCAGCAGCCTCGCCAGTGTGGTAATTCCAGACAGCGTCACTCGGATCGATAATTATGCGTTTGAGTTCTGCTCCGGCCTCGCCAGCGTGGTGATTGGCAACAGCGTCACCAGCATCGGGAAGTCTGCGTTTTCTGGCTGCTCCGGCCTCGCCAGCGTGGTGATTGGCAACAGCGTCACCAGCATCGGGAAGTCTGCGTTTTATAGATGCTCCGGCCTCACCAGCGTGGTGATTCCCGACAGCGTCACCTGCATTGAGCGGGGGGCGTTTTATGACTGCACCGGCCTCACCAGCGTGGTGATCGGGAACAGCGTCACTAACATCGGGGATGATGCGTTTTATAGATGCTCCGGCCTCACCAGCGTGGTGATTCCTGACAGCGTCACCAGCATCGGGGATTGTGCGTTTTCTGGCTGCTCCGGCCTCACCAGCGTGGTGATTGGCGACGGCGTCACCAGCATCGGGAAGCGAGCTTTTGCATCCTGTTCCAGCCTTATTCATATTACTGTGGCTTTGGCAAATCCTGCATATTGCAGTGCTGACAACGTCCTTTTTGACAAAAACCAAACCGTCTTACTGCAGTGCCCCGCTGGACAAAGTGGCGAGTATCAGATTCCCGACAGCGTCACCAGCATCGGGGATGATGCGTTTTCTGGCTGCTCCGGCCTCACCAGCGTGGTGATTCCCGACAGCGTCACCAGCATTGAGATGTATGCGTTTTCTGACTGCACCGGCCTCACCAGCGTGGTGATTCCCGACAGCGTCACCAGCATCGGGGAGTATGCATTTTATAGCTGCACCGGCCTCACCAGCGTGGTGATCGGGAACAGCGTCACCAGCATCGGGGATGGTACGTTTTTCAAGTGTTTCGGCCTCACCAGCATGGTGATTCCTGACAGCGTCACCAGCATCGGGACGTATGCGTTTTGTTGCTGCTTCGGCCTTTCTGGCATTTATTTTTTGGGCGCGCCTCCGGAAACAAGGTGGGAGGCTTTTTCTGGAGTTCCCGGCCGTGCCTACTACATATTCGGCACGGCCGGCTGGGGTGAGGTGTATGATCGTCTGCCGACGGCAGTTTGGAGCAGTGAGGCCAGCTTCGATGGCAACGGCGGCACACCGGATTATGCAACGCATGTCTATAATGTTGGCAAAGCCTACGGCACGTTGCCTGCGGCGAACCGCCCGGGCTACACCTTCGCGGACTGGTGGTCAGCCCTTGACGATGGCGTTCCAGTCACAACTGACACATTGGTGCCGTTGATAACCACAGGCCATACACTGTATGCCAAGTGGACGATCAACCGATACACGATTGCCTTCAATTCCGACGGCGGTACGCCTGTAGCCGATATCACCCAGGACTACGGGACGGCGGTGACGGCACCGGCTAACCCGACCAGAGACGGCTATGCCTTCGTCGGCTGGGAACCGGCCGTCCCGGCCGTGATGCCGGCGGATGACACACTCTGCGTGGCGCAGTGGAGGGAGATTAATACCTATACGGTAACCTTCGAGCCTGGCGAGCATGGCGAGCGCATCGGAGGTGGAGAACTTCAACAGCGGATCGTGCATGGGGAAGCAGCACTTGCGCCGGAAATTGAGGCGGCGGACGGATGGGAATTCATTGGCTGGGACCAAGAATTCACCAAGGTCACTGAAGATATGACTATCACCGCCCGTTATGATAGTATTTCGCCTTGGGGCGAGCCTGTCGCCTACCCGAATGTAGCCATGACCATATTGGCGGAGGTGGTGCTGTCCGGCGGTGAAGCTGTTCCTGATGGAAGCATAGTTGCCGCCTTTGTGGGCCAGGAGTTGCGCGGTAAGCAGGTTGTAGCCGATCAGCAGGGACGGTTTTTGGCCAATTTGACCGTCAATGTCGATGCCAATGGCGAAACTCTGTCTTTCAAACTATGGAACTCCAGCACACGGGAAATATCTGACTGTGCCGCAACAATCCCGGCGCAAGGCGGCCAATCCATCGGGACGCCCGAGGCTCCTGTGGAACTGCATTTTGGCCTTGTCCAGCAGACGCTTTCGCTGCAACCCGGCTGGAATCATATTTCCTTTTACACCGGCTTTTCGGATGATTCGCCCGATGCAGTTTTTGCGCCGGTGATGGCTCGGCTTGACAAGATCATCAGCGACGGCAAAAATTACACTCCTGGCTGGGGGCAATTGAACACCCTGCGGCATTTGCTTCCCGGGCTGGGGCACTGGGTTAACATGTCCTCCTCCGCTGAACTGGTGGTGTCGGGTCAGCCGCTGGTGGCGGCCGACACTCCAATCGCCCTCCAGGCCGGGTGGAATAACGTCGCCTTTATTTTCGATTCGCCCGCCAGCGTCGAGGGGGCCTTGGCCGGCATCCTGCCGCTGGTGGAAAAAGTCATCGGCGAGGGCAAGAACTTCACGCCTGGCTGGGGTGCCCTCAATTCCCTGACCCAACTCAATCCCGGCAAGGGCTATTGGATCAAAGTCAGCGCCGCCACGGCGCTGATTTACCAAAACGCCGGCTTGACCCGCAGCACGCGCGGCGACAGCCACAGCGAACTCAGGTCGCAAGCGCCCTGGACGCCTGTTCAATATCCATCGACTCCTTATACACTGCTGGCCTCGGTGCGCCTGGATGCCCAACCGGCAGAGGCAGGCGATTGGGTCGGAGTATTCGTTGGTGACGAATGTCGCGCAGCGGGAGAGATGATTCCCGGCAACGGCATGACATATACCAACCTGACTGTTACAGTCAACACCAATGGCGAGAAGGCCACCTTCAAGTTCTATGATGCCGGCACTGGCGCCATTCTGGACGGCACTGTGGAAGTGACCTTGACCAGCGGCGGCACCCAGGGCACCCCGGATTCCCCGTTCCTGCTGGAGTTTGCCCCGCGAGTCGTTCATCATGCGGTAACCTTCGTCCCCGGCGAGCATGGCAAGCGCGTCGGGGGTGGAGAGCTTCAACAGCTGATCGCACACGGCGAAGCAGCTCTTGCACCGGAAATTGAGGCCTCGCCCGGATGGCAATTCACCGGATGGGAACCGGACTTCGATTGCATAGTCGCCCCCATTACTGTCCATGCGGTTTATCAGGCCCTGCCGGCGTATGACTTTGACTTTGCTGTGCAAGTGTCTTGGGATAGCGGTATTACGTATACGTTGCAAATGAAGGCAGGACCGAATGCGAGTGACGAATATGTTTTCGGCGAAGACCAAGAGTCAGATTTGCCATTGCCGCCGCTGCCATCCCCAGCTGCGGAAGAGGCGTTTTTCCGGCTGCCTGAAAGTGACGTCAAGCTCCTTCGGGACATCCATTTTCTGGATGATGCGGTTGATGCCCTGAGTTGGACCTTGGTGGTGGCTGTCCCCGAGGGCAATCCGGCCACATTGACTTGGGACAGCCTGGCGATTCCCGTCGGCTGGCGGCTGGGCATTGCCCAGCAGTCTGGCCGCAGGGCAGGCGTTGACATGGCTGCCGAGTCGTCGTTGATCATTGAGGCGGCTGGCGTGTACACCTTCCATATCACTGGCTACCGCGAAGGCGTCCTTGAGACCTTCACCTACCATTTAAACGCTGGGTGGAATATGATTTGCGCCACGCTTGAGTTGACGGCGGAGGCGGAGGCTTATCTGTTGGAGCTGGGGCTTTTGAAACTGGATGTGCTTGGTGTGGCCTACACCTTGGCGACCAGTGTTACTCCCGGCAATGCCTACTGGCTTTTCTCCGCCACCGAATTGATACTGCAGGTGGAGGGGCTGCCAGTTCTTGATTTCGCTTTGGCCATTCAGCCGGGCTGGAACTTCGTCGGCCCGGTCCATGACGCCGTCTTGCCCAGTGCAGGACTAGTCGCATGGGAATGGACGCCCGAAGGCTATCGGGCGCCGCCAACCATCCATGGCGAGTTCCAGCTGCAGGCAGGAAAGGGCTATTGGGTGTATTGGCCTGACAAGTAATATTTCCCTCTGGGGGCCAGGGGCGAATATAAGCCGCCAATAAGTGCTCATTCAGCGCCATCGCACCAGAATTCATGTCATGTGTTCATGGCAGTCTACCTGGTGGGTGTTTGAACTGTTATGAAGATAGGTTGCGAATGGGTATCCCACCCTATGAGTTTGGGCTGTTTGCTGTGACGATGTTGCTTAGACCAGGTCCCAGCGTCTTCGCAGCCACCATTCCAGGCAAAAGAGCGTCATCAGGACGGCCAGGCCGAGCCAGTGGTTCCAGAGCGGTTTTTCGCTGACGGTTTCCAGTTTGCGAGGTTCAGGCTGCAGGGCTTTGAGGAGGTCGTCGCGCTCACGCCAGGAGGCGTATTGGCCGCCAGTGACTTCTGCCAGCTGGCGCAGAAATGGCCGGTTGATAGTCTGGCCGGTGCGTTCATGCTCAGGGAAGCGGACGAGCAGGACGGTCGTTGCATGCTGGGTGCCGTCAGGTGTGATCACCTCCACCTGGTATGGCCCGGTTTCATCGGGTATAAAGTCACAGCGGAATCCATCTTGGGGTCGGTTCAGGCCGACGTCAGCTTCCAGCCGAGCCGGCACCATGGGCAGAGTATAATTTTTGCCTGAGGGCGCTTGCAAACGGCAGGTCAGACCGCTGCCGGCGGCGGCTTTTCCGCCTATCGCGCCGATGGCGACTTGTTCGCGCAGGTCGACTTCCGCAGCCGCGAGCAGCACGTGCAGGAGTTCCTCGCTGTCGTCTTCCTCCTGGCTTGGACTGAGCCAATGCAGCAGCTGGGTTATGAACCTGCCGTAGAAGCCTTTGCCGGTTTCATCTGCGCTGCTGCCCATTTGCCAGCGCCATAGCGATTCGCTCAAGATGATGGCGACGCGACCTTGGCCATAGCGGCGGCCGACCAGGATTGGGCTGCCGTCGGTCGCGGACAGATAAGTGGTTGCAAAGTCGCCGGTTTTGACTGGCCCCCAGATGCTCAGCAGGGGCGGCAGGCGGATTTCCTCGGCCAGGGCGGTGAACACAGGCAGGCTGCGCCCGGCTGGCGTGAAATCGACACTGAAGCGACCTTCGCGCATGGTCGCGCCCGGCTCAGACTGTACCGGGAACAACTGGCGCAAGGGTTCGTTGCTGGCCAGGCCTTCGGCGCCGTAGGCAATTTTTGCGCCCAGGAACAGCAGGCCTCCGCCTTTTTCCACGAATTGCCGGATTGCCGTGGCGTCCTCCTGGCTGAAGGCGCTACCGGGAAGTTCGCCAAGGATGATGGCTTTGAATTGCCGCAAAGTCTCGGCGTTCAGCGTTGGCAGGGCGCCGCCGCCCAGGCCGCTGCCAGCCTGTTCATCAAAATTGATGAAGGCGCCGTCGCCGGCCCGGACAAAGGCGTTGAGCTGCAAGTTCTTTTCCGCTAGCAGGCTGCGTTTGAGGAATTTGAATTCCCAGCGCGGCGCTCCTTCCAGGTAGAGGACGCGTTGCTTGGCGTCAGTCACTTCGATGATCAACTCGCGGCGGTTGTTGGTGTTGTCACTGTCGAGTTCAGGGCTGATGAGGATTTCATAGAGTTGGCTGCCGATGTCCACGGGTTCCAGGCTGAATGAAATTTTCTGGAAGGATTCTCCTTCTGCAAAGGCTGCTGATTCCGTGCTGATCACCTTGCCGCCTTGGCGGAGCTGGACCGGGAAAGTCTGGGCAGCGCTGCCGGAGCGGCGTTGGATAGAGGCGGCGATGGTAGTTTTCCAGCCGACGATGACGCGCTTTGGATAGGCCAAATCAGCGACAGCAAAGTCCTGGGCAGCCTGGCGATCCGGCGCGCCGGGGTCTTCCAGTTCCGGAATCAAGGCCGGGGCAGGCATGGCAAGGCTGTCCAGGCTTTGGCCGGATTGGTCCAGGCCGTCGCTCAGCACGATCACGGCAGCGAGATTCTCGGCTCGCAGGCGCGAAGCCGTTGTCATCAGAGCAGGCGTCAACAGGGATTTTGGGGCAGTGAAGGCCATGTTTTCGGGGTTGGCGTTTTCCTCCAGATCAGCGCCCATGCCAAAATAGAGAACCCGGCAGTCTTTAGTAGCCTGGCGGAAAGCTGGGGAGCCGATGAAGTCGAGTGCGCGTTGGGCGCGTGTCTGCCTGGCTTCCAGGGGATTGTCTTCCATACTGGCAGAGAGGTCAGTCAGGACGGCGACGACAGCTGGTTCGGTCTCGGTTCGGACGGTTCTTGAGGCGGCCAGGGTCATGATCCAGGCGATGAGCAGGAAAGCAGCCATTCGGAGGCTCCAGAGCAGCAGGCGCTCCCGGGGCTTCAGGGCGCAGGCGCTGTAGGTGCGCCAGGCCAGCCAGGCGAAGACGATGCCGCAGCCAGTCACCAGCCACGAGGGCAGAATGGGTTCAAGCAGGATGACAGCCGATGGAATCATGCCACGCCTCCTCCCTGCTTGAGCAATTGTCCGACCAGGCGCGGCTGTGTCACGGCGCGGCTGCGTGAATTAGCGAAGAGCACTTCCAGCATGCTCAGGGCGAAGGCCAGGATCAGCAGCAGCGGCCAGAGCGGGCTGCCTTGGCGCAATTCGTCAACATGGCGTCGCAGCTGGCCGTGGTCGCTGGAATAGGCAGCGGGAAGCGGCTTCAGGGAACTGAGCAGTTCGCTCGAACTCATAACGGCCAAATCACGCTCGGTTGCTGGGATGTTGACTGCAATGCGGCACGTTTCCGCGCCGCTGCTCAAGGTATGAATGCCGGGCATGGTCAAGCCGTCGAGCAGAATGGGCGCGGCCGGGTTGTCGCGCGTCAAGGTCTGGCGCCGTTCATGGCCGCGGGGGGCGGTGATAGTCAGGTCTATGCGCACGGCCGAACCTGGCCAAGCCAAGGGCAGGGGGGTGTTGACGACGGTTGACAGGCTGCGCAAACGCATTCCAGCGACCTCTTTGGCTAATTCCTGGACAAAGACGAGGAAGAATGGCGTCAGGGGCCAGTCTGACCAGTCGCGGTTAGCGCTGACCGCGATAAGCCAGAGTGAACCGGCTTCAACGCGGCTGCGCAGCATAAATGGGCTGCGGTTCTGCTGAAAATGCAGGAGCGCTCCAGACTGGTCAGGAATTTCGCAGTGCAGATAGCGCCGAACCGGGAAACTCCACGGGGGCGGGAGCACAGCGGCGAGGCGTTGCGTGAGCGGCTCGTGCGTGTCCAGCAGGCTGATGTCCATGCGGGTCAGCTCCGGATTGTCTCGGGAGGTGACGGTCAGATTTTCCCAGCCTGGAAATTGACGCAGGGCTGGCGCCTGGATGCCGTCATTTTCGCCGGGGAAAAGCACTATCGCCCCGCCATTGGCCAGATAGTGGCGCAATTTGGCGACAGCGGTATCGTCGAGAACGGGCGGATTAGCGATCATGACGACGGCATTGCCACTGATGTCTCCGGCCAGGAACTCTGGCCAGCCGACGGTTGTCGGCACCATCATAGCAGCGGCTTGGCCGCCGGGTTGCAGGGCTCGACGCAGGAAAAACGTATCGCGCTCGCCGGTGCCATTGACTAGCAAAGCCGGGATGCCGGCCAGGCGCGGCAGGCTGAAGAAGAAACAGTTGTTGAGTTCGTAGGCGTCGTCTTCCAGGCGCAGGCTGCCGACTACTTGAGGGGCTTCGCCAGGGGCGATTCCAGAGAGGCCGGTTGTCTGTGATTCGCCAGGCAGCATTTCCAAGGCGACATGGTTGAGTTCGCCGGTGTCAGTGGCGAGCCGGACGATGTTGGCGCCAACGAAGTGGTCGTTGGTGGTCAGCGTGGCCGTTGCCTGGAAGGCGCTGTTGCCGATGATTGCTGGCGGGTGGAACATGGCTTCAGCGATGCCGGTGTCGCCAGTGCTGAGGATTCCAGGGCGGTTGAGGAAGACTGCGGCGTTGAGTTGCTCAAGTGTGGGCTTCAGCGCGTCCAGGGCAGTTTTGTTCCAGGCGGATTTTTGAAAATCGCTGAAGATATGGATTTCAGCGCCGTGCAGTCCTCCGTCGGCTTTTTCCAGCAGGTCACGGATAGTTTCCGGCAGCGTTGCTGCGCCAAAGCCGGGCTGGAGGTCTTGCAGGGCGGCGAGGATTGCCTTGTGGTCGGAGACGGGCGGGAAGACGATGCGGTAGTCAGGGCATCCGGGGGCGATGATGGCGACCCGGTCGCCTTCGGTCAGTCCGGCCAGCAGGGATTCGGCCCATCCGCGTGACAATTCAAAGAGGGACTTGTCGCCTTCCTGGGCTTGCATGCTGGCGCTGGCGTCCAGGACGATCAGGATGACGCGGTGTCCGCCAGGGACGAGGTGGTGGAAGCGAATTTGCGGTCGGGCAAAGGCAGCAGCCAGCAGGAGGATGATGAGGATGCGCATCAGCAGGGTGAGGCATTGCGTGATGCGGCGCGACCGGCGCGACTTGGAGATGGCTTCCTTCAAAAAACGGACGGCGGCGAACTGAATGGGCTGGGGACGGCGGCGATGCAGCAAGTGCAAGAGGAGCGGCACCAGTGCCACCAGGCCAAACAGAAGAAAGACATTGGACAGAAAAATCGGCATGAGAGAGGGTTATTGCGTTTCCAGCCCGGGGTGGTGGCGTCGCCGGTGTCCACAAGCTATAGTCGCCGGGTCGGGAAAGAGCTGTCAGCGGGAATGTTGTTCGAGAAACGCGATGATGGGTTTGGGCAGCCCCTGGTGTCCGCCTTCGAACAGCGTCACCCTGACTTTGCCGGAGGTGCGGCGGAAGAGGATCGGGTGATCGGCAAATGCGGGGTCTGGCCAGGTGCCCTGCAAGTGGCTTGGAATGCGTTTTTCCTGGGTCATGACAGCGATATCCTCTGCCGCGATGTGGTCGGCTGGCGAAAGGGCCGCTGCATTGAAGGCTTGGAGGCTGTGGGACACCGGCACGGAGCCAGTGTGGCCATCGTGGATTCCGGCGTTGATGTCAAGAATGCAATCCAAGCCGGGCCGCAGCCAGTTTGATGGCGAGCGATGGCGCAGCTGTGCGTCAACGTCAGCAGAGCTGCCGGGCCGGCCGCCGCAGGCCATTTCGATGTGACGGTCATAGTTGTTGCGGCGGATTTCGCTTTCCGCATGCCATTGGGTTAAATCATAAATGGGCACCCAGGCGGTGACACCGGCCCACAGCTCAGGATGGCGAGCCGCCAAAATAAGCGAAAAATGCCCGCCGCCGGAAAGTCCCATCAGAAAAACTTGGCTGGGAAGGACAGCCGCCTGCTGGCGCACGTAGGCGATAGCGTCGAGAACGTCTTGAATAGCCAGATCAGAAGCACATGAGCCAGGATTCCAGGAGGGACCGCGGAAATTCGGCACGACGAAGTGCCAGTTTTTCTGGACGCACCACGATTCGACTTCGATGGAGACACGTTGCTGGTAGTCGGCGCTCCAGGTGTGCAGCATGACCAGCAGCGGCCTGGGCGCCGAGCCGGGTGCCAGGAACACGCGGAAAGTTTGCTGGCTGCCATCGGCTGTCGACGTGCAGACAACCTCCTTGGTCATCAGGGCATCCTTGGAATGGTCAAAGCCGTCGTAGTCGATTTTTGGATTGGTCGTCGCCATGATATGAAACTCCTGGTTGGGTACGGGCGGCAGTCAAGGCAGCTTGATGACCGGCATTTTCTTTTCCCTGGTGCCGACGCGAATGCCGGAAAGTTCAGGCATCTGGATGTGTTTGAAGAAGGTTCGGGCTGGGATTTCATCGCGATAGAGTTGCTGGCGGTTGATCACTTGCCAACCGGCTGTGGCGTCAATAGCGCGTTCGACCCAGACGACGTCAATGCTGTGGATGCATCCTTTCAGTACGGCGCCGCTTTCCGCCAGCGCAGTTCCCAGGCGCATCTGCTGCATCAGCACTCCAGCCCGACCGGACGCCACCTGGATGCGTTCGATTTGCTTGGTGTCGAAAAATCCCTCCCAGCCGCCGATGCGGTCGTCCCGCAGGCCGAGGCTTTTGCGGATTTCGCCCTGGAACTGCTCAATCATGCTGTTGTCGGTCAGCTCTTCTTCGGTGCTGCTGTAGAGGGCGATGCCCTCGTGCAAGGTCATGGTGGTGGCGTCAATGACCGCGATGTCATAATAGTCTGGCGGCAGCTTGTCAAACCGGGCGACGCGGCCCTGGTCGCTAAGGACGGCCAGGCGCGGCTTGAAGGACTCGCGTTCAGCTTCGGTCGTGCCGTCGCGGGTCTTCCGGTCTTTGCGGTGCTTGCGGCCGTATGCCACCACCAGCCGACTCGGCCCGGCAGCGTCGAAGTTCAACACTAAAGCACCGGTGGCAGGGCTGACTTTTTCCAGGTCAGCGTACAAGTACGTGCCCACGGGCACGACGCTGCCTCCGCCCTGGAGCAAGGTGGCGCAGAGAATCAAAGCAGCAAATAGAAATAGACGGCGGATTTTCATGGCAGGGAGAGATGGCGCGGGGCGCGTCAGCGTATTTTTTGGGCGGCGGTCGTTGCCAGCGGGTGGTTCGGGTAGTCGGTGGCGATTTTCTGATAGATTTCTTTAGCTTTGGCGTGTTCGCCCAATTCAGTGAAGATTTCGGCGCGTTCGAACTCCACGTCAGGCAAGTTTGGCAGGAGTGGGTCGGCGAGGATGGCGCCGGTCAATTCCCCGAGAGCGCCGTCCAGCCAGCCTCGTTTCCGGAACAATCGGGCGCGTTGCAGGCTGAAGGCTCCGTTGCCGCGGTCATGCGGCGACACTGCGGCCCATTCGCGCAAGGCGGCTTCGGCTTCCAGCAGCTGGCCGGAGGCGATGGCCAGGGCGGCTTTTTCTTGCAGGGAATTTCCAAGGACAGTCGCGGTTCGGCGTTCCGTTGCTTGCTGCCGCCCTTCGAGCATGACGCCGTACCATCGGCGGGCTTCTTGCAGATCGCCGCCCTGGAGGGCGATGTCGAACTGCAGTCCAGCCAGGAGCTTGTCGCTGCCTTTGGGCAGGCGGGAGGCATGGCGGTTGAGCATTTTTTCAGCCAGGGGGTAGTCACGCATCCGGAAAATGACGAAGGCGAGGGCTTCTTGCAGATAGTCGGAAAACTGTTCGCGGCTCAGCTTTTGCTTGAAGATGGTGTCGTAGGCCGTGAGGGTTTTGCCGGGCTGGTCCTTGGCTGCGGCGCGAGCCAGCGCGGTGAGGGCGGCGAGGCGGGCGGCATCGTCCAACGGGCGGCATTTCAGGATGGCTTCGGCTACGCTGACTTGGGCTGGATGGCAATCACGCCGCAGGAAGAATGCCAGCAAAGGCCGTAGGGATTCGAGGTCGCGCATGCCGTCGAACCCGGCATCTATGAGCAGCTTTTCGTAATACTGATAATCGTTGGCCTTGCCGGATTGGCGTTGCACGGGCGGAGCGGCTTGAGGAAAGCAGATGACGCCAGCGCATTCGCTGCGGTTGACGGTGGCCTGGACGGGGCAGTCCTTCAGGGAGGCGAAGACACGCCGGATGACTGCGCCCCGCATGGCGACACCGTCGCCAAAGCGCCATTCCGCTTCCTGGCCGCCCCAAGTGGCCAGCTCTGTTTCCGTGTACTGGTAGTCGTCAAGACTCATGTAGGAGAGATGGCGGTAGTGAAACAAGGCGGCGTCTTTGCGGCGCGCCTCCACGTTAAGCAGCTTGCCGCGGCCAGCCTGGACAAAGTCGGACGGGGGCACTGGGGCGACTTTCGGAGTTGCGAACCATTCGCCGAGGGCCAGGGCAAAGGCACCCCCGAAATTGACTCCGACCAGTTTGATTTCATGCCTTCCCGGCGCCAAAACGATGGCCTGCCGATTTTCCCCGCGCAGCGAGGAATGGACGTAGTTGCGCCCGTTGCGCTCAATGCGCACCTCGCCGTCCACCAGCAGATAGCCCGCGTCATCAGCAGCGACAAAGAAATTACGGGTGACGTTGCGTGAGACGGACATGACGCCGGTCAGCACCATGATGAAAGTCTCGGTAGAATTGATTGGGTTGACGACTTGTTCGAGGCGGTCGATGGGGAAGCGTCCGATCAGCTGGGCTTTTTGCAGGCGGGCGCTGACGTCTTTCCAATTGGCAGCAGGACCCTCCGGCAGGGTGTAGACTTCGCCTAACATGGGCTGGACGTCCATTTTGGCGACCGGCGACCGGCGCTTGGAGCCGAAATAAGCGTAAATGCGGCGTTTGACATCAGTGGGGCGGACGTGGACGAGGGCCTCGTTAGGCGCACCCTGGCCCAGGTCGCATCGCAGGAGCTGCCGCCCCTTGTCATCGTAGCAGTACACATCAATGCCATCGCTGTAGCCGAGGTTGAAGACCGGCACGGCCAGGACAACGCCGGCCTCGGTGGGATTCGGAGCCGCGTCGATTTCAAAGATAGCCCGGAAGGGCGAGCCGTTTTGATGCCAGCTGGCCTGTTTGTCGCTGTCCTGGGCCAGCGACAGAAAAGGGACTGCCAGCCATGCCGCCAGGCACAGCTGCAATCCCTTTGAAAAGACTTTCGGAAGTGTGATGACCATGCGATGTCTCCTCCGAAAGAAATGACGGCTGGTGGTTCCGTGCCGTCACCGGTTTAATGGCGCATGCTTTATTTCTCCGAGGGGACGACGATACCGCGCATGATGATGTTCTGGCAGAACAGGAAGATCAGGAAGGTCGGGATGGCGGCGATGACCAGCGAAGCGTACATGACGGCCTGGCCACTGCTTTGCTGCAATTCATACAGCCACACCATCATGGTCCACATCTTGCGGTCTTGGCAGGTGACGAAGGCGAACATGAAGTTGGAGTAGGCGGCCGTGAAGGCGCCCAGGGCGATGACCGCGAGGATCGGCTTGCTCAGGCCCATGGTGATCTGCCAGAACAGCACCCATTCGTTGGCGCCGTCAAGCTGGGCGCTTTCATACAGCTCCTGGGGCAGGGAATCGAAGAATCCCTTGAGCAGGAAGATGGAGTAGCCGTTGGCCATGCCAGGGAGGATCAGCGCGGCGAAGGTGTTGAGCAGGTTGAACTGCCGCAGCATGATGAAGCTGGGAATGGCGGTGACCATGGAAGGAAACGCCATCGTGCTCATCAAAAACAGGAGAATCTTGTAGGACGACGGCATCTTGTAGCGGCTCATGGCGTAGGCAGCCAGAGGATTGATGAGAAGGGCCGTCAAAATCGCCAGTGAGCAGTAGACGACGGTGTTGTAAATGCCGCGCCCGTGGAACATCATGTAGTCAGCCACCGCCCGGTAGTTCCGGGTGACGAATTCCCAGCGCAGGCTGCGCATGTTGTCCTTGAAATAGCTCAGGTGCAGATCAAGCTGCGGCATCTTGATGTCGGCCACCCTGGTCCAAGGCATGTTCAGGCTGGCGGCAGCCTGCTCTACAGAGCCGTGCTTCTTCACTATCCAGTCCTGGAACATGGTTTCGGGTGACTCGAATCGAACCATCTTGATCGGCACTTCGTAGAACTTGCCGCTGACCGGGTCCTTGTAGCCGGTGATGAAGGAATCCCAGTCGGTCAGAGCCATGCCCGACAGCGGCGGCTCTTGCCATAGTGGAACCTCCTCAAACGAGGTGTAGTTGGTTTCGTAGAGGCGGTTCAGGTTGCGGATGTTGTTCTGGTGCCTGGCCTTCAGAAGCTCGTGGAAGAACGGAGTGGCCTCAGCGTCAACGCGCAGCCAGTGCAGGGCAACTGTCCCGCGTACATAGTTGGTCCAGTCTTCTTTTTCCTTAGCCGTGCCGTTCTCGGGATAGCGCCGGGGCAGGACGACCTCATCCCAGGAGCCGTAGGAAGTGCCGTGGCTGCTGTTGTAGAGCTTAATATCCTGGCTGTACTGCGTCTTCAGGAATTGCTTCTTGTAGAAGCCCTGGGGAGAGAAGTAGTAGCGCATCCCGTATGGCAGCGTGGCCTGGAACTCATTCAGGACACTGTTGAAGCGGGTGTCCATAGGCTTTTCACGACGCATCAGGTAGCTGGGGACGTTGATGAAGATGCTGTACCAGCCGACGAACTCAGTCTCCAGCTGGCGGTTGACTGTTTCCAGCTCGGAGCCGTATTGCTGCTTCAGCATTTTCTTGAAATTGCGCAGGCTGGAGGGGATTGTCTTTGACAGCTGGGTGTTGAGATAGCCTCCTGAGAAGGAGTACCAGGGCAGCTCGGTCCCGTCCAGGAACTCGGTCCAGGCGTCCGCCAGCTTGGCGTTGTGGGCGCCGTAGAGGTTGAGCTTGTTGAACGCGATTTCATCCAGATCGTAGGCAGCGTTCAGGTCTTGCAGGCGCTCATTGAAGAGGCCCTCCAGGTGCTTGGAGAACATCCAGGCGTCGTCGCGAAGAAACCGCGGGAAGGCGTCGAAGAACTGGATATCCATGGAACTCTTGGTGCTTCCCGACAACATCAGCATGAAGGGATACACCATGGTGGCGCCGCCGATGATGAGGAAGGCGTACATCCCCAGGAAGAGCAGGCGGACTTTCCAGTGCTTTCTGCCGATTTGCGTTATGATTGCCATTCAAATCACCTTAGTAAGAGAAGAAATGCGGGTTAAATTGGGTTGGTTTGTGCTGGTTGGGCAGGGGCGCGCGGCCGGCAGTCTCATTTCTTGGCGCCGGCGGCCTTGAATTCCAGTTTGGACAGGATTTGCAGCTGATGGACAGTGAAACCGATCAGCATGAAGCCGAGAATCCACGCCATGGCCGTGGCCGGGCCGAATTTGAGGTAGATGTACGCCTTGTAGAAGATGTGCAACCCAGCGACTTCGGTTTGGCTGGCGCCACCGGTCATGGCCAGGATGAAAGCGGAATTCTCCCAGGAGCGGATGAAGACGCCGATGAACTGGATGATGAGCAGAGGCCGCAGGATCGGGATGACCACGAAGAGGATTTTATCGATGAAGGTGGCGCCGTCAATGTCAGCGGCCTCGTAGAAGTCGTCAGCAATGCCTTTGAGCGCGGCCAAGTAGATGAGGCATCCTGGCCCCATGCCGGCCCAGACCATGGGCAGGACGCAGCAGATCATGGCGGTTTTGGGGTCTTCCAGCCAGCGGTAGGGGTCTCGCATGCTGTGGAACAGCTTGGCGAAAAGCGACGCATCCGTCGTCTTGTCGAGCAGGATTGGCAGGGAGAACTGGAAGAAGAAGCAGAACATGAGGATGCCGGCGATGAGACAGCCGAGGCTTGACCAGTAGTTCTCGTGCACAAATAGTCGTTTGGCGAAGAAGAACATGATGAAGAAGAACAGGATGGCGATGCCGATGTAGGTGATCGCCGGCAGCTTCAGCATGATGGCGTTGAGTACGCCGAACTCGGTTTTCTCATAGAAGGAGCGCCACAGGTAGATGACGACCAGGCCGGTGATGACGGCCGGCAGGTAGAAGACAGTCCGGAAGAAAATTTTCCCGTGCGGAATTTCTTGCAGGAGGACAGCCAGGATGACAGGCGGGAGGAAGGTCAGCATGATGACGAGGAAGCAGTAGCGCAGCGCGTTCCAGACTGACGCCCACCATTCCGCGTCCCAGAGTACGTTGCCGAAGTTGTCGAGCCAGACCCAGGTCGAGCCGCCCATGATGCGGTAGTCCTGGAGCGACATCAAGGAACCCATGACCAGCGGCACATAGCGCCAGACTAGGATGGTCAGCAGCGCGGGAAGCAGCAGCATATAAGCGACCTTGTACTTGCGGAAGCCCCAGGTCACCTGCTCCACGCCCTCGATTTTCGGCGGGGTGAAAGCCTTGATGATTTTCTTGAACACTAAGGTGAAGGCCGCGACAATGGCGATCAGAAGGACAAAGGCGGCGGAGCGGCGCATCAGCTTTTGCTTGGGGGTCAAAATGCCGATCATTTTTTCATTGGTCTCGATCGCGCTTTCCTCCAGCAGTCCGCGCAGGATGCCGAGCCGTTTTTCCTTTTCTTCCGGGGTCGCATTTTCCATCTCTTCGGCGGAGCTGAGCGGGAGGACGCCGCTCATGGCCATGGCGTCAGCTTTTTCCATCGGCTTAGTCATTTGGAAATAGACCAGCTGGCAGTTTTTGCCATAGGGTTCGGGCTTGCCAGTGTCCATGGCGATCTTAAAGGTATCCTCCCAGCCAGGCGGGGCGAGGCGGATCAGGTCGTCGTAGCCGAACATGCGTAGGTAGCGCGGGTTGACGAAGCGCCCAAGGCCGCCTTCCACCTTGATTCTGGTTCTGATTTCCTCGGCGTCCTTGGTGCACAGGAAGCGCAAATATTCCCAGGCGGCGTCGCGGACGGCGAGGTTGTCGCAGCCGGCGTAGATGCCCTGCATGCGGGAGTTGATTTCGCCGCCGCGGTGGCGAACGCCGTTTTCATCCGGGTAGCCCAGCGGCGCGGCGACCATGCCGACCACGTCGGGATCCAGGGTCGAGAAGATGCGTTCGTCAATGTAAGCCGGGTTAAAGCCGATCTGTCCCAGTTCCCACTTCTGGTTGCCTTGTTGAGCTTCCTTCGTGGCGTAGCCATAGCGGGTGCGGACTTTGCCATCAACGGTTTCCGTCCACCTTTCCGTGTTCAGGCGGATATAGTAGTCAAGGGCGACGGCGGCGGCGCGGTCGTTAAAGGCTGCCTGCCACTGTTCCTTTTCCTCGTCATAGACCATGGCTTCGCCGCCGGCTGACCAGAGGAAAGTGATCCAGTACCAGCTTTCGCTTTTGCCAGCGCCGAACTTGATGCCGTAGGTGCCCTTTTCCGGGTTGGTCAATTTTTTGCAGGCTTCAAACAGGTCTTCCCAGGTCCAGTCGTTGGTCGGATAGGGTACGCCAGCAGCGTCGAGCAGGTCTTTGCGGTATAGGAAGACCCGGCCAAGAATGCCGCCCATGGGCATGGACCAGACTTGCACAGTGCCTTTGGGGCCTTTGCGTTTGATCACGGGCCAGAGTTTTTCATGGATCATGAACTCGACTTCGTCCTTGCTCAAGGCAGCGAAATAGCCGTCCTCAGGCTTGTCAAGCGGGTACAGGAAGCCTTCCTGGATATAGGTGTCGGACTGGCGGAAGTTGACGTACATGATGTCAGGCGCGACGCCGCCCGCGATAGCCATCAGCGGCCCGGAGTCCATGCCAGCGCCTTCGATCTGGATGCCGGCGAAGCGCTTCAGCTCGATTTCAACGTTGCGCCAGTCATAGTTGCCGTACTTGCCCGGATTGGCGGCATATTTGGCGGCATAGCGCTCTTGGAAAATTTCTGGGAAGCGCCGGATGAATTCCTTGACAACCGCCACTTCGGCGCGGGTATTGACGTCTGTCCTAGTTGGTTCCGGCAGTGACCAGCAGGAGACGGTGATGATGGTTCTGCCGTCTTCAGTGACCCGCACTTCTCCCGCTCGGGTGTTCAGGCTGGAAAGCATGAGCGAACTGCAGAGGAGGCCTAGCCAGAATGAGGTACGGATGTTCATGGTAATTCCAGGGTATGCGTGCCAAATCTCTAAGGATGGAGGCGATGACAAGTCAGGCGTCCGCCGACTTCGCGCTTTCGGCGGTCAGGAATCGTATAACTTAATGCCCATATCGGATTTTTCATATCCAAGGCGTATATTTTTTCCGGAAAGTGGTGTTTTAGATAATGGATCAGTCTTCTGTAGCCCTTCGCCCCTAACGAATGATGAATGATGAATGATGAATGATGAAATGCGCCTCAGCCTTCAGCCCCTTGCCCCTTGCCCCTCAGAAAAAAGCATCCTTCCCGGGCTGGGGTCGGATGCCTGGCCCTTCGCATTTGTTTGTCCTGCCTTGGCAGTCTGGTCGGTTTATTTTTCGGTGACGGTCAGTTTGTCGGCTTGGTTGATGGTGACCGTGAGTTTTTTGGGCGGCGGCGGCTTCCCGCGCGCTGGTTTCGGCGGGTTCCAGCTGCCGGAGAACGTCCATTGCCACGTCCATTGGTCTTTGTCCCGAGGCAGGGTGGCGACGAAGGACCAGGTCCCTTGATGCTGGCGACCGCTGACGCTGACAGCGGCGGGGATGGGGCGGTCAAACGTGAGCTGGAGGTGCTTGTCGTTCTGGTTGATCCTGAGTTGAGCGCTTCCCTTGGCCTCGCCGCAGACCAGCTTGTTGTCAGCAATAGTCTTCTTGGCGTCCGCCGACGTCAAGGCGGCCTGGGGACGGAAGGCGCTGAACTTGTTCTTCGCGTATGTATTCAGTTCGCGCATGCTGACGGAGACCTGGCCTGTGATGACTTCTGGCTGGGAAGGGTCGTATTCCACGGAAGAACCCTTGAATTGAAAGGGCATCCGGGTCAGCTTGATAAGAGTCGGCCGAAAGGTCTCCGGCTCTTCTGGCTTGTTTTTGCGGCGCTCTGAGTAATCGATGGAGCGAGTGAAGCTCAGGCGGTTGAAGTTGTACTGCTGGCTCGTGAACAGGGGGTCAGTCTTTTTCCCCTGGAAATGCTCTTCTGCCATGTTTTTCAGGCGGCCAAGGACGGCGCTGCTGTAGGCGGGCGGACGCAGGCGGGCGATGTCGCCCATCAGTTCCTTGAGGACCTTGGCGTCAAGCGTCTTTTCCGTCATGCCGCGGAAATCATAGACTCCAAACTCAATTTTCCCATTGGGGTTGACGACGACGTCAAGCCCTGGCGAGAGGGGCACGGCGACGTTGTAGATGACATGGTCAGGCGCCTGGTCGCTGCTGATGGACAGCTTGCCTTTTTTCGTGGCGGCGACATAGATGTCCTGGAAGGTCACTTGGGCATTGGCGATCAGGGGAAGCGTCTCGCCGCTGAGTTTCGCTTGGTAGTTGCAGTCATCGGGATTGAGGACGAGGACATAGCAGGGACGCCCTAGGACGTAGTTGATGATCTTGCCGAGTCCCGCATAGTATCCCGCCGCCAGCACGCCCAAGACCAGCAGATAGTAGCATACCCGCTGCCAGATGGGCTTGTGCTTGACCGCGCGCTGGCGCCGCTGCCAGAGTACCAGCGCCTTCCAAGCGTTGCGCAGCCTGTTTTTTTTCAGGCTGATATGCCCTGGGATAGGCGGCAGTTCGGCAAAACGAACGGCGATTTCCGGACCCGCGCCTTCATCGGCCGCGACCGGGGCGACTTCCGGCATTTCAAAAACATCGTCCAAGGGCCGCCATTCGTTGCCATGAAGGATCAGGTCATACGCCTTGAGTTCCCCCTGGGCGACCAGGGCGGTCAGCGCGTCAGCAGTAATGACCTGGCCGGTTTCCGGCAGGCCGCTTTTGTAGATCAGGACGCAATCCGGGTCTGACTGCGCCGGAGCTTGGCAAGGCTTGCCACAGACCGGACACGTGCCGACTTGCCCAGCAGCTTCGGCGGGAACCGGGAATGGTGCGCCGCATTCGCATTTGAAGAGGATCACCAGGTACCTCCTTACTGCGGGGAAGAAAAAATCCCGCTGCATGAGGGAGCTTATTCACCATTGCTCAACGTTTATGGGACAGGGCTGGTGAAGAAATCAAGTGCAGTCGGTCATATTGCAAACGGATGGTTTCTTTCACAAACTATGATATACGTTTTTCTTGATTTTGTCAAGGCGCGGTTGAGAAAATCATGCGATAAAGTTGAATGTCGGAGAACAACTGTGCGAGACTGGCCGGTTATTTGTGGCTGGCTCGGACAGGGAAATGAATTGACCCGGTGGGGACGGGCTGGGTGGTGATGGTTTCGTTTTGTTGCCATTGCCGCGCCTGGTTGGCCAGGCTGCAAGTCGTGGGACTGCGCGGGATTTCCTGCGCCGCGGGCTGGTTGATGCGTGTCATGGCCAGGCTTTCCAGCTGTTCGGCTGGCAGGTCGTAGATGTTGAGGACAATGTCAGCCAGCTCCCGGATTTCCGGTGACTCAAGCGAGCTGCCCATGACGGTGATGGAATAGATGGCATTGGCGATGACGGCCTGGCCGTCAAAGAGCGGCTCCATGTCGCTAGGGACGACCGGGAGGGTCACTTGTTCGACCAGGCGCTTGGCGAGCGCGACCATGGCGGCAGTTTCATCCGGCGTGGTGGGCTTGATTTTGCCGGCTGCCCAGGCAGCGCTGGTGCGTTCATCCTCGGTCGTTTTGGTAGTGTTTTTCAGGCAGGCGAGAAGATCAGCGGCAAAGGCCGGCTGGGGAAAATATCCCATGGCGGCAAAGGCCGTGGTTCGGACGGCTGGGCTGTGTTGGTCCAAGGACAGTTTTTTTAAGGTTTTCTCTGAGCCGGTGATGCGCAGGCGTCCAAGGGCGTTGGCTGCGGCCTGGCGAACCAGGGCGGAGCGGTGGTCGGCATACGGCAGGATGAGTTCGCCGTATGAGTCGCGTTGAGCCAGGACGGCCAAGGCGTCCAGAGCCGCCCCGATAGTCTCCGGCGCACGTTCCGACTCCAGGATTGCGGCGATGGCAGGAACGGCGGCCGCGTGGCTCAGGGCGGCAAAAAGACGGCAGGCGTGATAACGCAGCGTCGTCGTCGCCGTTTTCGAAGACGACAGCCTGGCCGTCAATTCCGCCAGCACCCCGTCGCGATGCTGTTGGCGGGCATGCTGGAGCAAGGTCGACTCGGCTTCTTCACGAACCGGCTCGGACGGGTCAGCCAGGCAGTCGGCCAGGCGCGGCAGCGTCTTAGGTTCCAGGTGCGCGCAGCGGGCTAAGGCGCGCACGGCCTCGGTGCGGATGGCGTCATCCCGGTCGTCCAGAGCCAGGACAAGCATCTCCTGGGCTTTATCTCGGTTTGCCAGGCAGAAGGCAATCCGCACGGCTGGCGAGTCATCTTGCAGGATGCGCCGCATGACGTCGACCCGCGTTGGCCGCGGATCGCTGGCGACTGCCAGGCGCAGCTGGATATCGCCGTCAAGGGCTGCGTCAATCCACGGGTCGGTCTGCGCCCGTCGGCTCGTTTGCGTCAAGGCCGTCTGCAAGGCCAGAGCCTGGAACAGGACATCATCGGCGTCGCGGAAGGGGAATACGTCTGCGCCGAGCGCATCGGCCAGGCGCGGGGACGCTGCCATGGCTTCCCAGGCGCGGCGGCGGAGGATGAGCGGCAAGGTGTTGCCAGCGGGCTGGCCGAGAAAGGGGCGCAGGAGTTCGGGATCAGCCGTCGGCAGTGTCGCGTACAGTTGGATGGCGGCTTCGGTCAGCTGGGTGGGTTCTTTTTGCAGGAAGGCGGCGATGTCAGCCGGAGGAATGGTGGCCGGATCGGTTCGGCGCAGCAGGCGGAGGATGGTGCCTTGCTGGCGTGTTTCCGGCTCGCGGCGGAGGCAATGCAGCAGCACCTCCTGGTTGGCTGGCACCGGCTTGGAAGCCAACTGGGTGTAAATCTGGTCGCGCAGGCGAGCATCGGCGGTCGGCAGGCAGCCGAGCACCATCTCGTACGTCTCAACCGTCATGCAGGTCGGACTTTCGTAGTCCAGGTCCTTGTTCTGGAGCGGGCGATCCTGCCAGATGGGCATCCAGAGCGGAAAGAAGACGGCGACGGTCGTTAGCAGGGCAGTGATGGTCATCGGTAAATGTCGGTTAGTGGTGAAAAAGGTCGATGCGAAACGTGCGCCGGCGTCGAAATCCGGCTATAGGCAACGGTCATTTCTGCTCGCGGAACAGGATGTGCACACGGATGGCGGAAACGGCGACAAGGAGAGCGGTCAGGCCGGAAAAGATGATCAGGTGGTTGACCCATAGCCGGTTGCCCCAGACCGCAGGCAGCCGGGAAGCCAGCGAATTGTCCAGGGTGATCTCCATGGCGGCGACGAATGGATTGAACATGAGGAAAATAGCCTGCAAGTCAGGGCTGGTACGGGTGCTGAACAGAAGCACGGACAGCGACCCGGCGGCGACGGCCAGGGCAAAACCGTAGCTGACAGCGGTGGCAACGCCAGTGTTAGGCGAAAAGCAGGACGCGCACAGGCCGCCGGAAGTGAGCGCCAGGCAAGTCGTGATTAGAATCCCGACCCAGGCGCCGACCCGCCAGTAAGTCTTGGCGCAGTCGCGGATGGCGCCGCCAGCAGCAGCCAGCGAGTCCAAATCAAGCCCCTTGGGAATCATGGCCGCAACATTCGGCGTAGTAGGGCTTTCCAGGTATACCAGGACCAGGAACACCGGCAGGCTGCTGAGCAGGAAAATCATGACATAGAGCAGGGCCGCCTTCATTTTGCCGATGACGACGTCAAAGGCGGTCAGAGGAGTCAGCCTGAGCAGCAGCAGCGTGTCGCTGGTCAACTCGTCCGTGATGCTGCCGCTGCTGACCGTCGGCGCCAGCAGAGCGACCACGCCGATCTGGAAGATGATCGCAATCGCACGGATGTTGTCCAAATCCGTTTCGCCGACCTGCTGCACGATCAGCACCAACAGGCATAGGCTGAGGCTGATGCAGGCCGTCAGAGCCCGGATGATGAACTTCGGCTTGCCGAAAATTTTGCTGCGGATTTCCGCGACGAAGACAGGGTTGCGACGCAGGCTGATGGGCTTTTTGCGGCGCAGAGGGTCGATGAGATAGAAGGGCCAGCCGAGCTTACGCTTGATCATCGTCCTGGTGTCGGCGTACTGGCTGATCGTAGTGTTGCGGCGGAAGCGCGGCGGGGAAAAGATGAACCACGCGAAGATGGCGAAAAACACGATGGCCATGACTGTCATGCTGATGGCGAAAGTCTGAAACACGTAGTCGACCGAGGCGCCAGTGATGCCGATTTCGTACTTCTCGGTGAATTGCAGCGCGAACAGGGCCTCGTAGGGGCTGACCGCGCGCAGGCGCAGGAAGGCTGGCTTCAGCCTGGGCGCGTTGATGAGCACGGAGGGCAGCCAGGTGGCGCCGGCCATGATGGCGATGCCCAGGTAGGTGATGAGGATGGAGACGTAGGTCTTGCGGCACAAAGAGCTGATAGCCAGGCCGAAAAGCCCGTACACGATGGTCGATGCGCCGACGATGGACAAAGCCTTGACCAGGGTGGCGGCGCTGATGCCGCCGCTCATCGCGCAGATGGCCGAGACCGGCACCGTGACCAGGAAAAGAACGATGGAAATGCCCAGCGAGCCGCAGAGCTTGCCCAGCAGGATTTCCGCCGGCGTCAGCAAACTAGTCTGCAACATGGGGAAAGTGTTGCGTTCGCGCTCCACCGTGATCGTGCTGGCGGTGAAGCTCGCCGTCAACAAAATCATGAAGGTCAGCTCCGCACCCAGGAAGATGGTGAACAGCTCGTTGCTGTTGGCTTCCGAGAAAATCCCGCTGCGCGGCCACAGGGCATAGAGGATGAAGCCAAGCACCCCGACGGCCAGGGCCGCGAACACGGCCGTCTTGGGATTGCGAGCCGCGCTATTGAACTCCCGGCGCAGGATGGGGTTGTGAAGATGACGGTAAAGAAAGTCGGAAGACATGACAATGACCCGGTGTTGGTGAAAATGGTGACGGTTCGTCGCCCCAGGGGTGAAGCTGAAGCTTATGCCTTCTGGTGCGTTACAGAAAGGAAGACCTGCTCCAGGTCAGCATGATCCTCGCGGAATTCCATGACCCGCACCCCGTTCCCGGTCAGGCTAAGCAGGAGGTCGGGAAGGGCGCCCCGCGGGCCGGTGTAGATGAAGTGGATTTCATTGGCGGTGACGTCGACGCTGCCCGTCCCCGGGAATTGCTCGCACAATTCCCGGGCTGGCTTGGGATCAGAGTCGACCATCACGGTGATCTTGAGATTCTCCTGAACTTTCCGGGTGACTTCGGCGACTGTGCCAAAAGCCAGCAGACGGCCTTTTTCAATGATGCCGATGAGGTCGCAGATGCCGGCCAGTTCCGGCAGGATGTGCGACGACAGCATGATCGTCTTGCCCAGGTCCCGCAGGCGCAAGATCGTCTCCCGCATCTCGATGCGGGCGTATGGGTCCAGGCCGGAGGCCGGTTCGTCAAGGATGAGAACCTCCGGATCGTGCAACAGCGTCTTGGCCAGGCCAATGCGCTGGGTCATGCCCTTGGAGAGCGAGATGACCTGGTAGTCAAGCATGTGCTTTGAGCTGGTCAGCTCCAGGACCGAGTTGATCCGTTGCTCCCGCTGCTTGACCGGAATGTGATAGGCGGCGCAGAAGAAATCCAGGTATTCCCAGACGCTCATCTGGTCGTAGACGCCGAAATTGTCCGGCATGTAGCCGATGATCTTCTTGATTTGCTTTGAATTGTTAGGCGTCACCTCCAGGCCGTTGATGAAAGCACGGCCGGAGTTGGGGCGGTACAAGCTGCACAAAATCTTGATGGTGGTCGTCTTGCCAGCCCCGTTCGGGCCGATGTAGCCGAAGATTTTCCCTTTAGGGATGTGCATGGACAGATCGTGAATGCCACGTCCGCCGCCAAAGTCTCGGGTAAGATGTTCGATTTTAATCATGGCCGGTTGGTGTTGTCTGGTGATGGTGAAGAATAGCTGGCGCTGGCGCCCAGTTTGGCGACGCGCCAGAACAGCGTCCGCGACGCCGGCATGTTGGGCGAGGGTTGCAGCTGCGCGGTAGAGGCCTTGATGATGGCGCGGAAGCGCAGTTCCTGGGGCGAGATCACTGTCTGGTCGGCTGTGTCAAAGACATAGACGGTGCTGCGGCGTTCAATGGGGGTCAGGATGCGGCCGTCAACCGTCTCCAGGTTGACGTCGAAAGTAGTGTGGTTGCCTGGGACGACCGCCTCCACCGACACGGCCAGGCGCTGGCAGGTGCTTGGGAAAACTTCCGCAATGACCTGGAAGTCAATCGTGTAGTCCGTGGCCGCCGCGCCTTGGATGAGAATGTTCTCCCATTGGCCATAGCGGTAGTAGGACCGGAAAAACGACTTGTCAGGGATGTGGCAGGAGAAGAATTCAGGCCCTAAGGCACGGGCTTGGCTGGCATCAATGTCGACCGGGACGAAGGTGATGTCGTAGTTGTAGACGGTGAACGGCTCATCGCCTTGCTCGGGGATGACCTTGACTGGGCTGTCAGAAGCCTGGCGGCTGGTCGTGGTCAGGGCGAGGCAGGGATGCTGGAAGCGGAGGCTGGCGGCGTAGTCGAGAACACTCGTGAACACGGTGTCAGCCTCGACCTTGCCAGCTTCGCCAGAGTCGGTGACGATGGCGTTCGCCAGGTCAATGACGCGGTGGCTGTCAGGGAAGATGAGCGCGGCGCGGCTGGCGCCGGCCAGGGCTGGGGGGAGCGTCCAGGGCTGCAGCCGGGAGCGGCCGTCAGGAAGAATGGCCAGGACGGGGCGGGCCGCCGGGACTGCGCCGTAGCCGTCCCGGGTGTGGCGCCAGACCAGCGTCCGCGGGCGGTTCTGCTGCAAGGCGAGCCGTTCCAAACGCGCTTCCTGGTTGTCAGTGGTTATCCACCAGGGCGAGGGCGCCAAGGCGCCGGTTTCACGGAGACGAGGTCCCGGCGGCTGAGCTTGGAAAAACGTGTGGAGGCTGTCAGCTACCAGAGTGGGACGGCAGTCGCTCCTGCTGAAGAGCAGGGACGTGGCGTGCGTAGGCCCCGGCTCGCCGTCCCATACCGAAGCCGAAATGGTGGTGATGGCGTGACGCGCCTGGTTGGTGGAAATGTCGTTGGAGCGGACAAATACCAGGGCGGTGATGACAGCGCCATAGACGCAGAGCAGCAGCCAGCCCAGGGCGTGGCGCCGGAAATGGAAGGCGACGCCGAGGATGGCTATGCCGACTAGTACATATAGGAAGAAAATCTGGACGATGACCGACACCGGCGGTATGGCATAGCCCTGCAGCAACTGCAAGGCCTGGTTGACCTTGCCCGGGAGGTCGGGGCCGACAATGAGGGGCTGGAAGTTGGAGTGGCGCAGGATGGCGTTCCAGACCGGCGCGATTAGGCGGTGGTCGGCATTGCCGACTTGGAACGGGTCGAACGCAAGCATGGCGACCGTGCCGCAGCCAAGGCGCCGGAGGTTGAAGACCGGACGCCCGTCAGCGCTGAGCAGGGAGGCTGCCCCGGCCAGCGGCGTCATGACCAGAAAATCGGGTCGCGGCTTTTGGGTCGGGAAACCGTCGGCGTCACGGTCAGGCTGCGGGGAAGGCGGCTTGACGCCGAAGCTGCGGCAGACTAGGTTCAAGTCAGGCAAGCGCGTTTCAGCGACTGGCGTGGCCGAGAGAAAGTCATGCAGCATGGTGTCAGCGATCTGCAGGGCGACTGCGGGAGTGGCCAGAAGGGCGTAGCCGCCTTGCATGACATAGTCGCGGATGGCGATCATTTGCGCCGGGCTGTAGGTGGACAAGTCAGGCCGCAACAGAATCAGCAAGTCGAAGTTTTGGTATTCCGCCCAGTGGTCGGGAAGGTTCACCTGGCGGATAGTGGTGAAGGTCACCGTGCGGTCAAGCGCTTTGTCCTTGGTGATTTCGCCGGTGCCGAGCGAGGGCGTGTCGTCATCAAGGACCGCGATGTTCAACCGGCGGGTCACTGTGCCTCGAACCAAGATGTCGTCCTTGGCAATCCTGACTTTGTTTTGCAGCAGTTCGACATGGAAACGGGTGGTGTCATTGATGACTACCAGGAAGCTGCCTTCGACAAAGGTCTGGGCAGGAATCGTCAGCTGACGTGCGTAGATCGCGTCGCCATGACCGCTGTCCGGCTTGATTTGCAAGGTGACCGTCACCGGCTCAGGGTCGGGATTTTCCACTCCCCACGCCAAGCGCGCGGCCGCCCGAGAAAATTTGAGCTGGCTGTTGCCCTGCTTGAGCGAGACGGCGGTTAGTCGCGGCGCTGCCAAGGCCGGCAGCGTCGCGACGACCAGGAGAGCGAAAATGGCAATGGCACCGAAGCGGCGAGAAGAGTGGATGGCATTCATGAAGGGTAGTAGTCGTGTCGCATACGTGAAACAGAGCGGCAGGGCGGGCGGCCACAACAGCCGCTGCGATAATAAATGAAACAATATAACATCCTATTCGGCGATTGGAAAATCAAAACGACGATACGCCGCGGAAAAGTTGCCTTTGCGCCAGGGAAAGCAAGGCCTCGCTGGGCTTTTTTTTGCTACTAAAAAATTAAACGATGCTTTTTCGGACAAGTTCTGGCAGCTTTACTGTTGCAGGTGCGGCATTCCGGAGGGCGTGACTATTTTCAGGTCGCCGATGGTTTCCTGCGGCAGCGTTGGTTGGCCAGGGGAATCTCTCAGGAGGAGAAACCCGGTTCTCGGGTAGCGTTTGGCTAACTTTTGCGCCAAATCGACGCCGCCGATGAAAACGGCAGTCGAAAAAATATCGGAATGCAGGCCCCGAGGCGTTCGCACCGTGACCCCTGCCCAGAAATCGCCGGGATAGCCGGTGCGCGGATCCATCAGGTGGCCGACTTTCTTGCCGTCGATGAGGCGAAAACGCTGGTAGTTGCCGCTGGTGGAGATGCAGGCACCCTGCAATTCCAAGGTGGCGGCCAGCCGGTCGGGTGAACACGGATCGCGAATTCCGACCAGAAAGGGCTGGCCTGGCGTTGGGGTTTTCGCTGACGCCAGAATGTTGCCGCCGAGGTCTAAAAGAAAGACCTTGAGGCCGTGTTTGGACAGCACGACGCTGCTTGCTTCCAGGGCAAAGCCCTTGGCCAGGCCGCCAAAGTCGAGTCGCATGCCTGGGATAGGGAAGGAAACCGAGCGCTGCTCCTGGTCAAGCGTCAATTTGTCAAAGCCGACTTTTTGCCTGGCCGCGGCGATATCGGCTTCAGTGGGAAGGGCGGCGGACTGGCCATGAAAGCCCCATGTCTGCATGAGCGGCCCGACCGTCACGTCAAAAGCGCCGTCAGTGAGGAGCCAGGCTTCCTCGGCAGCCTTGATGATGTCCCAGAGCGTCTCGGAACATACGACCGGATGGTCGTGAGCCTGTTGGTTCAGGCGGCTCAACTCGCTGTCCGTAGCAAAGACATTGATGGTGTCATGCAGATTCTGCAAGACGGCGTTCAGTTCCCGGAACGCATCATTGGCTTGGGCGCTGGCAACGTCCCCCCAGACCTGTAGATTGCAGGCCGTGTTGAAGACGAAAAAATGATATTCGTGGGTTGGCCCGGCGGGCGCTGGCATCGGCCGCCGCAGATAGGCCAGGTAAGCCAGGACACCGCCCAGGCCGAGGATGATAGCATAACGGATGACACGCCGGAAAAGGCCGGAACGCTGAAGTGAAGTCGCTGGACTGGTAGGCATGGCTAAATGAGGCTGGAGAAGACGGCTTATGATAGCTTAGGACAAGCGAAATCCGTCACTAGGATTTGCGGTAGACTCCATTTCCGTAATAGAGAAAACCGTACTTGTTCCAGCCGTTCCAGCCGGGCTGGAAGGCCGGTCCCGACGGGCAGTGCAGCCCAGCGTATGCGCTCGGACGGGTGTGGATCGGGACGTCGCCGCCGCGATATGGGTGAATGGCATTCACCCAACGGAAGTTATAGCTGGACTCCCAGCCCTTGTAGTCATCCGCGTACAGATGACAGAATAGGCTGTTCTGCTTGAGGTTGTTGATACACGAGAGCGAACGGGCCTTCTCACGAGCCTTGGACAACGCAGGCAACACCACCATCGCCGCCAGAATGGCAATAATCGCGATGACGACCAGGAGTTCAAGCTGCGTGAAGAGCAATGCCCTGTGAAGTGCGTCCATGAACCCCATCCCTTATATTTTTAGCGTAAGAACCCAGGCAATGGCATCCAGGTGACAAAATTGCATTTGGGCTTGTCTTAGCATATTGTTTAGCATATTGTACTGTGATGAACTTGAAATTGCAATGCCGCCACGCGAAAAAAGCGGAAAGTCTATTTTCGGCGGCTTGGCTTGGCCAGGGCGCCTGGAAGCACAGTCGGGGGTTTGCGAGGGGCGGGAGGGGCCACAGAGTCTTTCCTCCCGTGCGCCCCGCCTGGCGACCGAACGGCTGAACTTCAGTTTAGACCTGGCAGCAACGTGTAAAAACGATGTTTTTCCAGCGGCTTTTTTTCCTAAGGCAATTTTTCGTGGCGTGTCGACTTGCAAAAAGCGGAATTGTGGGTAAAATAAGAACTTGTTATCTGCGAGCGCGCATAGTTCAGTTGGTTAGAACGCTATCTTCACACGGTAGAGGTCACAGGTTCGAATCCTGTTGCGCGCACCAATTTTGGACAAATTGAGACACGAAAAAGCCCCTCGCTGGCAAGTCGCCAGCATGGGGCTTTTAGTTTTTTGGGTGCAACTTTGGGATGAGCAGGGACGCGGCCGGGTCAAATCATTTCCATGTGAGATTGCGCAAACAAAAAAGGGTTCGCCCTGGTGCAGGTGCTCCCGAAGGTGGCCTTCCCGCGATTGGCGAACCCCGAGCTTATCTTACGTCGCTTTTTCCCAGATGTCAAGTGTCCGGGGAAATAAAAATGACGCGCAGCCCAATGAATGACTGCGGCGTTGATAATGCCTGACAAAGTCAATTCACGCCCCCCCGGCCAGACCTGCCACGTCACTGCGGTGATTCACTCTTTGGCTACTGTAACAACTGCTTTACGCTGCTTTTTTACCGATGTCAAGCGGCCTATAAATAAAAAAAAGCAGTAGTGCCACCGTGGTCATTACTGCCCAAGAACACTTACGAAAAGTTGGCTCTTGAACAACCCCAGTTCTCCAGGGGATCGGCCCGCATAACGCGGTAACAGCACATACTGCTAAGGGTTAGTTTACGTCGCTTTTTCCCAGATGTCAAGCGGCCGACAATAAAAAAGCCGAGCCTTGATCCATGGTGATATGCCAAAGGCAGTGATCGTACTCATGCGGAAAGCCCGGCTTAGATAATTTATAGAATACCGCCGCTTTTCGTCAGTGTCAAGCGGCTAACGAAATAAAACATGGATCCACGCAGCGGACAGGAACCCCCCCGAAGGGCGTCACCCTGGTATGGTGGATCCATAACTTTATTTTAGGCCGCTTTTCCCCGATGTCAAGCGATTGCATGAATAAAAAAGGGTTCACCATCTTACAGGAGCCCCCCCCGAAGAGGCGTCATCCAGCGCCTAGTGAACCCAAATCTTACTTTGCACCGCTTTTTACCGATGTCAAGCGATTGATGAAATTATTGTGCTGGACATGGATAATTGGAAAGTCGTCAAACGGGCTGGTTTTGGAAGGTTGCCCCGCCGCATGGCCAGGCGCGAGTCCGACCAGGAGCGGCGTCAGGTGTTTGCGGTGCCCGTCTCCACTCTTCGAGACGACCGGCCCGACGAGTTCACGACTTCCATGGGCGGCATTTTGCTGTTCGCGCATCTGATGGTCAAGTATCGGATTGATGAGGCCATCGCGGAATCCAGGTACCCGGAAAGCAAATGCCTGCCGGGCCTCCAGTCCGTGCTGTCCGTCCTAGGGCTGAAATTGTCCGGCTTCCAGCGCTACAGCCACGATGACCAGTGGTGCATGGATTGCGGGCTGGGTTTGTTCGCGGGCATGAACGTGCTGCCCAAGACCGCTTGGCTGTCAAGCTATTCGTTCCGCGTGACCAGGGACATGAACGTGAAGTTTCTCAAAAAGATGAACGCAATATGGCAAGGCGCCGGCTTGGCCGAGGGACCCCAGTGCCTGGACTTCACCGCCATCCCCTGCTGGGGCGAAGACTTGCATTTGGAGAACAACTGGTCAGGAAAGCGGGGCAAGGCGATCAAAAGCATCCAGGCCGCACTGGCGCACTCCCCGGATACGGGAATCATTTGCTACGGCGAAGCGGGCATCCGCCACGATCATGAAGGAGACGTGGTGCTGGAATTTCTGGATTTCTACAGGGGGGCGGCGGAGCATCTCCCCAGTACCTCGTGTTTGACAGCAAGTTCACCACCTATCAGAACCTTGGCAAACTGAATGCGGAGGGGGTTAAATTCCTGACCGTCCGAAGGCGGGGGCGCAACCTGGTCGCGGACATCGAGGCACTCCCTGACACTGCGTGGAAGAGATTGAAGGTGGAGTGCGCGGAAGGCTTCCGGACGCTCCGGGTCAACGACTCGCTTGTGCCGTTGAAGGGATACGGCGGCGAGGTTCGTCAAATCGCCATCACCGGGCACGGGAAAATCAAGCCTGCGCTGCTCATCACCAACGATTTGTCCACTCCGGCGGAGTCGCTGATCCAGACCTACGCGCGCCGTTGGCTGGTTGAAAAGAGCATTTCTGAGCAAATTTACTTCTTCCACCTGAACCGGGTGTCGTCGTCAATTGTCATCAAAGTTGACTTCGACCTCACCATGTCAATTCTGGCTCGCAATCTTTATCACCTGCTGGCCAGGGAACTGACCGGCTATGGGCAGTGCGAGTCGGAAACCCTCTTCAACAAATTCATCGACAATATGGCGACAATCCGATACGGTGAAGAGAAGGTCGAGGCCGTGTTGAAAAAGAAAAGGGGGCTGCCATTGCTGCTGGAAATGGGAAAGAGCTTCGACGCGCAGAAAATCCTCTGGATGGGTAATCGACGGCTCACGTTTTCCGGCGCGACAATTTCATGAATTTAGGGTTAATTTAAAACCGTGAAAATCGGTGATAATTAAAAGTTTCCATTCACGCGCCCATGCGGGGCGCGACGATACAGGCATATCTTAAATTGCGGCGGCGGGGGTTTCCATTCACGCGCCCACGCGGGGCGCGACCCGCCCACAGCAACCAAGAGCCTCCAGACGATCCAGTTTCAATTCACGCGCCCACGCGGGGCGCGACTTCGCGAGGCCGCCCGTCCCCTGTCCATGTCCATGTTTCAATTCACGCGCCCACGCGGGGCGCGACCCCGAAAAGTCAGACCTGGCGCCGTACCCCCTTGACGTTTCAATTCACGCGCCCACGCGGGGCGCGACCGGGGCCGCCGTAAGTGGCGGCGGTGCAAGAATGTTTCAATTCACGCGCCCACGCGGGGCGCGACGGTAGTATGCAAGGCGCGATTTTTTGACGATGGAGTTTCAATTCACGCGCCCACGCGGGGCGCGACTGGGCAGGTGCAGCGTCCCAAGGCCGGGGTGAGCGTTTCAATTCACGCGCCCACGCGGGGCGCGACGCCCCAGGGCGGTCATGCCGGAGGCGACCTCGGTTTCCATTCACGCGCCCACGCGGGGCGCGACGCCCCAGGGCGGTCATGCCGGAGGCGACCTCGGTTTCAATTCACGCGCCCACGCGGGGCGCGACGTTACCGGGTGCGAGCCGGTTTCCGATGGCTGCGAGTTTCAATTCACGCGCCCACGCGGGGCGCGACTCGCCCAGCTCGCCCTGGGAGTTGGCCAGTCCGGTTTCAATTCACGCGCCCACGCGGGGCGCGACCGGCGGCGTCTGGGGGGACGCCAAGGAAGTCCATGTTTCAATTCACGCGCCCACGCGGGGCGCGACACAGGGCCCTTGCCCGCCCCGGCGACTCCTGCGAGTTTCAATTCACGCGCCCACGCGGGGCGCGACATGTCGTCGCCGACGCGCCGACGCGCCCGGCAGTTTCAATTCACGCGCCCCCGCGGGGCGCGACCCGCCGACCATGCGCAGGCCGCCGGTGATCGCCGAGTTTCAATTCACGCGCCCACGCGGGGCGCGACCAGCCGAACGCAGGCTTTTAACGTCGCCGAGCTTGTTTCAATTCACGCGCCCACGCGGGGCGCGACGCGCGACTCCAGCGCCGACCCGTATGACTCCATCGTTTCAATTCACGCGCCCACGCGGGGCGCGACGTGAAAGGCCGCCTGGCATCCGCGGACGCCGAGTTTCAATTCACGCGCCCACGCGGGGCGCGACGCTCAAAACCAGCCCAAACGAACGATGCAAAGGTTTCAATTCACGCGCCCACGCGGGGCGCGACGATGTCCTGGTGGATTTCGTCATACTCCCACTCGTTTCAATTCACGCGCCCACGCGGGGCGCGACAACAAAAAGGGCTGGGACAAGGAACTGTACCAGGTTTCAATTCACGCGCCCACGCGGGGCGCGACTCCACCCAGATGCGGCCAGGGCCGGCGTCCGCCCGTTTCAATTCACGCGCCCACGCGGGGCGCGACCAGAAAGTCTATGGTACGGCAAGCACTACAGGACCGTTTCAATTCACGCGCCCACGCGGGGCGCGACAGCGATTTTTTCGGGCGGGATTTTCAGGGCGCGGTTTCAATTCACGCGCCCACGCGGGGCGCGACTTGTCGTCGTCATCGGCGTAGGTGCCGGTGACGGGTTTCAATTCACGCGCCCACGCGGGGCGCGACAATCCGACGCAAAGACGCTGATTTCGAAGTAGGCGTTTCAATTCACGCGCCCACGCGGGGCGCGACCAATGAGGCCGCAAAATAAAATAGGGATTTTCAATGTTTCAATTCACGCGCCCACGCGGGGCGCGACGTTCACGCAGGCCGACGTCGAGAAGCAGCGGAAGTTTCAATTCACGCGCCCACGCGGGGCGCGACTCCGCCGTCGCAACCTCCGGGATGGCCTCCCGGTTTCAATTCACGCGCCCACGCGGGGCGCGACCTACAACGAGCTAATCAAAGACCCCATGGTGCTGGAGGTTTCAATTCACGCGCCCACGCGGGGCGCGACACCTAACTATAACAGAAAGGAAAATCTACCATGTTTCAATTCACGCGCCCACGCGGGGCGCGACCGCCCGCCAGGAGACCACCGTCACCACACCAGTCGTTTCAATTCACGCGCCCACGCGGGGCGCGACACGCTGTCGCCAATGCGCCCTTTGCCGAGCCGCCGTTTCAATTCACGCGCCCACGCGGGGCGCGACCCAAAAAATCATCAACCAAAAAACGCGCACAGCGTTTCAATTCACGCGCCCACGCGGGGCGCGACCCCAGCCGCACAAACTACAGTCTCTGTATGCGGGTTTCAATTCACGCGCCCACGCGGGGCGCGACATCCACCCGTCGCCCTCGGCGTAGGTCGCATGGTTTCAATTCACGCGCCCACGCGGGGCGCGACACACCCCCAAAAACGAAAGGAAGCCGGAACCATGTTTCAATTCACGCGCCCACGCGGGGCGCGACAATCGAAGTCCAATGTCCAATCGGGTACGCAGGGTTTCAATTCACGCGCCCACGCGGGGCGCGACAGGCTTGTGCGCGGCGCGTCCGCAAAACGGAGCGTTTCAATTCACGCGCCCACGCGGGGCGCGACCTGAACGCGGCCGTCCGGGCGGCGTACCAGGCGTTTCAATTCACGCGCCCACGCGGGGCGCGACTTGCAGGATTCAGGTTTTGAAGGTTGCTTCTATTGTTTCAATTCACGCGCCCACGCGGGGCGCGACGGGATGACCTCGCCGTCAATGTTCACCCATCTGATGTTTCAATTCACGCGCCCACGCGGGGCGCGACACTGGAACGCCATGCTTGAGGCCGCCCAGGCCGGTTTCAATTCACGCGCCCACGCGGGGCGCGACGATCTCCGCAGGGCCGTAGTTGGTATCCTTGGCGTTTCAATTCACGCGCCCACGCGGGGCGCGACGGGGGCTATCAGCCGGTATCCGAGGAGGCGGAGTTTCAATTCACGCGCCCACGCGGGGCGCGACCTGATCCGGCCGGCGATGACGTTGTAGCTCTCCCCGTTTCAATTCACGCGCCCACGCGGGGCGCGACCTACGCTGCGCCTCAAGATCGTCCAGCAGCCGTTGTTTCAATTCACGCGCCCACGCGGGGCGCGACGAATATTGCTGCCATCGGAGTTCGGCCCGGCCAGTTTCAATTCACGCGCCCACGCGGGGCGCGACTCTGACACTTGCTTGTATTAGGACACATGGCAAGTTTCAATTCACGCGCCCACGCGGGGCGCGACTGGCGCAAGTGGACGCGAGCCATTCGCTTGGCGAGTTTCAATTCACGCGCCCACGCGGGGCGCGACTTGCCATACGGCGGGTCGGTCAGCACCAGATCGTTTCAATTCACGCGCCCACGCGGGGCGCGACTGGAAAATCGCGAGGCCTTTTACGCCGAATGCCAGTTTCAATTCACGCGCCCACGCGGGGCGCGACGGCCGTTACGTCCTTTACGACGCTAACTATTGGTTTCAATTCACGCGCCCACGCGGGGCGCGACGGTCCTGGGCCCGGGTCGACACCCGGGGCACAGGGTTTCAATTCACGCGCCCACGCGGGGCGCGACAGCAACGCCCCGGCGGACGACGACGGCGAAAGGTTTCAATTCACGCGCCCACGCGGGGCGCGACCCGGGATTTTGACCGTGCAATTATATATACACGCGTTTCAATTCACGCGCCCACGCGGGGCGCGACCTGCTGCGGACCAGCGCCTGGATGATTTCACGGCGTTTCAATTCACGCGCCCACGCGGGGCGCGACCTGGTGGAAGACACCGGGTTGATACACCATCCGGGTTTCAATTCACGCGCCCACGCGGGGCGCGACTACCCGATGGCGATCGTGACCGGCGGCATGCGCGTTTCAATTCACGCGCCCACGCGGGGCGCGACGCGGGAGCGGTTCATCTTCCACCGGCTGCGCCGGTTTCAATTCACGCGCCCACGCGGGGCGCGACCCGGCGAGGGCGGCGGGAAGGCGAAGGCGACGTCGTTTCAATTCACGCGCCCACGCGGGGCGCGACGGCAATCGCCGGGTGACCCGTGTCGATTTTTACGCGTTTCAATTCACGCGCCCACGCGGGGCGCGACAGACCGCTGTTGACATCCAGCTCCAGATCGACGCCGTTTCAATTCACGCGCCCACGCGGGGCGCGACGGACGGGGTCGCCGTTGTCCCTCTTGCCGCACTTGTTTCAATTCACGCGCCCACGCGGGGCGCGACGTGCCGTCTTGCCTTTGCCCTTCAACCATTTACGGTTTCAATTCACGCGCCCACGCGGGGCGCGAC
>MWEG01000119.1 GCA_002070945.1 Lentisphaerae bacterium ADurb.Bin082
TCAGCATTCAGCATTCAGCATTCAGCATTCAGCATTCAGCATTCAGCATTCAGCATTCAGCATTCAGCATTCAGCCCCCTCGTCCCTCGCCTCTCGCACGCGCCCGTTGTCCAGCGGGTCGTTCACCCGGTTGGCAAGGTCGCGGAAGAGCTGTTTCATGTCTCTTATTCCACCGCAGAAAAACCATACTGTGGATATTAAAGCGACTATGCCGGGCACGACAATGCTGAAAACAAAAAAGTATCCGCTCCACCAATGTACCGGCCAAGGGGCGACCAGGTTCCAAATCAGCACGAATAGGAAGGAAATGACCACCTGGTAGATAAATGCGTATGAAAACACCCCCCAGGCGATAACTCGGTCACCGGTTGAATATTCCGGGGTGATGCCAATGATTTTGCTGAAAACATTTCGCAGTGTCCAAGGCGAAGAGATTTTCTTCTCGCCATTGAGCTGGTATTTTCCGCGATGCAGCAGGCGGTCAAGATCATACGGCTGACGGCAGGTTATCAACGATACTACAACATAGGAGGAAAGACTTAAAAGCATGGCGATGAAAAATATCTCATTTGAATTGACCGGAAATTTCACCGGGTTCATCTCCCAGACAATGAAGGGGTTGAACGGCCTTGAGGCTGCCTGGAAGAACCTTCCAACCCCCTCTGCCCAGCCCATTTTATCCAGCCAAGGGTACACGTGGTCTGCCCAGTTGCGCTGGAGCAACAGTCCTACCAGGGAAACGCCAGACCCGGCGAAGAGCGACGCGAAAGCCCCGGCAGTCGTGCCAAAGCGGCTATACAGGCCGAAGACCATCACCGGGCCAGCGCCGCCAAGCCAAAATGAAGCTACCATCAGCCCAAACAGATTGATGTAATCAAGGTGGACAAAAAATAACGACACAAGGAAAAAGAAGAGTGCAACAAGCAAGGAGGATATCCGCAAATATCGAACATGCTGTTCTGGGGTGAGCGGTTTTTTCAGGAATGGCAGAACAATGTCCTGCATAATTGTCGACGAGACATTGAAAATTCTTGAATCATCTGTTGTGACCAGGAGCATAAGCATGAGCAACGCGAATATCCCTACCAGCCCTGGCGGCAGCATGTTGCGCAGGACAACCGGCATCATCATCTGCTTATAGAGGGTGCGGAACTTTTGGAACGCAAGATTTCCCTGTGGCGTGTCGCCGAAAGTCCCGGTCGCGGCTTCCATATATGGCGTGTCCAGGTTCTTCGCCTGTGAAAGCGGCTCGTCTACGCCGATTTGATGCTGATGCTGTGGAATAGCGTTGACTCTTGAAATAAGTTCTGTCCTCGTTTCGTCGTCAATGGCAATTTCATTTGCAATTTTTTCGGATAGCGAATCCCTGATTTCCTTTGACTGCGGCGCAAAATTCCTATGGGACATAATTGTTATGATTGTAATGGCAATCAACACGCACATCATAGTTGCGAATCCATTTCGCCATGCACCGAGGATGCCGGCCATTTTTTGTTCATGCGGCGTGCGTGCGCAGGAAGTATTGTCGTTGCCAATCCAGCTGGCGCGATTGAGGATGATGGTGGTAACCGAAACCACCAAGGCGAAGAGATTAAAGTCACGCAGATGATGAATATCAAACGGATTCAGGAAGCTTTCCCCAGGGACTCGGTCCATCATCACTGGGGCTACCTCCCCTTTCCAGGAAAAGTTGTAGAGGATGTACACGACTATGATGAGAAAAATGGGGTAGCAAATCACCCCTTGCAAGCAATCGGTAACCAAAAGGGAGACGCGGCCGCCTGGCCAAAGCATGGCCATGGCCAGGATCAGCACCAATCCGACAATGATGCCAAAGCTTGAGACCTGCCAGCCGAATATGGAGATTTTTTGTGGCAAATCCAGATAGTAGACAAAGAAATTAGCCGCCACGGCCGGGCCGATAGCATTGCATGAGAGGTCGACAATGGCGCGCATGCTGGCGGCAACGACCCGTAACGAGCGACTATAGCGCATTTCCAGAAATTGCCCGAAGGAAAGCGCCTTTGTTTCCCGGTAGCGATAAACGCAATAGCCGGTCAGGCCCATGATCAGTCCAAGTGGCGCAATGATATGCTGCCAGAACTCCAAGGCATACCCAGTCTGGTATTTTATTTCGACCAGCGCCACTATGGTTATGACGCTCAGCCCCGATGCCATGTCCCCTACGCAAAGCACATACCTTCCCGCCACCCGTCCTGCCGCCAGGAAATCTGCCACGCCCTTGATATATTTGCGTGTGTAAAACGCCAATCCGACGACAAAAATCATCGGTATCACGGCGATGCACCAGTCAAACCATTGCATGGCAAGGACCTGAACTTTCCAAAAATTTCTTGTTATTTCCCCAGGCAAGGAGGTTCTTGGATTTCCATTGGCACTTTGTCTGCCAGGCGTGGCTGCTCTGCCGAGGCATCACATTTGCCGGTTATTCAGCTTTTTTGGCGACTTGGCGGAACACTTGTTCTGCGGCATCAATCATCACTTGCTCTGTGCCTTCGGCAAAGCAGGCAGGATACCAGAAAAAACGGTGCCAGTTATAGCGCGGCTTGTTCCCGTCCTCCCGCAGGCTCTTATCGCTTGCCAGGTATCCGACGTAGCCATTCGCATATCCCACGATGAACAAATCCTCTACCGGCGACATCTGCTTCAGGCGCAGGCCAACCTCCACAAACACTTCGCCCGGCAATGCCAGGAGCATGATTTTCCCGGCGATGGCGACACACTGGATTTCGCCTTCGATTGTCTTTGGCGCGGCGCCGCTTTCCAGTTCCGGGATAATCCTGGCTGCCCACTCTGCATCCCATGGCGCCTCCGTGCCCTTCCGCCTCCGCTCTTCAAGCTCTTTCCTCACCTCATCCGCCGTCGGCGCCGAAAGCATGGGGAAAGAGACTTTTGTTGACGCCACCGACAAGCCAGCCAGGCATGAGGTCTCCGTCATTTCAAAGACTTTCACCGCCTCCCCGGCTATTGCATAGCCGATGCGCCTGGCCCCCGCCTCTTCGGAGCAGTAGACAAAGTCTATTTTCCTGTCCTCCCGGGTTCTCAACCAGTTCACTTTCAAGTCCCCGGATGCCCCGTTGACAAAAAATGCCTCGACTCGGCCATCGTACAGTTTTTCAATGGCATCCTGCAAGTATCCCGGGAAATCGGCGGATATGTATTTCCCCCATGTCAGCACGCTGGCGTGAGCCGCGAAATTCACGAGCATTGCCAGGGGTGCGCCGCTGGCATCGTCAATTCTCAGGACTGATATCTCCGGGTCGTCTGGCGCGTCCGGATTCGGCGCCCACTTGGCGCCTTCCGGCGTCTGTACCCAGCGGTTTATGTTCAGTTTGGCGTTGCCTTTGCCGGCGCCGATGCGGGCTTCAACCATATTTTGGCTTGCCTGGAAGACCATCCCGACGATGCGGTCGACGAAATACCAGAAATAATGTTCGTCCGGTGCGCAGGAAAGGCCACTCCAGCGGTCCAACATGGTTGTAGCTGCGCTGGAGTGGTTGTGCGAGGCGGCCAGCATGACATGGCCTCCTGGAATTCCGGTCAGCCGCTGCACCCTTTCCCGAATGGCATCTGCCGCGTCCTTGCCGAAAAGCGATATGTCAGCGGTGATGAGAACCACCCTGGTCTCTCCATCCTCAAGAAGCAGCGCCTTGGCGTACAATTCATGGCGCACGCCCAGAATTTTCCCTTTTACTGCCGGGGTAATCATCGCCTTTGCAATTCCGACTTTCATTTGGGCTTCCCTTCTGGCTGCCATTGCCGACTTTTCAATGCTGCTGGCCTTGCTGGTTGATTATTGTTTGATTCCCGTGCCGTTAAGCAATGTCAGAAGCATTGGCTTCCCTGCCTGTAAAACGGCGACGCCAAGCCGTCCGGTCAGGGTAAACGACTGGTTATTCTTGACATCACGGAAAACCGTAGCGGCATCATCGCGGGTGGTGGAGCATACGTAGGTAGTGCCTCCGGCATGGGTGATGCGCAACCCTATTGCGGCCGGGTCCCCGGAGATGACATCGAGTTTTGCTATCTCCTTAACCCATCTTTCGCAATTTTATATGCCGCCAAGTAGGAAACAGGCACAACGAGGCGTTCAGATCTCCTGGATT
>MWEG01000120.1 GCA_002070945.1 Lentisphaerae bacterium ADurb.Bin082
ATCACCCGGCTAAATTCCTCTAAGATGCGCCCCGTGACTTGCCCCATCTCCTTGATGTCGGCAGCCGTCACCTCCCGCGGCGCGGAAGTCGGCGCAACCGCCGGCGTCAACCGTTCCGGCTCGGCAGCCGCCGCCGTGGCCTCCGCAGCGACCCTCTCCGGCGGCGCGGACGACGTAATCTCGGGGCCAATCTCGAATTGCGCGTTGATGGTGCCGAACCTGATCGCGGCGTTGTCCCGCAGCTCCATTCGCGTAATCAGCTCGCCCTGAACCATCACCCCGTTCTGGCTATTCAAATCCTCCAGCTGCCACGCATCGCCCAAAAACGTGAACACGGCATGTTGGCGCGAAATGCTGCCCTGATTCAAGCGAATCGCACATTCCTCACCGCGCCCTACCAACACCCTGCCGCTCGTGAACTCAAATTTGCTCCCAGCATCAGGTCCTTCCAAAATCAACAGTTTCGCCATATCTTCGCCTTTTGCCTGCGGCAATTCCTGCAACACACCACTTCCATACACGTCAGCATAAACTCCAGTCGCTGATTATCAGCAGAAAAGATACTGCCCTTTTGCTGTTTTGCCAATCTGCCTTTTCCGGTTTTCCAGCCTTGCCGCTGACTGCCAAGCGCATAACTAACAAAACTATTGGAAAATCTTCGAACATGGCATTATGGTAATAAGTTTTATGGGGTTTTCGACGCCCCGCCCTAAGCATTGGTTTGCACAACAATCCAGGAGACCAGCATCATGCAAATCGGAGTCAGTTCCTACAGCTACAGCCGCCTCGTACGCTCTGGCCAGATGAAACAAATCGAAGTCATCGCCAAGGCCAAAGAAATGGGCTTTGACGTCATCGAATTTTCCACTATTGCCGTGCCTGAGGGGAAAACTCTGCCGGAGTTCGCCGCCGAACTCAAAGCCGAAGCCGACCGCGTCGGCATCCCCATCGCCAACTACACAGTCGGGGCAGACCTCCTCGCCGGCTCCAATGGCGACCTGCAAGCCGAAATCGCCCGGGTCAAGGCCGAAGTGGACATCGCCGCCATTTTAGGCGTCCCCGGTTTCCGCCATGACTGCTCCGGCGGCCGCTTCCCGGAAAACTGGACTAGCGCCAAAAGCTTTGAAGCCGCCCTGCCCCGCATGGCCGAAGGCTGCCGCGCCATCGCCGAATACGGGGCTTCCAAAGGCATCAAGACCATGGTCGAAAACCACGGCTATTTCTGCCAGGACAGCATCCGCGTTGAAAAACTGGTCACTGCCGTCAATCATCCCAACTTCGGCCTCCTTATCGACATGGGCAACTTCATCTGCGCTGACGATTCCCCGGAAATCGCAGTTGGCCGCCTGATGCCGTACGCATTCCACTGCCACGCCAAGGACTTCCACCTGAAGCCCGGCACCATGCCGTGGCCTGGCAAGGGCTGGAACCAATCCCGCGGCGGCAACTGGTGGCGCGGTGCCATCATCGGTCACGGCAACGTCCCTGTCCACCAATGCGTTCGTATCATGGCCAGCAAAGGCTACCAGGGCGTCCTGTCCATTGAATTCGAAGGCATGGAAGACGTCTTGACCGGCATTGCTCTCGGCCAGGAAAACCTGCGCCGCTTCGTGGCCATGGCCCAGGCTTAAACTAATCGGATTCCGAACCAGGCGGCGCGGCAGCGGAACGGCAGCCAGCCCTCCAATGCCGCGCCAGCGCCCATCGCCCCTAACGAATGATGAATGATGAATGATGAATGATGAATGACAAATGCGCCTCAGCATTCAGCATTCAGACCCTCGCCCTCCGTCCACTAAAGTCCATTGTCCACTGTCCACTAATCTCCCGCCATGCAGATGCCGTTTGCGCAACGCCTGTACATCCTTCTTGCCATCCTTGCCGTCATTCCCATTGCCTACGGCCTCTGGTGCTTGCGTCCGCGCTCCATGAAAGTCGCGCCGAAAAAGCCCTCTACACCAGCTCCGCGCAAAGCCTGCTCTCTGAAGGAGGCGCGCAGCTACGCCAAAAGTCTCCGCACCATCGCCTCCTTTGAGGAACGGCGCGCCTGGCAAGACGACAGCCTCTCCTCCCGTCAAGCCGCCTGGCTCATGGCCAAAGCGAACTACGCCGTGACTCAAAGCAAAGTCCTGGCCGACCCCAAGGCCATGACCGACGCCGATAAAAACCTGCTTGAGGACACCTACCTGATGCTGCTGCGTGCCTGCCACCAGAGCCGACAGGGCGTGGTTGACATCCAAGAAGAAGGCAACGCCCGCCTGCGCGCATTCATTTCGCCCATTGATCAGACTTTTCAGACCTATTCGCTCAGCATTCCGGCCGCCTACGACCCTGCCGTGCCCTGGCCGCTCATCGTGTCCATGCATGGTCACGGCTGGTTCAGGCCGTTTCAAGGCCACCCTGCCCCAGTCTACTCCGGCGCCTTCTGCCTGTCGCCACAAGGCCGCGGCGCCACCGACTACAAAGACCTGGGCGAAGTCGATGTGCTCGCTGCCATCGACGAAGTGATGCGCGACTATCGCATCGACCCAAACCGCATCTTCCTGACCGGAAGCTCCATGGGCGGAACCGGCGCCTTCCATCTCGCCACCCGCTACGCCGACCGCTTCGCAGCCATCTTCCCAATCGTCGGCAACGCCGATAACCAGGCATGGACCCGGAGATGGGGCTGGAACCGACGTTTCCCCGGCCGTTTTGACGACCTGCGCCTGGCCATCCAAGAGTCCCATACGGCCCGCGCCTACGTCGCCAATCTCATCAACCTTCCGACCTACATCCTCGCCGGCGCTGGTGACGTCGTCGTCCCGCCGGAACATTCCCGGAACATGGCCAACCTCCTGCGCTCGCATGGCGCCACCGTGGAATACCGTGAATACCCAGGCGTCGGACATGGCGGTTTTCCCAAGCCAGCGCTGGACGATGGCCTGGCCTGGACGTGCAGCTGGATCCGCCGCCAATTCCCCCAGCGTGTCTTCTGGCAAGCATCACAGCTCCGACACGGAAAAGCCTATTGGGTGCGCTTTGAACAGCTGGATCAGCCCCTGCGACCAGGAACGGTTGACGCCAGAGCCGAGGCAAACAACCGAATGACGGTCGCGACCGACAACCTCCTCGCCCTCTCCCTGCTCCGCCCCTATACGCTGTTCACCCCGGGCCAGCCCGTCCATCTGACCATTGACGGGGTCAACCTCGTCCTGGCCGCCGACCGCCCCTGGAACAGCTGGATCACCCTGCGCAAAGACCCGATCCACGGCTGGAACCTGGAATCCACCCTGCCTCGGCCGCCACGCATGAAGCAACGCGGCTGCGAAGGGCCAATCCAAGACGCCCTGCTCGACCCCTTCCTTCTCGTCGTCGGCACCCAGGCGACAGACTTCGTCATGCGCGAGGCCTGGCTCCGCGAAGCCAAGACCTTCGCCGCCGAATGGAAAAGACGCAACGGCGGCTCATGCAGGATGATCCTCGATACCCAGTGCACCCAGGACATGATGAAACACTATAACCTCATCCTCTGGGGAGGTTCTGACGACAACCTCGTCTCCCGCCAGCTCCTCCCGGAAATCCCGCTGACCGACATCATGGCGCCGCTGCGCGCCGACAATGTCGATCTGGGCGCGGAAGACCTGGGTTCAATGATCGCCTATCCCAATGTCACCTGCGCCCCTGAACGCCTGGCCGTCATCATCAGCGCTAACTCGCCCCGAGCCGCCTTCCAAGCCTGGGGAAGATTCGGCAACTGGTTCAACTGGGGCGTCTATGACTCCAAAAAATATTTTGACTACGCTGTGTTTGATGCTCGTTCGGCCATTCCGGAGACCATGCTCCTGTTCGGCTGGTTCGGCGCTGACTGGCAAGTCGAAACCGGGAAATGGTTCCGCGGCGACGCGGAGTTGCGCCGCGACGCCATCCCCCAGGGTTTCCCGCCGCTGACTGCTGCCCCGAGCGGCGTCAACAGCCTGTTGCTCACCGAGCTGATGCCGAGCCGCATCGACCAGATGCGCGGCGCACTCGGATTCGACCGCGGCTTCTTCGGCGAACCACTGCCGCTGTCCGACAGCCAGCCCGGCGGCATCGGCATGCGCGCCCCCTGCACCATCGAATACAACCTCAACCAGCAGTTCGCCCAAATAACCGCCATCGCCGCCATCACCAATCCGCCCGAAAGCGATATGTGCCTGCTGCGACAACGCGGCGAAGCCATCCGCTTCACGGTCTTCGGGGACAACCGCAAACTGGCCGAAGCAACTGTCAACTGGAAAACCGCAGCCATGCCGCTCGCAGCAGACCTGACCGGCGTCACCAAGCTGCGGCTGGAGGCAACGCCGGCCGGCGGTCCGGCCTGGCTCCATATTGGTTCAGCCTGGATCGCCCCAACACTCTGGCGCAACCCGCCCTGCCCTCCCGCCGAATGGGTCAAACAACAAACCTCACAGAATGCCTCCCCAACGACGCCTGTTGACTGAGCCACATCTCGCTATAGCGCTCCAGCTGACGATGCTCATGGAAACAGCTTCGCCTGCCGCCCGCTGTCAGGGCAATTGCCGATGGGCCAGCACAGTAGCGCCCTAACCTCAAGCCGGGGCACCACCCAAGCCCCTTGAAGGCGCCTGCCCGTCAGACTTCCACCGCGCCGACGGGCCTCCCAGCCGACGCCAACTGCCGAGCCACCATGCCCAGCCCGACCATCCTCTTCTGCCTGGACTACTACTATCCGCACGTCGGCGGCGCTGAGGTGCTGTTTCAAAACCTGGCCGAAGGCCTTGTCGCTCGCGGCTGGCGCGCCATCGTCGTCACCCAGCGTGTCCCAGGCGCCAAGGCCACTGAAACCGTCAACGGTGTCGAAGTCCACCGGGTCTGGACCGGCAACAGCCGGTACTTGTTCACTTTCCTCTGCCTGCCAACCATGCTCGGCCTGGCCCGCGCCGCCGATCTTATCCACACCTCCACTTTCGCCGCCGCCTGGCCCGCCTGGCTGACCGCCAAATGGCGACGCCGACCGCTCGTTCTCACCGTCCATGAAGTCTGGATCGGGCAATGGAACCGCGTCTCCGACGCCAGCTGGCTGAGCAACCTCGCGTATGACCTGCTGGAACGCGCACTCTACTGGTGGGACTACCAGAACTATGTTGCCGTCTCTAAAGCCACTGCCGATGCCCTCCGCCGATGCCGCCGCCGGATTCCCGCCGAATGCGTCACCACCATCCATAATGGCCTTGACTACGACTTCTGGAACCCGACCCGCTATTCCGTCAACGCCATCCGCGACCGGCTCGGCCTTGCTAAACGGCAGGTGTTCTTCTTTTCCGGACGCCCCGGCAACTCCAAGGGCCTGCCGATTCTGCTCCAGGCCCTGGCCAAAATCATCCCCGAGTACCCCCAGGCCATCTTAGTCGCCCTGATCAGCCATGCCCCGGCCTGCCAGGCTGGCCTGAAACGCGCCCTGGCTTTAATTAAAAAACTCGCCCTGGAGGATCACGTAGTCATCATCCCCTCAGTCAAACATGCCGAGCTACCGGGATGGGTCATGGCCGCTGACACCGTGGTCGTCCCCTCGCTGTCCGAAGGCTTTGGCTTTGCTGCCGCCGAAGCCTGCGCCCTGGGCAAGCCGGTCATCGCCACCAATAACGCCTCCCTGCCTGAAGTCGTCTCCGGCCACCACCTGCTCATCCCGCCCAACGACGCCGACGCGCTGGCCGCAGCCATGCGACGAGCCATCAACCACGATTTCGACTATGTCCCACCCCGCCAGTTCCTACTTGCCGACAACCTCCAAAAGCATATCGACCTGTATGCGCAAATCCTGCCATCGCTGACATGACTGCCGCCTGCCGAGAAAAAATCGCCCAGAGAGTCGGGTTCTGCTACCTCGCGCTCATGGCTCTGCACATCCCGGTCTGGCGAACCTTGCACTGCGAAGACCTGCTGGCGCCAGCGCTTCTGGCCATCGTGGTCGCCCGGGGCGACGTCCGCACCCTCCGACGCGACCCCGTCGCTCTTGCCCTGGCGCTGTTTCTGCTGCTGGCCGGCCTCGCCACGCTGACGCACTTTAAGCCGTTCCCTGGCAATTCCTATCACTGGTGCGTGTACGCCTACCTCGCCGTCACCTTCATCTTCTTCCGCGGCACGGCCTTTCGGACTGACGTCCTGTTCCTTCTCGGTGCCGTCTTTCTCGCACTGGCTGCGGCTGCCTGCTGCTTCGACCTGGTCATGGCCTGGACAGGCGTCGGGCCAGTGCGATTCAGCCTGATCAGCACCCAAATGGACGCCACCGCCATGCCTTTCCTGAGGCAGCGCTTCACCTTCACCTTCGGCAATCCCAACCTGCTCGGTTCCTTCTACGCCCTGCCCTTCGCCTTGCTCCTGCCCCGCCTGCTGAGCAAGGCTGCAACCTGGCGTTGGCGACAGGCTCTGACCGCCGGCGCCGCGCTGGCCCTTGCCGTCATCCCGCTCCTGCTTACAATCAGCAAACATGCCCTGCTCAGCCTCGCACTCCTCGCCGCCTTCGTCACAATAGCCGTCCGCCAACGATTCCGATGGGCTGCTGCGCTCGCCGGCGCTGCCATCGTCGCCGGCGGACTGATCGGCGGCCTGTCCATCGCCTATCCCGTCTTCCCGCTGCAAAAAACCTGGCCGTTCATCAACACGGAATGCCCGGGCATGTACATGATCCACCAAGGCGCCTACGCCAGAATGGCTGTCCACACACCGGCTAAGTTGCTGTTTGGACACGGCGGCGCCGCAGCCAAAAACCTGTATCCCGCCTTCACTAACCGCGACTCGGCCCGCCGCACCCTCGCCCACTACAACGCTCTGCCGGACTTCGACAGCTTCGTCACCTTCATGGACCCGCATAACGAATACCTCCGACTCGTCATCCTGTTCGGCCTCCCAGCCGCCCTGGCCATGTTCGCCTTCTGGTGCCTGACCGCAGCCTCGCCGCCCGACCGCCAAGCCGCCGGCCTTATCGTCGCATTCACCGCCGCGCTTATGTTCTGCTGCCTGTGGGACGACCTGCTCAGCAAACGCTGGATATGGATCACCGCCGCAATCCTGACCAATCGCCACCTCACCACTACGAAAAATAACACGGCCGCATGGCGCAATCACGAATGTGGTGATAATGTAAATAGGCCAACGCCGCCTTGCGAAACGCCTGCGCCTACGCACTCAAACTGATTACGATTTATGCCCATCCGAGACTTCCTGGAAAAAACCGAACAATACGCAATTGAAATCATCAACGGACGGCAGCGCTCAACCAGCGACCGCCTGTTCCGCGTCCTGCTGTTCCTGCTTTCCCGCGCCTACCGCAACGTGGTTCAACTGCGCCTGACCCTGTATGACAACTTCATCATCCGACGCCAGGCTCTCGGCTGCTTCGTCATCAGCGTCGGCAACCTCACCGTCGGCGGCACCGGCAAAACCCCAGTCGTCGAACTGCTCGCCAAAACCCTCGCCGCCCGCGGTCGCCATGTCGCCATCCTCAGCCGAGGCTATCGCAGCAAGCCGCGGCCATGGTTCGACCGCCTGCGCGCCGCCTTTGCCAAGGACTACAACGCCATACCGCCAAAAATCGTCTCCGACGGCAAGCAAGTCTTCCTGGATTCCGGCGAGGCCGGCGACGAGCCGTTCATGCTGGCGCGCAACCTCCTCGCCCAAAATGACCGCACCGGCGTCGCCGTCGTGGTGGACAAGAACCGCGTCAAAGGAGGCAAATACGCCATCAGCCACCTGCAAGCCGACACCCTCCTGCTCGACGACGGCTTCCAATACATCAAGCTGCAACCATGGCTCAACATCCTCCTAGTCGATTCCACCAACCCGTTCCACAACCACGAGCCCCTGCCCCTAGGACTGCTGCGCGAGCCGATCAAGAACCTCCGCCGCGCCGATTTCATCTTTTTGACCAAATCAAACGGCGGCAACCACCTGCGACACCTTCGCTCCTTCCTGAAACGCCACAACCCACGCGCCGAAATCATTGAATGCAACCACGAGCCGCGCCACTTCCAGGACGTGCGGAGTTCTGAGCAAGTCAACCTGGACTATATCCGCGGCAAACGGGTCGCCGCACTCTGCGCCATCGCCGTTCCAGAAAGCTTTGAAAATTATCTGACCGACCTCGGCGCCACCATCGTCTACCGCAAGCGCTTTGTCGACCACCATCGTTACCGCGCCCATGAGCTGCGCGATTTCATCAACGCGGCCAACAAACACCACGCCGAAATCCTCGTCACCACCGAAAAAGACGCTGTCCGCCTGCCAGAACTCCCGGCAGAGCTGCCGCCCTTCTATTTCCTCCGCGTTGAAATCAATATTTTGGACGGCATCGAGCATTTTCACCGCTGCATTACCCGAATCTGCCTCAGCTGAACAACCGCCCATCCCAAGCTGATAGCAGAAAAACAGCTCGTTTAAGAAAAAAAATGATTGTTAGACAAGAAAAACGGCAATAATGGCGTACACTATATGCATGGGCAATGCCTTGCATGGCCTCCGGCACACCTGCCGGGGTCGACACCAGCCAACGACTGCCCACAAAGGAGAATGTGAATGAGACGTTGGTCAACAACCACCTTAGCCATCCTGGTGTGTTCCACGATTCTGTTCAGCTGGCGCGGACATGGCGGCGAAGAGGACGCCGCCTCTACTTCTGCGCGACGCCTGGCCCTCGCCGACAAGCTGGCCATGCAATTCTTCACGGAACAGCCGCTGGAGACCACCACCGAAAAGGCGCTGTCAGCCCTGCTGCCCATGTTCCTGGAGAAAAGCCCGGATTTGCCCAGCCGCCCAACCGCCGACCCCATCGCTGACGCTGATCTGGAAGCAGCCGTCGAACGCGAAGTGAACCGGCTCGCCCAAGCCCATGCGCCGACGCCTGACCAAAACGCCCTCTATGCCCAGGCCGCTGCCCAGTACCCTATCTACCAGCCGGGTGACAAAGTCGTGGTCGTCTACCGGGCCAACCCCCGCTATTCCACCGCCCACGAAGGCGCCTACCAGGGTCGCAGCGGCGCTTATCTCAAAGTCGGCACCAGGATGATCCGCATCGCCGACATGGTAGGGCTTGACAACAACGACGTCGAACTGCTTAAATTCAATCCCGAGGAAAGCGAACGGCTCCGCCAGGCGTTCGTGGCCGCGGAAATGGAAAAACACCGGCTTGCCCAGGCAGAGTACAAGAATGCCCAACGACCGGAAATCATCACCCGACTGAGCACCCAAGCCAGGCAGGCCAATGAAAAAGCCGGCTATACCCTGGTGCAGAATGCCTGGCTGGCGCCCGAACCGGTAATGTCAGCAGCCATCGATGCAGCTCGGCGCAAGACGCAGCAGCAACAACTGGAACGCGCCAACCAGGAAAGGCTAGGCAAAATCGCCGTGATCGAATCCCAGGCGCAATCGCTGATCAGCAAAAACACCCTGGCGCCTGCCATCGAACGCCTGGACCCGGAAGAAGTCATCCGCGCACGACAGGCCGAAGCCAAACGCGAAGCAGAGGCCGAAGCCAAACGCATAGCAGACGCCGAAGCCCAACGCCTCGCCGCCGAAAACGAGGCCAAGCGCCTCCGCGAGCAAGCCGAACTGAAGCGACTGGCCGAGGAAGAAGCCCGCCGCCAAGCGGAAAGAAGGGCGACTGAAACCGTCGTCGAACCAGAACCGCCCAAGACGCCGCTGCACAGGATCATTCTCTTCGCCATGATCGGCACGGTCGTGCTCGTCGTCGTCGGCGTTGTCGTCGCCATCATCATCCAAAAACAACGCGCCAAAACCACCTTCAAAAGATTCTTCGAGGGCAGAGGCAAGCTGCAGAAGGACTTCTGGGCCATGGCTGAGGCCGATCCCGATCATTTCAAATACGTGGCCTACATGTTCCCGGACCTGAAAGAAGCCAACGGCGCCTTGCAGAAGCTGTCGTACATCCGCACCGCCCCTAATGGCGATCTGCGCTCCACCCGTGACATTCTCTTCGGCGCCTATCCGCACCAAGAGGGCGCCGTGTGCTTTGTCGGCGGCGTCAACCTCCATTATGCGCTCTGGCGGGAGGCCACGGCCGTGCTCCCGGAACTGCCCAACGCCGTCTATTTCAAAGTCAGCACGGAACCTAACGTGCAACTTGAAATTCCCGACATTGACAAGCTCGCCGCTGACAAGGACATCCACGTCGAGAATCTCGGCGTCCAAGAGCTGGCCGGCGCCCACGGCGAGTTCACCCGCTGCTACAGGTACCGGACTGACACCAAGAAAGCCGCCCTTGATTTCCTGGAAAGCTTCGTGGTCAACGAAGAAGGCATCGTCATCCATGTGGAAACCCAGGAAGGCACTTGGGGCAAAGACGAAAATGGCATCTTCGAGGTTTGATTATCATGAAAAGCTATCGCCAGGAACTATGGTTCGAAAGCCCAAAGCGGCGTGAAATCATCCATATCCAGCCTCAGATCGAAGCCTGCCTGCAAGCTTCCGGCATCCAAGAAGGCCTGCTGCTCTGCAACGCCATGCATATCACGGCTTCTGTCTTCATCAATGACAACGAAGGCGGACTGCACCAGGATTTCGAAGCCTGGCTGGAAAAGCTGGCGCCGGAAAAGCCCTACAGCCAATACCGCCACAACGGCTTTGAAGACAACGGCGACGCTCACCTGAAACGAACGATCATGGGCAGAGAAGTCGTCGTGGCCGTCACCAAAGGACGCCTCGACCTAGGCCCCTGGGAGCAAATCTTCTACTACGAACTCGATGGCAAGCGGCGCAAGCGCGTCCTCGTCAAAATCATCGGCGAATAAACATCGACGACGCGAGCAAGAACTCCCCGCCTGAACGCCAAGCCTGCCAGGCACGGCGTTGCGCCTGGCCTGGCTGGCTGCGCCCCAGATCGTTGGCGAAAAAACCTCCTGCCGCCGCAGCGGTCAATGGATATGCGGCAAATCAGCATTATATTGCTTCTTTGTTTTGATTCCGTCAAAAAACACTTCAAGCTACCTAAGCGAAGGGAATTTCATGCACGAATCCGTTGTCCTCCAGCACTTGTCTGACACTGGCGCTCTTCTGGAAGGCCACTTTCTTCTGCGGAGCGGTCTTCACAGCGACCGTTATTTTCAGGCCGCACTGGTTTTGCAGCACACGGTCATTGCCGCCAAGCTGTGCGCCGCCATGGCCAAGGCATGGGAAGACCAGGACATCGAAACCGTCATTTCGCCCGCCATCGGCGGCATCGTGGTCGGCCAGGAAATCGGCCGCAGCCTCGGTGTCAGAGCCATCTTTGCGGAAAAAGACGAAGAGTCCAACCTCCACCTCCGCCGCGGTTTCACCCTGAAGCCAGGGGAACGTGTCCTGATCGCCGAAGATGTCATCACCAAGGGCGGCCGCGTCCAGCAAACCATCGACCTGGTCCGCGCCTATAGCGCCATCCCGGTCGGCATCGCCGTCATGGTCGACCGCAGCGCAGGAGGGGTCGACTTAGGAGTCCCCCTCAAAAGCCTGATCGAACTCAACCTCCCGACCTTCGAGCCAGCCCAATGCCCCCTCTGTCAAAAAGGCGTCCCCATCGACAAGCCCGGCTCCAAATAAATCATGCCGCCGAACCGCCCCCGCAACCGGAACGTCGCCGCCGCAGAACCGCGCAGCGCCGCTCTGGTTAGACGCCGTCCCCCCGCGACGGCTGGCCGCCAGACCGGCGCCGAAAAGAGTTCCCAACCACCAAAAGTCATCTCATGATTCAATGGATAATGAAAAAAATCTTCGGCAGCCGAAATACTCGGATGCTGAAGAAACTGCAGCCGATGGTCGCGCGCATCAATGAGCACTTCGCCAGCTATGCGTCCCTGACTGATGAGCAGCTGAAAGCCAAGACCCCGGAGTTCAAGGAACGGCTGCGCCAAGGCGAAACCACCGATGACATCCTCTGCGAAGCGTATGCAGTCGTCAAAGAAGCGTGCCGACGCTTGTGCGGCACCACGGTCAAAGTGACCGGGCATGACCTGCTCTGGGAGATGGTGCCGTTCGACGTGCAGCTCGCCGGCGCCATCGCCCTGCACCAGAACCACATCGCGGAAATGGCAACCGGCGAAGGCAAGACCCTCGTCGCCATCATGCCCCTGTACCTGAACGCCCTCACCGGCCGCAATGTCCAGCTGGTCACGGTCAACGACTACCTCGCCCGCCGCGACTCGGAATGGATGGGGCACGTCTACACCTGGCTCGGACTGACTGTCGGCTGCCTCCAGAACGACCAGCCCTCCGCCGTGCGCCGCGAACAATACGCCTGCGACATCACCTACGGGACTAACAGCGAATTCGGGTTCGACTATCTCCGAGACATGGGCATGGCCATGTCCCGCGAAGAAATGGTTCAACGAGACCACTTCTTTGCCATCGTCGACGAAATCGACAGCATCCTTATCGACGAGGCCCGCACCCCCCTCATCATCGCCGGCCCGGCCAAAGTCTCCACCCACATGTTTGACAAGCTCAAGCCCGCAGTCTCGGAACTATACCGCCGCCAGGCCAAGCTGATGTCAGACTTCATGCAGCGCGCCAAAGCCATCATGGAAAATCCGAACGCTAGCCCGGAAGAACTCGACGAGGCGCACTTCCTGCTCGCCAAGGTTCAGCTCGGCATGCCTAAACACAAGCAGCTGATGCATTTGATGGAGGATCCGGCCATCCGCAAAATCCTTGACAAAAAAGACCTGGAAATCCACAGCGAAAACAACCGCGGACTCCTCCAGGAAGTCAAGGCATCGCTCTATTTCGCCATTGACGAAAGAGGCCACGAGGCCGAATTGAGCGAAATGGGCCGGCAATTCCTGCGCCCCGGCGAAGCTGACGCCTTCATCATCCCTGACCTGCCGACCATCTTCAGCGAAATCGACAGCGACCAGTCCCTCGACGACAACGCCAAGCTGGAGAAACGCCGCCAGGCTCAAGCCGAATACGACCGCAAATCAGAGGTGATCCACAACATCTCGCAGCTGCTGCGGGCCTACTGCCTTTTCGAAAAAGACGTCCAGTACGTCGTGCAAGACAACAAAGTCATCATCGTCGATGAATTCACGGGGCGTCCTCAGCCAGGCCGCCGCTTCAGCGAGGGGTTGCACCAGGCCCTTGAAGCAAAGGAAGACGTGCAAATCGAACGCGAAACCCAGACCCTCGCGTCCATCACTATCCAGAATTATTTCCGCATGTACGAAAAACTGGCTGGCATGACCGGCACTGCGGAAACTGAAGCCAACGAATTCAAATCCATCTATAACCTCGACGTACTCGTCGTGCCGACCAACAAGCCGTGCCTGCGCGTTGACTCCGATGACCGCATCTACAAAACCCAACGCGAAAAATACAAGGCGATCATCGAGGAAATCATCGAATGCAACCAGCGCGGCCAGCCGGTTCTGGTTGGAACAATCTCGGTCGACGTTTCCGAGCTGCTCTCCCGCATGCTCCAACGCCGCAACATCATCCATAACGTCCTCAATGCCAAGCACCATGAGAGCGAAGCCGAAATCGTGGCCCGTGCCGGCCAGCTCGGCGCCGTGACCATTGCCACCAACATGGCTGGCCGAGGCACGGACATCAAGCTCGGCCCCGGTGTCACCGAGGTCGGCGGACTGCATGTCATCGGCAGTGAACGCCATGACGCCCGCCGCATTGACCGGCAGCTGCGAGGACGCTGCGCCCGCCAAGGCGACCCTGGCTCGTCACGATTCTACATCTCGCTGGAAGACAACCTGATGCGCCTCTTTGGCTCAGACCGCGTCGCCTCCATCATGGAAAAGCTCGGCATGGAAGAGGGCATGGAGCTGTCCCACAAACTCCTCAACCGCTCAGTCGAAACCTCGCAGCGCCGAGTCGAGCAACAGCATTTTTCCATTCGCAAGCGCACCCTCGAATATGACGATGTCATGAACAAGCAGCGGGCGACCATCTATGCCCTGCGCCGGAACATCCTGCTCAGCGACAATCCCCGCGAACAACTCATGGACTTCGTGTTCACAGCCGTGTCCGAACAGGTGGAGTCAGCTTTCCAAAGCCGCGCCAAAAATGAGCCGGTCAGCCTGAAAGAATTCAAGCAATGGCTGACCCGCATCTTCCCAATCAACTTCCCGAACACCCTGTTCAGCCAGACAGACAATCCAAAAACTCTGGCTAAGGCGGTGCAAGAGCTGGTGGAACAGTCGTATGAACTGAAAGTGCAGCAGGAACATCCGGACGCCTTGCAGTGGCTGGAACGCTACATCATGCTCAACCCGATCGACAACCTCTATCAAGACCACCTCTACGCCATGGACGCGCTCCGGCAAGGCGTGCAGCTACGCTCCTACGGCCAACGCGACCCGCTGGTGGAATATAAGCAGGAAGCCTACGAGCTGTTCTCCGTGCTCATGGATTCCGTCAAGGCCGAAATCTGCAGCAACATCTTCCGCTTCAGCACCGTCGTCAATTTCCCGGAGCCGGAGGCGCCGCCGAAAAAAGACATCCAGACCATCCACGAGGAAGCTGGCCAGTTCGACCACATCCCCGGCTTGGACGACAAGCCAGCCCGGCTCCAGGCCGGAGTGACCATCCGCCGGCAAATGCCCAAAGTCGGGCGCAACGACCCCTGCCCCTGCGGCAGCGGCAAGAAATACAAAAGCTGCTGCGGGCGCTGATTCGCCCGCCCCACATCACTTCATCATGATCACCACTTCCCTGCATAATCACAGCACCTGGAGCGACGGCGGCGCTGACGTCGCCACTATGGCCCTCGCCGCCAAAACAGCTGGCCTCAAGACCTTCGGCATCAGCGACCATTGGGTCATGCTCCCGGAAAACCGCCCCTTTGACATTGAATGGAGCATCCACCCAGAACGCCTGGGCTGCTATTTCCAGGAATGCCTCGAAGTCAAAAAACAGGTCGAAACCGAGCGTTTCACCATGCGCATCGGCGTGGAAGTCGACTTCTTCCCGGAAAATTGGCAGGAAAACATGGCCCATCTGGCGAATTACCCGCTTGACTACACCATTGGCGCCATCCACAACCTGGATGGGTTTCCGGTTGACAGCTCCCCAGAGCCATGGCAGGCACTGGGACAAGACGGCATCAACGATGTCTGGCGCAAATACTGGCTGCGGCTCAAAGCCCTGGCCGAAACCAAGGCGTTCACTATCATCGCTCACTTTGACCTGCCCAAGAAATTCGGCTTCCGTCCCACTGTTGATCTAGATAGCGAGATTACGGCGGCGCTGCAAGCCGTCCGCACCTCCGGCGCCCAGCTGGAGCTGAACACTGCCGGCTGGTCCAAGCCGTGCGCTGAACCCTACCCGTCGCCAAGCCTGCTCAAACGCGCCTTGGCCCTTGGCATTCCAATCTTGGTCACGGCTGACGCCCACGCCCCCAAACACGTCAACCGAGATTTCGACAAAGCCGCCCAGCTGCTGGACAGCCTGGCTTGAACACAGGCAACGCCTTCGCAAACACGGCCTAAACATGCGCAACGTCTAGACAGGAGAGAGATTTCCGTTTCCATGACCTATGCAGCGCCCCGAAAATGCTCTGTCATCATCGTGCTGCCGGCCAAAATCGTCCGTTCCGCCTGGCAACGCGCACCTGGCCCGCGCCTGCGCCTCGGCGTAGCCATGCTGCTGCTCAATTTCCCCTTTGGCTATGGCTGCCTGCTGCTGGGCAGCATGGCTGCCGCCGCCACCCAGAACAGCCGCTGGCTCTTCTTAGGCACGGCCGGCTACGCGCTCTCCTGGCTGATGCTGGCAGGAGGAACCGCCTTAGTCGGCTATGAAGCCAAAGACACCTTGTTCAAAAATTTTCGCCGCAAATGGGCGGCCTGGCAAAAACTCAACCAACGCCGCTGACTTGCCCTTAAACCATAAAGTGCCCACCCTTTGCATGCCATGATGCCTGACGACCTGCTCGAACGCGCCAGCCAGGAAGACCTGGAAGCGCTGGCGCAGCTTGATGCCAATGGCTTCATCTGCGGTCGAGACGAAGACGCCGTCGCGTTCACGGAACGCCTGCGACGGCTGCGCCACAACATCGCCAACATGGAGCAGGCGTTGACCGAGCAAGGCACGTTCACCATCGAAGACCTCACCGTCTCTGCACAGGAACGCATTCCCCAGGAACTCTTTCTCGAAGTCGCCAGCCACTGCCAGGAACTCTACAGCTTCCAGATCAACTGGGTGCCAGGATTCTTCATCAACCCGAAAGCCAGCCTCCTGTTCGGTGGCTGCGCGTATTACTTCTACCCCGACTTCTTCGCCCTCTTCATCATCCGCAAAACCTTCCGCGACCGCGACCGCTGGCTCATCTACCGCCGCCAAGAACTGCTGGCCCATGAACTCTGCCACGTCGCCAGAATCGGCCTGGAAAGCATGGACTATGAGGAAACCTTCGCCTACCAAACCGCGACGAGCTCGTTCCGACGATTCGCTGGCGGACTGTTCAGGCGGCAACACGACTCCTTGATGTTCCTGGGCGCAGCCATGCTTATCCTCGCCGGCCAGCTCATCCGCACCTTCTGGCTCCCAAACCTGCCAGTCTGGCTGCTATGGACTGCCATGGCCGCCGTCGTCGCAAGGCTTGTAACCCAACACCGAACCGCCTGCCAACGCCTCGGCGACGCCATGGCCTCTGCACAGACCGTCTTCGGCGACCAGGCTCAGTCCGTCCTCTTCCGCTGCACTGACCAGGAAATCCGCGACCTGGCCCGCCTGCCCCACGACTCAGTCCAGACTTGGATCAATCGCCAATGCGAGCAGCGCTTGCGCTGGAAAATCATCTGTCACCGTTTTCTACAACCAGCGAACACACCACTATGAGATTCCGTTTTCGCTCCACTCCGCTCGGCTCATGGCTCGCCGGCATCATCGGCCGACTGGTCGGCGACTGGTTATATTTTCCCAACCGGCACTACGACCGTCCCCAGCCAATCTATGGGCCGGCGCAAGCCATGCGCGCGCAAAACAAACCCCTCGAAGCTATGGAATACCTGAACAACCTATCCAAACAATACCCCGACCTCGCCCGACCATATATTGAAATGATGGACATCGCTGACCGCGATCTACACGACCGTCCAACCCTCGAAGCCATCTATCGCCAAGGCTGCAAAACCGTCCGCGGCGAGGAAAGAAAAGCCCTTGACCAAGCCTACGATGAAATGACCCGGTGAACCGCAGCCGGTCAAACCAGCTCCCGACTTGAGACGATATGAACATCCCTACTGACGATATCCTGAAAAACTTGACCGAAGACCAACTGAGCGCCGTCACCCATCTTGACGGGCCGATGCTGGTCGTGGCCGGCGCCGGCTCAGGCAAGACGCGCGTTGTCACCCGCCGCATCGCCTACCTGATCTCGCAGCGCATCTGGCCCAGCCAAATCCTGGCCATGACCTTCACTAACCGCGCTGCGCGGGAAATGCAGGAACGCATCGGGCGCTTAGTCGGAGAAGCCCCCCGGAACGTCGGCACCTTCCATAGCTGCTGCGCACGCTTCCTGAGACAATACATCGAAGCACTGGACGACGGCCGCACTAAGGACTACATCATCTTCGACACCGACGACCAGAAAGCCCTGCTCAAACAATGCCTGAATGACCACCCCGCCACCACTGGGCTCTCGCCCGGCTTCATCGCCGAGCTGATCAGTCGCGCCAAAAGCTCATGCCTCACCCCGCAGGAAATCATGACTCAAGAGGCCTGGGACAACGCCGAGGCCATCCATGAAGTCTGCCAAGCCTACGAAAATCGGCTCCGAACCCAAAACGCCGTCGACTTCGACGATCTTCTCCTCCTAGTGGCGCGCCTGCTCCGGGAACGCCCAGCCATCCGCGAAATCATCCACAACCATTTCCGCTACCTGCTGGTTGACGAATACCAGGACACCAACCACCTGCAATACGAACTGCTCAAACTGCTGGTCAATCCGGCCAACAACAACATCCACGCCACCGGTGACCCTGATCAGTGCATCTATTCCTGGCGCGGAGCTGACTACAGCAACATCATGAATTTCGAGAAAGATTTCCCTAATGCCGTCATCGTGCGCCTGGAAAAAAATTTCCGTTCCAGTGAGCATATCCTGAATGTCGCCAGCACCTTGATCAGCAACAACCTCAACCGGATTGACAAGACGCTCGTTCCTGCTGTCCCGACTGAAAACCCTCAAAAAGTCCGCCTGGTCACGGTCGGCTCTGACCGTGACGAGGGCTTGTGGATCGCCCGCCGCATCAGGACCTTGTACCTGAATGGCAACCCCTATCGAACCATGGCCGTCTTCTACCGTACCAACCGGCAGTCCCGAACCCTGGAAGAAGCCCTGGTGCGAGCCAGCATCCCCTACCAAATCATCGGCGGGTTGCGCTTCTACGCCCGCCTGAAAGTCAATCCCGCCGATCGCATCAGCCTCGAGCGCGTCGCCGCCTACCGGGGCGGCGTCGGCCCCAAGACCCTCGCCGCTATCGAACAATGCGCCCGCGAACAGGGCATGGCGGCCTTCACCCTGCTCTGCCAACACGATTTTGCCCAACGCTGGAAGAAAAAAGGCGCTAAGGTGCTTGACTTCGCCAACTGGTGCCGCCAGCTGAACGACCTGCCCTGCGCACCAGTCGGCCATGCTGTCGCTGCTGTCCATGACTTCGCCGACTTCACCCACCATGCGTATGACCGCGACGGCACTCCCGAAGCCCGCTTGGAAAACCTCCAGGAAATGCTCACCAACGCCGTCCATTACGAACGCGACCACGAAGAGGCCGGGCTGAATGAATTTCTCCAGGAAGTCGCCCTCGTGGCTGATGTCGACGCCCACGACCCTGACCGCGACACTGTAGTCCTGATGACCTTGCATTGCGCCAAGGGCCTCGAATTCCCCTACGTCTTCATCGCTGGCGTCGAGGAAGACTTCCTGCCGCATGCCAACACCATCGCCGACCCCGACCAAATCGAGGAGGAACGACGGCTGTTCTTCGTCGGCATCACCCGCGGTCGCGAAGAAGTCGCCCTGCTCAATGCCCGCGCCCGCGCCAACTGGGATGGCGACTGGAGCCGCCAGCCAAGCCGATTTATCCGTGAACTGCCGATGGAGGACATCGTCCGAACGGACTTTAACCTCAACAACCCGACCCTGCCCCGGTCGACCTTCCGGAGATGGTGAAAGCGCCGCAGCAAGACCGCCGGAAGCACCACAGCAAGTTCGATTCTGCCCACTTCTGCGCCTTCGCTTTTCTCTTCCGCCGTGCGTATGCCATCACCCTCGGAGCCTGATCTGTCTTCCCACTCAGACAACCTTGAAAATCCGGCTTATCTGCGCGAGCAGATCATCACCTACCTTGGCAACAAGCGGGCGCTGCTGCCGTTTCTAGGCCGCGCAATCAACATGGTCAAGCAACGCCTGGGCAAAAGCCGCCTGTACTGCGCTGATCTGTTCAGCGGCTCCGGCATCGTGGCCCGCTTCCTGAAACGCGATTCCGACTTCCTGGTCGCTAACGACCTCGAACTCTACAGCGAAATCACCAACCGCTGCTACCTGAGCAACAAAAGCGACATTGACCAGGACGAGCTGCTGCACTGGCACAAACGCATCCTGGCGGGCATGGCTGCGGACCCGTCGCCCGGACTGATCACGCGCCTGTATGCGCCCCAAAACGACGACAAAATCGAACCGGGCGAGCGCGTCTTCTATTCCCGCCGCAACGCCCTTTTCCTTGATGCCGCCCGCCGCCAAATCGCCCTCCTGCCGAAATCCTGGCAAGCACTCTTCCTGGCACCGCTGCTGGCAGAGGCGTCCGTGAAAGCCAACACCGCCGGCGTCTTCAAGGGATTCTACAAAAACCGGCAGGGCGTCGGCCAGTTTGGCGGACATGGCCGCCATGCGCTGACCCGCATTCTCGGCGCCATCACCTTGCCCTTGCCAGTCCTGTCCAACTTTAGCAGCCAGGCGCTGGTCACCCGCCGCGACGCCAATGACTTCTTCCCCTATCCCGGACTGCCAGAACTTGACCTGTGCTATCTTGATCCACCCTATAACCAGCACCCGTATGGCTCCAACTACTTTATGCTCAACCTGCTAGCTGATTACCAAGAGCCGGAGTCCATCAGCCCAGTGTCCGGCATCCCGAAAAACTGGAACCGCAGCTGCTACAATCAGCCCAAACTGGCAGAACCAGCCCTGCTTGACCTCATTCAGCGCTGCCCAGCCAAATTCATCCTGATATCCTACAACTCCGAGGGCTTCATCCACCCGCAGAGCTTCGCGGCAGAACTAAAACGGCTTGGCCGCTTGGAAATACTGGAAACAACCTATAACACCTTCCGCGGCAGCCGTAACCTCCGCAATCGCAACCTGCACGTAAAGGAATTTCTCTTCCTCCTGGAAAAAGCATAGTTGGCACCCTAGGCAATGTCTGCTCAATAATATATAAATGCCAGTATAGCCCCATTTAATTGAGATGTTTCATCCTGTCTTCATTTTTTTTCAATAGCGCTTATAAATTGAACGATATATAGCACATGCCATTTCGTATGCCAACACAGGGGGAACAGCATTTCCGCATTGAGTAAATTGCCGTGCCACTGGTCCCGTAAATTCATAGTAATCTGGAAATGTTTGCAAGCGAGCGCATTCCCTGACAGACATCGTCCGCGGAATAAACGGGTGCAAATGGGATCTTCCCCCGCCTCCAGTTCCCCCCGCAATTATTGTTTTAGACGGGACGAAAGGGTCCAACCTATCAACCCTCCCCAGTTTGTCGCGTTTCCCAAATTTTAGAATCATATAGCGATTGATTGATTGTGCATTATGTTTTCTTGTTTGGTGATTAGGCAAACCATTTACATTTTCTTTAAACACGCACCCTGCAGGCAAATGAAATAATTGAATTGGAGGATATTCAAAGTGTCCTATCCTGCTACCTACGATTATAGTGCGCATTCTTCTTTGAGGAACCCCATAATCTGCAGCATTGACGACTTGGGGAGGAGTTACGTCATATCCATGATTTTTAAGTATTGCACATGCGTTGGCCGCTTGCTCACCTCCATCTATTGAAATAAGCCCATCAACATTTTCAATCAAAAATGTTGATGGTAGAAAATGACAGATTACCTCAATATAACAAAAAAGTAAATTCCCCAATTTAGCGTGGTTAAATCCAGTTCTCTTGAAATTCTCGCCGGATTTATTGAATCTTTGGTTGGCAGCTACACTAAACGATTGGCATGGTGGGCCTCCGTGGAATACGCCTGAGAAGTTTCGAGAAACGCCAATAGATTCTAACTGACGAATAACCTCCTGAGGTTTTGACATATCGCCTTCGAAATTGGGTGGGCCAATGATCACTTTATGTCCATTTTTGCGCAAGGTATCACAAAACATGGGCACATTTTCTACAGCGGCAATAGTCTTAAATCCCGCGCATTCAAAACCAATATCCAACCCACCGGCACCAGAAAAGAAACTAACACAGGGGATTTCCCGTGCAACCTTTGGACGCTTACAGACAGGAATAAAAACCGGCAATTTATCTAATAGCTCTCTCTCTGTTTCATCATAATAAACCAATGAATCGTAGGTGAGACCCATCTGATTTAATTTATCTGAAAGAGGAATATTCTTTGCTAAACAGTATTCAATGATTTCTTTTTGTTTAGTGTATGAAAGTATCATGAAATCACAATCTCCTTTTTTGCCGTATCATACACACGATTGGCCATTTCTCTTGAACTGAAATCATCTATTCCTAATTCATTCAATTTTAAGCGGTAATAAGAATGAATGCTCTTATGACACGTAGGACAAAGCGGAACCAAGTCATCTAAAAGCGTTGTCGTACCATTTACGTTTATCGTTGCGCTTAATGGCAAGACATGATGTAATTCCAAAATATTGTCCACCCATGGATATCTGTGCTTTACATCTAAATGACAAGCATCACAAATCAAGTCAGGATAAGTGAGAAAATAGTGCCTTCTGACAAGAGGACTTCTTTCCAATTTTCTATGTGTGCTAAATACGCGACGTCCTTCAATGAATCCCGTTATTCCTCCCTCGCGGTCTGGCAGGATAATTTCCAGTTTCTTTTGTTCCGTTCTAGTTCCAAGAGAAGTTACTGCCAAAAATTCATCTTGTGGAACATCTTTCCGTTTTATGCGTATATGCGGTGATATAGCTTTCAATACAGTATTAAGGTCTGATGTATCTGCATAGAGATGTTTGTCAAACCACTTTAAAAAGGAAGATTGTCCCATAAACACAAGCATTTCCCGCACTTGTCTTTTTTCATCACCCTGGGGAACTCTACTGGTAGGGGATAACTTTGCATAGAATCCCATATCTTCAAGACCTGTACAGTCATTGCCAATAACATACGAAAAAACATCTTCTAATGATACGCCTCTTCCCAAAGCGGACTTAGAAAAAACAAATTTAATAATAGCGATGAACGGATAGATGGACTTTGAGGTGGTATTATAATCATCAAATGCAGAGAACGGCAATGTAAATCGCGAAAAAACAAAATTAAAATATTGATCAGATGAAAATTCTGTCGGCTCTTTTGCTAATTTCTTACAAAGCCCCGTTACATATAGTCGATTGTTTATTTGAATTGCAAGCATTGCACATGCAAACACGCGAGCGTAGTTGCGCCATACCTTGTAATGCGAAGGGGGAAAAGGAAGCTCCGTTCCTCTTTCTAAAGGAGGTCTCAACAAATCGCCATCGGTATTCAAGTATACGCCTTCAAGACTTGTTAAAACTTTGGCAATATTGACAATATTGTCAAACTGAAAATAGGCTAACCTCCCTTGATCCCAACGCCACTTCATTTTCAAGATCCCTTCTGTTTATATTTTCATCACATCACAAGATAATATAACGCAGAATCACAACCATCTCATAGGGACTATGTTCTTTGAATGACAATGCCATGATAAAATAAACGCCCCCACTACACAGATGTGTCTACCAAACCCAAGGAGGCAGCGCTGGTCCGCAAAGAGTACACTAACCGTCATCAATCAACTTTTCAAGTACATCCGGGGACATTTCTTCCCAACTTCATCCTGGTGGAATCTGCCGGGAACTATGACGCCATTGAGGCAGCCGAGGACTGCGCAGGCAGGCACACCGGGGAGATTGTCGTGTTTGACAAGGCATACATTGACTTCCGGCACTTGCATGCGCTGAACCAGAGGGGAATCTTCTGAGTGACCAAAGCCAAGGAAACCAAGCAGTACGAGGTCGTGGCCGAACACACGCCATCCAAAGGAGATGTCCTGCGGGATGTGGAAGAAACGAAAAATCACTCCACAACGAACCAAAATCCTATGGGACAGCATCCGAAAGGGGAAATGAATGCATCATTCCACTTTCCAATTCAATAGGAAACCCCCAACAATTAAAAATGCCTTTTGGGAAAATCAGTCTTCCACAGGTAGGGAAAAGACTCATTTCAGGGCGGCTTGGGGAGCCTATGTGGCGTTTACACTCTCAAGTCGCATTCTCCGAGAGGCATTACGCGCCAAAGAGTTGGTAGGTATTTTTAAAATTGTCAAATTTTATGCCATGGATGGTTGCGGTCGTATCCCCAGCATAAAGAACCGTGGGATTCACGCAATCTTTAGCAAAGGAAAGAAATTTCCTCAGGTCATTGGCAAACGAGGGATCGAAGGTCATGCCGGCCTTAATTTCAACCGGGGTCAACTGGCGATTATTATTCAGAATGAGATCGACCTCATTCCGTCCTTGTACACGGAAATAATAAAGCTCTGGCTGCTGCTTTCCTGCATTGTAACGCGCTTTCAATGCTTCTATGACAACCATGTTCTCGAACAAGCCGCCAAGAAGCGGATCACGGGCAATTTGCGACACTCTTTCAATTCCAAGCAGAAAAGCGGCAAGACCGACATCAGTAAAAAATATTTTAGAAGCCTTGACAAGCCGTTTGCCAAAGTTGTTGAAGTAGCACGGCAAGCGAAAAACAATGTAACTGGCTTCCAAAACGGACAGCCATGAACTCAGCGTCGTCGCTGAAATACCAATATCACCAGCCAAAGCGCTGAGATTGACGACTTGTCCAATGCGACCAGCCAGCAACTTCAGGAATATCTCAAAGGAATGTTGATTCGAAACATTGATCAGCTGACGCACATCACGTTCCACATAGGTTGCATAATAGGCTGGATAAAGCAAAGTTGGAGGAATCTTTTCATCATACAGGCGAGGCATGAAGCCATTGAAAAGATATTCGTCACGGGACAACGAAATGCCCGCATTGAAGAGTTCCTCTATCGAGAGCGGGAGCAAATGCAAAATCCCGGTGCGACCGGCAAGCGATTGTGAAATCTGTGCATGTAATTGCGGCTGATGCGAACCGGTCAAAATAAAGCATCCACGTTCGCGGGTTTCATCAGCAAGGACTTGAATGGTACTCAGCAAGTCCGGAACCCGTTGAACCTCGTCAATAATGACCGGCGGCTTGTACAGCTCAAAAAAAGCCTTGGGGTCGCTCATGGCAATCTCACGTGCGGCCTTGTCCTCCAAATTCACATACACGTGATTGGCAAACACTGCCCTGGTCAAGGTCGTCTTGCCGGACTGACGAGGCCCCATGATGGTCACAACCGGAAAATAGCGCGCTAATTCCAGCAAGTGAGGCGTTATTTTTCTTTCAATCATGACTTAACCCTCTATGCGTTGACTAAGCCATACCATAGCCCCTTTTGTGCAAAATCCAAATCCGACTTGCGTTTTGCACAAGAAAATTGGTGGCCGGTGACCAAAATACTACAAGCAGTCATCACAAAACTTTGCATATTAACAAAATTTCGAGCTTCAGGCTACTGCACGCTTGATTCGAATGGCCTGAAGGCCGCCCAGCCTCGGAGAGGCGCAACCATGAGTAACCCCTGGTGAAGCGAAGCGGAACCTGGGGTGAAGTCTCCCCAAGCCTGAGCCTCGGAGAAGGCGACACAAAAGCGCTGATTTGAAAAAATCTTTCCCAAAAACCAAGAATTTGCTCGATAGTAGCCCTTTGTCCCAAAAAGCAAAAACTGTTTATATTCAGCTCATGAGATTCATTTCTCTTAAAGCATAATCACGCGGAGTGCATTTATAGTATTTTTTAAACTCCGTTGAGAAATTTGACAACGAGCTGTAGCCGATTACCGATGCTATATATTTAATCGAGTGTTCTTTCCTCCTAAGCATACGTAAAGCACATTCCATCCGGCGGGAAATGATATACTGATACACGGAAAAATTCAGATGCTTTTTAAAAAGCTTATTCAATGTCGATGGGCATTTATGCAAATGCTCCGCCAATACTTTGAGTGATAGATTCTCACCAAGGTTTTGCTCAATGTAATGCTGAGCCTGGATCAACAGTTCCGGCGGGCGCAAGGTGTCGCTTAAATTGGCAATTCGCTGCAATAAAAAAAAGCATAATGACGAATTCTTTTCACATTCGTCCGCCTTGCCATATTTTAATAATTCCTTGAGCCGCTGATGAATTTCGAAATAAAACTCTGGGTTTTCAAGGTGGATGCAAAAATCCTTCGCAAATCCCAAATGCGCCAGAATCGAATTCAGCAAGGTGCCCTTCATCGTAATTGACTGCTGAAAGCAATGCCCCTCCGGCCCAGTCGCGTAGGAGTAACTGCATTGCGGGGGAATCAACATCAGATCACCTGGCTCCGCTAGAAAAATTTTATCCTTGCACCGTACGTACTGGGAGCCGGAAGTGATATAGCGCACCGACAAAAACGATGGCTGCAACAGCGTGCCCAAATGATTCTTCTGTAAATGGTATTGATTGACGATGTCGGCATACAACATGTAGTTGTCATAGGCGGGAGAGGCCTCAACATGCTCAAAATCGCCGTAGTCTATATTTAAAACCATTCCCGGAAACCGCTTGGCCGTCGCAGGATTCGAGAAAAACTTTTTGCGAATCACATCAGCGTCATGGATGACTTTCATGACAAATCTCCGATTCAAGAAGTTTTTTAATATTTTCCAGCAATAATAATAACATTATTTATTAATGTGCGAAGTTTTGTGATGAATGCTTGTAGTATTGGTCACCGACTGATAACTCGGAACTCCGGCAATCTACGGCACTTAGGCACCCCGGGTAAAGGCGCTTTAGTGGACAGTAATGGACATGCGGAGCCAAGGCATGTATCTTGTACAGGCTTTCAGGCGGTGAAGATGCATCATGCTTACAGTCATGCCCCCTTGCGCCGTAGGCGCTTAACCATGCTTAACCCCAGGCTTTAGCCTGGGGGGAGGCGTACACCAAGCATGGTGCCCAGTAAGGGCACTACGGCAGACTGAAGCCATAAGTATTTCACAAGATTTCGCTCATTAGCGATTCTTGCTCTCGCTGCCTTATTCAAACATAAATTTCCGGAAGGCGGAAGGATTCTTGCCGCCGGAGATTCCCGATGACAACCCCATTTCATAAAGCGGGCCGCCGCCGTCATCATCAAAGAAAATCAGGTTGAAGCCGAAGACCCTGCCTTTTTCCGGCCGAAGCGGCGCCAGCGCCTTCCACGGCAACGCAAGCCGATAAAGCATGCGGTTATCCCCGAGGTCATGGATTTGCATGGGATACTCGCTACGGGATCCTCGCAATTCAGAACTGTGCTGAGGGCTGGTGTAGCAATACAACTCCGGTTTTCCATTCTTATTCACGGCAAAGGCGTATTCCCAGTCATTATCATCATCGTAGCCGGTCGAGGCCAGCTTGCCACTGACAGCGTCATTGTTGGCATCAAACCCGAACTGCAAGGCATCCTGGTTCCAAAGATTGTTGCCGATTTGCCGGAAGCGACGGTAATCATCCCGAACTTCTACCGCAAGGTGGAAAAACTCATCATCATAGCCGAGATAGACTTTCAGGCTCAAGTCATCCACGCCAGTCCACAAGCCATTGGCAAGCGCGTCGTACGGCAACAGGTTCGAGGCCGAATCCAGCAGGATGGGCTCAACCGCTTCAAAGCCAGTCAGGACGGCATCAGTTTTCACCCCTGTAACCCGCTTCAAGATGGTCCAGGAAACATCGGCGGAAAACGAGTAAGTCTGCCCATCAGCTGTCGCATCAACTCGCAGCTGCTCACCGGGCTGAAGCGGGGTGTTCAGTTGTAACTCGATCCGACTGATCTTTCCCGCCTCCAGGTGGACTTCCCTGGCCTGGATTTTGTCGCCCGAAAGGCGAGCCATCAATTCCGTTCCAGCCTTATTCAGAACAGCCAACTGCACCAGGTCAGGCCGCTGCACCAACAGCTCTCCGGCAAGGACAGACAGAGAATATTTTGCTGTCGCAACCCGCTCTGCCAAGCTGGCTTTCGCCATGCCGGTCTCAATGAACAGCGGAAATTCGCTGATGCTGCCGTTGAACTGACAGCGGCTGCCGAACAAGTTGTACACTCGGGAATCATCTGGCAGCTGCAATGTTGTCTGCAACGGCTTTTCTTCGCTTGTCCAGAGTACCGCAACAGTTTGCTCGCCGCGTTCGAAAAGATAGCAGTAGATGCCGCTCATCGGCAGCACCTCCAGCGGTGCGGCGGCATGGGCCAGCAGCCGGGCAGCGGCAGCATAGCTACCGATCATTGGACGCGGGTTGCCCAGGCGCCACATCCCGTAGTCGGTCAGCCCTGGCTGATTGGCTACCGCGTAATGCGGAACCCAGCGCAGGCAGCCATGCCCCTTGGCCATCACCACCCCGCGCTGCATCACCGCCGCCAAGCGCATCAAGGCCGGGTCATCCATCGGCAGGCTGGAAACACAGACATAGCCTTTTTCCTCAATGCTCAAAATCCCATCCGGCCCGACCATTTTGCGCCCTTCCAAAAGCATTTCCCGGAAAAAACCCTTTTCCTCGGAGACTGGCCGGTAGCCCGACCCATAAGTGCATGGTGTCACATGCGCGTCCGGGCCAATCCCGTCGATGACATCCTGCAATTTGGGGTACAACTTTTTTGCATATGGCAATAGTTGCATGGAATCAACCCCGCTGACGCTTAAGGCTAGAACCGGCAACCCCGGATTGAAGCGGCGTACCTCTTCGGCAACAATCCGCGCCCCGGTCAAGTAGTACTCCTCGGCATATTTACCGGTATGGCAGGACAGGTCGATTTCATTGACTACGCTCCAGCTGGTCACTCGGTTGCCGACATGTTCAATGACCGCCCGGGCATAGTCGCGGAAAGGCTCGAAGAAAGCCGCAGGGAAACCTGTGTCCAAGAGGAGCTTCTTCTGCTGGTTATACCAGCCGGCATCCATCGAATATTGGTTTCCGTAGACAGGAAAATGTCCGTAAACTTCCATCCCCAGAGCCTGCGCCTGCTCAATCCGCCGGTCAAGCCTGGAAAATTCGTACTGACCCGGCTGGGGTTCGCATTCTGCCTGGTAGGCCGCCAGGGTCGTGCTGCCCATGCCGATAGCCCTAGACGGCGCCAGGAAAGCGGCAGGCAGGCCGAAATGACACATGGAGAAGAAGGGATCCGGCTTTTCAACCCAGGGCGCAACCAGAAATGCCGCTGTCTTTTCAGCAACCATGTTGTTGTCCGCCCGTAAAAGGCATTTGACAATGTAATACCCCGGTTCATCAAGTCTTCTGCTGATCTGGAGCGGCAGCGCGACATAGCTTCCCGGTTGCAGCGTTTCCGGCAAAGCGCCCTGAGCGAGCAGGCTCCCTTCGGCGCTGCGCAGCTCATACTCCAGGTAGACGGAAACTGGCTGTTCGACACCGCAGAACACACGAAATTCAACACTAACTTCCTCGCCAGGCTGATAGATTCCTCCCAGCCTGGCCGGCGCAGCGTTCTCAAAGACGAAACGCCCAGTCGTCTGCCCCACCGCCGCCAGAACCGGGTTGCGGAAGCGGATAGCATCCTGTTCGCTGGCAGCGGCGGTTGCCGGACAGGGCGTCGTGCCGAGAATCAACCGCAGTTGCTGCAAGCCTTCCTGGTGCGGCACCTGCACTTGATAGTGCCTGCCGTCACTTGTTTTCCCGACACAGTAGGCAAAGTCGGTTTTTCCCTCGACCTTCAGCACCTGCTCCACCTGCACAAAAGGCTGCCAGCCGCCAAGGTTCCCGTCCTTTTCACAATCAACGGAAAACACGTACTGCTCCACAGCGAACTCAGGCGGATTGACGATGACCTGATTGTATCCGCGTTTGCCTGGAACTGGCCTGAAAACCAGTTCGTCGTCGTTGCTCGCATGCTGCACCGCATCCTTTATCCAAGATACTCTGTTGAACGCACGAAGCAACGGAGCTTGCGGGACAAGATTGACCGAGCGGGAGTCAATCGTGGCGGACTGGGCAGGCGCAATGCCGGCCGGCTTTTCGGGTGCTGCCGCTTCCGCCGCCACCGGCATTGCCCTTAGGCAGACATTGTCAAACCAAGCCACGCCTAAATTGTCCGGCAGGCCATTTCCTCCCGGCGATCTGCTCATCAGGTATACATGGACATACCGGGTCCCCTCCGGCAGAGTAAAAACCTCCTTCTGCCGGAACCAGTCATTTTCCGGCTTGTTCCATGCCGTGCCGATGCTGAATGCATTGACGCTTTTGCCATCGCTGCTGCCGTACTCTAACATGAGAAAGGTCGTCCAGGAATTCTGAAAGCCGGTGTTTTTCAAATCCACGGAACATTCATATTGACCGCCCGGCAAAGAAACAAGGGTCTGCATGACGCAGCCCCATTTCCCAGGCTGCCCTTGCATTTTCAGAGAGGCGCCGCCGCCGCCAGACACCACCGAGGTGTCGATTTGAGCCGGGTACAAATTCTGGAGCCAGGAAGGGGGAAGCCAGCCTTCCAGCCCCAGCTCAAAGGAGCCGTTTTTCAGCAAATTCTCAGCCTCTGCACCCGCCGCCAGACAACCCGCCAGCAGAATTGTCGCCACCATGGCAAAACGTTTCATCTTTGTCTTATCTCCTTGTAAGCCTTTATCCAGCACCACCTGATGCTCTGCCGGGCAGGGACAGCAGTGACATCCCTTTCAATGAAGTACTACAACAAATTCAAATGCGACCTATCAAATGCTCATGTTCAATAATCTATCGCTTATCGTACATAAATTTGATTGCCTCCGGAGTGCGCGAAAAGTCAGAGAGTTCCATACGGCTGAGAGCTTCCACATGGCCATCGACAAAGAGCATATTGGTTCGATTGCCGTGGCGACTCCAGTCCCCACCCGAGCCAATACCATCAAACCCCACAGAGCCTTTTAACGTTTCCGACATTAGGCATCGCTCTGACGGGCGCGTGATGATAATCCGGGCTGGACCATAGGAAGGTGGAGAACCAAAGGATGGGGAACTCCAACCGCATCGCGAATTATAGCCGATATTTTGACCAAATTGAATTTTTTCCGTGCCGGACGGGCACTGAAAGATTTTTTTGACTGCATCAGATGTATCAGCGGACCAGCCCCAGTACCACTTGGCATTGCTTTGAATATAGTGAATTATGGCATTTTGATAAGTGTAACCCACTTCCCAGAAGTACAGCGGCAGATAGTCCTCATTGTCGCTGGAGTAAAAATTGACGCAGAGTCCCAACTGCTTGAAGTTGTTGACACAGGAAACTGTACGGGCTTTTTCCCGCGCTTTGCTTAACGCCGGCAGCAGCATCGCTGCCAGAATCGCGATGATGGCAACCACCACCAGCAGCTCAATGAGTGTAAAGCATCTCTTCATGATTGCTACCCCCTGTGTGTAAAAATGGTTAACGTGTTCATGGTGCGATAATAAATGTGAATGATTTACTTGGTGCTGCACAACTGTAAAAATAAAAATGACGATTTCAACTATAAGATCATTTTAAATAAAAGTCAAGTTATTTTAATAATTTATTTTGACTCATTTACTTTTGGCGGTATATTGTTCAGTATATTTTTTGTCGCCTCCTCTTTCTAAGGAAAGATAAAATGAGCAAGAGCAAGCTAACAGAACTGATTGATTCTCTACGGGGGGAATTAATGTCTGGGGCGTATCCACCCGGCAGCCGTTTTCCCTCGGAATACCGTATCGCTGAAAAGTATAATATAAATAAGACAACAGCGAACAAAGCCGTATCTGCACTGGTCTTCGAAGGGTTATTAACTAGAGCGGGTCGCGGTTCCGGGACTTTTGTCAAGCAACTACAGTCTTTTCCGGTCAATCAGTTTGTTTACATTGGCAGTGTTCAGCATCCTTACTATGCTTCGTTGGTTCATGGATTGCAGCAGGCTGCTCTAACGCATCACTGTTTATTGAGCATCGTTGCACCAGCTCCGGACCAACTATCGTATTTTTTATCAAAACTCCACACCACTAAAATCTCGGGTATTTTCAGCTGCAACTATGGATATATCAACGCTGCTCCTATCCCCGTTCTTTATCTGGAGGAAGAAAATATTGCCCAGCCGGACCTCAATAATCATCATTATGTCACCTGCGATAGCTATCAAGGCGCCTATCAGATCATGCATGAAGTATTAAAAAGGCATCACCGCGATATCGTCATCCCCTTTCATATAGGCTGCACTCCCGGACGTTTGCAGGGCTTTTACGCTGCCATGCAGGAAGCAGGAATTCGAGATGTCGAAGAACGCACTTTTTGGATTTATGATAAGCATTCCAGTTTTGTGGGACAGCGTATTTTGCAAAAAATGCTGCAACAATACCCAGGGCTGACTGCGATCGTAGCTGCTTCTGATGATGATATTTTCATGATTATCAAAGCAGCCGAGCAACTGGGAATCCCCTGGCGTGGCAAGATCGCAATGACTGGATTTGGGAATGTTACGGGAATCAGCGACATGTTGCCGATTGCCACCGTTGATCAACATCCGCAACTAATCGGGCAGGAAGCAGTTCAGGCCATGCAAAGAATAATCGCCAATCCAAAATTGACTATCCAGGAACATCTTAACACTGAATTAGTCGGACTTGAATACCTGCCGATTCTGTCAGCACGATAAGTCACCCAAAACCTAAGCCTCGGAGAGGCGCAGCCATGAGTAACCCCAGGTGAAGTGAAGCAGAACCTGGGGTGGATGCCCGTAAACCTGAGCCTCCGAGGGGCGACACCAAAGCGCTGATTTGAAGAAAATCTTTCTCAAAAAAAGAAATGATCGATAGTAGCACAAACTTCGCGCGTTACCCATATTTTTACATCAGCTTTTTTCAGTGCATTTGACGAACTTCCACAGGGAGTCCATCACTATTGGCACGTGGACGCTGGCGCCCCGCCGCACGGCCTCAACCGGCTTCCCGTCAACCGTGATGTGCAAATCAGCTTTGGAACGAATGCGCAGCGTCACCGGATAGGCTGGCTGCGGAGCAATCACCTGCTCGGAAGTGAACAGATGGCGCAGGGACGTGCGCCGTCCTCCATGATTGAGCAGCACATGCACGGTTTCACGCTTGCGCGGATGGCGGTAGGAGACGATCTCCACGTCGCCGCCAGGCGAAACCAGCTCAAAGTCCGCACGAGGATGAATACGGCGCAGCAAGTTTTCCATCCAGTGCTTATAGACTGGCAGGGCGCCGTCGGTATAGTCGGTAAACATCGCGCAGTTGAGGAACCAGACTTTGCCCCGGCCATAGCGGAAACACGTCAACAACGGCGTGTCCATGGGAGTGCTGTCCGAAGCCATGTAGAAGGAGGCATACGGCGTTTTGTGCAAGAATTCAGCATGCTCCTGCGGGTAGCCATAGAACACTGCCTCCGCACCGGCACTTTCAAGCTTGCAGACGTTGCTGCGCAGCAGCGGTCGTTCGTCATCTTTGCCGCGGCGGCAAGTGCCAAGGTCGGGCAGGTAAACTGCGCCGACGCGCGGCCCGGCCGAATCCTCCTCAACAGTGCTGAAACCGCACCACTTGGGCAAGGAACCGTCATCCAAGCGCGGAACCCGTTCAACCAGCAAGACGGTACCGCCGCCGGTGACAAACCCATCAATGAGCGCGTCGGTTTCCGGCTTGACATATTCAGCGGCGGGGATGATCAGCACGCGCCCGGGCTGAAGCTGGCGTGTCAGCGCCATTTCCGGCAGCGTCATGAAGGAACGTCCGCAATCCATGAGAAGGCGGTAGCCACCCAGTGCGGCAAGCCAGCCGTTGGCCTGTCGTTTGTCACCCGGCTTCTGGAAAGCTTTTCGGGCTGGGCCGAGCCGATAGGCTTCTGGGTGAAGCAGAAGGAAATCAGGCGCATTCAGCAGCTCGTCAGGCAAGGCGCGATTGAATTGCCGCCACACTGCCTGGATAGTTTTCAGGGCTTCGGTCGTGCCTGGCCCCAGGCGCCAGTCGGAATGGATTCTATCACCGATGCAGAAGCGCTGCCGATGCGCAAAGATGGCTGCGCTTTTGTAGCGCATGGTCAGCGTCGTATTGGCGTTGCGGTCGCCCCAGCCCCGGGCAAAACGCTCGATAAAGACATCGCCAGTGGTGGGCAGCGATGACTGGTAGCTGGCGTACATGGACACCCAGGGGAAGAAAGCGGGTGGGTCGCAGGAAATCATCCCTTCCACCACTTCAGGCAGAGGGAACGGCCAAGCCGGGCCGCCCAAATGATTGAAGAGCACAGACGCGCCTGGCTTCCAATCTCTTATGTGCTGATAAACGGTTTGCAGGCAGTTGCACATGCGCTCATACTGCCAAGGGCCATAAAGGTCCCAAGCCGGGTCTTCAGGATTGTCGGCCAGAGGCAACTCTTTGTCAAAAGCCTTCTTAAAGGCAGCCCGGCAGACTGGGCAGGCGCAATAAAAGAAAGCGCTCATAGTATCGAAAAAGATGCCGTCCGCACCGCAGTCAAGGAGGATTTCCTTAACTACTGGCAGCATGTATTCTTTCAGATAAGGTGAAAAAACGCAGAGGTCTGCGTAGTGGTCGGGCGTGACCAGGGCTGGTTGGCCGGGGGACTTTTCTTGCAGCCAGTCGCGATGACGCCGACCGGCCTCGCCGTCCATGCCGAAGTTGACGTAGGCAATGGCGCGGATGCCGTATTTGTGCAAGGCTTCCGCCAGCCCTTTAGTAAGATTGATTTTCAAGCTTGGGTGCATGACGCCGAAGCGGGTGGGATGCATGCAGAATCCGGTATGGTCCTTGCCGATGATGATGGCTTCCTCCATGCCGTTTTCAAAAGCCACGCGGGCGACGCCATCCATGTCGGGATTGCCGCCCAGCTTGATGGCGCCGCGACTCTGCAAAAGGATGCTCCAAGTAATGGGCTTCATGAACTTCTCCTGTTCTCCATAAGTAAATGCAACCACGACGACCTTGCAAAGATGCTGATAACAACATCACTGCTACTATAATTAAAAAAAACTTAGAAAACAAGCAAACAAATGAAAATATACTGCTGGAAAACATTAAAAACTTCTGGAATCGGAGATTTGCCATAAAAGTCACCTAGGTGCCGAAATTATTGGCAACGTGCGAAATCTTGCGCAGAACACTTACAGTTGCCAATGGGCTTGCTTAAAAATCATTATGTGCGCGGAATACCCAAGTGGGCACGATTTTGCCCATTAACAAACATAATCGGCACATCGTCAATATTACGAGATATTAATGATAAGGTAATTATTTCGCAATTTTCCTGTGCGATAGTATGGCTTGTAACTAATCGGTTGCGAATTTCAGGTATCCGCAGCAAAATAGTCGTGTCTTCTTAATGACTTCTATTATCTCAACGCCAGCGAATGGCACCAGTGCAACGCCAAAGCCGCTACCCAACAGCACCTGCCAAGGAGAAATTTCATGCTCTGCCTCAAAGTCGTAAAAATGCTGATCGCCGGCTGCCTGTACGCCGAACATGAGTCAACGGCCATCCCCACCATTACTCTCCCCTGCGCACAGGCAAAAAAGCAAGCTCTGGGCGACGCCAAACACCTCCGGCAACTGAGGAATAGCCTCACCGGACAACGCCTGGGGTGAACTGTCATCTCGGCTGGACTCAGCTTGTTTTTTACCGTGACCCGCCTGATTTTCATGGTCATGGGAAAGGACGAAGCCGAATTGACGGGACTGGCTGAGCCGGAATTTTGTTTTTCGAGCCAGCCAGCGACCTGACAACGGCAGTTGACGCGAATTTGCCGCTAGCTCTGGTCGGCATTGATTCGGCAACGCCTGTTCGCATGTCGCTGGCATCGCCGGGCGATGACCGGAACCATTTTCCTGTCACTTTCTAAGCAAATCTTTCTGCTGCTGGCAGAATATATGTTCTGGGGCGAATTCATGCTTGCGCAAGAGATGGATTGTCTTCTGACGCCAGGGGAAAACCAATGACAAAATCCAGAACAAAAATGGAAGGCCGCACTGCGCGACAATGGTCACCGCGTCGCATGGCGGGCATGGCACTGCTGTTAGCCGGAATTGGCGTATGCCTGGCCTCATATACTGCGCGGACGGTGTTTTTAACCAATCTTCCGCCATTTCTCCCGCCAGTGGGCCGCGAATTGCAGCCGACGGCAACATGCTTCCGCGTGGCAACGTTTGGCGACTTTGGCGCCAGGGCCGACTCAATGAAAGAGGTCGTTCAATCCTTTAGTGACAAGGTTGACTTTGCCATCTGCACCGGCGACATGATGAAGTTCGCCGTGGAATCCGAATACGGCCACGTGGTTACAGAATTACGCGAAGTGATGAAGTGCCCTTTCTGGGCCATTCCCGGAAACCATGATCTCTGCTCTCCGAATTCCATGGAAACTTGGCGCCGCTTCTTCGGCCAGGATTTCTATCACTGGAGCTATGGAGACACCTTGTTCATCGCCCTGAACACCGCCGAAGGAAAATTGCCGGAAGAGCAGCGCGAGTTCCTCAGGAGTACTCTTGCCAGCCAAAGGGAGCGTTATCGACGCTGCGTCATCTTCTGCCATATCCCGCCAATAGACCTGCGGCCAAAAGAATCACATTGCCTGCCAGCAGAGGAAGCGGAAGCTTTTCGGGAAACCATCGCCGGGCATAAGATTGATCTGATTGTCTCAGGTCACATTCACCAGTATATGGAAGGCGCTTTCGCCGGCGTCAGGCTGGTCCATCTGCCTTCCAGCGGCCAGTCTATCAGGGACCCCGACAACCGTATGTTCGGCTATGCAATGCTTGACTTCAAAGCAGATGGCACCATCCTCGTCAAACAAATGGATGTCACTGCCGAAACTGGGCGTGAACGCCTGGCTTTTTTCGCCAGCACGGTGCTGAGTCATAAGCCAATCATTTTTGTTTCTGGCCTTGCCCTGATTGCTGTCGGCAGCATACTATTGGGCATGCACGGGATTGCGATTGACCGGATATCTTACATTGACCTCAGGCCCGCTCCCGTTAATCCTGCACGTTCAGACCATCAGCGACAACCCGCCTAACCTCCCGGCAAAAAAACGGGGAACCGCCATCCTGGGCACGCCATATACTGCATCGGCAGCGGCCTAAAGGCAACTGTTGCTAAGCCTGAGTTTCGCCATGAATTGCAGGCGGGCAGTCTGTTCGCTCCCGCCGCCTGGTTGTTGCCGTTTCCCGTGTAGCTGGCATGGATTCTCTGCCTGCCCTGGACAGATGTCCAGATTGCTGAAATTCCACTCCCCCCCCCGAAGGCGATGGTTGACATGGTGTCGCCGGAATTTCATTCCCTAGCCCAAAAGGCCAAACGAACGGGGCAGCGCAGCTGTCGGCTTGCGCATTGCTGCGAATGAAATCGTCTGGGGAATGGCTGTCTGGCAACTGCTTGTCACCCGTTGACGGAAAGAAATTTCACCGCCCGCTCGGCCTGGAAATGGGCAAATTCCAAAGGTGGTGTCACATTCATAAAAATTCCCGAAAAATCACAAAATAAATGACTTTCGGAAATAGTTGTTGACAATGTCGCCTGGAAGGGCTATTTTTAAGCGTTACGGGAGATTCGATTATATGCTGAAAAGGAACTGTTTTTTATGCGTAATCGTGCATTATATTTATTGCGTCTGGGTTTGAACAATCCAGAAGCGGAGTTTCGTGATGGGCAATGGGAAAGCATTGCGCAGCTGCTGTTCGGTGGGCGCTTGCTGGTGGTGCAGCGTACCGGCTGGGGCAAGAGCGTCGTTTATTTCATTGCTGCCAAGCTATTAAGAGAGCAAGGCAAAGGGCCGGCCCTGCTGATTTCACCATTGCTTTCCTTGATGCGCAATCAGCTCGAAGCCGCTCAGCGCATGGGCGTGATCGCACGCACCATCAACAGCAGCAATGTCGAAAGCTGGAGGGACATCCACCTGGAGCTGCTCGCCGACCAGGTCGACATCCTGCTGATCTCGCCAGAACGCCTGGCCAATGAAACTTTCCACCTCGAGGTGCTGGGAGACCTCGCCAGCAGGATTGGCCTGTTCGTCATCGATGAAGCCCATTGCATTTCAGATTGGGGACACGACTTCCGCCCGGATTACCGGCGAATCCGCCAGCTGTTGACGCAACTGCCGCAAGGATTGCCGATTCTGGCAACCACAGCCACAGCCAACGACCGAGTCGTCAATGACATCGTCGAACAACTCGGACAAGACGTGAAAGTGGTGCGCGGCCCACTGGTGCGCGAAAGCCTCAGCCTGCAAAACCTGCAACTCGACCATCAGGCAGAAAGACTGGCATGGCTGGCAGAACAGCTGCCAAAACTGCCGGGAAGCGGAATTATCTACGTGCTGACGCAAAGAGACGCCGAGCGGGTGGCAGAATGGCTGAGGCTAAACAAAATTCTGGCGGAAGCCTACCATGCCGACCTGGGCGACGGCGAAGACGGAAACGAAATCCGTACTAAACTGGAACAAAAGCTGTTGAACAATGAAATCAAGGCACTGGTCGCAACTGTTGCCCTTGGCATGGGCTTCGACAAGCCAGACCTGGGCTTTGTCATCCATTTCCAGCGGCCAGCCTCAGTAGTGCATTATTATCAGCAGGTCGGACGGGCCGGACGCGCCGTCGATTCAGCTTTTGGCATCATGCTCAGCGGCGCCGAAGATGAAAACATCAGCAATTATTTCATTGAAACCGCCTTTCCGCCGCAACGCCATGTCAAAGCTATCCTGGAGTATTTGAGACAGTGCCCGAACGGCTTGTCAACTATGGAAATGCAACGCGGCCTGAATATCACCTACGGCCAATTGCAGAAGACGTTGCGCTATCTTTCCTCGGACTCGCCAACGCCGATCCGGCGGCAAAAAAGCAAATGGATGCTGACGCCAGCAGCAGCCACTTATAGCTTGGATGAAGAAAAAGTCCGTCAAATCACTGGCCTGCGCTACGAAGAACAGGCGGAAATGCGACGCTATTTGCAGCATCCCGGCTGCCTAATGGAATTTCTCGAGTACAGCCTTGATGATCCAACGCCGCACCCCTGCGGAAAATGCGCCAATTGTCAAGGACGGGCTCTGCTGCCGACCGTGTGCAGCCCGGAACTGGTGCGGCAGGCGCAGCAGTTCTTGCGCGGTTCCAGTCAGGCTTTGACCCCGCGCTTGCAGTGGCCGCCCTACCAGGCATTGGAAAGCTACGGCTTTAGCGGCAGGATCAAGGAGGAACTGCGAGCTGGCGAGGGACGCGCCCTTTGCATTTGGCGTGACGGAGGCTGGGGACAACTGATAGCGCAAGAACAAGCCAGTGGCTACTTTTCAGAAGCCGTGCTGGAGGCACTGGTGCAATTGCTGGCCGAATGGCGACCCGACCCAGCGCCCGGATGGGTCTGCTGCGTACCCTCCCTGCGCCAACCCTATCCAATCATGGACTTGGCAGCGCGGCTGGCGCAACGCCTCAACCTGCCGTTCATCCCTTGCATACATAAGGTGAAAGACAACCAGCCGCAACGCCTACAGTTCAACAGCGTGCAGCGATGCCGCAACCTGGATGGCGCCTTCCACGTCGATTTGCAAGTAAGACCATACGCGGCCTGCCTGCTGCTCGATGACACCGTGGAAACCGGATGGACAATGACGCTCCTCGCTGCACTGCTGAGACAAGCAGGCGTGCAGGCAGTACACCCGCTGGCCCTGGCATTGAATAACCTGGGACAAGAATAAAATAGATTTTTGACACGGCGAAGCTGGGTAATGGGTGACCGATTATCCCAATTTTACACTTTAACACAACTAAAACAATTGACTTTACCAATTGTAACCATAAATTAATTTTTGTCGCTCCTTTCGCGCTCGTCCAGGCCACGCCATTGACTGCAAAGGCGGCATTGGCGCACATCGCCGCAAAACAGCACCTGAAGCTGCCTTCGCGCCGCCTCAGGTGACGACGAACATTCCATCTTTACCCAAATACGCACGTTCACACCAGGGAGGCACCCCCATGAAACGCCGTGAGTTCACCTTAATTGAGCTTCTTGTCGTCATCGCGATCATCGCCATCCTCGCCGCGATGCTGCTGCCTGCTTTGTCCCAGGCTCGTGAAAAGGCCCGCGGCATCAGCTGCGTCAACAACATCAAGCAAGTCACCTTGAGCCAAGCCATGTACGTGAACGACTACGATGGCTTTCTGGGAACACTCCGCTACAACAGCACCATCTGGCACGACTGCATCCGCACCGAAGGATATCTTTCCAGCACCACCGCCCCCAATGAAGTCGTCTGCCCTGGCCGTCCGCCCTTCAAATACAACCACGCCTATCGGGTCTATGGCGGCGTCACCTACAACTACAGCGCCCCCTCCAACGCCATGGTACAGGAATTGTTCCCCCGCCCCTCAGACGGCAAGATGTACTCCTGTCCTGCCGTCGTCATGCAAAAGGTCAAGATGCCTTCCACCATGATCATGCTCGGCGACACCTACTGCCCAACCATGGAAGCTAGCGGCAACGGCGAACAATATATGTATTACACCTTTAACAGGACATCCGTCGGAACCACCAACGACAATTCATCCTGCTACTACGTTGCAGCCCACGGCAACAGCGGTAACTTCGGCTACCTGGACGGCCACGCCGGCTCCATCAAAGGCTTCGGCGAATTACGCACCGCGGTCACGGCCATGTACTCCGCCCAAGGCCAAACCAGCACCTACGCAGCATGCTTCGACAAAGGAAAAGTCTTCCGCAACTGACATGCGGCAAAACTACCAAAAACCAACCAACGCCGGCATGACGACACCGCCATGCCGGCGTTTTCATTCTGCCAAAAACAATGCTCCTGTAGAGTAAGGCGGAATAAATCGAAAGGCCGCCGCCCTGGGCAAGGCGCTCTAGTGGACTGAAGAGCTTTCGACACGAGTCCCCCACAGGCCTTCAGTCGGCAAAAATGTATCATGCTTACAGTCATGCCCTCTTGCGCCGTAGGCGCTTAACCATGCTTATCCCCAGGCTTCAGCCTGGGGATAGACGTGCCCCAAAACTGATGCCTTGTAAAGGCACTACAGAAGACTCCTATGAAACCCCTTAGGGCTTTGACCTGACTAAAATTCCAAACTCTTCCTGAAACAGAGGGCGAATTTGCCG
>MWEG01000121.1 GCA_002070945.1 Lentisphaerae bacterium ADurb.Bin082
CGCGTGCAGCTCCTTGAAGTAGATATTAAATGGCGTCTGGTCGCTCATGTCATGTCCTCGCTGGCAGCCCAACTTGCTTTTCTATAAAAATCTGCTTTTTGGCGACCCACAGGGGGCGACGGGCACGTCGAAAATATAGCCGCTCACGTGGACGTTACCAAGCGGTGCAAGGTGGAATTCCTCGGTTGTGGGTAATCAGTCGGATTGATCATGGCCATTTCTGCCTGCGCAGGTTGAAAGCATGCGGAAGTCATGCGTCTTCGCTCCGTTGTCCACTTCTGTCCATCGTTCACTCTCCACTACTGTCCACTTCTGTCCATCGTCCATCGTCTACTGACGTCCATTGTCCACTGTCCATTAAAACACCTTCCCCAGGGCACTTGGCTCTACAGTTTGCCGGAATCTCAAGTATCACTGAGTGACCGATTGCACGGATATGCAACTGATGCAGAATCATGGAAAGCATCACACCTGCGTGCAGTCAAAATCCTGCTCAAGCACAAAATTGCTATGATTCTGCTGAAATCCGTTTGAAAAAAGGCATACTGCGGCCTATTTTTTCTACGGGTTCCAGAAATCGACCCCACCCACCCTGAGGGGGCCTCCATCCAATGGTCGCGCACGCGAGGAAGTCATCAATTCGCCAAGCACATCCGGCAGCCCGGACTTCAGCAGCGGCTGCGATAACTGACAGAGCAGAAGCCACCCGTTGTTTTTCCACCCACAGAAAAGTGAGGCTCCATGACTCATCAACGCTTTCTCACCATTGCATTGCTGCTCTGCACCGCGATTGGCGCCTTCGCCGAAATCATCAAACCTGTGCTGAACAGCGCCACCCATGCGGCGATGGACATTAGCGCCCTGCCTTGGAATCCCTGGGAGGAAGGCTTCACCAGCAGCCCGGACGGCACGATCATCTGTGATAACGGCGACGACAGCCAAATCCGCCGCGGCGCCGGCAAAACCGTGGAACTCAACCAAAGCACACCGACGCCCATCGCCGTCAGAGCCAAAAGCCGTGCCAGCAAAGTCAGCGGCTCACCTGACAACAACTACTCCCTCTATCTTGACATTGTCTACAACGACGGCACCCCCCTCTGGGGACGCACCGCGCCATTCCAAACCGGCACCCACGACTGGGAGGAACAGCAGGTGCTCGTCGTGCCAGACAAGCCGATCAAAAGCGTCAATTGCTGGCTGCTCTTGCGCGCCCACAGCGGCAAGGCCGAATTCAAAGACCTAGTTTTCCATCAACTCAACATGCCCGACGGTTGCACGGTTTTTGACAGCGTCCCCGTCGCCAGTACGAGAAGTTATCACGGGTTTATCCTCCGCGATGTCGCCGCCAATTCCGATTTTCATTCCTTTGACAGCGGCCTCGCCCACGGTGTGGGTCTCAGCAGCAAAAGCTCTATACGCAACGGCGCCCGATTCATCGAGGCCGAGATCAGCGATGACAGCGGCCAGGACCGCATCCTCCAGCTGGTCTACACCCTGCCCCTCTCCGCCGGCGCCTGGCAGTGGCTGCAAATGTCGCGGCCCGGCGACGACCAGCCAACACCGCAGCAGGAATACATGCAAACAGTCAATTTCCCTTGCGGCAACAGCGGGCGCCTCTCGCGCTATCCCCTGGCCGCCGTCAGCACCGGCGACAACGGTCGCGCCATCGCCTTGGACCTCTTTACGCCCGCCTTTGCCCGCTGCGCCTACAATAGCCGCAGCAACGAACTCTTCGTCGCCTGGGACATCGCGCTCACGGCAGAGAAAAGCCGCGCCACCGTCAAATTCTTCTCCTTCGACTTTGCTCCCACGTGGGGCTTCCGTTCCGCTGTCGACGCGCTTTATCGCATTTATCCCGAGGCCTTTACCGCCCGCGTCCAACGCCATGGCCTGTGGATGCCATTCGCCAAAATCAGCGCAGTGCAAGGCTGGGAAGACTTCGGCTTCGCCATCAAGGAAGGCGACAACGAATGCGCTTGGGACGACCAGCACGGCATTCTCACGTTCCGCTACACTGAACCCATGACTTGGTGGATGCGCATGCCTGACGACATGTCCCGCGAGTTGCCTAGTGCTCTCGCCGAAATCGAACGCCTGGCCGTGAAGGGGAACCGCCATGCCAAGTCTTTCGCCAGCAGCGTGTTCCATAATCAGCACGGCGAACCGCCCGTACGCTGGCGTGACACCCCCTGGTGCAAAGGCGCTGTCTGGAGCATGGCGTCCTTGCCAGGCATCGCAAGTCCTGACAGCCATTTCCGCGTCGCCTGGAGTCCCGAATTGCGCCAGCGTCTCTACGGCCCTGAGCGCAAAGCCGATCTTGACGGCGAGTACATTGATTCCAGCGAAGGCTATGTCACCGACGTCATGAACTACCGCCGCGAGCACTTCGCAGCCGCCCGAACGCCATTGACCTACTCCCAGATCGGCCTGCGGCCCGTCATCTTCCGCGGCCTCATCGCCTGGGAGTACGTCCACGCCATTGCCGACGACGTGCACGGCATAGGCAAGCTCATGATGGCCAACAGCACGCCGAACAGTCTCTGGTGGTTGGCACCGCTATTGGACGTGCTTGGCACTGAAAGCAATTGGAATCCCAAAAACAAGTGGCTCCCGCCCATCGACAGCCTCATGCTCTTCCGGCGCGCTATGTGCGGCCCGAAGCCCTTCTGCTTCCTCCAAAACAGCAATTTTGACGACTTTGACGAACACAAGGTCGAGAAGTACATGCGGCGCTGTGTGTTCTACGGCATGTATCCGGGCTTTTTCAGCGCGGATGCGTCCACCAAGCACTATTTCCGCAACCCCGATCTCTACAATCGCGACCGTCCGCTCTTCCTCAAATACGTGCCGCTATGCCAACGCGCTGGCGAGGCTGGCTGGCAGCCCATCACTCTGGCTCGCAGCAACAACACCGCCCTGTGGCTGGAGCGTTTCGGCGCCAATCTCATCACAGTCTTCAATCCAAGCAAACAAAGCCAGGAAGGCCGCATCAGCGCCAGCATTAGCGCTGCCAGCGCCTACGATCACGTCCACCAGCAGGAGGTGCCCCTGCAAGTCGGCGCTGAGGGCGGCGTGACCTTCAGCATCGCGCTTGAGTCCGAGGACGTCGCCCTCATTGAGCTGCGCCCCTGAACAACGCATAGGCAGCCGCTCTTGCCCTAATCAATTCCTCCAGTGCCGCTGCCGCAGTACTCTCATGCCTCTTGCAGGTTGGCTCGGCGCAACCAGGTGCCGCTGCGATAGCGCAGATAGAAGCAAGTGATGCGACAAGCCCAATCCAGGAGCATGGCGATCCATACGCCGATGGCGCCCCAGCCCAAGTAGTATCCCAGCACGTAGCTGAAGCCCACTCGCAGGATCAGCATAGACGACACCGAGACTATCATCGTGTAGGTGACGTCGTTCGCAGCCCGCAGCGCGTTGGGAAAGACAAACGACGCCGGCCACATCAACAGCCCGAAGCCGTTATGGATGAGCACCAGGATGAGCGCCAGGCGCATAGTCTCCGGCGACAGGGCGTAGAGCTTGAACACCCAAGGCAGTGCCGACAGCACCAGCAGCCCCCACAGCAGATGTACCGTATAGGCCAGGCGCATCATCTTGCGCACGTAAAAGTACAGCTGCTCGCGATTGCCATTGCCCACGCATTGACCGATCACCGTGACCATCGCCAAACTAAATCCACCGCCTGCAATGCAACTCATATAACCCAAATTGCCTGCCACCGCCGATGCCGCTATCTGCACGGTGCCAAACAGCGCTATCACACTGAGCACCAATAGGCGCCCAAGCTGAAAAAAGCTGTTCTCGACCCCGCTGGGGATGCCGATATAGAGAATCTTGCGAATCATCTCCCATTGCGGATGGAAGCCACCCTGCCAGGACAAATACAGCACGTGCCGACGGTTACTGAGCAAAAGCAGCAGCAGCGCCGCCGCCACGAGCCGTGACAGTACGACCGCCCAGGCCGCGCCAGCAACGCCCAGCCGAAACACATAAATCAGCAGCACACAAGTGCAGACGTTGACGATGTTGCACAAAAGTGACGCGAACATGGACACCTTTGAATTGCCCATCACCCGAAATATCGCCGCGCACGCATTGAACAGCGCAATCGTCGGAAAAGCCAGCGCCGTAATGCGAAAATAGGTCTGCGCCGTGGCCATCACCTCGGCATCAATGCTGCCGAAAAACAGCCGGATAAGCTGCCGGTTGAAAACCTGCACTATCAACAGCAGCAGCAGCGACACCGCCGTGGTCACCAGCAGCAGCTGCTTGGTGCCCCTCTGCGCATCCTTTATCCTCTTTGCGCCAAGGTACTGCGAGGCCACCACCGCGCCGCCCGTCGATAATCCAGCAAAGATGTTGATGATCAAAACGTTGAAATGATCGACCAACGATACGCCCGACACCGCCGCCTCACCCAGAGACGCGACCATCATGGTGCTGACCATGCCCACAAAGCAGCTGAGAAACTGCTCAATGATCAGCGGTATGATCAGCCGTGACAGATCAAGGTTGGAAAAAATGCGTTGCGGTGCTTGCGAACTCATGCGCTCAAGATGCCATAAGGTGGTTGGCGGGCTGACGGCATGGCTCATTGGGCCGAAGGGAAAACCATGTTAGGGGCACCGTACTTGCCGTCAAAGCCTTAATGTATTGCCCCTGCCGCCGAATGCACCCACAAAACGTCCAATAAGCAGAAATGAGACGCCGGGTCTTGATTTCAAGACGGGCTATTTGCGCCTCGGCAGCACGTATGTTACATTGCAACATACAACGTTTCTCATATTGGTTATTTTAACCCACAATAATACAACACGGTAAACGTCATTTTTTCATTTATGGGAAACTAGGCCCTAATCGTAAGCAGCGGCGGGAGAACAGCAATGCCCAATCAGTCTATTGTCATCCGTGGTAAAGACATCGTCATCAATGGTCAGCCAACCCAAGTCCGCTCCGGCGCCATGCACTATTTCCGAATCCTGCCAGAACAATGGCATGACCGCCTGCTGAATCTCAAGCGCTGCGGCCTCAACACTGTCGAGACCTACCTGGCCTGGAATGTCCATGAAGCTCGGGAAGGCCACTACGACTTCAGCGGTCGCTGGGACGTGGCTGCATTCCTCCGTGAAGCGCAAGCGCTGGGACTCATGGCCATTGTCCGCCCCGGTCCCTACATCTGCTCGGAATGGGATTTTGGCGGTCTTCCGGCATGGCTGCTCCCCAAGCCTGACATGCGCATCCGCTGCATGAACAAGGACTTTCTGACTGCCGCTGACCGCTTCCTGAAAAACGCCCTGGACATCCTGACGCCCTTGCAATGGCCAGAGGGCGGCCCGGTCATCATGATGCAAATCGACAACGAGTACGGCAGCGTCGGCAATGACATTGAGTACTTGCAACATCTCTATGATCTCTTCCGACAGCAGGGCGTCACCGTTCCGCTCTTTATCTCTGACAGCCCTTCCGAGGCTATCTACCGTTGCGGCGCCCTGCCCTCGACCCTCCTCACCGTCAACTGTCGCAATCACCCCTGCCACGGCTTGGACTTAGTGCAGCGTTTGCGGCCCAACAGCCCGGACTTCGTCATGGAACTTTGGTCCGGCGTCTCGGCCTGCTGGGGCGAGCCGTACTACAAGCACGCCGTAGAAGACGTCGCTGCCGACGTCGAGTCCCTGCTCAAACGCCGCGCCTCTTTCAATTTCTACATGTTCCACGGCGGCACTTCTTTCGGCTTCATGCCAGGCGCTCGACTGCGTGGCGAGAAGGGATACCAGCCCTTCCTGAACAGCTATGAGGTCGATGCACCCATGGACGAGGCTGGCAATCCCACCCCCAAGTACACCATGATTCGCGATCTCATCAAAAAATACTGCCCGGATGCCGAGACCGGCGAACCGGTTGTCCACCCCGCGCGTGACTTCGGTCGCGTGCAGCTTGACGAGCATGCCTCCCTGTGGGATGCCCTCCCTGCCCTCTCTTGCTGCCATAAATCGGTGACCCCCGAAAGCATGGAGCACTACGGCCAAAACCACGGCTTCGTCCTCTACCGGACGCAGCTGGACCTGCCGCGTGGCGTCTATTCCCTGAGCATTGAAAGGCTCAGCGACCGGGCGCAGGTCTACAGCAACGGCCAGTTCTGCGGAGATGTCTTCCGCAACGACAATAATCAGACCATCAATATCCACCCTGGACAGCTCGACATCCTGATAGAAAATCTCGGTCGGGTGAATGCCGGCATGGGACTGCAAAGCGACTGGCGCAAGGGCATGACCGGCGCACACGTCCACAGCCGCCGCCTTTACCATTGGGAGGTCTATCCCCTGCCCTTGGACGACCTCAGCGGCCTGCGCTTCCAACCGGACGCACCAACCTGCAATGCCCCGACCTTCTACCGTGGCCGCCTCAATGTCGACAACCCTGCTGACACCTATCTGCGCGTGCCTTACGGCAGCAAGGGCGTCGTCTGGATCAATGGCTTCAACCTTGGCCGCTACTGGCATATCGGCCCGCAATTCGCGCTGTATCTGCCAGCGCCGCTGCTCCGCCAAGGCGATAACGAGATGATCATCCTCGAACTGGCTGGCCTCCGCGAACCCATCGTCGAGTGCATCGACCACCCGGACTTCGCCGCGCCACAGGCGATGATACTCTGATTCGGCAGACGCTTTGCAGCAGGCCGCCAGGCTGCACCGTACGCCTATAAGGTGTGGTCGTCGGCTATGCTTTCCCTATCGACGTGTTCGCAATTGCGGAGAGGGAGTATATTTTATGGCTATACGGCAGTATATTTTTTCGAAAACTGGCGTCTATTCCCAAAGCAGGAAAGGATTTCCATGAACGCATTATGCAGTCGGATTTTGCTTTTTGTCTTGCCGGCCGTCATTTTTTCCGGTTGTGTGTCCGGGGGCGGTTCGGGTGTGGCTTCCACGGATGATCCGATTTCTAGCCGCCGCGCCTATCGGCAGCGGGTGGCCTCGCCTTCGACGCGGGCGCAGGCTATCCGGGAAGGATTGCATTCCCCAGACCCGTTGATCCGGAGGAACGCATTGTACGAAATCATTGCCGAGCGCGGCGTCGAGGGCTTGGCTGACATCGAGCATCTCACGCGTGACCAGGATCCGCTGGTGCAAGAACTCATGCTGGATTTTGTCAAAAGCATTGGCGACCCGCAACTGCGCACCCGGCTGGCCAAGGACATCGGCGCACATTCTACTGACCGGGCCGTCCATAAAGCCGTCAACAACATGATTTCAACCTTCCAGTACTATCGCCAGAACAAGCGCCTAAAGGACGATCCCACCTGGGACCACGAAATCGAAACCATCCAGACCATAACCCTGCCTGACGACACTTGGAAAATCCTCGCTGACCCGACCGAGGACGGCCACGAGAAAAGGTTTTTCGCGGTTGACTACGACGACAGCGCCTGGAAGCCGATCAAGGTCGGCGGCTGGGAACAGCAGGGCCTGCCCCAGTATGACGGCGTGGCCTGGTACCGAATCACCTTCACCGCGCCCGCCAAGGGCCAGGCCAATGCCGCTGAATTGCATTTCGGCGCGGTTGACGAAGTCGCCTGGGTATGGCTGAACGGTGTCTATGTCAGCCAGCATGACCTCGGCCCGGAAGGATGGGACATCCCATTTGTCATGGATATCACACCCGAAATCAAGTGGGGCGAAAAAAACCTCCTCGTAGTCCGAGTCCATGACAGCGCCCAGCAGGGCGGAATCTGGAAACCGATCACCCTGCACGTCCTGAAATAAAACAGCGGGACGATGGCAACAGCTGATTAGATTCTTTAAGTACGTTGCGTCATAAACCATATCCCAAGGAAAATAATTATGCGTCCATTTTACGATATGCTGCGCCGTGTTGCGCTGCTCCTGCCGTTGCTTTTTACTGCATTGGCGACTGCCGCGCCTAAGGAAACCTTGGTGGCGGAATGGGACTTCAGCCGCAACGCCGCCTCGGTAGACGGCAAGTTCACCGGCAAATTTCGCGGCGCCACCAAAATCGTTGACGGACTTCTCATGATGGCGCCCGGCTGGGAAGACAAAGGAGAAGGGCTGATTCTGGACAAGGTCTATCCCGAGTTGACGCCAGAGGAAGGCTTCCGCCTCGAAATCACCTTCCAGCCCCGTACAGAGCCGCGTACAGAACAGCCGCAACAGCTGCTTTGGGACAGCAAATACCTCCTGGCCGGAAACTATAAAAACGTCCAGGGCAACCACAATGGCTTTGCCGTCGCCCTAACCTCTGGCGGCGGCGACACCTTTACGCCCTTCGTCTGGCTGGGGCTGGGGACAGACACCAAGGTCTGCGCCGGCCAGAAGGTCTCCCTGGCCCTGGGGCAGCAGCACACCATCGTCGTGGACTACAATGGCGCCAGCCAGTTGGAGATCAGCCTTGATGGCGTCCACAACAAGACCTTCTCCTTCACTGGCGGCGGCTCCGTAGCGCCAGCCATCCGGCAGGCCGTCATCGGCGACCGTTGCGGCTCAATCCACAACCGCTTCAACGGCGGCATCGCACGGGTGAAGTTGACGGCGTATCCAACGGAACCGCTCACCCTGACCCTGCCAGGCAGAAAGGCATTCGTGCGCGGCGAGACGCCGGCTGCCCTGGGCTTGTACGTGACCAACCAAAGCAAGACCGACCTGACCTCGGTAACGTTGCTCGTCAAGTTCGGCGACACGACGGCGAAGCTGCTGCCCTCCCGTCGGATAGAGGTCGGTGCCCTGGCTGCCAAGAGCTCCCGCATTGTCGAACTGCCGGTCGAAACGCGGTTGCGCCCTGGCAAATATCCTTTCACAGTCACCATGATCAGCGTCGGTCCTCAAGGTGAGTCTACCCTCACCAGCAAGCAAGACTTCACCATCGGGCCGCAGCTGCCGCCAGACTCGATGCCGATCGTGATGTGGGGCGGCGGCAGCCCGCTTGAACTCGTCCTCGATCATGGCTTCACGCACGACTTAGGCGGTTTCGCAGCCACAGTCCGGCGCAGCGCCAACCTGACCGACACCGCCCTCGCTGCCCAGCGCACCCTGGACGAGTACGTCGCCACTGGCCTGCGCCGAGCCTCATACTACACCCTCGCCCATGACCCAAACCTGATTGAGCAATTTCCCCGGGTGCGGCGGGACGGCTCGATAGTCCCCCGCAATGCAGAGGCTTCCAACCCGGAATACCAGGCGATTTTAGGCGACGTTGCCGAGAAGACGGCACAAATCATCAAGGATCATCCTGGCTGCGACGCTGTGCTGATCAATTCCGAGGTGCGCGACTCGACCGCGCCGTCGTTCGGGAAAGTCGAGCCAGCCGCCTTCCAGGCATTTGCCGGCTATCCTATTCCAGACGAAGTCATGGGCAAGGCGCCTCCGCGCTATTCCCGGGTCAAGGATTTCCCGCTTGGCCGGGTCATCAGCCCAGACCACCCGCTGCTGGTGTACTACCGCTGGTTTTGGAAGCAAGGCGACGGCTGGAATCCAGTCCAAACCCTGGTGAACAACGCCTATCACAAGCATATCAAGCGGCCGTTCTGGACCTTCTTTGATCCCTCCGTGCGGGTGCCGCCGCTCTGGGGCAGCGGCGGCAATGTCGACTATGTCAGCCACTGGACCTACGCATATCCCGACCCGATACGTACCGGCTGCTTCACGGACGAATTGCGCGCCATGGCGGACGGCTGCCCCGGCCAAGACGTGATGTCCATGACCCAGATTATCTGCTACCGCAGCGCAACGGCGCCCCAAAGCAAGAACCCAGACCCCACCCCGGCCTGGGCCTTGAAAGAGCCTGAGGCCAAATTCATCTCCATACCGCCGGATTCCCTGCGGGCCTCTATCTGGGCCAAAATCTCCCGGCGCGTCCAAGGCATCATGTTCCATGGCTCTGGCTCGCTCTGGGGCACGCCTAGCATCGGCAGCTATTTCACCACGAACCAGGAAACCGGCGTGATGATGAAAAAAGTGCTGGGAGAAGTGGTGAAGCCCTTGGGGCCGACGCTCAAGCGCATCCCAGAGCGCCCCCCGCAAGTCGCCATTCTGCACAGCTTCGCATCCTGCATGTTCGCCGGGCGCGGCACCTGGGGCTGGCATGGCTGGCTCGCAGACGCGCACCTGATGCTGCAATGGGCTAACCTCTCGCCAGCCGTCATCTATGAGGAAAAAATCCTGCGAGACGGCTTTGGGGATTTGAAAGTCCTCTGCCTCTTCCATTGCGATGTGCTGACAACGCCGGTCTTTGACGCCATCCGCGAGTTCCAGGCCAAGGGCGGCATCGTCATCGCAGATGAATTCCTGGTTCCCGGAATTGTTCCAGACATCCTGGTCAAGGCGTATACGCGTCCATCCGAGGCTGACAAGGCCAAGGCTGAGTTGCAGGCTCTGGGGCTTGATTTGCGGCGTCAACTTGACCCGCACTACACAGCCTATACTGACGCCAGCAACCCTGACCTGGTGACCAGGGTGAGAACATACGGAAAGGCCGATTACCTTTTTGTCATCAACGACAAACGCACGTATGGCGACTACCTGGGTCCCTGGAAGCTGACCATGGAAAAGGGCCTGCCAAACAGCGGCACGGTGACTGTGCGGCGCGGCAACACCAAGGCGGCTTACGACCTGGTCGCGCACAGGCCGGTGCCGTTCACCTGCAAAAGGGGCGTCACAACCCTGGACGTTGATTTTACCACTAACGACGGCCTGGCGATTCTGCTGCTTGACCAGCCCCTGCCGAAACTGAAGGCCGCCTGGGCGGCGGATAAGACAGTCCAAATCACCATGGGTAGCACCCGAAAGAACGCATCTACGGCTCTGTATCCCATCCGCATTGACGTCCTTGACCCGGCTGGCAATGTCATGGACGGCAGCGGCCATGCCTGCGCCGTTGACGGGCAATTCCTCTTCCCAGTGGAGATGGCGCTCAACGACCAGCCCGGAAACTGGAAAGTCCGAGTCACAGAACTGGCCTCCGGCCAGCAAGTGGAACTGCCATTCACAGTGCCGTGAGGCGATGCCAGCCAAAAATTTCTGGCGCAGAGGCTGAGAGACGAAAATCAGGAGAACGAAGAACTATGTCAAAGAAAACATTTTTGCCGATTGTGTTATTTGGCCTGGGAGCAGCGGCGAGTTTTGGCCAAGATGCCACCATCAAGCTGCCGCCGCCGCAAAAGACCGGCGGCATGCCCTTGATGGAGGCTCTCAACGCACGCAAGTCAACACGGAAATTCATCAAAAACCGTCCAGTGTCAGACCAGGTTTTAAGTGATTTGCTGTGGGCGACCTGGGGATTTAACCGCGAAGACAAGCGCACCGCGCCGACTGCGGTCAACGCCCAGGAGCTGGATGTCTACGTGCTGCGCGATGACGGTGTGTGGCTGTACGATGCCAGGCTCAATTCGCTGCTGCGCGTGTACCATGAGGACGTCCGCGCAGCCACTGTCATCGACGCCGTCCCCCAGCCATTCGCCGCCGATGCGCCCATCACCCTGGTCTATGTGAGCGACACGACCAAGTTGCCGCCCAAGATAGGCCGCCCCGAATGGAGCCTGATGAACACCGGCTTTCTGGCTCAAAACGCATATTTGTATTGCGCTTCAGTCGGCCTGGGCACAGTGGTGCGCGGCAGCTTCCCGCCCGCTGACTTGGCCAAAGCCATGCATTTGAAGGAAACGCAGACAATCACGCTCTGCCAATGCATCGGCTGGCCAGAGTAAGGGCGAGGGTCTGAATGCTGAATGCTGAATGCTGAATGCTGAATGCTGCATGTTGAATGCTGAATGTTGAATGCTGAGTGCTGAGGCGCATTTGTCATTCGTTAGGGGCGAGGGGGGGGCGACCGTCCACTATGTCCACCATGTCCACCCCGTCCACACGACCTGCGGAACCCGCTTGAACTACGTACGACGGCTTCCCTGGATGGCGTCTTTTTCATTACAACTATTTCTCTTGCTTAATGTTACTGCCTCGAATCAAACATATTCACCGCCAGGTCATGCTGCGCATGCAGCAGGCTTGGGGACGTCGACTGGATGCGCGCAGCCTGATCTTGGCTTTGGCCCTGCTCATTGGCGTGCTGGCGGCACTGGCAGCGACGGTGCTGCATGAGTTGGTCGATCTGTTGAGCCGTTGGAGCCAGCAAGTCGTCGGGCCCTGGGAAGGTCGGCTATGGTGGCAAAACGTCCTGATGTTCATTTTGCCGCTGATCGGCATAGCACTGTCCCTGCTGGTGCAGCGCCGTCTCGGCGGCGGACAGTATGCCAAAAGCCTCAGCCCGCTGATCCTGTCCCTGGACCGCCGGCATACGCACATACCCCTGGTGGAGACGTTCAACCATATCCTGTCCAGCGGCCTGTCGGTCGGCTTAGGCGGCTCCGCCGGATTAGAGGCACCCAGCGTCCTGACTGGAGCGGCTATCGGCGCAAACTGCGGCCGAGTCTTTTATGTCGACAAAATGTTTCGGAATCTGCTGATCGGCTGCGGCTGCGCCGCTGCTATCTCGGCGATTTTTGACAGCCCGATCGCCAGCGTTCTTTTTGTGGTTGAAGTGCTGTTGCCGGAATTCAGCGTAGCCGGCTTAGTGCCCCTACTGCTGTCGAGCGCAATAGCGACGGTTATCGCCCGCTTGCTGATCGGCCACAGTCCCTTTGCCCTGGCCACCAATCTGCCCTGGCAGGCAGGCAATGTCCCGTATGTCTTTCTCTGTGGATTCTTCTGCGCACTGGTCGGCGTTTTCATCATCCGCAGCACGTATCGGATTGGCGGGCTGCTGCATAAGCATTTCACCAATCCATGGGCGCGGCTGCTCGCGGGGGGCAGCGTGTTGTGCGTCATCCTAATGGTGTTTCCGTCGCTGCGCGGCAAGGGCTATGTCCAAATCAGCCAGCTGCTGGCCGGCGACACCAGCGGCCTGTTCGAACCCAATCCACTCCTGGACAGGCTGCCGTTCCCGGTCATGCTGCCAGCCCTGATTGTCGCCGTCAGCATCTTTGGCAAGGCAGTGGCGTCGGCTTTGACCATAGAATCCGGCGGTGACGGCGGCATTTTCGCGCCATCGCTTTTCATTGGCGCTTTCACCGGTTTTGCGTTTGCTCGGCTCCTCAATATGACCAAGCTGACCGCCCTCCCGGAAAGCAATTTTGCGGTACTCGGCATGTGTGGGGTGTTTACCGCAGTCATGCGAGCGCCGCTGACCGGCATTTTCCTGGTGGCGGAAATCACCGGCGGCTACCTCCTGCTGGTGCCCTTGATGATCGTCTCGGCGATGTCCTGGATAGTGGCGCGGCAGTTTGAACAACATTCCATCTACCGCAAAAGCCTGGCCGAAAGTCATCTCCTGGACAAGGATCGCGACGAGATGGTGCTGCGCCGGATTCCGGTTCGCGATTGCCTGCGCACAAGCTTCCGGGCGCTGCTGCCGACCCACTCGATCGATGACCTAATCAACATTGTTGAAAATGACGAACGGCATGATGAAGTCTTTGCCGTACTCAGGCCGGATGACTCGCTGGCCGGCATCCTGCACATAGAAAAAGTGCTGCTGGCCATGCTGAACCAGAACGTCCACCGCATCATGCTGGTTGACGACTTGATGGAGCCGCCGCTGGGCGCTTTGCACGAACATGACGACCTGGCCAAGGCGATGCGCAATTTCGACACCTACAACCTGAAACACCTCCCTGTGCTGGATGGCAACGGCAGGCTGGCCGGTTTCCTGGCTCGGGAAGATGTCTTTAACCATTATCGCAAAATGCTGCAAACCAACGACGACCTGTAGGTCCGGAGAATAAACTATGCGCAATAATATGCTGTCCAAGGCAATAGCGCCGTTCCTTTTAATGCTCGCCATGTTCGGCTACGGCGACGATGACTTGAAGCGTCTTGGGGACTTGTTGCGACCGTATGCCGCGCAGGACTATTGGCAAACGCAACCAGCACCGCCGCCGTTGACCAGAACAGTCCTGGTTCGCTCAATTGAAGCAGCCCGGGCGTATTATCTCAATCAACAAAAGTCGGATGGCTCCTTCATCTACGGCAAGGACATGGCCAGTGACGAAGTTTATGAGGACGACAACCAAGTCCGGCAGGCCGGCGCCCTGTGGGGGCTGGCCAGCCTGAACCGCGACCGCGGCAACGAGCCAACCCGGCGAGGAGTAATTCTCGGACTCGACTTCTTCGCACGCTGCATGACTGTCCTACCGACCGGTGAATCGACCGTGGTCTACCCCGGCGAGGAGAACATCAAGACCGGCACCGTCGCCTTGTACTGCCTCAGCCTGATCGAATTCCTCCGCGGCCAAGGCATCTCGCTGCCCAAGGAGGTCAAAGACCGATACCAGACTTATCTCGACTTGAACATCACGTACTTGCAATCCATGGAAATGCCGGACGGTTCCTGGGCCCGGTCGTACGATGCGCCGAGCGGTTTTCGGGAAACTATCGCCAGCCCGTATTATGACGGCGAGGCGCTGCTGGCCTACTGCAAGGCCGCACGCTATCTTGGTCGGACGGATTTGCTGCCCAGAATCGAATACGCCCTGCCGCGCCTGATCGCCAAGTACACGGTCGTCTGCTGGCGGCCAGGCGGCGACACAAAATTGACTAAGGGATTTTACCAGTGGGGATGCATGGCCAGCGCCGAATACCTGGAGGCCGGCTGGACAACGCATGCCGACCTGGCGGCTGACGCAGCCCTGGCCATGTCCTGGTGGCTGCTGTATGACAACCAGCTCGAATACCGGCAAGGCAACACCGCGTATGCTGTCGAGGGGCTGGTCGGCGCGTGGCGCGTTGCCAAGGTACGCCAGGACACCAAAAGCATGGCCGTGCTCCAGGAGACTGCGGAACGCATCACCAACCAGCTGATTACCTTGCAATACGGCGGCCCCTACCAGGATTTCAATCCCTTGCTGAAATCACTGCGGCGAGTGCAGCCCGAGTCGTTCGGAGGCATCAGCGCGTCACGCGATTCCGCCGTCGTCCGCATTGACGTGCAACAGCATCAAACCCATGCCATGCTGATGATCCTCAACTGCTTTTTTACCGAGACGCCGGCCGACTCAAAGTAAGTCGCGGGTGGCGATGACGTCAACGCCAACGCCGACGACATCGGGGATGATGACGTCGCCGATGCGAATGGGCAGTGTTGGCCGAGCAGCAGCGATGGCGCACAGACAGTCCATGATCCTGTCTTTCGGAATCGGCCGTTCGGTTCTGACGCTCAGCGGCGGCGTCCGCCCCGGAATCGGAATCAACGCCGTGACCATGCGCTCCGGATGCACGCACTCCTGCCGGGCGTAAGACAAGCCCCTCGGGCATTCATTGCCGGTGACGGCCACGACCTGGCCGTCGGCAAGAGACACTTCCAGGCTACAGCCCAGCGGACAGCTGATGCAGGTGATTTCACGTTTCGTGGTAGTCATGGTAATCAGAGAAAAAGTTGGGCTTGAATAAAGTGCCCCAAGGCGCCGCCAGGAAGCGCGGCAAGGCATTATGAATTTTCGCAGCGGATGCACAGTTCGCGAACCGGCTTGGCAGCAGCGAAAAAATCAGGCTTGATAGACAATTCGACCATTTCCCCAGGCGTGAGGATGCGCTTCTTGACCCGATGCACTGGAACGCCGTCGGCCTCAACCACTAGCACGGCGTTCCTACGGACGCTTGACGGTCGGAACATCAGCTTGACCGGCGTGGTCGTCAGCGTCTCCGAGTTAATGCGCTGAGGGACAATGCCGCGGACTCCGTCGCCAGCGCGGACAGCGACGGCCGACTCAGCCGCGACCAGGCTGCGGCCGACAGCTGCTAGAGCCGCTTGGCGGCCGGCTTCGGCAGCCTCTACGGAAACATGGTCGACGAGATCATGGACGTGCAGGACATTGCCGCAGGCAAAGATGCCTGGCACACTCGTCTGCAAGCGGTTGTCGACTACTGGCCCGCCAGTGGTAGCGTCCAAGTCCACGCCTGCATTGCGGGACAATTCATTTTCCGGGATAAGGCCGACGGAGAGCAGCAGCGTATCGCACGGGATATGGCGTTCTGAGCCGGGGATCGGGCTCAGGTCAGCATCAACCTTGCTGATGGTGACGCCGGTCAGCCGCCCCTTGCCATGAATAGCAGTGACCGTATGGCTGAGCATAAGCGGAATGTCGAAGTCATCCAGGCACTGGACGATGTTGCGCTTCAAGCCGCTGGAATACGGCATCAGCTCGACCACGGCCTCGACCTTAATGCCGGCGAAGGTCAAGCGGCGGGCCATAATCAGGCCAATGTCGCCTGAGCCGAGGATGACGACGCGCCGACCAGGCAAGTAGCCGTCGAGATTGACAAAGCGCTGGGCTGTTCCGGCGCTGTAGATGCCGGAGCTGCGGGCGCCGGGAATGCCGAGTGCGCCCCGGGGACGCTCCCGGCAACCCATGGCCAGGACGATAGCCCCAGCCTGGAATCGCTGCAAGCCGTGCGCCGCGCTGACGCATGTCACCAGGCGGTCGCTCGTGATGTCAATGACCATCGTGTCGCACTGGGACGGAATGCCCTGCGCGTGAACTTCGGCGATATAGCGAGCCGCGTACTCGGGTCCAGTCAGCTCTTCTTTGAAAATGTGCAGGCCAAAGCCGGTGTGGATGCATTGGCGAAGGATGCCGCCCAGCTCGTTTTCGCGTTCCAGGATGAGAATGTCATCAGCGCCAGCCGCCTTGGCTGCAAGCGCAGCGGCCAGCCCGGCCGGACCGCCGCCGATGATCAACACGTCAATGGGAATGATGGCGTTCATGCCTCAGCCTCCCTTTCCCTGGACACTGCCTCGAGCTTCGCGGTGAGGATAATGGAATTGCCGCCGTTCTTGGTGATCTGCAACGGCGAGACCCCGAGTTCCTCGCTGAGAATGGCTACGACCCTGGGCATGCAGAATCCCCCTTGGCAACGGCCCATGCCAGCCCGTGTGCGGCGCTTGACGCCGTCAACGCTGCGGGCGCCCACAGGGCGGCGAATGCAATCGCGGATTTCGGCTTCGGTGACTTGTTCGCAGCGGCAGATGATGCGTCCGTAGGCTGGATTCTCCGCAATGGCCGCCGCCCGCTCCGCCATCGTCATGGTGCGAAACCGCCGCACTGGCGGCCGACAAGGCTGGAACTCGGCGTTAGGGCTGGCGTGCAAGTACTCCGCAATGGCGGCTGACAGCTCGCGAGCAATGGCTGGCGCCGCAGTCAAGCCAGGCGATTCGATGCCAGCAGCATTGAAGAAGCCCGGCGCACCAGGCGCCTCTCCAAGCACGAAGTCATGGCGAACCAAATGAGCGCGGTTGCCGGCAAAGTTGGTGATCAGCGCCCGGCGCGGCAAGGCCGGCCAGATGCGGCTGGCCGCCTGGTACACGTATTCCAGGCCAGCGCGGGTGGTGGTGTTGTCGTCGCGGTCGTCAATGTCCTCGGCATTCGGCCCCACGATGATGGTGCCGTCAACGGTCGGGGACACCAGCACACCTTTGCCCATTTTTCCTGGCAGCTGAAAAATCGTGGAGCGAAAAGCCCCGTCAAAGCTCTTGTCAATCATCCAATATTCGCCCCGGCGGGGAATGATGCGCATAGTGTCGGTGCTGACCTGGTTGTTGAAAATGTCAGCATACAAGCCAGCGGCATTGACCACTGCAGCGCAGTCGAAATCGCCCTGCCCAGTGCAGACAGTCCAGCCGCTGGCATTCCTTTTGACCTGGACAGCCTTGGTGTTGAGAAAGACGTCGACGCCGTTGATCGCAGCATTTTCAGCCAGGCCGACGGTCAATTCATACGGGCAGACGATGCCGCCGGTGGGCGCGAACAGGGCGGCCACAGCCTCCGGGTTGAGGTTAGGCTCGCGGCGCAGCAATTCGTCACGGTCAATCAGGCGCATGCCTGGCACGCCATTGGCGAGGCCGTCCTGGTAAACGCTTTCCAGCGCTGGCAGCTCATCCTCGTCAAATGCGACAGTGAGGGAACCGCAACGCTGAAACGTTATGTCCAGTTCCTGGCACAGCTGGTCGTAGAGCTGATTGCCGACGACGTTGAGGCGGGCCATGTCGGTGCCCGGCTTGGCGCTGTGCCCAGGGTGGACGATGGCGCTGTTGGCCTTGCTGGCGCCAGCGCCGACGTCGTCGCTGCGCTCGCACAGCGCCACCTTGAGACGCCATCGCTTCAGTTCCCTGGCGATGGCGCAACCGATGACGCCGCCGCCAATGATGACTATGTCGTACATAATACGCCCCTGCCCTGCCCTACTCTGCCATCGCCTTGCTGACTTTATTCAATACAAAAAACGGCCTGGCCGAGAAATCGAAAGAACCACTCGTAGACACACTACTTCTAAAGTGCATCGGCGAGGCAGGCTCTCTGTTTCTCGGCCAGACCGTTTGCCGTCGTTAAACATGCAAGACTAATGTACTGTGCTTCTAATGGAAGGCAAACCAAAAGGAATGTTTTTTACCAAGTTATTGGCGAAGTGCCGCGACATCCGAAGAAATAATTCAAAACAGATAGTATACTATAAACGTGATCTTAGACAATGGCGCGGCTGAATTGCTGCCCCATATCTGCCAATTTATCATTTTCATTGCACCTGATTGAACTCGTATGACTTCTGTTGATGATCACCACTCGCCGCCGCCAAAGCGTTCGCAAGGCTTTGCCTCTGCGATTGGACTGCTTTGGCTGTGCTTGGCTGGCGGCACGTTTCTCGGCTTGCTGCCGAGCGGCGTTGACGACACCATCTCCTTCCTGCTGCCCATCAGCCTGACGTTAGCTGGCGTGTCCATCCTTGGCCTGACCAGCCTGTGCATCTGGGGACTGCTGTTTACGATTCCCGGTTATTTTCTGGCAGCAACCTGGCTGCGTCGCCGTGCGTACTGGACGCTTCCACCGCTGGTGCTGGGCCAAGCCGCTGTCACCGCTCTGCAACAAGCCTTGGCAGGCGTCGCACCCTGGCGAGAAACCGCAATGCTGCTAGTCATCCTGGCAGGGCTGCTGACAGTCTTCCTGGCCTGCGACCGCCAGAGCCGGACGCAGAACCTCCTTTCCCATAAATTCCGCCTCCTTCGTCGCTGGCTGCGGCGGCTGAAACGTCGAGACAACCCCACCCCTAACGGCATCGAGACCCGCCATGACTGATTCGGCTGCATCATCCCCGGAACCGCTGGCGTTCCTGCCGGAACTGCGCCGCGAAATCGCACGTGTGCTAATTGGCCAAGACGACCTGGTTGACGCCCTCCTGATTGGCCTGCTCACCGGCGGCCACGTGCTAATCGAAGGCTTGCCTGGACTGGCCAAGACCTTGGCGGTCAAAACCCTCGCTGCCACTGTCGGCGGCTCGTTCTCGCGCATTCAATTCACTCCAGACCTGCTTCCCGCTGACATCATCGGCGCCAACGTGTATCTGCCAGACCAGCAGGTCTTCGAGGTACGGCCTGGCCCAGTTGCGGCCAATATCGTACTGGCTGATGAAATCAACCGCGCCCCGGCCAAGGTGCAAAGTGCGCTGCTGGAAGCCATGCAGGAACGTCAAGTCACCATTGCCGGCAAGCCGTATCCCCTGCCAGACCCGTTCCTGGTGGCCGCCACCCAGAATCCAATCGAACACAGCGGCACCTACACGCTCCCAGAAGCGCAAAAAGACCGCTTTATGCTCCAAGCCGTGCTGGACTATCCCAGCCGAGACGAGGAGCGGACCATCCTTGGACAACATGCCCGCACTGCTGACGACATCCAGCTCCAAACCATAGCCAGCCTTGATGTAATCCGCGCCGCCCGCGCCAGCATTGACGCCATCCATCTCGATGACCGCATCCGCGAATATATCCTCGATATCGTCATTGCGACCAGGCCAGGATGCCTGGACAACCTCTCCCCAGGCCAGAACCGGGAACTGCCCCCAATCGACGAGCTGGTTGAAGCCGGCGCCTCGCCACGAGCAGCCATCGCCCTCACCCTGGCCGCCAAGGCCAAGGCCGCTCTCCAGGGCCGAAAACACGTCCTCCCCCATGACGTGAAAGCGTGCGCCGTACCCGTCCTGGCTCACCGAATCGTCACGACCTTCGAGGCCGAGGCGCGCAAAATCACTGCCCGTGACATCGTCGCACGCCTGGTGGCGCAACTGTCCGCCCCGTAATCGCGAGCTACGCATCCGGCAAGGCCAAAATGTCGTCTCAAATGTGACACATTGTCACAACTTCTCGCATCTTGCAACGATTTTCCGGCTGTTTCTCACCTCTTTCCTCCTTGTTTCAAAGTTGGCATGTTATCTGCTGCTATACATAGCGAATGCCAATAATACGGTTTGGGAGTTTATCCTGGCCGCCTGTTCCATCAACTCAATACAAGGAGGATATGACTATGTTGTGGAGAAGTGCAAGACCATCTTTGTGGAATCCCTGGCATGATTTGCGGAATTTCAACGATGAGATTTCCCGTCTGTTCGGAGATTTGGGCGAGTTCACTACGCGGGGCGAGTATCCGCCGGTGAACGTCTGGTTCAACGATTACGAGGCTCGGTTCACAGTCAAGCTTCCGGGCGTGAATCTTGCCGACTTGGAGATCACGGCCAACCAGGACACATTGACGATCAAGGGCAATCGCGCTGCTGAAGTTCTTCCCGAAGGCGCTAACTATCTGCGCCAGGAACGCGGTTCAGGTTCCTTTGTGCGGACCTTCGCCCTGCCCTTCCCGGTCGACTCCGAGAACGTCGAAGCCGGCTACAAGGATGGCATCCTGGTCGTCCGCCTGCCCAAGGCCAAGTCTGTGCAGCCGCGCAAGATCAATGTCACCACTGCCTGAGTTGCTCCCCCGTTGGCGCCAGTGCCAACGGGTTGCAACCACCGCCAAATCCCATTCCAAATCAAAAATAACATAACAGAGGAGAACACACTATGACAACGAAAGAACTCAAGAAGACGGAAGCCGCCGTCCCTGCGACTGGCAGAAACCAGGCTGCAAAGCCGGTCATCCTGACGCCGTTGGTTGACATCATGGAGACCGACAAGGAAGTCATCCTGGTTGCTGACATGCCCGGCGTCAACGAAAGCAACGTCGACATTGACTTGCAGGGCAACAACCTGACCATCAAGGGCACTCGCGACGACAAGTTCGGCATGGATGACGCCCAGCTGGTCCGCGGCGAGTACCGGCCAGAGTACTGCTACGAGCGTCAGTTCACCATCGGTGAAGTCATCGACATGAAAGGCATTTCCGCCTGCATGAAGGACGGCGTTCTGCGCCTGACTCTGCCAAAGCAGAAGGAACTGGCACCCCGACGCATCCAGGTCAAGGCCGGTTAAAACCACATCCTGCAAGGGGCACGCCGCGCCGGTTTCCTTCCTTACTTTCCTTTTCCGGCAGGATGCCCCGAGAGGAAAACGCCCTGGGCGACAGTCAAAAACGACTGTCGCCCAGGGCTTTTTTTAGGGGCGAGGGGCGGAATGCGGAATGTTGAATGCGGAATGCTGAATGTTGAATACGGAATGCTGAGGCGCATTCATCATTCATCATTCATCATTTATCATTCGTTAGGGGCGAGTACATGCGGTAGCCGCCGTCCACGCTGTCCACGCTGTCCACAGGCAAACAACAAAAACTGCGCCTTCCCGGGGAAGCAAATTGCCGATGGGGGATTATTATATGATGACATAGCCCAAACGAAAAGTTCCGAGCGTCTCTCATCCATTCCCCAAAGGTTCTCTCTGCCATGCAAACTCGTCATCATGCTTTTTGCCTTGGTTGCGTTTTGTTGATTGCGGCAATTACGCTCCCTGCCCAGGAGATCATCCGCAATGGCCGCAGCGAAAAAAAGGGGATCGTGGTACCAGCGGCGGCCAACAGCGTCGAAAAAACTGCGGCTGACGAGTTGCAGTATCATCTCCAGGCCGCGACCGGTGCGCTGCTGCCAATCGTCAGCGAGGATTCTCCTGAGGCGGCAACGCTGGATGGCGGCTACTGCCTGGGCGCTGTCCGCCGAGCTGAATCATGGCTCAACCTCGGCGACGCGCCGGCCTGCTCCTATAAAATCCGCTTGCGGGACGGCTTCCTGTTCATCTGCGGCCAAGACGGCCAAGGGCCGGAGACATCGACTCAGACGGCTGCGGGGACGCTGTTCGGCGTCACCGACTACCTGATGCATGCTCTCGGCGTACGCTGGGTCTTTCCTGGAAAGGACGGCGAATTCATCCCTCGGCACAAGGTGGTCGTCCTGGACAATTCCCTGAACCGCGACTACACGCCGGCATTGCGTTACCAGGGCGCACGCACTTATCGCATGTCTAACGAGCCTGACAGGCCGGAAAAATTCCGCTGGGCCCGTCGGGTGCTGCACTACTACGTCGGCGGCGCGTTCCGGTTTGCCGGCAGGGGCGGCCACGCCTTTGAAACATGGCACCTGACCTACGCCAAGGAGCATCCGGACTGGTTCTGCCTAATCAATGAAAAGCGCAAAGTCACCCCGTCCTACAACATGTGCATCAGCAATCCTGAATTCCAGGACGAGGTAGTTCGACTTTGGCACGAAGAACAACAGAAGACTCCCGGCCAACAGTTGCTGATCAACGTCAAGGAGAACGACAACCAGAACCGCTGCCAATGCCCGAATTGCCTGGCCTGGGACGGGCCGGATGAGCGCGGACCGACCGGACGCTACGCTGCCCGCCGCAATGTCGGCGAGCGGTATGCTCATTTCTACCGCGCTGTGCAGGAGAAAGCCGCTCGCTTCGACCCCGCAGCCATGGTCGGATTCTATGCCTATCAGACGTATTTCTTTGCGCCGCGCTCAATCAAGCTCAATCCCGGCTGCTTCTGCGACCTGGTGCCGGACATCCCATTCCCGCGCACTAAAGCGCACACCGAATGGCTCCGCCAAGAATACCAGGCCTGGAAGGCGACCGACGCTACTTTCGGGCTGCGGCCAAACTACTTCCTGGGCGGCTACTGCATGCCGGAAATCTGGTATGACGAATATATCGACGAATTCAAGTACCTGCTCCAGGAATTGCAGATTGTCGGCCTTGATGTCGATGGTCCTTCCGGCATGTTCGGCACCCAGAGCCTGAACCTGTATGCCATGGGCAGAATCGCAGTCGACCCCAGCCTGACCGCAGAGCAAATCCGACGGGAATACCTGGAAGGCTTTGGCAGCGCGGCGCCGACAGTGGCCGAATACACGGACTTCTATCATCGATACATGAAGGAAAACTGTGATCGGATCAACAAAGTCTACGCGGACAGCGTCGCCAACTGGTATGCCCACGGCTTCAACTACGGCCTGTATGCGCATGAAATCTTCCCGCCCGCCGTCCTGGAACAAGGCATCACCACCCTTGACCGCGGCCTGGCGACCCTGGCGCAGAGCGCTGACACGGCCGCCCTCGCCAAGCTGCGGTTCCTGCGCCAAGGCCTGGAGCACGCGCTCGCCTCAGCACGCTGCTCTGCCCTGGTGATGAATCCCAAGACGCCGACCGCAGAGCGCGACGCCGCAGTCGCGGCTCTGCGCGACTATCGCGAGTCCCTGCCTATGCACCTGATCAGGAAAAGCAACCTGCTGCGGTCGGAACGATGCTGGGAAGCCAACCTGAGCGCCAAGATACGTCGGCCGGAAAAGGCCCTGGCCGTCCTGGAATTGCCGGAAACCTGGAAACTCAAGCTTGATCCGCAGGACAAAGGCGAGGCAGCCGGCTATATGCGAAAGGATTTCGACGCATCGGACTGGCAGCCAGTTTCGACCTGGCGCTCGCTGGAGCTCCAGGGCCATCGCGACTATGTAAATGCCTGGTATCGGGCTAAGTTCCGGCTGGGAGCGAAAAAAGGCAAGAGCGTGTCCCTGTTCCTGGGCGCGATTGATGAAAGCTGCAAAGTCTGGGTCAATGGCCAACTGGCCGGGAGCCTCGTCTACGACGCCGCGCGCAATCCGCACAGCTGGAAAAATCCCTTTGAAATTGATGTCACTCAATGGGTGAAATTCGAGGCTGATAACGATATTGTCATCAAGGTAATCAACCGTTCCGGCGCTGGCGGACTCTGGAAGCCGTCGTTTGTCGTGTTGCGCTGAACAGCCGAGTCAATGAAAATTTAGGTAATGTACGAAATTTTGGTTAATGGGCGAAGTTTTGTGACAGAAAGTGAGATTTGCCATAAGTCGCGGAGCGACAAAAGCCCCAACCGGGCGCGACATACCGACCCGCCAGGGCCGGCGTCGCCCTGGGTGAGATGGATATCATTCGGAGTCCTGAAAGGGCGAGACATAAACGCCGCTACGGCTAAAAGACAACATAAAGGCATGCGAGTATTCAACACAAAATTTCGCAGATTGGCAGAACATAGGTTGTGGACGGTAGTCTACCCAAGGTTTTTCGTGGACAAAAAAATGGGTTGTGGGCTTGTGCCCACAACCCATTCTTGGTGGCTTTCGTGGTTATTTTACCTCTCTGATAGGGATAACAGCGTATGTTTCAGCTTTTTCGTTTTCCGTCTTCAGAATGGCAGGAACCTGTTCGGAAGAAGCGGCTTCAAAGCCACGGATCAGCATAGTAAATTCTTCCGAGGCATAGCCACTAGGTAATACCTGCGGAAGTTTCATGAACAGGTAATATTTGTTGTATAACTTGGGTACTTCCCAGATTGTGGATTTGCGGCTCTGGCCAGGAATCACTTTTGGGAAAAAGCAAAAGACTCCTTTTTGGGTTGTGGCATTGTATTCAGCAAGCCACTTGATGTCGCTGTTTAGATGCCATTGAACTTTTTCATGTGTAAATTCGCCTGAAAGTTCCCGCCCATCGCCTGTCATGGCAAACCAATGTGAAAACATCTTATCCCAGCAGTATTGGAAGATATAAAAGTTAAAAACATTTTGTGTGTCAGTTGCAACAAATTTCTTTTGTTCGACAATACCATCTTTTGTAACTATGAGGCGAACTCTAACGAGCAGCTTGTCCAATTGCGAGACTTTTTCAATTACAATGTTTTCTCCAGCGAACACAGCGTTCGCGGCTGGCTGTTCATCCTTTCCGTCAACTTCTACTTTGAGTTCTTTGATAAGCTCGGTGCCACCCTCTGTATGGCCTGCACCTATGTATGTTCCGCCCGTGGCAGGTATAAGGACGTTGCCATTCCAACCTGATGCCGGGCAAAGCAGGTAGCCTTTGTAGTCAATGCTGCGGATGCTATGCTTTCCAGTTTCTGTCATTTTAATTTTATAGTCACCTACATTCAAAGTATATTCATAGGCAGCAAGAGACATTGCAAAGGTAAACATAGCTATTACGATGGATTTCATTGTTGTTTTTCTCCTTTGTTCGACTATCTCCTACTCATTTATAAGAAGCATTCGGTAATCTCTGCGTGGAACAGATATTTTCACCTCTCCGCTTGCGAGTGACAGAATTTCCCCTGATTCTGCGTCCGTTATGTTGGATGCCGATTGGATATAGTCGCTATTAAGACATAGTAAAATTTCTTGGTTTTCGAGGCTGGCATTTCCGACGATAGCAAGCCATTTTTTGCCATTTTTGTAGGAAACTGCGTAAATTTCCTTGCCATTCGTGGCCTTTACAGGGATTTTTTTGCCATAGTACGGGAAATATTCGACTGCATCATCGGCAATGCCAAAATCCTGCTTGATCTTGATTGCCTTCCAAGCCGCCTGCGGCTTGCAGAAAATCGGATAAATCAAATTATCATGCAGCAGACACATCATCACATAGTCACGGGTGGCCGCATCGCTGTCGCTGTATTCCTTTGACAGGTCTGGACTCTTTGTGAAATTGGCCATCATCTGGCAGTACCAGCCAAATGGAGTGCCTGATTCTATGACCCAACGCTCTGGCGGCGCAGCCCAGTACAAGAAATCAGCCCCGCCGTCATTCAGGCTTTGCAGGATTTTCTCCTTGTTTACGCCGTACTTGTCGTAAACCCCCGGGTTTCGATAGTATGCCGTATTCCATAATTCTCCTGTCAGGCAGGCCTCACAGAAACTGGCCGAGGGCAAAAGCATTGTCGCCGCAGTATGCACAAACATTATGGGCATTTTTCCGCGTTCTTTCAGGAAAACCGCGCAAAGACGCTTCACAAGGTCTCGGCGTGCCCACCAATCGTACTCTGGATATACTTTGCCGTCGCGACCAAGCCATCCAGCATCGTGCATGAGGTTGCAATCAGCTGTCGGCCCCCATTCGTCGAGGTTTGCGACTCCATCAACACCGCATTTCGCGTGCTGTTCCATAAGGAAGCAGAAGAAATCAGCGTATCTGCTGCCTAGCCCTGGCTGAAATTGGCGCTCGCCGCGATTCGAGCCATAAGGCGCCGTGGAAACAGGAAGTTTTGTCCATTCTCCAAAGTATTTCTTGATTTCAGGCGCCTGCCACAGGAAATCAGAGTCATCGGAGGAATTTTGCGCCTCCGCATTGTCGGTCACTGGATTCCAGGTTACCGCCTTGTATTTTCCTAGTTCTTTATAAATGCCCAGGTTGCAAAGTATCGGGTCAATGTAAATTCCAAAGAGCCTGCCTTTGGCATGCTCCCTTGCAATGCGCTCCTTGTAGATTGCATCGTCATAGATTCTGGGGTAGAAGCCAACGCGCGCCTTGTTTGGGGAGGCAGGGGGCAAATAGTCATAACTGCCGCTGCTGTAAAGCACTTTTACTTTTTGTCCGCAGTATTTTTCTGCATCTGCCGCAAAATAGTCATAGTTCATGCTGTTTCCTCGCCAGCCTTTTGGCTTTGGGCGCGCTGGTGTGGCCATGAGCCCGAAAGTCCAAGTTGTTGGTCTGGCAATCAGCAATTCAGATGAAACAGGTGTAATTTGCAATGATGTGCCGGCATTGCCGCGAACAACCTTCAGCGCGTCCGGACGCTTTTCTCTGTCGAGGGGGTTCCATTCCTTTTCCGAGCTTGTAAACCAGAGGAAGCCCTTGTCCTCGCTTCCCAACCATACCAGCAACTTGAATGGACTTTCCCACACAAGACCTTCCTGTTTCGGAATTGCCATTGTAAAACTTGATTTTTGTACGTTCAGGGACATTCCACTGTCTCGCGAACCTGTATAATGTAGGTATTTGGCCTGGGTATTGTCCATAGTTATTTTATAGTTGAAATGATTCAAAGCAACACAACCGCGCGGTATAATTGTAAAATCAATGCGCATCATGCCATCATATTCCACTTGTGTGCGTATTTCCGCATCCACAGTTTCCCCAGTCATTCTCGACAAGTATTCGACAACGCCTTTGTGCTTGCGCAGGATTGTCGTATATTCAGGTTTAAATATTTCCTCTTTTTCATTTACGGTTGCGGAAAACTCCATGCCCTTGGCAAAAAGTTGCTCGTCCAATGCAGTTACCTCTTCTGGCAGTCCATGTTGCCCCAGCAGATAAGTGCGTCCCCATACTTCCACACTGTTTTCACTGGCTTTAATTGGAGTAAATGGCGGCAGTATGAAATTAGGGTCCAGTGCTTCTATGCCACGGCGATTGAACATCCAGTCCTCGTTCGAGGTGTCAATCGCAGGAGGCAATGGACGATCAACCAAGTTAGCATTAACGATTTTAGCCTCGGCGCTTGCAGCTTCCTGTTCATCCAGACGCCTGATTTTCAGATCATCAATCCACATTGCAAGGTTCGTGCGGTTGTATAGCATCAGACCACAGTTATACATGTCATTCTTGGTTTTAAAAACAAAGCGGAGTTCGTGCCAGTTCCCTTGACCCGGAATATCTTTTCCGCCAATGAAATATAAATCCGCTTTTTTTGAGTCTTTCGCATAGTTGCAGACTGCCATATCCATCTGCTTGGCAATTTCGGGAGAACAGACCTCCTTGCGCACCATCATTGTCACTTCATAGCTCACCTCGGGTTCAAGGGCAAGGATGAATTTCCTGTACGAATATTTGCCGTCTCCCTGGTATTTGTAGCATTGCTTTCCACTGTGCGGATTTTCATCCACATTTTCTGGAGCCTGTTCCTCAAAACTGGTTTCAAATGGCAGTCCTGCACCAACTGCAAAATAAGTTGCATTTGCTGGAATTGGACATAATGGTTTCGGTAACTCAGCAACGCACATAAGCGGAATTAAAAAAAAAGGGGAAAATTTCATTGCTGCTCTTTTGGTGTAAAAATTTGCCATGTTGAACATTCTGGAAAAAACTGCAACCGCTCATTGCAGTTATGGACGCGTGCCTGTAAGTGTCCAGTACGTTTTGCCTGTATTGACTCCATTAGCGTGTGTCAAGCCACTTTGCCATGGATTTGCTATGTTCGCTACCTTTAGGCTCGTCGCATGCCCATCGCACCATAGGATATTGATGGCGGAACCGTGCCTGGCGCTGGCAAAATATGGGGGCGAGGCGGTGGCGTTGTAATACGGAATTGTATAGTTTGCACCGCTTGCCGTGGTGCCACTTGTATTTACAACATCCGTAAAGTAAATGGTCTCGGTTGGATATTTGATTTCGTTTATCTTAGCTGAAACCTGCTCATATCCAGCAGGACGCGAGGCTTGAGGTTGGTAAGTCACGCCTTTTGTGGCAGTATTGTACATGTTTATTCCGTACCAGGGTGGAGTGGAAGAAGCCGGTACACATTTTTTGGCCAAATTTTCACACGCTGGGCAGTTGAAGACAACACTGTCTCCGCAATACTGCCCTATGAACCAGATATAGTAAACTTGATTGCCGTTGCCTCTGTAAGGAATTGTGTAATCATCGAATTCACTACTATAGTTGAAAGCGGAGAGTCCTATCTGCTTCAAGTTGCTTATGCAGGAAATGGCCCGAGCCTTTTCGCGGGCTTTGCTCAAAGCCGGCAATAACATGGAGGCTAAGATCGCAATAATGGCTATGACTACCAGCAGTTCTATCAAGGTAAATCTCTGTTTCATGAAATATTCCTTTCATTAGCCATGTCAATTACAAACCTGCTCATGCCTGTCGCCCGTAAGTATAAACCGAAAAAGCAAGCTTGTCAAATAAAAAAACGACGGAAAAATCAAAAAATTGTACTTTTTATGGAGTAAACTAGTGCGCACAGCGTATTTTTTGTCCACTGAAAACGAGGAGGTTTTCTGCGTATATCAATTTTTTACACATTTTTTTGACATTTTTCATTTTTGCAGTAAACTAAAGCTTGGTGTACAAGCTTAGACAGGTTCCTTATGCATAAAATCATTGACAAGAATGCCCCCGAGCCGATTTACTTGCAGTTGAAAAACTGGGTTGAGGATTCCATTTGCAGGGGGAAGCTTTTGCCTGGGCAGCGCCTTCCTTCGGAGAATGAGTTCAGCCGGCGCTGCGGCATTCATCGCAATACGGCGCGTAACGCCCTGCTCCGCCTCGAAAGGGAAGGGGTGTTGCGCAGCGTCCCCGGCAGCGGATGGTTTGTCAGCCAACCGGAGAAACGGTTGCGCCGCGTCGGCATGCTGTCTCTGCAAAACCCAGACCTGCGAAAATCGCCTTCCCTGTCTGATTTTTATGTTCGCACGCATCAAGGGCTGAAGGAAGGCGCCGCCATGTACGGCTTTGAAATGGTACGGCTAGAGGAGGATGAGGTCTCCCTTCTGCTGCAAGGAAAGCTGCAAAACCCTCCCTTGGATGCCTTGATCATCACCGAATTTCAAAGCAAATATCTCGAACAGCTGCGACTTTTGAAAGCCAGCAACCTGCCAGTAGTCGTTTTCAACCGGCAGATTTTTGGCGAGGACATTCCCTGCGTGTGCATTGACCAGTATTATGGCACGCGCGATCTGGTGACCCGCCTGATTCAAAATGGACACCGCCGCATCGGCTGCATTACCATGGCACTGGATGCCAACTGGCGTTACGCCCAGGAACGCTACCGCGGCTACTCCGACGCCTTTTCCTCAGCAGGACTCACCCCGGAGCGCAAATGGGTCTGCCAAATTCGGGATGCCAGCAAATGCCGCCGGAAAATCCGGGATTTCTTGAAGAACAACCCTGACTTGACTGCCCTTTTCATCGCCGGGGAGACATTTCATAAAAGTACGCTTGGTCTATTGCGCAAGCATGGCAAAAACATCCCCGATGATATCTCAGTAGTCGCCTTTGACCGCGTAGGCGGCGCGCACGGCGAGCAGATCATCGCTCTCAACCAGCCTCTTGAGGAAATGGGGCGTCGCATTTTCCAAACTCTGGACTGCATGCTCGCCGGCCAGCCCGGCATCGGCCAAGTCCTGCTGCCGGCAATTACCTACGGGAACAGCATTCGCACCATCCAATAATTCCTACATTTTATCCAAGAGGGACAGAACTAAGCGCAGAGCATGATGAGGGAGGAGCCGGAGTAGTACGAAAAAAATCATGGAAAGTGCGATGCATTCTCGCAGGCAAAGCCACTTCCATGATTTTTTTCGTGCTACTATCGCCCACAGGCAAACAACAAAAACTGCACCATCCCAGGGAAGCAAATTGTTGATGGGGGATTATTATATTATATATGATTACATAGACTCGGTTAAGTCCACCCAACGTCGCCATATTCAAGCCAGAGGGGTACAGCCATGACGTCGTCCAGTGTAAGAGTTAAAGCCTGCCGCAGTCTCCTTTTGCTGTTGCTGTCAGCATTGCCGCTCATCAGTGCCGGCTGGGTCATTGACACGCCGCGGGAGGGCGTTTGGATTTTGCGCAATGACAACGGCAACTGGGCAGGATGGTCGCAAGGCGTTGCGCATCAAAATAGCACTGCGTACCAAACTCGCAAAGTTTTCGACTTGAACCAACTGCCAGCGGCAGTGAAAGCCGCAGCCCACACGGCCCGGCTGCAAGTCTACTTCGCTATCCAGGACTACAGCTGGGCAGGAGGTGCAGCCAACCGGCTTGATGAAAGCTTCGAGGTAGTCGTCAACGGCCAGCCGCAGGCATATCAGACCGCTGACCCGCGCTTCGCCGGTCGTGCAGTCCAAGCCGACAAACTGCAAATGGCCTGGGTCGACTTCGACCTGCCGCTGACAGCCATCCAGGGCGACCGCCTGGAAGTGATTTTCCGGAAAGTCCTCCCCCCAGGCAAAGACAAGGGCGATGACTACATCTATCCAGGCATTGACAACACGGTGCCGACAACCAGCAGCTTCCTCAGCGGCGACGGCGGGCAAACCTGGACCTCCGAGGAGCTGAACTTCGTCCAGGCAAAGGGCGAATACATGATCCGCCTGCTGGTGTCCTCCCAGTCTCTCCAAGGACAACTGCAATGGACGCCTGCTGGCCTGACTGATTCCGGCGGCCTGGCAGCATACCTGGGCTTGGAGGACGACGTTCTGCGCCTGGAGCCGCTGACCGGAGCCTGGGACCAAAGCCGGCCCGTGCGCATCCGCCTCCAGCCAGCCGACCACGCTGCCCCGGAATGGCAGCTGCAAGCAAAACAAAAGGCGTCCTTGCAGATGGTGACGCCCGGCGTCTATGAACTCCCACCAGACCGGCGCGACGTGGACGCCCTGCTGATTCAAAACGCCGCTTCCTTGCAAAGCCTGACAATTGAATACGGCTTGCCAGTGACGCAGCCGACGCCGCCCCAGGATATGTGCCCAGCCATAGCCGCACCAGCCGGCCAGCGCTGGACAACGCCGCCCCGAGCCGAAGTCAATCAGCGCCAGGCGCTGCTGCAAAACAACTGCCTGCGCGCCAGATTCCGCTTTGCGCCTGTCTTTGAACTGGAATCACTGCATGCCGCTGACATTGATGCCGATATCCTGGCCGAGCCGGCCTTGACCCACCTTTTCCGGCTCCAGGTCGGCGAAGCCGTGTACGGCTGCCGTGATGGCAAAGTGCGCGAAGTCACCCCGCTGGCAAACGGCTTTGCCGTCACTTTGACCATGCCAACGCCTGGACTCGAAGTCGTCTTCTCCGCACGGCTGGCCGATGATGAACTTGAGTTCAACTGCCTGGTCCGCAATGCCGCTGACGCTGCCGAATCAGTGCGTTTCCACCTGGCTTTCCCGCATCTGGCTGGGCTGCGACTTTCCGAACAATCGGCTGACGACTACTACCTATTCCCCTGGGGCGGCGGCATAATCGCCTCCATGAATAGCCACCTGCGCACCAGCTATGGCGAAAATTCCGCCTGGTGGCAGATGATTGACCTGTTCAGCCCGTCACGCGGCGGCGGCGTCTATATACGAGCCGATGACCCGACTGCGCTCTACAAGACAATCGAACTGCGCAAAGGCGTGACCGCCCATGGCGACTGCTCGGTGGACAACGCCGGAGGCGGACACCTGGCGCCGGAAATGCTTTGGCGGACGGCGCTGAACGGCTCGGACGGCATTGATTTGTGCTTCGGCTACCTCCGCCGCGACCGCGCTCCCGGCGCGTCGTTTGAGGCGCCGACCGTGCGCCTCGGCGCCCACGCTGGCGACTGGCACGCCGTCATGGAGTGCTATGCCCGCTGGTCGAATCAGACCTGGCCGCGCCAGCCGTTCCCGTCCCGCCTGACTGGCCGCTGGACCGTCTTTCCGATCGGTTGGAACGCCACCCACTCGGCCATGTTCAAAAATGGCGTCTACGTCGATAGCTACGTCAATCCGCGCTGGGATGTCCCAGAATTGATGTCCTGGTGGACCTGGAGCTTCGTGGGGCCGTGGGGCATTCCCATGGACCAGCTCAAGGACGTAATCGGCGACGCCAGGCACAACCGCTACAAGTCGTATTTCCAAAACTACCCAGGGACTGACCGGCCAGCATACAACCTCAACCGCGGCGACTATGACGGCTACAATCCGGACTGGGGCGGACTGCCGGCCCTGCGCGCGCATATCCAGAAAATGAAGGACGCCGGCCAAGTGCCGATGTTCTACACCGACCCGATTCTGGCCTGCTCAACAACAAAAATTGGCAGCGAATACGGCCCGAAATACGGCGTCATGAACCCGCGCTGGGACGGAGGCCACAAGTGCGACCGGACGCCGCCAGGATACGTCGGCTCATATTTTAGCTACAACATGTGCCTGGATACAGAGTGGTACTCGGAATGGGTGGCCAAGACTATGGCCAGGGTCTGCCGCGAAACCGGCATTGACGGCATCCGCCTAGATGAATACGGTCACCGCGGCTATGTCTGCGAAAGCCCGCACCATCAGCATCTGTTCGCTGAACCAGGACACAACGCCTGGCTGCAAGCCCTGTCACGCAACTGCCGACAAGTCCGCAAGGCCATAGACGAGGTGCGGCCCGGCCTTGTCCTGACTACGGAATTTCCCGGCCACGACTGCATGTCCGCCGCCCTGGACGGCGCAATCGTCTATGACCTCCGACGGATCAATGCGCTGCGCCCGGCGCCAATCAACCTTTTCCGATTCTACTTCCCTTCCTGCCGCACATTTGAAATCGACCGGCCGCCCACACCAGACGCGCCAGCATTCATGCTCTGGAATGCCACGGCTACATTCAGCCCCCTCACTGCCTATCCTGACAAAGTCCTGGCCATGCTGCGCCGTCACGCAGCCTTGTTCGATTCGCCGGACATGACGCCATTAGTTCCCACCCTGCGGCGCTACGTCTACGCCAACCGCTTCCGCCATGGCGAAGAGACGGCCTGGACGATTCTTAACGGCGCTGGCCATACCGTGCAGGGGCCGATGCTCGCCATCGAACCACGCCCCGGCTTCGAGGTCGTTGACCTGCTCTCCGGCAAAGAACTGACCGTCGTTGACGGCGCTGTCCATCTTTTCCTGCGCCGCATGGAATGCCGGGTGATCGCCTGCCGGCCCAAGCCTGCGCAGTGAGCAAAGCGCTACTCGGGATGAACCAACCATATCACTCCCAAGGGCAACATCATGGAGAAAATCTCTTTCTACGGCTTTTGCAACGGGAAAACCTGGAACATCGACCCGAAGGGGGAAAGCAACGGGCTTTTTGACATCAGCTGGTCAACGCTGGCAGACGGCAATTTCCACCGTATCAAAGCCACGCTGCGCAATGGCTCCACCGCGCCGCTGGTCTTTCACCGTGCGTTTATCCGAGTTCTCCTGCCGCCCGGCCCTTACGAATTTTTCTCGCAGTACAACCGTTGGAGCCAGGAGGACTATGGGCGTTGGGCGCCGTTGAATGGCCATGGCGTCCTGCTGGGGCATCTTTCCGGGAGAACCACCGAGGGCAACACCCCATTCTGTGCGGTTCGACGGCTGGGACGGCGCGACGGCTTGGCTTTTCACGTCTATCCTCTTGGCAACTGGCGAATCCGACTTCAGTTGCTGGTGAAAAGCAACCCTGAGCCGCCCCTGGCCGTTGACCTCGGAATCTCCGACGAAGAGCTTGCATTCACCCTGCGCCCCGGAGAACAATGGGAGCTGCCTGAGGTGCTGATCCAGCAATTTGCCGATTTTGACGAATCAACCGGCGATTTGCACCGGTATCTATTGAAAGACCCGCAGCTGTCCCGGCGTCAACTCCCAGTGGCCTTCAATACCTGGTTTGACCGCTTTGACCGCCTGAATGTAGCGCATCTGCTGGACGGCCTGGCCGCTGCCAAGGAAGTCGGCTGCGAGGCATTTGTCGTCGACGCTGGCTGGTTTGGCGGTGACAGCCCCGGCTGGTCTGGCTGTGTCGGCGACTGGCGGGAAAAGACGAAGCAAGCCTTTCACGGCAAGATGAAGGACTTTTCCGACCGTGTCCGAGCCGCTGGCCTGGTCTTTGGCCTTTGGATGGAGCCGGAGCGCCTGCATCCGAGCGTGCCCATCGTCCAAGAGCATCCAGAGTGGTTTGCTTTCGTTCCCGAGACTGGCTATATGCGGTTCAGGCTTGAGCTGCCCACAGCAGCCGCCTATTTCGAAAGCGAAATCGAACGGCTGATTGACACCTATAAGCTGGGCTACATGAAAACAGACATGAACGCCGGATTGGGCGCTGATGAATCCGGCTGCGAACTGTACAATTATCAGAAGACCTTCTATTCCATCATCGACCGCATCCGAAAGCGGCATCCTGACTTCATTCTCGAAAATTGCGCCAGCGGCGCTCTTCGCACTGATCTTGAGTCGCTGCGCCACTTCGATGTCCTTTTCCCCAGCGACAACGTCAATCCCTGGACTATGTTCGGCACTCTGCGCGGACTCTGGCACCGCGCCGTGCCGGGACGCATCATGCGCTGGACGGCTGTCTGCGAATGGCAGGAAGGCATCCCATTCTTTGACAAGGCGCGGTCGGCCCTCGTCGTCCCGCAGGAAGCCACTTGGGAAGAATATCAATTCGCGGATCTGGAGTCTGTCCTGATTGCCAATTTCACTGGCGGCATGTACGCTTTTACCGGCGATCTCGCCAGCCTTAGCCCAGACAACCGGAAGCTGGCGGCACGCTATATCGCCCTGTTCAAGCGCAAACGCGAATGGATGGCGAAGGCAGCCGGACACTGGCTTGAGGATGACGAGCGCTTCAAGGTGATTGAACTCGAACATGACGGCGAAGCCATCCTCGAAGTGTTTTACCACCCGGCGGACGCAGTGCCAGAGCGCACGCTCCGACCAGTCGGCCTGGATCCGAAAGCCACCTATTGCGTCGATCAGAAAAACTACACCGGCGCAGAACTGATGACCAACGGACTGACAATCGCCCTGACCCAAAATATGCACCTGCAGTGGCGTGCCAAAATGATCCTGCTGGAACGGCAGAATTAGTGGACAATGGACGTTAGTGGACAGAAGACGATATCCCAAGTACGGCGGAGACCGGCGGGCGCTTTCCTAATATCCTTGACTATCCGCGATAGTGAATGAAAATTTATTCCCTTCCCAAACCCCGAAAGGATCCAATTAACTATGTTAGACACAACAGAGATCGGCGGCAAGGCAAAAAACTTTCCGACAACTCAATGGGATGTTCTTAGAGCAATGCGGGAGTGCACCCCCGAGTTGAAACGTCAACTCCTTGATGGGCTTATGTCCCGGTACTGGAAGCCGCTTTACTACTTTCTTCGCTGTCAGGGTCAAGACTACGAAGCGGCCAAGGACCTCGTCCAGGGCTTCTTTACCGCCTGCATCGAACGCGATGCGCTGTTGATGGCAGACGCATCGCGTGGGCGATTCCGGACTTTTTTACTGACAGCCCTCACGAATTACGCGCGTAAAGTTCATCGGGACGAGAACGCCAAAAAGCGCCGACCACCCGGTGGAATGATTTCGCTTGACGAATTGATTGGCGATGAAGACGCAACCTTCGAACCGTCTTCAAATGAAACCCCGGAACACATCTTCAACCGGGCATGGGCCATAGACCTCGTGCATCGTGTCCTGAAAACCCTGGAAGAAGAATGCGCACAAACTGGGAAAGAGATCCATTTCGCCCTGTTCCGCATGCGCATCATCGAACCCGCTCTCGAAGGAACAAAGGCCCCGCCCCTGGCAGAACTGGCTAGGCGCTACGAAATCACAAAGAAACAGGCTGGACACTGCCTCTTGACTGCCCGCCTTGCCTACCAGCGGATTCTCAGGGATGAAGTCAACACCTATGCACTCTCGAAAGAAGATGCTGCCGAGGAAATCCAAAACGTCTTCAACATGTTTGGCAATAAAAAACAGCTTTTTTAAAAAAAGAACCAAAAAATCCAAGTGCCCACGCGGCGCGGCGAGAATTTCCGGGTAAATATAAGTAGAACAAAATTTGCCTGTAAGAAAATAACCGGAAAATGGCGATGAATAAGAGATTCACTCACATGCTCGCGCTGATCGACAGGGGGCCGCTCCAAGGCCAAGCGGCTTTCATGCAGGGGATGCTCAGCTGGCTTTACGTGGACGGCGTTCCCTATCCACGCTTTGTTGATGCAGAAACCAAAATTCATATCAATGATTGTTGGTTCGCAGATATTCAGCGAGAGTTACATAGCAAACATGGCTCTGGTTCATTTTCTAGCCGTATGGAATTGCACCCCTGACTTGAGCGAGATTCTCTATCAACGTTTCAATGGTTCCGAGGGAAACGGCACTACCGTCGAACAGTAGGAACGATTACCATCCACACATAATTCATGCAGCAAACAGGCTGCATTCGCGTAAATACGAACGGGCGGAACAGAGGCGCAGAAGAGAAAGGAAACGATATGAATTGGTTCAAGAAATTCATTGGCCGACGGAAGCCAACACTTGACAAGCAGACGCAGCCCCGCGACATCGGAGCGCAGCAAACACCCCAGGCACCCGCTGCGAGTTCCGGTACAAAACAGGATCCGGAGAAGATGTACACCGAGGCCCTGGACCTCTTCAAAAGGAACAAGTTCCGGGATGCGGCTCGCACTCTTGAGGAAGCCAGTCCGTTGAATCCCACTTCCGCACCAATCCAGTTCACCTTGGCGGTCACTTACTCGCGTATTGGAGGCGAGTGTGGAAATGACGATGCCGCCGCCTTGCCGTGGCTCAAGAAGTCAGGAGGTGCATTTAAGAAGGCCATCGACCTGGCGGAGAAACACGGTGGTCTGAATGCGTCACAGCTCGAGAAGGCTCGCTCATCTTTACAGATGTATGAACCTTTCATGGACACTACCGAAGAGCAATGGCAGTCGTCTTCCGTTACCAAAAACGACCTGAACCGCGACATCACGGTACATCAAGAGCCGTGGCACAAGTACAAGCGCTACGTCCAGGTGCCAGAAGACGTGCCGGATACTGAAGTCAGACATAATATGCGATTCCAGTTCATGTTCTCATCCAAACACGTCGCCGACCGCATTCTCTCGACGCTCCCCGAGAAGCACAATCGCGCTCTGAGTGCAGGCGAGTGCTGGTGGCGGGGCATGAACCCAGAAGGCAAGTTCCAGATCGCTTGGGATGGCGTGTGCTTGTCAATCGGCGAAGGAAAAGACCTTATGAACAGAGTTGTATCAGAGGGCGGTGAAATCTACGAAGCCTTTCTGACCTGACTGTGTGAGACATTAGCTAGACATGAGACATAAGCTAGACAATGGATTTGGAAAAGGAAAAGACCCATGGACTACTTTGAATGTGCCGCACCCGCAGGAGGCGGTCGTTGTTCGGATAATGCCTGTCCATGCCCAGAGGTCAAGATACCTCGGGGACAGGGCTATCTGTTCATCAGCCAGGAACTGGTTGATTTCCGGCGGCAATATCCAGGGGAAGAGCAAGCGGGCGCTGCTATGGAGGCGCAACTGCGAAGCGCTGGCTTCAGCGGAGGCGCCTACAGCATCAGCCCAATACTTGTCTGTGAACAGGGTGCCAAGCTGCGCAATCTGGACCTGAAGGTGGCGGCTGCTGATGCTGCCCACTGGTGGGCCACAGGGAAGGTTCCTCTCCGCGCGACGCCTAGCGCAGGCAGTCAGCCAGCAGACGTCCAGGCACACCCCGAGAGTGAACAGGCAAGCGAACTCCCTTCTACCGCGATTGCGGCACAGCCTAACCTTTCGGCACCACCCGCCGTCAAGTCGGACGTCTGCGAGTGTGGCGCAACCCTGCCATCGGACGCTCCAATATGTGAGAGCTGTGGTCGCGCCCATGGCTGGATCCCTGTTGTCCTTGCCGAGGAGGATACGTTCAAAGATCTCACATGCCCGAAATGCACCGACATCCTGATTCCCGCTAAAGCAGTATACCTTCTGCATGTGTTAGGCAAAACCATCAAATGCCCCACGTGCGAGGAGATTCTCTGCACAAACGCGGACAAACAACCGAAGTGGCAGCTTAGCACTGAGTTGGCTGCCCGCGTACCTGACAACGAACCATGTCTCCTGGCAGAAGTGAAGAGATTGCATAAGTTGGCTGACAACAACAAGACAGGCGTAGAGCAAGCCGCGAAGCACCGTAGCGTTCCAGTCGAGAAGCAACTGGCTGGAAGGTATCTTCTCCACTGGGTGTCGACACACACAACGCCGTCGGATAGGGTAGTCAACGAGCTGGCCTGGAACTGGCTAGGGCACATGACGCTCGCGATGCTCACAACAGATTACTTCCAGCAGCTGAAGCTGACACCCCAGCACCTCGAGGGGTTTTATGTGATGATGCACTATGGCAGTGCGTTTCTTCATCAACTGACCCAACGAGTTGCATACGCTAAAGTAGGTCATGATATACGCGCGCAGCTGATTCTCAACCTGATAAGCAGCTATGCAGACTGGAAAAACTCGCAGATCAAAAGCATGCCGTATGATGCCCGTCTTGCCTTCGAGGAATTGATCTATTCCGTGAGAACAAGTGCTCACGCATACCCCGGGGATGCAGAGCGTCAAAACAGGATGCAACAGTGCATGTTGGCGTTCTCGTCGATGCCCGCCGCCTCGGAAGCGAGGGGGTGTCGAAAGAGTGTACCCCGGAGAGTCACACGCTCTTCTGACTGCTTTGTCGCAACAGCCTGCTATGGCGACTATGATGCACCGGAAGTTCTCCTCTTGCGTCAGTTTCGCGACACCTGCCTCCTTCGTTCGCCGCTTACGCGACGACTAGTGGATCTCTACTACAAGGCGGGACCTCATCTTGCTGCCTACCTTCATCGGCATCCTGGTTTGAAGCCACCCGTCAGAGGCATTCTGACCCGGCTTGCCCTGGGTTTGGAGAAACATGGATTCACGCACGACAACCGCAAAATAGGAGACGAGACATGAATTTTTTTGGCCGATTTTTTAAGGGTAAAGCATCATCAGCTCCGCAGGCGTCCACTGCACCGCCTCCAGAAAATGCCACATCTCGTCACCCGTGCAGGATGCAGCAAGCCGGGTGTTCGGCACCGCATCCGAAAAATGCCACATCTCGTCACCCGTGCATGCTGCGGCAAGCCGGGTGCTCGGCACCCGCAACATGGCGCAACCGTGCAGGCCAATACTTCTGCGATGAGCACAAGGAGGTCATGGATGTTATGCTGCGACTGAATCACCATGTTCCAGGCTGGGAGAGGCTATAGCCCGTGGGTTCGCCATCAGGGAAAAGACTATGTTCGATAAACGCCAATCCAACTCAAGGCATACAAAATGGAGAAAAAAATGCAGGTGGAAATCTACGTCGAACCATCACCTCTGATGCAGGCGCTCAGGGCAGCAGGCAGCGTTGGAAGCCAAATGGTTTCTGAGGGACTCCTTGCGAATCTCATTCGAGGCGCAGACAGGGATCTTGGGCTGGGGGGAAGACTGATCCAACACATGAGCGGCAACAGAATCGCGATCCAGACGGTCAACGAGATGTCCGACGACCAATGGCGTCAATTTCTGAACAAACGCTTTGGCCATTCAGAGTGGAGTCGTTGGTTTGCGAAGAACAGCGGCAATCGCTACAGTATAGTCGTCGTTGAATGACAGAAAGGAGTGAAAAATCATGAAAATCGTTCAATTCGAGGTATTCGGGCGTGGCTCACGCCCCCCTGGCAACACCGCTGGCGCGGTCTGTAAGACGTGGGTATCGCAACATCCTGGCGTCAATCCTTACAGCGCACAAATTGCCGTCAATGTCGACAACAGCGGAATCTGGTCTGACCCCTATGCACGTGAGCACTACGGGTTGCTGCACTATGGCGGCCAGAAGTGCACTTGGGACTTCGTCTCCATTGGTGGGCAACAGTATCTGTTGCTCGTGGTTTCGGAACAGTAAGCAAGAAAGGAGAAGACAGTAATGGCTGGCATGATGATTGCATTAAGATGGGATGGGATGGGCCGCGCCTCTCGCGGCAACAATTGCTTGACCGTGCAAGGGCGGCTGTGAACAAAGTCGGCAACGCTTTTGACCATGTAGATCAACTGGACATACAGGCGATGCCTGTCGAAGAACAGCAGTATGTTCAGTTGTTCGTGAACACGAGTGCGGATCAGCAGGACTGCGAGCGAATGAGAAAAATGTTGAAGGACGAATTTGCGGAAACGGTTTAGTCGCAGTTAAATAAGGAGGTCAATATGATATCAATTAAAAATCAAACTGAACTAATCATCCAAGGCCAGTAAAACATTTGGGACACTTTCTTTACCATTGCCAATGTTCCCTGTGCCAGCTTGCTCAGCTCATGTTCAACTTTTTCCACCACGCCATTCAGATTTTCGAAATAATGGTTTGCGCAGGCCTTTTCACGGGCGTAATCCCAAAGGTGCTCAACAGGGTTCAACTCAGGACAGTAGGGAGAAAGCTGTAACAAGTGAACGTTCGGGGGAATTTCCAGCCCTTTTGAACAGTGTGAACTGGCTCCATCGACCACTGCCAACAGGTAGTCATTAGGATGCTTGTTGCTGATTTGGTGCAAAAACAAAATTCATGTTTTCTGTGTTCATCATGTCCGCTACACGCCATTCAACGTCCCTGTCAAACGGGCTTATGGCGCCGTATATGTATTTAAACTGCCGCTCAATCGCTGCTGCTGTCAATGGCCGGACGCCGTGGGGAACCCATGCCGCACGAATCACTGGCAACCTTCCAAAGCGCGCCTCATCAAGGAACATTATGCGAAGGTTTTTTCCCTCCTGTTTGGACTGGATGGTTGCCATGTGTACCGCTTCAGGAAACGTTTTTTTTGAACTCATCAAGATTTTTAGGGTCATTTTTGGGGTGCACTTTGTCGGGAACCACTTTATGCCACTTGTGACGACGGAGAATGTTGTAGACTGTTTGCTGACTCATTTTTCGGCCAGCCTTGGCTTCCAGGGCACTTTGGATGTCGCCGACTGTCACAATATGCCCTTGAATTGCCTCAGGGGTCATCTGGCCGAGAACCTCATTCTCCTCGTCCCAAGTCAAAATCGACCGTCGGTCTCCACCCCAGGTCGGGGCATTGACTTCCTCCTCTGCGGAGGCGGAGCATTCCTTTTTGAAATCCTTGATCATTCGCTTGACTGTGGACTGGGAAACCCCCAGGACTTCGCCGATATCCGCCTGGTCAAGCTTTTCCTGGGATGTCAGCACAACGGCGAAGGCAACGAGAAGGTCGTCACGATATGGCAAACGATTAATGACCTGTTTCGCCTTTGCCAATTCGGTTTCTGTAATGATAACGCGAGGTCCGGGTTTGCTCATTGTATGCTCCATGTTTTTGGTGTAAGGGGGCGAGGCACCACGCTTACCATACAGCAACAAGCCCGGAAAGCCAAGATTATTTAGGTCAATTTGATTTTTAATTAGAACGAGAAACATTTTGCTGGGGTTCGATGCTCCCGAGATGTACACCGAGGTTTGCATCCGCTGCAAGAGCTATGGTGCGTTACGAACACTACCCGCCAGCACCTATCGCGAAGCCGTTGGCAATCTTGCAGTGGGGTACAAATGCGGATGTGGAAAGTTCGTCGGGATGGTCAGAAAGGACGACTCCGTGACGTTTGTTTAGGTCTAATGTGGCAACATGATTTCTTCCGTATCATCGTCAACAGAAGGCGTCCGCCACGAAGGCACCCGGCTTCCCGGCGGATATGAAATCCGTGCCGTGCGGCGCGGCGGGATGGGGGTCGTTTATCTGGTCTATAGCCCAGAGGCTGAAATGCCCTTTGCGGTAAAGACAATTCAGCGTCAATTCCTGATGAGCTACGAAGCCCAGGAACGCTTCAAGCGCGAAGTGCGCAGTTGGCTGCGACTCGGCGACCATCCTCACATTGTCCAGGCTTTATTTGTTGAGGTCATCGACAACCTGCCGCATCTGTTTATGGAATATGTAGACGGTCAGAGTTTGCTTGAACACATCGGCGGTTCGCCGCTCCGGCTTGAGACGGCCCTCGACTATGCCATACAGATTTGCAGGGGAATGCATTACGCTCATTCCGTCCATCACCTCATTCACCGGGACTTGAAGCCGTCCAACATCATGGTCTCTGCAGACGGTTGCGTAAAGATTACGGATTTCGGTCTCGTCAAAGCCCTGGACGCCAACGATGAGCTGAACAGAACCTCTGAAGGAAACACCCCCTCGCATCGCTTTTCGCCTTGCGTCACTCACGGGAGCATGGGTACCCCGGAGTACATGGCACCCGAGCAGTGGGCCTCTTATGGTGCGCTCGACGGACGCACCGACATCTATGCGTTCGGCGTCGTTCTGTACGAGATGTTGTGCGGGCATCCTCCATTCGAGCGTGAGTCAGGAGAACCACCATACGTGCTTCATGCCAGGCATCTTAAATCGCTTCCGCCTGATCCCGCTGACCGCGGCCTCTTCATTCCAGAGCAACTCAAGGCCATCGTGTTACGTTGTTTGGAAAAGTCGCCTCGCCAGCGCTTCCAGGGTTTTAACGAGGTGGCGGAGCTTCTCTGCCTCGTGCATCAACAGGTACTTGGCTGCGCATGGGCGTTGCGAGGCAGCTACCGCCACGTCTATGCCAAGACCAACGAAACTACTCAGAAGGTCAACAGGGCGGCGTCTTTGCACTACATCGGGGATCATGCCGAGGCCCTTTCCATGCTGAACGAAGTACTCGGGCGTGAGCCTGAGAACCGTTTCGCTCTTCGGCTCAGGGCGCAGTGCGCTTGTACAGTTTCACGATTCCAGGATGCCCTAGCTGACCTGGAACGACTGGCAGGACTTGCACCTGATGATACCGGCGTTCACAACGACATGAGTTTTGTTCTGAACGAGCTTGGACGGCACCAAGATGCCCATGACTGTGCCGACCGAGCGATAAATCTCTCACCGGGGGATGCGTCGGCGTGGAACAACCGGGGGGTAGCGGCTGCGGGACTGTCGCGATTCGATGAGGCCCGGGAGTCCTTTGAAGCGGCGTTAGGAATCAACCCTCAGTATCCAGAAGTCTGGAACAACCTGGGGCATCTCCATCGCCTACTTAACCACACCAGCGAAGCTGAGGCCTGCTTCCAGCGTGCCATTGCTCTTAATCCTCGCTATCTCAAGCCCTACTTCAACCTGAATCAGATTATGCTGGAACGTGAGGATATTGACGGATCAGTGGCTCTTCTGGAAAGTGTCCTGGCAGTAGAACCGGGTCATCACTTTGCATTGAAGGCGCATGCTGCCTTGGTGGCTCTGCAAAAAGGAGACAGATAGCCATGCCCAAGGTATCAACCTCCATTGATTTACTCTGGCAGCTGGCCTGTCGGGAGGCCCTTGCCGGGTGTTTTGCTGCGATTGAGCCGGAGCATTTCTGCATGGCGCTGCTGAAGTTCTCCGAGCTTCCTGCGGATCAGCTTGAGAGGTTGAGTCCCAATGGCGGCCAGGCGGTGAAGGAATTGGCTGAAGACGTGCAGGCGGTCAAAAGGGATATTGCCCGCCTTGGCGTGGGCAGCACACAGGCTCGAAGGAAGCTGAGGGCGTCTTTTGGAAAGGGAGACGCTGTCTACGATGGCGGCGAGATGCATCGGTCTGAAAAGAGCCGGTTGCTCTTCGATGAGGCCGCACGGGAGATGGACAAGGCAGGAAGCGATGTTCTCACGTTGCGCCATCTGCTGGCGGCGATTACCGCAAATCCGACTCCCGCCATCCGCGAGGTGCTTCTCGTCGGAGGGCAAGCGGTTCGCGACTGCGGGGAACTCCCGTCTTGGCTGTCAAGGTGGGGAACGGACTTGACGGCTCAGGCGGCAAAAGGGGAGCTGCGGGAGGAGATCGGCCGCGCCACAGAAGCGAAGTCGGTTTTGAAGGCTTTGTGCGCAACGGGTCGAAAAGGCGTGTTCCTGGTTTCCGACAAGAGCGGCTCGGTTGATGCCGTCCTTGCATGCCTTGCCCTTGCTGTCACAAAGGAGATGCCTTGCTCAGACTTTCGGCGCCTTCACATCGTGGATGTCACCTGCAAGCTTCGCGGCGGCAGGCCTGACCAGCCCCCTGCGCGGTTCCTGCACGGCATCCTGGCGGAAGCAAGCCAAGTCGACAACCTGGTGCTTCGCCTCCCTGACATTGAGGACATACATCAAGCAGACACCCTCCTTGACGTCCTCAAGTCGGCCATGACGGCTACTGTGCCATTATGGGTCTGCCGAGTTGCCCATGAGGTTTACTGCCAGCGCATTCAGCGCGATGCTCATTGGCGTCGTGTCGCCACGGCCGTCGCCGTTCAGAACGAGATTCATGAAAGCATACCCAATGAACTGTAATGTTGCTTCGCCGCTTGGCAATCCCGTCCTTCTACCGTTGGAGGAAGCGTGATGTTTACGGAACGCGCACAACGACTTGTGGATACAGCGAAGGACTTCGCCTTTTCCAGCGGCGCAAGCCATTTGAATCTGAAGGCGTTCTTGGCGGCCATCGCCAGCAAGTCCGAGGCAGGCGTGCTTCTTGCCGACGTACTCGGGGTCAGTCCGGCCGCCTTGCGGTCTGCTTGCCCGATCCTGCCGGAACCTGCCGCATGCCCAGGCAAACTCGCGCTGGACGAGGGAGTCATCAGGATGCTCCAGGCCGCAAAGGAGCTTGCGCAAGAGGTGCCGGACCCACACCAACCGGCGCTCATTGACTTGCCGCATCTTGCGACCGCCTTGGCGAGCAGCAGCGAAGCGTGCCTTCTCATGTCGATGACGCCCATGCCGCGAGACGCCGCCGTGTCGCGCCTCGCCGCATGGTATGAGAAGGAAGCGAAGACACCGGACATACGGGATTTGACTGAAAGACTTCGGCAGATGCGCATGGACCTCCTGACCAGGGTCTTTGGGCAGGACCACGCCGTGCATGCTTTTGTGGAAGGGCTGTTCAACGCTGAGGTCGTTGCCGCCGCCGACGCCAAACGGCGCGCCCCCCGCGCCGTGTTCGTGTTCGCCGGCCCGCCCGGCGTCGGCAAGACATACCTTGCCGAGACCGGCGCGTCATATCTTGACAGGCCCTTTAGGCGCTTTGACATGAGCGCCTATTCGGGCCATCAGCAGAATGAAGAACTCGTCGGCATGAGCAAGTCGTACCGAGGGGCTCATCCGGGTGTACTCACCGAGTTCGTCGAGAAGAATCCTGACGCCGTCCTGCTCTTTGACGAAATCGAAAAGGCGCACATCAACACGATTCACCTATTTCTCCAGATTCTTGACGCAGGAACGCTGGAAGACAAATTCCATGAACGGAACGTTCAATTCCGGGATACGACAATAATACTCACGACAAACGCCGGCGCCAAGCTCTACGACCGACCCAACCAGAATGGCGTCAACACAGCCAATGCCAGCTTCCATCGCAGAACCATCCTGGATGCGCTTGAGACGGAAAGGGATCCCCGCACCGGCGAGCCGTTCTTTCCCCCGGCGATCTGCTCGCGGCTGGCAACAGGCTACCCGGTACTCTTCAACCGGCTTCGAGTGAATGAACTCGACCTTGTCGTACAGGCGGAATTGAACCGGGTAGGCAGCCTGTTGGAAAAGCAGTACTACAAGTCGGTCGCGTTCAGCGAGCTTCTGTCGCTCTGCCTTGTACTCCGGGAAGGGGCGCGTTCGGATGCACGAACCCTTAGAGCTCAGGCGGAAATCTTCGTGAAAACGGAAATCTTCAAGTTCTGCCAATTGTTCAAGACCGACCGGCTGGAGGACGTGTTCGCCAGGATGGACAAGGTCAGGTTTGTCCTGGACAAGAGCGATGGCCTCCAAGACGCCGAGATTGCCCGTCTCTTCGAACCGACCGAACAGCCGCGCATCCTCCTGGTGGCTGACAGCGATATCACGGCGCTGTACGCTGAGCATGTGACGGGCATTGATTGGCGCTGCGCTGCGAGTCAGGACAGGGCACTGGAGGCTCTTTCCGTCGAAGAGATCGACATGGTGCTCCTCGACATCTGGCTCGGGCGCTCAGAACTCGCGAGTCCATTGACGGCAACTGGCGAGCATTTTGACCATACACCCGCTGCGGCGCGGGGGCTTGACAAGGGACAGGAACTCCTTCGCAAAATACGAGACAGGATGCCGAACATGCCGGTCTTCCTACTGGCCCTGGCGGACGACGGCGAGGACGACGGAGAAACGCCAGCCGTGGACGATGAGCTGTTTGCGGCCTGTGTGAGAGGAGGAGGAGCTCGCGGCATGCTGGTAAGTCGCTTCGTGGACGGCATGGTTCCCGACTGGCAGGACCACCGCGATCAGTTGGCGGCTAGCCTGTTAGCTACATGCCGTCGCCTCCATCGAGAGAAGGCTGCCGACGGTCTTGCGCAAGAACGCAAAACACTCATTTTTGACACCGTGCCGCATGTGGACGCAGCAGGCAGAGAGATCAGCATCAGGCTCAGAAACCTACGCCTGGCACGAGCCATCGCCGCCGTCGACGCCGGGGAGATACTGGAGGATGTAGAGAGGCCGGGCACCCGGTTCGAAGACGTTATTGGCGCAGACAGCGCCAAGGAGGAGCTGAAATTCTTCATCGATTACTTGAAAAACCCGCGGCGGTTTGCGGCCTTGGGTCTCAAACCGCCCAAGGGAGTGCTCCTGCATGGGCCGCCTGGCACGGGCAAGACCATGTTGGCCAGGGCAGTGGCAGGTGAATCAAACATCGCATTCATTGCAGTATCAGCGACTAATTTTGTGACGCAATGGCAAGGCAGTGGACCGCAAAGCGTGAGGGACCTGTTTGCACGGGCGCGCCGATACGCCCCAGCAATTGTCTTCATCGATGAGATCGACGCGATTGGAAAAGTCCGCTCCGGCACTCCGGGCGCAGGTCATGGCGAGGAAATGGCGCTGAACGCCTTGCTGACGGAGATGGATGGATTCACGGGCACCGCACCGGATAGGCCGGTCTTCGTACTCTCCGCCACAAACTTCAAAGTGCAGCCGGAAGACCAAGACTCCCCAGAGCGTTCTTCGCGAACATTGGACCCGGCACTCGTGCGGCGGTTCTCACGTACCATTCTTGTCGATCTGCCGGACGCCGCCGCGCGCCGAAAGTATCTTGACATGCGGCTGAGAGACGTCCGAGGATTGAAGATACCGGCATCCGTCATCGATCTGATGGCCGAAAAGTCCACAGGAATGAGCATTGCGAATCTGGAACAGGCAATCGAGACCGCAGGCCGCAGCGCCATGAAGAAAGGGACGGAGTTGACAGTCGATCTGCTGATGGAAGCCCTTGACACAATCAAGGATGGCGAGGCTAAGGAATGGTCCCGCGAATTCCTGCAAAGCACTGCGCGCCACGAGGCTGGCCACACCGTCATGTACTGGCTGAGCGGGTGGTGGACTCCCGAGGTGTCGATCATCGCACGCGCCGACCGTGGGGGCGGAATGCGCCGTGCCGAAGCCGAGACGAGGCGCGAAAGCCTGACCCGCGATGACATGTTGGCGGCTATCAGGACAACCTTGGGTGGACGTGCCGCCGAGACTTTGTACTATGGCGAGGCGGGATTGACAACCGGCGCTTCAAGCGATCTTGAGAGTGCCACGCAGGATGCACGCAGAATGATTTGCCGGTACGGGATGATCCAGGAGTATGGCATCCTCGCAACTCCCGAGTTGTTCAAGTACGCCGAGGCCATCAGCAGCCCCATATATCAACGCATCAACGAAATAGCCTCGAAGATACTGAACGAGCAAATGGAACAAACCCAAAAACAGCTCGCAGAGAACCGCCAGCACCTGGACGCGATAGCCAATGCCCTGCTGGAGAAAAACCGGCTTTACCGGGTCGACCTTGAGAAGCTCCTGCCCCCGATCAAAGCTGCAAGCCAGCCGCCGCCAGCGACCACCTGATTGAGACGTATGGCGTTGTGGAAGAATGGAACATGGGATACCAGGAAGAAAATGAAACGCCGCCGGCCCTGTCGGATATCAGGGATGGATTCCGAGCGATGTGGGGGCAGTCAGTCCACAGTGTTTCACTGTTGATTGTTTGGGTCTGCGTCGGCCTTTTTCTGGCCACGGGCATCCTCTCCGGCTTTGGGTTCACTTCGCGCCATAGCGTTGTTGCGTTCCTCGGCCTGTCACGTGTCGGCATTCTGGAGCATGGCTTGTTCTTCCAGCTTCTGACTGCCCCCTTGCTGCATGCCAGCGTCACGCATCTCTTGTTCAATATGCTTGCTCTGTGGATGCTCGGCCCTTCTGTGGAACAGGCCATGGGACGGCTCCGGTACATCGGCTTTTCGCTGGCTTGCGCCCTTGTTTCGATGGCGGGCTTTCTCGTCCTGGCGCACGAACCTGGTGAACTGGTCATGGGCTACTCAGGCGTTATTTTTGGCATTCTGACTGCCCAAGCTGTCTACTTTCCGAACAATCGGTTGATGTTCTGCCTGTTTTTTCCGATGAAAATGAAATATGCCGTCCTGATCATGGGAGCCATGGAACTCTATCTCACGATTTCGCCTGAAAGAGCCGGTGTCGCGCACTCGGCGCATCTCTTCGGCGCACTGGCGGGGTTCGTTTACGTGCGGCTCATGCAATGGCAGGATGGATATAGCCGTTCAAAAGACGAACCCAGGAGGAGACCGCGCACAGGAGCGTCGCACTCAGTGAAGCGTCAGAAGATTCCTAAGGAATTGTAAAGCAGAAGAGAGAAGAGAGTCATGTCAAACGAGCTGACGATTAGCATAGTTGAAGGGATGATGAAGGGACAGAAATTCTCCTTTGCCGAACACGACATATTTATTTTTGGACGGGCTGGAGATTGTCATGCTTGCCTGCCCCATGATCCAAAAGTGTCTCGCCACCATTTTCTCATGGAAGTCAATCCTCCGAACGCAGTATTGCGAGACCTGGGCAGCTTGAACGGAACATACGTCAACGGCATCAAATATGGCGCCCGAAATCCAGGGGAGACGCCGGAACAAGGCGGAGCGCGACGCTACCCTGAAATCTCTTTGCGTGACGGTGACAGCATCCGGGCTGGCGATACGGTTCTCGTCGTGTCATCTCGACCGGCAACAACACGAGGCTCGGACGTCAACCCGGAGTCGATAAAAGAACCCGGCAAGGCCGACGCGCAGCCTGTATCAGCAAATTGGCACGAGCGCGGCGTGGCAATGCCATCCCTTGGGAAATCTCCAGGGGCCATTCAGCCACAGCGTTGTGCCAGGTGCGGCAAAAATATCGCCGAAGAAATCGGCGAACGTCAAGCTTCGGAAACCCTTTGCGACACATGCTACCAGCAACTGGCCGGTGATCCGGCGAAGATTCTGTCCAAGCTGCTCCAAATGGCGCGAAAGGAGATCGACCGCAAAGGTCCTCCCTCAATACCTGGATATGATATCCTAAAGAGGCTTGGGGTCGGCGGCTTTGGCGCCGTCTATCTTGCGCGCCGTAGCGGCGATGCCCACCCCGTGGCAATCAAAATCATGCTGTCGCGGGTGGCCGTGGATGAAACGGCCCGTCAACGTTTCCTGCGTGAAATCAATATTCTAAAGACATTGCGGCATCCCCACATCGTACCCCTGCTGGATCACGGTTCGGTAGGCACGGCGTTCTACTTCATCATGGACTACTGCGCAGGAGGCAGCGTGGGCGACCTGATGCGGGTGCACGGTGGTTGTATCCCAGTCCGGGAGGCAACCAAACTCATTCTCGAAGCCTTGGACGGACTTGCGTATGCCCATTCAAAAGGAATCGTTCACCGAGACATCAAACCCGCCAACATCCTGCTGTCAGGCGACGCGAACTCTCCCCTGGCGATGGTGGCCGACTTTGGCCTTGCCAGGAGCTTCGAGAAAGTCGGATTCAGCGGGATGACCATGACCGGGAATTATGCTGGGACCTTTCCGTTCATGCCCCGTGAGCAGGTGACTGATTTCAAGCACAGCAAACCATGCAGTGACGTATGGAGCATAGCGGCAACTTTCTACAACATGCTGACCGGATTCTATCCCCGTGACTTCCCGAAAGGCGCAGACCCGATGGAGGTCGTCTTGGAGGCAAAACCTGTCCCTGTACGCCAGCGAAATGCGACTCTCCCTTCAAACATCGCCGATGTGATTGACCATGCGCTGGCCGATGAGGCTAACGTCAGGTTCCAGACGGCGACGGACTTTCGCGATGCCCTGCAAAACGAGGTCGGCGTGTGACGGGGAACAACAAGAATCACTACCCGCAACGAATTCAACCTGGAAAAACACAACGCCATGCCTGGGTTTTGTACTCATGCAATGCAAATGCCATTGATGGGGAATCTCGCAACAGTGCCCGTCATCTGGACTGCAAATGCCGTCAACCAGAGCGGCCAGTACATGTCGAGCCAGCTGCCGGCTGTTGGTAACGGCGACGAATGGCGTTTTTTTTTGACGGTTTTGGAGTGGCGGTCGCAGCACCTTGGATGTAAGCGACCGCCTCCCATCAGCCTGAAGACTGCGGGGGGCTTGAATGGGGAACATTGCCTATCGGTTGATTTGACGACAGTGCCGCCGTCACGTATGGCGTTGCGACGCCTGGGCCGGATAGCTTGGGATATCCGGCCAGAGATGCGGCGGCGCGGAACCAAATGCTGCCTTGATGGCTGTTATCAATGGCTGACCAAATCACTGTCCAGGTCAATTATCCACCCTGCGCGGTTTTGCAAATCATGGCAACAGAGATAGATTGAAAGAGGAGTTATTTTACCTTTTTCCCCTGCCGCCGCACAGCCTGTCTACGGTTGGCGCACCATAATTCTTTTTTCGGAGAAGACATGTTCATCGACATCCATGCGCATGCGTATCGTCGACCCTTTTTGCAGGTTCCCAGCGCCAAACCCTGGCCAACACCCGCCCAACTCATCGAATTTTATGACCGCGCCGACATAGAAAAGGCTATTCTCCTGCCGCTGATCGGCCCGGAGTTCTATCTGCCGCAGGCGAACGAGGACATCCTGGAGGCCGCAGAGCAGTACCCAGGCCGTTTCATTCCCTTCTGCAACATCCACCCGCGCGCCATCCGCAATGACCCGCAGGCACCGCTGGAAAAAGTCCTTGAGCAGTACAAGGCGGCTGGTTGCAAGGGCGTCGGCGAAGTAATCTGCAACATGTCTTTTTTCGACCCCTACATGCGCAATTTTTTCCGGGCTGTGGAGAAAGTCGGCCTGCCCATGACGTTCCACATCGGACATCGCCTGGGCGGCTGCTATGGCATTTATGACCAACCCGGCCTGCCCGGCTTGGAAGAAACCCTGCAAGTTTATCCGAACTTGGTCATGCTCGGCCATTCCCAGACCTTCTGGGCGGAAATCAGCGTGCTTGACACCGTCGCCGCCCGCAACGGCTATCCGAGCGGCAAAGTGGTCGAAGGCGCTGTGCCGAAAATCATGCGCCGCCGCCCAAATCTCTATGGCGACCTCTCCGCTGGCAGCGGCGCCAATGCCCTGATGCGCGATCCAGAGTATGCCGCCGCTTTCATGACCGAATTCCAAGACCGGCTGCTGTATGGCATCGATATCTGCTCTGCACCCCAGGACAGTCATCGCAAACTGGCCAACTTCCTCATCGAAATGCGGGACACTGGCAAAATCAGCCAAGAAGTCTTCGCGAAAATCGCTCGCGAAAATGCCATCCGACTGCTCAAACTGTGACACCCGGCCGTGCTACATCAATGCCGCCAACAGCACCAAGACCAAACAACCTGAACTGAAACGTCTTATCATTGCACAAAGAAAGGTTCTCCCATGCCGAAATCATTGACCATTCCCTCTATGTTGGCCGCTGTCGGGCTGGCCGCAACTGTTCTTTTGACCAGCCTGGCAACAAGCTGCCGGCACTTGGCGCCTACCCCGGTGGCGCCGGAGCAATGCCAAATCGTGGTGCCGGCAGACGCCATCCCCGCTGAAAACTACGCGGCCAAGGAGCTGCAAGAAGGCCTGCGCCAAATCTTCGGCGTCGAAATCCCCATCGTGCACGAGAAGACTGCGGCGCACGCATTCTACATCGGGCAGTCGCACCTGACTGCGGCGTTGCTCGGGGTTGATTGGCAGGAGATGAAGCGCGACGAGATGATCGTAGCCAAATACAAGGACAACTACATCTTGTCTGGAGCACGACCGCGCGGCGCTCTCTATGCCGTCTATGAACTGCTGGAGCATGGCTACGGCGTTCGCTACTGGACTCACGCTGTGACCGACTGGCCCAAGGCGTCGCAATTCTACCTGCCGTCCTACACAAAGCGCTTTGCGCCGCCCTTTTTCAGCCGCCATGCGTATTACGACCTGATCAACAAGCATCAGGAATTTGCAGTCAAGATGCGCACCAACTGCACGGCTTCCACACCTGAGCTGGGCGGCCGCGAAGTGCTGATCGGCTTTGTGCATACCTTTGACCGCTGGCTGCCAGCAGCCAAGTACTTTGACAAGCATCCGGAATGGTACAGCCTGCGGGACGGCGTCCGCGTCGGCGGTCAGCGGGAAGGACAGCTCTGCCTGACCAATCAGGAGATGCGCAAAGAATTCATCAAAGTAGTGCTGGAGAAGCTGGGGCCGCATGGCGACGGCGCTATGATTGACGTGTCCCAGAATGACAATATAAGCTATTGCCAGTGCGAGAAATGCCAGGCGTTTGTCGACCAGAATGGCAACCAGACTGACTTGCTGCTGGACTTTGTCAATGAAGTCGCGGCAGCGGTGGAGCGACACAACCCGACCATGTATGTCGAGACCCTTGCCTACCAGTACACGCGCCAAGTGCCCGGCACAGTGCAGCCGCGCAAAAATGTGATCATCCGCCTCTGCACTATCGAATGCATGTTCGGACATCCGCTCAACTCCGACTACAACGCCTCTTTCCGCACCGACATCGCTAACTGGAAGAAAATCGCGCCGCAGCTGTTCATCTGGAATTATGTGACTGACTTTGCCAAGTTCTACCAGCCGATGCCAAACTGGCGTCACCTCGGCAAAGACTTGCAGATGTTCGTCGATCATGGCGCTATCGCCATTTTTGAGCAGGGCTGCCACGGACCAGGCTCGACCGGCGACCTGACTGACATGCGCGTCTGGGTGACCAGCAAACTGCTCTGGAATCCGAAGGAAGATGTGAACCGGCTGATCCGCGAATTCGCCAACGGCTACTACGGCGCGGCCGGCCCGGAATTCATCCGCTATATCGACATCATCTGCGACGCTATCCGACGCAACCCCGACTTCAAAACCGGCTGCTTTGCCAAGGAATGCCTGTGGCTGGATGACGACGCTTTCATCAAAGCCTGGCAATGCATGGAACGCGCCAAAAAGCTGGTGGCCAACGACCCAACGCTGCTGAAACGCGTCGAAATCGCAGCCGTGTCCATCAACCTGGCCATGTTTGACCGGCCTGATCTGCTCATCAAATCCGGCGCTTACGCATCAGTCAGCAACGCCTTTGCTGACCTTGATCGGCTCTTCGCCCTTGCCAAGGAAGGCGGCGGCTGGCGCTACACCGAAAGTGACGATGGCGGCAGCTTCAAGGCAGTCCGCCGCAACTTCGGTCTCGGACTGGCCAAAAAACATATTCTGGACGGCGCAGACATCGACAAAGTGATGGCCATGATGGAAAAAGACTTCGGACTCACAGGCGAAGAACTCAGGAGCGTACGCTGGTCCTTCGAGTACTTCAAGGATCGAGACAACTTCCCCTTCAAGATTGACGTAAAGCGCCCAGAAGGCACGCCGATACAGACGATTGATCTGCCGACCGAAGGCTGGCGCTTCACCACAGACCCGGAACGCACCGGCCACCAGCGCAAGTATTTTGACGATGCTTTTGACGATGCCAAATGGACACTGCAAAAGGCCGCGGCGTGGGAGGGCCAAGGATTCAAAGACTATGACGGCGTTGGTTGGTATCGCATCCGCTTCAAGATGCCAGCCAAGACGGCTTGCAAGGCCGTGGAGCTGCAAGTCGGCGCTGCGGACGAACAGGCCTGGGTGTGGCTGAACGGCAAATATGTCGGCCAGAACCTGGGCGTGCCCGAGGAGATCTGGGACAAGCCCTTTGCCCTGGATGTGACTAACGCTGTGCAATGGGGCGCTGAAAACATCCTGACCGTCCGCGTTTCCGACATCGGCTATGCCGGCGGCCTCTGGAAGCCCCTCAAAATCGTCTTGCTGAAGTGACCTTCTGCGCCCGCGGTTGACGTATCAACTGCGGGCACCAGCAAAAGCTGAGGCAAATCAACGAACACCCGCAATCAAAAACGCCGATGGCACTGAATCAGTGTCCATCGGCGTTCGCTTTTCAAGCGACTATACACTCTCCCCCGCCTCGCTCAGCCTTGCAGCCAGCGCGACAAGTTAGCGCTGACAAAGCTGTCGTCGGAAAGATGCGGATACGAGCGATATACCCGGTCGATTTCCTCGCTCTGGCCAGGCGAGAGCACTTCTGCCGGATTGAGGCACCAGGTGCCTTCCAGGAGTCCCTGTCGGCGCAGCACTTCATGGATGCCGGGAATGCAGCCACGGAACTGGTTGGCAGCGTCGAAGAAAGCAGCATTGCAATCAGTCACCTCCGCAGCCAGGGTAAGCAACGAGGCCGGAATCTGGTCTGCGGCAGCGGCCTTATGGAGTTCATCCAGCAAGCGAACCGCCGCCTGCGTCCATACACACCAGTGGCCGAGCAGGCCGCCCTTGATGCGGAGGGCTTTTTCGCCGGCTGCGGTTTTAACCCGGAATTCCGTCAACAAGTCAACCACGATGTTGTCGTCATTGCCAGTATAAAGGGTGATGTCCTGTTCGCGGCCGGCTTCGGCGACGGCTCGGATAACGTCAAAGGTCTGGTAGCGATTGAAGGGGGCTATCTTGATGGCGATGACGTTGTCGATGGCAGCGAACTGGCGCCAGAAGGAGTATGGCAGAACGCGGCCGCCGACAGCGGGCTGCAAATAGAATCCGATGACCGGGATAGCCTTAGCGACTTGCTCGCAGTGATCCAGCATCGCCTCGACCGAGTCATCGCGGAAAGCGGAAAGGCTGAGCAAGCCAGCGTGATAACCGCGTTGAATTGCAAAGTCGGCCTCGCGCAGAGCCTGGTCAGTCCGGCCGCAAATCCCGGCAATCTTGAAAATGGGGCGATTCACCCGTGCGGACCACTTGTCAATCGCGACCGAAACAATGCTCAAAACCGGCTCGAACAAACCGATCTTCGGTTCCCGGATTTCAAATTGCGTCGAATGCACTCCGACTGCAATGCCGCCGGAACCTGCGTCGATGTAGTAACGTGCCAAGGCAGCTTGGCGATCCGGGAGAAATTTACGCTTCGCGTTGAGAGCCAACGGCATGGCCGGAATCACGGTTCCCTGGCGAAGCGTCTGTAAAAGACCTGGAGCAAGGTCGGTGTAATGCATAGTCGTGTTCCCTCAAAAAACGTGATGACTTGACGCCGGCGGCGATGTATCCGCAATCGGCAAAAACAACAGTTTCTTTCACTTAATACCATAATGGCGCAACAGGGACTTTTCAAGTAAGCGAGGCGACAGACGCAGAGACTGTGCCCCGGATGCCAACCGGTCCACGCAGGTCGCCCGCATTAGACCGACGTCTTCGATGGAAAGCTGAATCGAATGAAGTACATTATTTACGACCGCGACCAGCTGTTCCGAGGGGAAAATTTTTCTAACCAAGGTGAAACATGTTCAAAGTGCCTGTAACCTTCCTTTTCGATTTTGAGCACACCTCTGATGCCATGCGTCCCTACATTATGCATGAATTCGCTGCCAACGGCGCAAAGCATCTTGTGCTAACTGACACTCTTATCTCGATGGTGATGCAGAATCCAGGGCTGTCCAGCCAACTGCAAAAGGAAGTAGCATCTTTCGGACTCACCTTTGTCGATGCCCATGCCCCTTTCGGCCCGGCTCTTGATCTCATCTGTCCCGACCCGGCCTTGCGTCGAGTGGGTGCATTGCGCCGCAAGCTCGCACTCAACATTGCCGCTGACCTCGGGGTGGACACCATCGCTGTCCACGTCGGCAATGACAGCCGCACTTTGGGTCAATCCATTGAGCAAAGCATGGAATTGATTGCATCGGCATTAGATGATGCGCTTGCCGAGGCCGAAAAGCTGAACATCGTCATTTGCATCGAGAATATCTGGTCTCGCAGCAATACACCAGAACGGCTGTTAGAAATCAAGGCGAAATTTCCAACCGAAAATCTCGGTTTCTGCTACGATTCTGGACATGCCAATCTGATGGACAAGGGGCGACACCATCCTGATAGCGCTCCCCGTGCTGCATGGAATGCGGTTGGCATTGCCGAGCCGCCATGGGAGAATCAGGCGTTGGAAAAAATGTTGCCTCACGTCGTGAACTGCCATCTGCATGACAATGACGGCTCCAGCGATCAGCACCGCAATATAGGTCATGGAAATATTGACTGGAAGCATATCATCGGACTGTTGAAAACCGCGCCGTGCCTAAAAAATATTCAATGCGAAGTGATACCATTGTATACTGGCACGCCAATTCGAGAACTCTGCGAAGCATTCCAAAAACTCGAAACATTATAATCTTTGATTGCGGGTCATGTACGAAATCTTGTGATGGGAAGAGAGATTTGACATAAGCCGCAAAGCGCCAAATGCCCCAGAGGGGGCAGGACGGTTTCTCAGTCCAGCAGCGCGGCCAGGTCTCGTCGGCCGTAATATTCCGGCAGTCCGGAGGCGAATGGCGCTGCCAGTGCCGGGCTTGCTGTCAGCAGTCGCTTCTGCTCGTCGAGGAGTTTCTCTCCTTTGAGTCCTTCGACCCAATGCAGAATCTCATCCGCCATCGGGGTCTCCAGGTCGAGCTGTTGAGCGAACCATTTGGCGATGCAGACACCATAGTAGATATCATCACTGAAAAATCGGTGCGTGATATCGAAACCCCACTTGCCATTAGGCAGCTGCACCACCGGTGTGCGGATTTCCCGCAAAGTCTTGGAATTCACAAAAGTGGACAGGATGTCTGTATTGCTGGAAGCATAGCTGAAGCGCTCCAGGGCGAGATAATCCAGCATAAAGGGGAATGTCTTGGCCGGGAAACGCCGACGCAGCTCCTGCCGGATGAGGCTGTAGTCATCGTCCAGGCGTTGCAAGTACTCCACTGACAACTGGTCGTAATCGCGGTAGAAATACGGCACTGACTCCGCTGAGTCCCATTGTCCGCCGCTGACTTGCGCCAGGGCATAACACCGGGTGGGATGGATAATCTGATTGTCCACTGAGAGTGTCAGCGAAATAAAATCCGGCGACTGCTGCGCTTCTCCGGCGCCGAACCAGCGCAGGCTGATATTGTCGAAGATTTCCTGCTTCAGCAGGGCGAAATCACTGTCCGGATGCAACGCGACGCAATTACTGGCTTTGCCGCCATAAGTGATGCCCCGACGACCATATTCGCCGATGCGGGCAATCCAGGGGATCAGCCCGAAAGCAAAGTATTTGATATTTGGCAGGCGGTATTTGCGTTGCACTTCCTCGACCATCCAGTTGAAGCCTCCTTGGCCGTAGATGGTTCCCAGGCAGACCTGCTGCTCCGGGCGCAGATGTCGGGCAATCTCATGCAAAGCCGGGCGGTATTGACTGACTGGCATGCACAGGATTATCACCTCGGCTTGGGGCACCAGCATTTCTGGTCGGTCGCTTACCGCTGCCAGGCGGCCCTTGACGGTAAAGACTTTCTCGTGATGCTCATTCCAATATTCCGCCGAAACCTCCTGACACCAGCGCGATGGCGCCCCCAGTGTAAACAGCGATACTTCCTGCCCCGCAGCGGCCAGCATCGGCGCAATAATATGCGCGCTGTTGCCGTCACCATATATCAATACCTTCATTATGTACTCCTGGCTGCTGAAAACAGTTAGACCCAAAAAATCCGCTTCCTGCTTCTTGGCTGATAGTGGTAAAAGTGAACTATATCGGTGATTATGGTTCTTCCTGGTTTTTATGACGTAATCGCAGTTTAGGCGCCCCCTAACTCAAAATCGCCATCTGTTGATGTTTCCGATCCGAACAATTCCCTGATTTTCCGCAAACGCTCTTCCGCCTCTTCTTTTCGTCCTTGCTCTTCAAGAACCTTGGCGGCATTACGATGGGCGCGTAAGACCAACTTGCGCAAGGCAGGTTCCGAAGCATCGCCAAAGCGGCGAACGACCTCGTCATAGGCGGCAACCTCGTTATCGGGGCGGGTTGGCATCCCCGTAGACGACGCCCTTGTTGACCAGCGCCATGGCGACTGCCTCTCGCAAGGCGGGTTCTGGTGCATCGCCAAAGCGGCGGACCACCTCGTCATAGGCGGCGATAGCCTCGTTGGGTCGGTTAGTTTGACCGTAGACGATCCCCTGGCTGACTAGTGCCATGGCAACTAGCTTGCGCAAGGCCGGTTCCGGGTTCTTGCCATAGCGTTGATCCACCTCATCAAAGGCGGCGATGGCCTTATCTGTACGCTGAGCCTTATAGTAGGTGACGCCCTTGTTACCTAGCGCCATGGCAGCCTGCTCGCACAAGGCAGGTTCCGGAGAATCGCCAAAACGACGGATCACCTCGTCAAAGGCGGCGATGGCTTCGTCGGGCCGGTCATCAGCCGAACAGGCGCGACCTCTGCCCCGCAAGGCACGTACAAGCCCAAGTCTACGCTCGGGTGTAGTAGAGCTTCTGTCAAGCGCCGCAATACTGGCATCGAACATAGTAATCGCCCGTTTCGGGTTGCCGGAACGAAGAACGTCCCATGCTCGATCAACACGTATTAAGTCCCAGTCAGCGGGGGTGTCTGACAACAAATGCCGCCTCGAGTAGGTCCATACGCGGCAAAGTTCATTACACAGGGAACGGATCTTACTGCGCTGGGCAAAGTGGCGTTGCTGCTCAGCCACATCCTCCCCAATGCCAAAGACCACCTGACAAGCAAGCAAATTCTCGGAAGAGCGTTGTTCCGAGTATAGGAGCGTTATTGGCTCAATGACGTCGATTTTTAACTTCTTCTCCTCTTGATTGTCTGCTTTCGCAAACTTATGCCCTGGTAATACAGCCTCTTTCCTGGCTAAGCTTTCCGGCGAAGCAAAAGCAAAGAGCATATCCGCGATTCGCATTGAATCCGCAGCTTCCAGTCCCATAATGTAGTTCGGATGACGATCCAGATAGCAGTAAAGCCCCAGTGACAGCCGGAGCAGGGAAATGAAATCTTTCATCTCGCTGTTAGAGAGATCGTAGCCCACAGAGCGGGCTGCACTTAACATAAGCGGCAGCACGCTGCTGAGTGCGCTGATGATGAGCCGCGGATTCGCTCCCAGCCCTCCATGGAAAGTGGACAACTCAAGCAGGTCGTTATAAACTGGAAGCGTACGTTTATCCTTGGGGGGTAGAGTCCGCTGCGTCCAGGCGGCGACCAATCGGTTTACGATGTCGGGGACGGACGCTCCACTGGACGTATTCGGGTCAGGGGATTCGTCGGATAGTCCGTCGGATGGGTTCGGGTCAGGGGGTGCGACGGTTGATCCGCTGGGTGGGGTCGTAGCAGGGGGTGCGACGGTTGACCCGCTGGGTGGGGTCGTAGCAGGGGGGCGAGGAATAGCTGCTGTTCAAAGAACTTAGCCAGGAAATGCCGCTGAAGATCAACCTGGCTGGCATAACCGGCGGCGTGCGCTGCCCGCAGGGTGTCATAGAAATCAGGCTCAAACCGCTCCAGCAAACCGTCACCCTTGATACACACCCGCATGATCCGGGGTTGCTGATCGGCCGCAGGCGGCGGCACCGGAGATACTGACACCCCATCCGTCTGGCTCTGCCCAGTGTCTCCGGCGTGCTCGGCAGATGTATCTTTTTCTGCCTTGCCGGAACCAGAGTTCCTTCCGGAATCCGGTTGCGCATATTCTACGTCGATCTCCTTGGCCAGCAACTGGTAGCGCTCCAATAGTGCCTCGCCGGATTCAGGCGCATTGAGAGGTGGGAACAGCCTATTCCAGAACTGGCTATCGACCATAGCGCTGACCACAAAGCAGTTGTCTGCATTGAGGTAACGCGGGATGAGATTTAGCACACCCTGAAAGTAGAGCCTGTCACAGCGATCCGACTCGTCGATGAGTATCACAAGTGAGACCCCGGATTGTTGCAAGAAATCCAATAACACACGGTAGGCGTCGGAAAGCAGGCTTAACTCCAGGCGACGGAGTGTTCCCGACTGCGTCGTGCTGTCCAACGAGAGACCCCGGATTGTAATTCTGAGTGATCGCGCTAGACTGAGCCAGCGTAGATACCACGGTTTGGTGAACCAAGCGAGACATTGGATGACGGGATTCGCGTAAATCTCGTTGAGCAAGGCGAACTCGGGTGGACAGGCGGACTGCGCCTGCCATGCGTCAAAGAAAATCGGCACGATAACGCGTCCCTCCATGCGCTGTTTTTCTTCGGTGGATGGCTTGATAAACCCCAAAGACGATAGTTTTTCTTCTAACTGACGCAGAAAGGTGGATTTGCCGCTTCCCCATTCGCCGAAAAGCGCAATGGTGCGCGTAGCACCGATAAAGCTGCGCAGCCCCTCGCCCTTATGAATAGCCTCAGCCTGCATAATAAACTGCTGCGCAACCTCGTCCACAAGAGGAAGAGTTGTCTTTGGCTGAGCTGCCCGTCTTGCTAATCGGCGCAGGGTTGAGGTGACAAGCATCTGGATGCAATGCCCGACAGCGATCCAAGCGGCAACCGCGATGCCGATGGCAAAACGCTCAAATGCACCAACTCCAGCAGGCAACTTAAACACCTGCAAAATCATCATCACGAGCAAACCTGTCAGAAAAACAAAACGTAAACAGTGCCAGAACAGCAGTCCAAGGAAGGGCCAGATAGCACGACGTGACTCGCGAAGGCGACAGAGGAACGCAATGACAACTGCCAAGATCAAGGGAAACAACCACCATGAAAAGAGGGCAGAGGCCAGCCATGTAAGCAAACGGTGCGGCGGCGAATGCCGCCAGTTGGCGGATGCTGAAACACCCGCACCTGTGGGTTCTACTTTATTTTGGGGCGCTTTCGATCCCATGCTTGCCGAGGTTGTTGCATCTGGAGACTCGGCGGCAAGTTCAGCAGTGTTTGTGGCACTCGGTGTAGTCGGCGGCGGAGCGGGTTCCTCGACGTTTGAAGCCGAGGCGGATGCGGGCACAGAATGCGAGGGGGCGTTTGTTTCACGATTCGTTCCGTCACCCTGTGCCGATATGGCGACAGTAGCCAGCAGCAGCATATTGATGGAGATGATTATGACCCTGAATGCTCCATTCATCGCTTACCTCGTTCTTGCTTGTAAATCAACAACACCGCTGCGGAAAACGGCCGGTTGGATTCCAGCCAATGGTTCAGTTGTTTTCGATAGTCAGGCATAATGTTCCTTGCTAATCATCGTTAAATATAAATAAATAACGAGGATTTGCGAGCCACCTCAGATGGGTGCATTTTTGTGTGGTTCTTCGATCCATGTTTTTTTTATGAAAGTGAAGCGCGAGGCTGGCGCAACTGCGTAAAGCCGATCTTGGCACATAGCGTTCTGACTGATCCGAGCAACGACGAGGCGAAGAACCGCACCCAGACTTCGCACGGACGGGATTGGAGGATACAGAAGGCGGCGTGAGTGGCGAAGGCGAACACGTTTAGTGACTCTGCAAAAGCGGAGGACTTTGGCAGAAAGGCGGTTGCCCACTGCGGTTGGTGCCGACAGGCGACAATTACCCGCTCCAAGTCGACTGTCGCGGACTGTAGTTCGGCGCGCCTGTTCCAGAACTTCTACCACTCATAGACCATCCTTGGGTACTTCTTGGTATCTTTGGTGGCACGTTCGGGCCTGACCTTCTGCTCAACGATAGCCATGAGCTTAGGCTATCGCGCACGACACTCGTCCTCTGTGAGTTCTTCAAAATTGATAACGTAGCGGTGATGGGAATGAGTGGGGCAGTTGTTTACCTCCTCACCGCCGAGGTAGGGGAAGATGCGCTCGGTGTTACGAGAATTCTGCGCAATCAACCGTTCCATCTCGGCCAATGGTGTGGCCACACCCCTGGTACCGGTGTCGTCGAAGGTAAAGCCCATGCCAAGGACAATGCTATCCTGAAAGCTCTTGCCGGTGTTGACATTCAGACGCATTGGACTGTCGTGCTCTCCGGCATGGAAGAGGTAGGCGGTGATGGCGGGTACCGAACGACCGTCCAGGTCAAACGGCCCCTTGAGTTCTCCCTTGACCACATGCACCACGCTGACGACGGCGGCAGCTAAGCCAGGCCACTTGTAGCGTTTGGTGGCAGCATAGATCGTTCCGCCATGGGTGCAGTCCAGCGCAGACCGGTATGGCGGGTATCGCCCTGGCCAATGGTGTTAGTGGCGATCAGGCCAAAAGCGCCGTCCGGGCGCAACAGCCCGAAAGCACGACGGAAGAAGTGATCCACCAAGTCGGCATTGCCGTATATTTCTTCGTGGATGGTTTGCAGCCAATCGAGATAGCCTGCGCGGTTGCCGTTAATTAGGGTATTCTTACCCGCGAACGGCGGATTTCCGACGATGGCGTCGAAACCGCCCCGGTCTGGCGCGAAGACCTCGGGGAATTCGATTTCCCAGTGAAAGGGGGTGACCAGATGCTCACCATTGCGGAGTTCGCGAGCAGCGACTTTGAGGTCTTCCAGCGCCGTGGGATCGTTACGGATATAGTGATTTTGTGCTGAAATATGATTTTGCTTGCACGCAGGCATGATGCTTTCTATCCCTAGGAATGGCTCTGGGATGCGACGTGAGGACTTGTGGGAACCTGAATGAGACAAGGCGAAGGGGCGTGGTGCCCTACGGCTTAATTGTCAATGGCTGACCAGTGATCGGACACGCTCTTTCTCCGGCAAGGGTGTTTTGCTGATGTACGAATGATGATTATATTGAATAAATCTATCTGGAGCCGAAAAGCGGCTAAAGCGTTTTGCATCGCAATTGGATAAAAACATCAGAATGGGTGAGTCATGGCTGAAAACAAAATTATTTGCACCGCGAATCAGGTTGGCTATTCGGAGATCAGAAAAGCAATGTGCGCAGGGGCGCGCACAGCAGATGAAGTCGCGAAACTGGCGGGCGTCTGCAACCAATGCAAGGGATGCAAAGAAAATCTGCCCTGGATTCTGGCATCGGTCTGCGGATGCAAGAATGTCTCTCTGCAAGCTGTGATCGATGCGGTGAAAAATGGCGCGGATACGGTGGACAAAGTGGCTGAAAAGACCGGCGCTGGAATCGATTGCGGGCGCTGCAAAGCGTTGGTCGCTAATATTATTGAGCTTGGAAGGTGAATGCTGAATGCTGAATGCTGAATGCTGAATGCTGAATGCTGAATGCTGAATGTTGAGGCGCATTTGTCATTTATCATTCGTTAGGGGCGAGAACTAGGGATGACATACGGCAAGTGCCGTCCACAATGTCCACCCTGTCCCCCCTGTCCACAGCCACGGAGCGGTAAAGGCTCCAATTGGGGAAACATACGGCAAGCGGAAGCTTGAAATACATGCTCCTGCAAGCGAGGAACATACGGCGAGCTGAAGCTTGAACTACGTACGACTACGTACGCTCAGAATGCAACAGAGAAAGGCCAGGTGGCGGATGATGCGGCCAGGGGTTTTTACATCGTTTATGGGGGGAATGTCATACGAGACGGCTTTGCCGATGATTCACGCAGCTGGCTTCCAGGTTGTCAGCCTGGGCGGAAACCCGCAACTGGCGGGCTATGCGACAGCCGCAGACCGGCAAAAGCTGACAGCGCTGTTGCGCAAGCTCAGTCTTGTCATCGACTCAGTACACGCGCCGTTTCCTGAGGGCGACCGGCTGTTTGCCGAAGATGAATCGATGCGACAAGAGTCAGTGCGGCTCTGTAAGCTTGCCCTGGATGCCGCAGCCGAGGTCAACGGCCGAGTCGTGGTCGTCCACTTGCTTTTGCCCTACGACATCCCGCCGGGTGAACAGCGCGACCGCATGATTGCGCAGGGGCGTCGGAGCATCGCCGAGTTGGCGAAGCACGCCGAAGCGCGTCAGGTCGGCCTGGGCTTGGAAAATGGCCAGCGGCGAGACTACGACGAGGTGCTTTTCGATCTTCTGGATGAGCTGCCAACACCATACGTCGGACTATGCTATGATTCTGGCCACGAGCATATCCAAGGGCGGTGTTTTCAGATACTGCAACAGTATGGCAACCGGCTGCTGGCGCTGCATATCCATGACAACACGGGCAGCGATACGCACCTTTTGCCGTTTTCGGGCACAGTGCCCTGGGAGGGTTTCGGCAAAGCTATGGCTGGATTAAATTTTGCCGGCGATCTTGTGCTGGAGTCGGGCATGACCCATGAGTCATTTCAGACTCCAGAGGATTTTTTGGCAGAAGCTATGCGTCGCTGCCAACGCCTGCAAAAGATGATGACGGAAAGCGGCGGCGCTGGAAACGGCGATAGCGCCGGAAGCAAAGCGGCCAAGAAATAATGAAGAGTGAAGAGCGAAGGCGAGAAACTGTTGTTTTATCCGCAGATTACGCTGGTGGCGCAGATTTTTTAGGGTGTGTTGTACGGGGAAACTAGCCACGCAGCGGCGAAAACGCTAAAAGCGCGAAACATACGGCAAGCTGAAGCTTGAAATACGTACAGCAGCCTGAAGGCTGTACTACATACGGCAAGCTAAAGCTTGAACTACATGCTCCTGCATGCGAGGAACATACGGCAAGCTGAAGCTTGAAATACGTGCGTCAGCCTGGCTGGCAGCTTCTTTTTTACGGCGCTGGGATTTCGCCGACGCCGTTCAGGATGTACGATGGCCCGTAGGCGAAACGCTTCAGATCGTCCCGTGAAGTCACGCCACTGAGAACCAACACCGTCTCGATTTCTGACTCAATGCCGGCAATGATGTCCGTGTCCATGCGGTCGCCAACAATGGCGGTGTCTTCCCGCTGGCATCCGAGGACTTTCAGCGCATGACGCATCATCAGTGGATTGGGCTTGCCGACAAAGTACGCACGGCTGCCAGTGGTCAGCTCGATAGGCGACACTAGCGCGCCGGTGGCTGGCACAATGCCCTTCTCGGTCGGACCGGTCAAGTCAGGGTTCGTGCCAATCAGCTTAGCGCCTTCGCGAACCAGCATGACTGCCTTTTCAATCTTCTCGAAGTTGTACGTCCTGGTCTCGCCGATCACCACATAGTCTGGATCGACGTTGTTCATGGAAAATCCGGCTTCATACAGAGCCTGAATCAGGCCGGCCTCGCCGATCACGTAGGCACTGCCGCCGGGGCGCTGGCTGGCCAGAAACGCTGCTGTTGCCAAGGCGCTGGTGTAGAAATGCTCTTCGCCAATCTCAATGCCCATGCGCCCCAGCTTCTGGCTCAATTCGCGGGGCGAACGTTCACTGCTGTTGGTCAGAAACAAATACTTCTTGTCATTGGCCTTCAGCCAGGCGATAAACTCATGGACTCCTGGCAACACGTCGTTGCCATGATAAAGCACGCCGTCCATGTCGCAAATGAAAGCCTTTTTTTCTCGAATTTTATCCATGCTACTCCTATCATTTACGGGAGCGCAGTCATTGGCGCAACAGTTCGTTGATAGCTGCTGCGGCCTTGCGGCCCTGCCCCATGGCAAGGATAACCGTCGCCGCTCCCAACACAATATCTCCGCCGGCAAACACCTTGGGCAGCGAGGTGCGGCCGTTCTCATCGCAGACGATGTTGCCCCACCGGTTGAATTCCAGCCCAGGCGTCGTCTGTTGAATCAATGGATTAGAGCCATTGCCAATAGCGACAATGACCGTATCGACATCCAAAACATATTCGCTGCCAGGAATGGGCACGGGCGCACGCCGCCCCGAGGCGTCCGGCTCGCCAAGCTCATAGCACAGGCACTCCATGCCCTTGACCAGGCCATCGCCATTGTCGAGGATTCGCTTCGCGTTGCGCAGCAGATGGAACGTGACCCCTTCCTCGCGGGCATGAGCCACTTCCTCGATTCGGGCTGGCATCTCTTTCTCTGTGCGCCGATAGACCAGGTGCACTTCCTCTGCGCCCAGGCGCAAGGCTGTGCGCGCCGCGTCCATAGCCACGTTGCCGCCGCCTAAGACCGCGACTTTCTTCGACTCCGCAATCGGCGTTGCTGCCCGGCCCTTCTCGTAAGCGCGCATCAGGTTCGCCCGGGTGAGGTACTCATTGGCGGAAAACACCCCGACCAGGTTCTCGCCCTCAATGCCCATGAATTTCGGCAGGCCAGCGCCAGTGCCGATAAACACCGCGTCAAAGCCGTCCTTCTCCAAAAGGTCAGTCAGCCCCCGCGTCCGCCCGACCAAGAAATTTGCTGCTAATTTCACGCCCATCGCTCTCAGCGTATCGACTTCCTGGCGCACGATTTCCTTTGGCAGCCGGAATTCCGGGATGCCGTACAGCATCACACCGCCGAATTTATGAAATGCCTCAAAGACAGTCACGTCATGGCCTTCGCGGCGGACATCAGCGGCAACGACTAGTCCGGCCGGGCCGCTGCCGACGACCGCGACCTTTTTGCCAGTAGCGGGCTTGACTGCCGGCGTCTGCGTCTTGCCCTGGCTGCGCTCCCAGTCAGCCACGAAACGCTCCAAGCGGCCGATAGCGACCGATTTATTGACGTCCTTGAGAGCCTTTCCGACCGTGCAGTAGGCCTGGCATTGGGTTTCTTGCGGGCAAACGCGACCACAGACCGCTGGCAGCAGGCTGTAGTCCTTGATCAGGCCGATAGCGCGGCTGTAATCGCCCTCTGCGGTGGCAGCGATGAAGTCCCGGATCGGCAGATTGACCGGACAACCGGTCACACACGGCTGATTCTTGCATTGCAGGCAGCGGGCGGCTTCGACCCGGGCCTGGGTCTCGCTGTAGCCCAACGCCACTTCGTCAATGTTATGCCGCCGAACATGTGGCGCCTGGCTCGGCATCTCCTGCGGTGGAATCGCCATCCGCTCGGCTGGCTTCAGGCTTGAAAAACGGTCACCAATTTTCTGCCAGATTTCCTCGGCCTGGGCATGCAACGTCTCTGCACTGTGTTCAGTCATAGTATCGCTATCCTAAACGGTGAAAAACAACTCTATCTATTCCTCGCCGTCAGCCGCAGCGTCAGGTCACTTCTTATCGATGGCTTGTTGCAGGCGGCAACCACCGTCGTGCGCGTGTTCGGCCATTCGGCGTTCCTGGCTGCGATAAGCCCCCAGGCGCTTGATCATGCCGTCGAAATCGACTTTCAGGCCATCGAATTCCGGCCCGTCAACGCAGACGAATTTCGTTTCACCGCCGACTGTCACGCGGCACCCACCGCACATGCCGGTGCCATCCACCATAATTGTATTCAGGGAGACGATGAGCGGCACTCCAAAGGGTCGCACCGTCTCAGCGCAGAACTTCATCATAATCGGCGGGCCTATAGCGACAACCAGGTCTGGCTTAGGTTCGCCCTCGCATAACTCCTTCAGCGGCGCTGTCACCAGCGCCTTACGGCCAGCGGAACCGTCGTCCGTGCATACGATCAGCTCGTCAGCGAAGGAGCGCATTTCGTCCTCCAAGATCACCAGGTCGCGATTACGGGCGCCGATGATGCAGGTAAGGTGATTGCCGATAGCCTTGAACGCCTTTGCGATTGGATGCAACGGTGCCACGCCAATGCCGCCGCCAACGCAGACTACCCGGCCGACCTTCTCGATGTGCGTCGGACGGCCCAGCGGCCCGAGCACTGCTGCCAGCGCGTCCCCGACTTCCAGCTCGGCCAGCTTCATGGTCGTCATTCCGACCCGCTGAAAAACGATGGTGATGCTACCCTCGTCGAGATCGACATCAGCGATAGTGAGCGGAATGCGCTCGCCGTACTCCTCGTCAAGGGAGATGAGCACAAACTGCCCGGGCTTACGCTCTGACGCCACCAGCGGCGCACGCACACGCATCTCAAACACATTCTCGGACAACTGGCGCTTAGCCAGAATTGTATACGGCCCTTGTAGCATTTTCAAAACTCCTGTGGCGCGTTCATTAGGAAAGATGACAAAACAGTAATATATTGTAACATTGGTTTTTTGTCCGCTCGCACCTGTCATTTTAACCGTTATCTCACAACTCGGAGGCAGAGACATGAGCATCACTCGCGCAGACCTTGAGCAGCAATTGAATCGGCTCTACTATGCGACTGGGGCCAACGGCTTTTTCGAACCGCCGACTCTGAAAATCGCAGCGGCGGACGATCCGCTTTTCGCCCGCTTCAAAACCATCATCGGCGACTTTCATTGGACTCCGGCTGAGGCTCTGGCCATGAAATTTCCGGCAGCGACGGCTCGCTCGGTGATAGTCTGGTGCATGCCGAAGACGGAACAGGCCCGCTCCAGCAACCGGGTTGAAACTGCCCGCCCCAGCCTGGATTGGGCGCGCGCCCGCTCTTTCGGCGAAGTCGCCAATGAAAACATGCGCCGCCAACTCTGCCGCTACCTGGAGGAAAAAGGCTTTGCCGCTACGCCGCCCCACCTGAACAGCGACTACCGGCAGGCAGTGCAGCGCCTGGCTGGCAACTGGTCTGAACGCCATGTCGCCTTTGTTGCTGGCATGGGCACCTTCGGCTTGTCGGCCGGACTGATTACTGAACGCGGCGTCGCCCACCGGCTCGCCTCAGTCGTCACTGACCTGGAACTGGCACCGGACGTGCGCCCCTACGGCGACGACCCCTTTGCTTGGTGCACCAAATGCGGCGCTTGCCGCGAACGCTGTCCAGCCCATGCCATCGGCCCTGACTTCAAAGACCGCGACAAAGCCAAATGCCTGGAATACGCCTTCAAGCACATTACCGCCAATCGCCTGAACGACTACGGCTGGATGGACCTCAGCCTCGGCTGCGGACTCTGTCAGACCGGCGTTCCCTGTGAGCACAAACGACCCTGATATACTACGGAGAGACAACCATGCAAGTAGAAAAATGCAGCCCCTACCATGCCGTGATTGAAGATGTCCGGCAACTGTGCCAGCCAGATGGCAAGTCTGTCTTCAAGATTTATTACGTCAGCATCGTCGGCCGGGACAATCCGGCCCGCTTCGAGTGGTCTCACACACCCCTTTCCAAGGCGCAATTTGAAGCTAATTTCCAGGCTGCTGGCCATGAGGGCATCGGCTTTGTCACCGCCTTCCCGCACATCACCAAGGTCTTCCGCTATGCCCCCAAGGCGGAAATCCTGATGCTGGTGAAGGCGTACAACACTCAAACTGGCCAGGACATCAACCTTGACCGCGGCGAGAAATACATGGAATTCGCCTGCCTGGCTGAGGCCATTATCGCTGCTGCTGAATATCGCTTCTGGGGCGAAGCCGCGACCGTGCAGGACTACCTGGCTCAAACTGCGGCCTTGGAGGATGCGCCCATCCGCGTTCATGACAAGCTGAAGACCTACTGGGAGAAATGATCGTCCATGCGCTTTCGCCCCTGCATAGACCTGCATGACGGCGCTGTCAAGCAGATTGTCGGCTCATCCCTGCGCGATGACGGCAGCGGCTTGCAGACCAACTTCGCCGCGTCCCAGCCGCCGGAATACTACGCTGACATGTACTATCGCGACGGCTTGACCGGCGGCCATGTCATCATGCTCGGCCCTGGCAACACAGCCGCTGCTAAGGCGGCGTTGTCTGTCCATCCCGGCAATCTCCAAGTCGGCGGCGGCATCAATCCTGACAACGCGGCTGGCTGGCTTGACCACGGCGCTGACAAGGTGATCGTAACTTCGTACATGTTCACTGACGGCGAACTCGACCAGGCCAAGCTGCGAGCCCTGGCTGCCGCCATTCCCCGCGAGCGCCTGGTCTTGGACTTGAGCTGCCGGCCAGTCAACGGCCAGTACCACGTCACCTGCAACCGCTGGCAAACCATCTGCTCGCTCGTTCTCAATCAGGAGACGTTCACTGAGCTGGCTCAATTCTGCTCAGAGTTCCTGGTGCACGCTGTTGACGTAGAAGGCAAGCAGAGTGGGATTGACCAGACTTTGGTCGAACGGCTGGCAGCCTGGTCGCCGCTGCCAGTCACTTACGCTGGCGGTGTCCACTGCATGGCAGACATTGATCTCATTGCCAACGCTGGCCAGCGCCGCATCGACTATACGGTCGGCAGCGCCCTTGACATCTTTGGCGGCACTGGCATCCGCTACCAGGACCTGATCGCCATTCAGCCACCCCTTGACCGGAAACAACCATGAAATTCGCTCTCATCATCACAGCCGCTGCCACCCTCAGCGCCGCAGCCGCAAATCTCATCACCAATCCCGGGTTCCAGCGTGATGGCATGGGCGAGATGGGCTTGTGGAGCGTCAACCTCGGCGCCTACGAGAACATCGCCACTAAGCGTCCCGGCGAAGGAATTGACGGATGCGACGCCGTCCGCTTCGACTTTACTGAATACGGCTCGTTCAAGCTGCCTGGGTTCCGCCTCGTCGCCAAAGAGCCTTATCGCATCGGCGCTTACGTTCGGACTTCGAACTTCCGCAGCCAGACCAGCGCTGTGCTGATTTTCAATGAAGGCTGGTATAACGATGTCCGCACCGACCCATTTCCTGAAAACACGAACGGCGAATGGGTGAAAGTCGAAAAAGTCGTCACCATGCCTGAAAGCAGCAATGGCCTATACACGTTTGACATTTATGCTCCCCATCCGGAGCCGGGCAGCATCCTTGACCTGTGCCAGCCGTTCATTGAGCCGATGTCTGAACGGGCTCTGGCTGAATCGCAATCGCCCACCTCTCCGCTGGAAAACATCCGCCGCATCATCCCGGTCACACCGCCCCTGACCGCCATTCCTGTCAACGACCAGGCTCTCGACATCGCCATTGTCTGGCCGCTGCCCGGGCCTGCGGACGACTTTGACCTGCACGTCAAAACCCGGCGTGACGACGTTGACGCTTTTGGCGAACCGCTCCGCTATCGCCTGCCTATCACCCAGGAATTGCGGGCGGCTCTGCCTGCCCTGCCGCCCGGTGCAGGCCACCTCCGCCTGGAATTGGTGCGAAGGGCGGACGGCGATGTTGTCCTGGCCAACGACTACCTCATCCGCATTATCACGCCCAGGCCTGAGCCACCGGCTCGGCGTCTCAACAACTTAGTGTCTGAACTTGTCGGCGCTGACCTGCGCGATGGCGAGTTCCCATTTTCTCTGGCTCGTGATGGCTGGGTCTTTGTCGGCTTCTCTGAGCCGCAGCCTGAAGCCGCAGCGTTTTTGGATGGTTCAGACACGGCGATGGTCCGCTTCCGGCCAGGCGAGCCTTCTGACGCCATGCGTTTTCTTTCGGCTGGCGACCACGTTGTGCGCGTGCGTGGCGCGCAGCCTGGCGCTCGCCTGAGCATTCGCACTGTGCCGCAGTTGATGCTCTTTCCCATGACCATCGTCCCAGTCAACGACCCAGTCAATTTCCGCTATGACCTGGACTTCTTCCGCCGCCACTTCTGGCATTCGATTAACACTCACATCTGCTCGTATGCCTGGATACCAAAAAGCGACTTGGAAAAAACTGTTGACCAGGAAATCAAGGAACGCGGCATACGTCTGATCGGTTCAGGGGGCTTCTCCGGCGAGAATTGGACCAAAGCAGACGTCATGGCCAAGAGCATCCGTACCGCGCCGCCGGCCCTGACGACCTCGGGCCGAGCCCTTGATGAAATCGCCGCTTCCAGCACGCCGACTATTCTCAACGCCGTATCCGAGGCCTGCTGGAGCCTGGCTGACTTTGACAAAACCGTGTACGTCTGGATGGCTGGAACCAAAGGGTACCTGAATTGCCGACCGCTGCATCTGCCGTTCCTGGCCGGTGTCTCCAACGCCTCCCGCGGCACTGGCAAACTCCTGATGGAGACGTATGTCACCGGCGTTGCCGACGAGGCGGAATTGAAGTCGTACATGACGCTGCTCAACCAGCACCTTCGCACCGCGCGCCGCTGCGCCCCTGACGCTGCCAGCAAAATGGCCATGATGATGTCAGGCTACCTCACGGCAGGCACGTGGAACTGCAATACGCACCCCCAGACTGACATGAAATACGTTTTCGACTATTTCTATTACGTAATCGCCAATGATCCGGAATTGACTGGGCTGTTCGGCGTCGGCTGCTATGACATCAACCGAACTGACGAAGAATACGCCCGCTGGATTGGTCGGCTGATCCGGCATTACGGCGTTGAAGGCAATGTCACCATGCTCTCTGAGCAGTACAACTTCACCTGCAATCCCGGCCACCTGCGTGGCGGCGACTTTGAAGAGAATGCGGCTGACTGGCGCTTAGCCCCAGCCGAACCAGACTCACTGAAGCCGATGACCATCTCAGGCTATGGCCGCAATCACCTTCGCCGCCGGGCTGGCAATGCCAGCTTGGGAGACACGGTGCTGCACTTCACCCGCAGCGCCAAGGCCCCCAACCGAGTCTCTCAAACCGCCACCGGCCTCACGCCCGGTCGAGTGTACAGCCTCACCTACGTCACTGCTGACCCGGACGATATCGCCAACTTCAAAAACGAACGCCAGCATGTCGTCCTGGAAGCCAACATTGACGGCGGCGAGACGATGCCGGAAAAAGGCTACGAATTCCGGATTCCGGCCGGGTGGGAGAATTGGCCGGCCAGCGCCAAACGGCGCGAAATCGTCACTCGGAAAATCGTGTTCAAGGCGTTGCGCAGCGACATTGCCATCACCTTCAGCGACTGGCTCAGCGACGACACACCCGGCGGCGCAATCGGCCAGAAGCGCATCCTCAATTCCATCAGCCTCAATCCCTACTTCGGGGAAGAGTAATCTTCCGCCATCCCAATTACCTATAAAGGAGATATTCAGCGCATGGACTATCAGTCATTCATCGATGCCCAGGTCAAGGAAATCCGCGCCACAGTCGGCAGCGGCTACGCCATCAACGCCCTTAGCGGCGGCGTTGACAGCGCAGTCGTCACCGCTCTGGCTCACAAGGCCATCGGCAAGCAGCTCAAGACCTACTTTGTTGACAGCGCCCTGATGCGCGAAGGCGAGCCGCAGCACGTCGTCAAGATGTTCGCTGACCTCGGCATCCACGTCGAGTTAGTTGACGCCCGGGCAGACTTCCTCAATGCCCTCAAGGGCCTGACCGATCCAGAGCAAAAACGTGCTGCCATCACCGAGACGTTCTACAAGAAAATCTTTGTTCGGCTAGTTCGGGAAAGTGGCGCCAAACACCTGTTTCATGGCACTATTCTGACCGACATTGAGGAGACGGTCGCTGGCATCAAGCGCCAGCATAACATCCTCAGCCAGCTGGGCATCGACCCGGAAAAGGAATACGGCTACCAGGTGGTCGAACCTTTGAAGACGCTGCGCAAGGACGGCGTTCGCGCCGTGGCTTCGCTGCTCGGGCTGCCGCGCGAGATCAGCCATCGCATCCCCTTCCCAGGCCCGGCCTTGGCCACTCGCATCATCGGCGAAGTCACTGAAGAACGCCTGGCCACCGTGCGAGCCGCCACCGCTATCGTTGAAGAAGAACTCAGCGGCTTGGATGCGTTCCAGTACCTGGCAGTGCTGTTCAACGACCGCGCCACTGGCATTCGCGACGGCAAACGCGAATTCGGCCAGATCATCGCAATCCGCTGCATCGACAGCCACGATGGCCGCGAAGCTACTGCTACCTGCGTGCCCTGGCCCACTCTCCAACGGATTTGCCAACGTATCACCGCCCTGCCCCAAGTCTGCCGTTGCCTCTATGACTTGACCCCGAAACCGCCAGCAACAGTCGAGTATATCTGAGCAGCGAGGGCTTTGTTTATCCGCAGATTACGCTGATGACGCAGATTTTTTTGTGTGTGGGTGTTGTTGTACGGGGAATAAGCCGCATAGCGGCAAGAGCCCCAACGGGGCATGACATACCAGCCCAGGGCAAGCGGCCCGTCAGGGTCGCACCGCCCTGGGTGAAGCGGAATATAATTTTGAGCCCTGTAAGGGCGAGACATAAGCCTGAACTACATACAATGGCTGAAGGCATACAAGGATTCATCATAAGATCTCGCACATTGCCAATATCTCTGAGTGGCAAACAAAAACCGCCGCCTGCGAGTTGCGCGGGCGGCGGTTTTTCGTTTCAGCGGCAAGTTTTCACCGTTTATGTTTAATCTTTCTCATCTGGCAGTGGGATAGCGATAAAGAAGCGCATGGAGGCACCGCTGCGGCTCTTGCGCTCCAGCCAGAGCACGACCGTCTTATTGCGGGTTTCTTTCAGGGCTTCCCGCACTCCCGCCACTGTGGTGACGGCATTTTGATTGACGTCATGGATGATGTCTCCTGGCATCACCTGCCGGCCGTCTTCGTCCCGCACTTGGGCCACGGCGCCGTCCTGGAGCACTTCTTTGATCACCACTTTGCCGTCTTCCTCCTGCAAGACCAGGCCGAGCTGGCCAAGCTCGTCAGTCGCCTGTTCTACTGGCGCATCCTTGCGCGCCACCTGGGTAGACTGTCGGCGACCTGCCTTAATCGTAAACATTAGCTTCTTCTGGTTGCGCACCACGGACAACACGATGTCCTCGCCTGGGCGGTGCTTAGCCACCGCTTGCAGCAATTCCTGGCTGGTCGTCACTTCCCTGCCGCCGACCTTCTGAATGACGTCCCCGGGCTTGACGCCGGCCTTTTCCGCTGCTTCGCCAGGAATGACATCGCTGACCAAGACACCGGACTCAACGTCAAACTGCTTCATGAGCTGCTCGTCCAGCTCCTGCATAGCCACGCCCAGGAAAGCCCGTGCCACTTCGCCGTCAGCAATCAACGAATCTGTCACGTATTTGACTACGTTGCTGGCAATGGCGAATCCCAGTCCGATATTGCCGCGGGACATGCCGCCGGTGTAAATATACTGGTTGATGCCGATGATCTCGCCTTTGATGTTGAGCAGAGGCCCGCCGCTGTTGCCGGGATTGATAGAGGCGTCAGTCTGGATGTAGTTGTTGAAGTTGCTGACTGCGCGATTATAGCGCCCAGTCTGGCTGACGCAGCCGACAGTCACCGAATAATCAAGCTCAAACGGTGCGCCAATCGCGATTGCCCACTGGCCGACGCGCAGCTTGTCGGAATCCATGAATTGCAGGAACGGAAAAGAATTCTTCGGCCCATTGAGTTTGAGGACGGCCAGGTCGGTTTCCTCGTCAATGCCGACGACCGTGACCGCATCCGAGTCTTTTTCATTGTCATAGACTTTGCCGTCGGCTGTTTTGACTTCCAGGTATTCATAATCCTTGATGACGTGGAAGTTGGTGACCAGATAGCCATCTGCGCTGATCAGCACGCCAGAGCCCTTGCCCACTGCTTCGGAACGCGGACGCGGCGCTGGCCGACGCTGCTCGCGCTGGCGTCGCTCGCGCTGGGGCGAGCGGTAAGGATTGTTCGGCCCCCAGAAAAATTCAAAAAAGTCCTGCGGCCCCATTGACTCGCGGCCATCCGAAAACATCGTTTGTCGCGGGGCGACAGTTTGCCGGTTCGTGATGACGACGACGGCCGGCTTGGCCTTGTCCGCGACTTCGACAAAGGCATCTTCAAGATTCTGCGCCGTAGTCAAGGCCGGGCTGGACGCCTCCCCAGCGGCCTTAACTGACAGTGGCGCAATGCTTAACACGATAGCGGCTAGTACGCCTTGCAAGGCGATTTTTCTAATGCTTTTCATAATGCCATCTCCAGTGTGATTGAGGGTGATGCTTGTTCAAGCCAGACCAATCCAGCCTGCCGTTGTTGCGAGGGAGACGCGGGGTGTCTTGACTCCTTGGCGCCAAACAGTGGAATCAAAAAACACCGCGACTTTTTCGAACACAAACAACGGAAACATCTTGAACTTCATGGGCGCAAGCGGACTACCGTCTTGCGCAGAGGATTGTACTGCCTGCTGTGACCGCAAACCGCAGGAAAAGTTCCCTTTCAAGCAGTCGGCATCCAACCCCCTTCATTCAAATACGGTGCATTGCAATAGCATCAACGACCGCTATATTTTTAAGCAGGAAAAAGCGTCTCGCCTAATTTACTTATCTTTGTTAGAAAGGTTAATTCAACGCCATGTTCAACAAATCGCTTGTTTCACTGTCCCTGCTGCTGTTTTCCGCAGTTGCGCCACTGCTGGCTGCCGAGGTCAAAGTGAGTTCGTTCGGTTTTGACCCGGAAGACGCCACCGCAATCATCCAAAAAGCCATTGATTCAGGCGCGGAACGCATCATTCTGGACCAGGTCGGCAAACCATGGGTCACTCAGCCGCTGTTCCTGCGCAGCAAACTCGAATTCGTATTTGAGCCGGGCGTCAAGCTGCTGGCCAAACCCGGCGCTTTCAAGGACAAACGCGACTGCCTGCTCAACCTGCATGGCTGCCGTGACGTCGCCATCATCGGCGCAAAAGACGCTGAAATCGCTATGCGCAAACCCGATTATCAGAATCCCGAACTATACGAACGCGCTGAATGGCGCTATGGCATCCGCGCCTACGGCGTCAAAAACCTCGTCATCCGCGACCTCGCCATCAGAGCCAGCGGCGGCGACGGCATCTGCGTCACCGGCCTAGCTCGACCCGAGCGCGATCCCATCCACCCGGCAGACGAACCCTATCGCCAAGAAATCATGGACGAAAGCATCCTCTGCGCCCGCAATGTCCTGATCGAAAACTGCCTGGTTGACGACAATCACCGCCAGGCCATCACCGTCGCCGGCATCCGTGACATCGTCATCCGCAACTGCGTCCTCAGCAACACCAAAGGCACGGCGCCCCAGGCCGGCATTGATTTCGAGCCTGATGGCATCGACACCTACTGCGTCAACGCTTTAGTGGAAAAGACCACCTTTCTCAATAACTCTGGCAGCGGCATTGACATTTTTGTCGGCAGTCGCCATGAGCCTTTGTCGATCACCATTCGCGACTGCGACTTTACCTGCCCAGCTACGGCCATTTCCGCTATTGGTCGCGAGGGTTCCAAAGGCGGTGTCGTCAACTTGGAGAATCTCCGCATCGCCATGACTGCGGACCGGCCCTTTCTACTGCTGCGTAACCGCTGGGCCAATGACGTCACCTATCACTTGAAGGACATCACTGTGACCGCTGAAAAGACTTTCCAAACATCACCGGTCTTCATCGTGATCGACAATGCTTGGAAAACGGAATTTGGCGATGTCTCCTTCCAGAATGTCATCATCAACGGCTATGCTGACGAGACACCGCTGATGAGCATGAAAATCCTCGCTGCTGCCAGCGAACTGGTCAACATGACCGGCACAATCACCTACAATGGCAAGCCGATTGATATTGCCCAGTTCCTCCAGTCGTCCACTTTCAAAATCAACCGTTTCGAGATTCCACAATACCGCGTGGAGACGTTTGCCGCCCCTGCCGGCGAACGCTTCCATGCCTATTTTCCGCCGCTGCGCTTTCAGTCTGAACTGCTGGTCTATGGCGAGGCCGGCGAAAGCATCGGCTTCTCCCTGCTGTACAACTGGGTCAACCGCTACATGAGAGTTTACCGGGACAAACTCCGGCTGTCCGGCCCAGACGGACACGTCCTCGAACTGGGCGAGTTCATCTTCAATCCGCTAGACAAAAGCATTGACCCCAACCAAGTCCGCAAACGCTTCACCGCCGTGCTGCCGGTGACCGGTTGCTACCGCCTGCCCCTGAATCCTGGCTTTGGCGGCTATATCTTCGAGCCGGACGAAGCCCTGCGCTGGGCTTTCATCGGCGGCGCCGGGCATGACTACAACACCCTGTTGCGTCCGACCCACAAAGACATCACCGGATATTTCGAAGTGCCAGCTGGAGTCCAGGACGTTGCCATCGAATTCTCCGGTGGTTCTGGTGCCAAGGCCATGCCAGCCGTCATCCGGGACGACCAGGGTCAGACCGTGTTAGAAACAACGCTCCGGGAAGACAGCACAGTCCTCAAATTGACCCGGGCCAATGCCGCTGCATCGGTTGTCTGGAGCTTCACCGTCTCCCGTCCGTTCGCGGGGCTGTACATCCGCCTGCCGCATCCGCTCACTGGCGTCTGGGCTGGATGCCCAGGTAACCTGCCGCGAGTTAACCCAGTCCAAGCAGCACCATGAGACTAAAGCTCTATCTGTGGCAGCTCGAAGGTTGACCTACGCATGTTCACGCCGCCAGGGCTATTAGCCGCAGAGCATCAAGTGCAGAAAGGGCGCCGACGGATTAGTGACCGTTAGCCTCGTCCTCCACGCAGTAGTAACCACCTGTCTTGGGAGCACCCCGAAATTCGATTTTTTGCTTTGCTTTGAGTTCTGCAAGAACTCGTTTTACAGTCGCACGGCTTTTGGTAATTTGTGCAAAGATAGAGGGACCTTTGATGCCTGGAGCTCTACAAATAAGTCTATATACATTTTTTACGGTTTCATTTACAGGCTCATTTACAGGCTCATTTACAGGTTCATTTACAGGCTCATTTACAGGCTCATTTACAGGCGGATTTACAGGCGGATTTACAGGCGGATTCTCTGGATTTACAGGCGGATTTTCCCGTCTTTTGCGTGTTTTTGTGGATTTTAGAGGTGCTCTAAAAAATCGTTAATGTGCGAAGTTTTATGGTAGTAAAGTAAGATTTGCCATAAGTCGCGAAGCGACAAGAACCCCAACGGGGCGCGTGACATACCCGCTATGGTCGGCACCGCCCTGGGTGAGAATGGGATATCATTTGAAGCCCTGAAAAGGCGAGACATAATCCCGAACTACGTACGGCAGGCTGAAACCCGAACTACATACGGCAGGCTGAAGCCTGAACTACATACGGCGCCCTGAAGGCATACAAGTATTCATCACAAGATTTCGCACGCTCTAAAAATCTGCGTTCATCTGCGTCATCTGCGGATAAAACAGATCCTGAGCTACTACTATTTCAGGAAGAAGAATGATTCTGTGCCTTGGCTTGGTTCGTTCGCGCCTGGGAAGTCCAGTTTCCAGTGCAGTTGATATTCGCCGGTTTCCGGCAATTTCCGCAACGGCAGAATATGGGTTGACGCGCCGGGTTTTCGCAGGAGGACGTGTTTTTTGAGAGTCGGGAGCGTCCAGCCTTTGCGGTACAATTGCAGCTGCAAGGCGGCCGGGGTTGAGTTCGGGCTTATTTGCAGTTGACAAAGCACCGGCAAAGTCCGGTCAGCACTTAAAAAGAAGCTCCAGGGCAAGGAAATTTTCAGGGGCTTGGGCGGCCAGAAAAGATGCGTAAGGCTTCCCAGGGAGCGACCGTCCATATCGCAGACTTCAAGAATGCACTCCTGGAGGATTTCAGGATGACTGATATTCAAGTCCATTTTCACCGCAAGCTGGCCGTTTTCGACTGTCAGCAAAGGAGCAACCTGGCGGCGTTCCGGCAGCAAGCCAGGCTGCCAGATGCGTAGGGAGTGACGCAACTGAAATTGCCCGCTGGCGATTTTGCAGGGAATTGACAACGCCAAGCGGTTGCTTCCTACGCAGAGTTCCGGCATCTGGACTTGGGATAGGTCCAAGCAATAGAAGTTTCTGTCTAATTGCAGCCCTTGCAGCTCACCGTATCGCGGCAAGTCATGGAAGCCCTTTTCAACTGGCGCCCAGCTGCTGTATCCCAGCCGGGACTCGGTGCGTCCGAGATTCATCCGCCAGACGTCCGCTCCGCCAATGCCGAGATCAAGGATGGCAAAGGGAATGCGCAGTTCCGCAGACCAATAATCACGGTCACGATGAACCATCGCCTCCCAGGCGCCGTCCCAGAGCAGTCCGCCCCGCATCTGTGCGGCTGTAATCCCCTCTGCGTCCGGCCGCCTGCCATCGTACACCATGCCGTCGGCATTCACTGCAAACTGGTAGTAAAAACCATTGCCAGGCTGCAAGAGGAATTCGACGGAATCATCTGAGCAGACCTGGGCGTCATCTCGTTGCTCAGCACGGAAGCTTAGTTTATCCATTTCCTGTTCGGCGCAACGAATCCCGACCAGCAGGAAATCACTTGTATAGGCGATTTTAAAAGACGTATCCTGCAATGGCGCAATGCGCCGCCCCACAGCGTGACGCAGATGTTGCTCGGGAATTTTCTCCCAAAATGCTTCCTGCATCCGCCCATCAAGGCTGATCGCCTCACTGATTTGAACGGCTTTCGCCACGGGCAATTCCCCGGGAGCCGCACCGAAAACCGGGATGCATGACAGCAGGAGCGGCAGTAATCTCCACTGGATTTTACTTTTGCGCATGAGCAATCTCCTTCAATAAATCCGCCGTCAAACTGGCTATGCTCCAACGGCAGCGCTCCAGATTGTCCGTATCGCGAAACTCCCCGCCAAGAGCAGCGCCGGCAGCCCGCGGATCAATATTAAAGCCGATGACTTCACGTACATCTACCGGAACCCGAGACCGCGTGAAGGAAATCAATTCTTCGGCGCTGTCAACGCATTTGCGCAGAGCGGCGGAGTCTTTTTCCGCAAGCAGCTCTTTGGCTTTGCTCAACATTTTTTCCAGTGTCACCATGTATCGATGGTCATAGATGGCTTCTCGAACGGTTTGCGCAGCCAGTGCTGGGATGACGCCCTTAGGGCTGTTAAAGCTGATCGCATATTTGCTGGCACCTCCGCAAGTGCCGTCGTCCCACTGTTCGCCATACGAGCGGTAATGCCATTGGAAACGCCCGCCGGCTTTCACGCGCCAGGGATAAAGGCCAAGAGTCAGGCGCTGAGACCCGCAATTGTACAGCCAGAGTCTTGACTGATGCTTTTTCAGCAGTTCCAGCGTTTCATCGGTAATCGGGAATGCGATATTCGGCATGGAGATATCCAAATATGGCACCATGATGTGTTCCCAAGGCCCGTTCATTGAGGCAATGCTCACTGCGCCCGGAATCTGCCGCACAAGTTTTGCCAGCTCGACGCCCTGCTGTGCGCCGACCTCGCGGTAATTGCTGCGTTCGTCAGACACATACCACAGGATTTCGGGCCACTGACGCGCCTTCTGCAATTCCATGCCATGACGTATCAGCCCCAGGTAGGCTCGATTCCATTCCGGCGAAAATTGCTCCTTCAGGGCCGCATTATTGCGGTCCAGCCAGAAAATCTTGTTCACGTTGCCAGTGCCGCAGCCGATAGACTGGAATCCGTAAAACGGCATTTTTCCCATGCCTTCGGACGCATAGATATCCATCCACCAGGAGAAGCGGTTGTCTTCTTTGAAACGGGCTTCGCCATCGACCAATTCCATATCGCCGCGGACGTCATCTCCAAATGACACGCTGTTCAGCCCTAAGTCTTTCATAAAACGCAACTCACGCCGTTCATTCTCCTCAATGATTTTCATGATTTCATGGTCGCCGCGCAGGGTAGCTCCCAGGACATTGGCTCTCCAAAAAGTGGCATACCAAGGCTCGGAGGGATAGTAATAATATCCCTGCAAGATAGGCAGGGGCTCCAGTTGATACGGCAGAACCTGCAATTGCAGAGGAATCTTTTGCAGCACTTTTCCCTGGTCTACGGAGAAAAGGCTGACTTCGCCCTTATAGGTGTCAGGGGCAGCGCTGGTTGGAACCCGAATCAACAGATACCAGGTCCAGCAGTTTTCCGCATGCACCGGCACCTGGTCACGGCAATCCAGCAGGAATGGCGCGACCTGAAAAGCGCCTTCGCCGGTTCGTCGAAAAATATACCGCACCATGCGCACGTCTATCTGGCTGGCTTTGATCGTCTTTCCAGCGGCAGTCAAATCGCTGGTCTTTGCCTGCACAACCCCTAAATCCTGCAACGGATATAGGGAGAAATGCACAGAGGCGACTTGCTCCGGAGTAGCGAAAGTACTCAGTTCTTCCAGCCGTTCTTTCTCTTGGGGACGGCTGGAAGGGAAAACCGGATCGCTGTCAGGCCGTCGGAAAACGATGAAGCCCTTGCGCTTTTCCAGGAAACTTGGTTTGCAGGCTGTTTCTTGCGGGCCGGGTTCAAGCCTGATTTGAGCATCTGTTTTTCGGCGTCTTTGCAGCCGGGACAGTTCCCCGGCTAATTCAGTCTGCTTCTCGGCTGGATAAATAATCAGCGCACACAACGGGAAATTTTCCCATTCCAGCTGCAAGAACTCCTTGTCTACGCTGGCCGTGAACTGTTTTTCCTGAAATCTTGGCGCGGTAAACGTATCATGGTAATCCATTCCCGGCAGCCAGAAGTGCTGGTAATTTTGCAGATCGTAAGTTTGGAAGAATTCAGCCGGCTTCGTGTCATCTCGGAAAACTTCTTTCCGGTTGATGCGCAGAGTTTGGTTGAAGAAAAAATAGGGCACGGCGCCGTCGGCCTGGGAGTCGCCGCTCAGCGTCCAAACGATATAATCGCCCTTTGGCAAGCGTATCTGGAAACTGGCTCTTGCGGCAGCCAGATAATCCCGGGACAGCGCATCGGGCCGTTTCTTGTCCCTGGCCGCAAACCTGGCCAGCTTGACGAATCCCCAGCCCCTTTCTTCAGAGTACTCTGTTTCCGGGGTCAGCGGCAAAAACCCCTGCATCACCGGAGAATTCGCCGGTCCCAGGTCAAAACGGAAAATGCCTGGATGCTCCGGCATCAGGCTGAATGTCTTACCTTCCTCGGAACGCACCTGGAGCAATTCCGGCAGATTGGCAGGAATTATCTTGACTTCATCCAAGATGACCGAACCAGGCACACTGCTGGCGCTGTTGAACTCAAAATTAGTTGCAACGGCTTCTGGCGGCAGTGTAATCGTCATGCGCTCTTCCTGCCAGCCATCGCTGGTTTCTACATGCGTGCGAAACACGCCCTGGCGCGGCAGAGTCTTGCCGTCGCGGTCAAGAAAATTGATAAAAGCGTAGGCGACTACATTGTAATGATGGGCTTTGCCGCCCCCAGTGCGATAACGGAAGGAATATTCCAGCTTGCTGCATTCTGGTATGCGAATCCATGGAGTAGTAAGTTGGATTCTTTTTTCCACCGTACTGTTAAAAGCCAATGCCCAGCCGCCGCCGGCTCCCTCAACCAGGTTGAAAGCCTCTTTCGGGAGAGGCAGAGCAACCGGGCGGCCATCCTGGTCCAGCAAAGAAAAATCGCCATTCCACACCAGGTTTTCTGTTGCTTGCAACGGCGATGCCTTGGCTGGCAAACCGCCAAATTGCAGACGAAGGGCTTTCGTTGCGCCGATTTCCGACTGCTTGTCAGCACCTGGAACCTGAACCAGGACCTTGAAGACCTCGTCCTCCTTTTGAATGCTGAGCGGCAGCGGCTGCTCAGAATCCCCAGCCTGTGCGAGCAGAGTCACCTCCTGAAATGGCTGTGTCATTCCGGCAGCGGTCAGCAAACTGGCGAAATCTGCGCGAAAAGCAATGACAGAGGGCCATTGCTGCTGCAAAAAAGGAACTTCAGCATACAGCACAGGCTTTTTCCCCTCGGCTTTGTTCTGCGCCTTTACAGCGCCAGGCAGCAAAAAGAGAAAAAGGGACAAGGCCGTTGCCAGGTACGATCTGGCTGAAAGAAAATTTTTCATCATAGTCTCCGCTTTTTGGGGTAAAAACAGCACCGAGTCTTTTCTTAATGAAGTCAAACCGGCTGATCAGGCGAAAAAGCGTTCAGCGATAGGTCTCATAGCCGATGTACAGGTATCCATATTTCATCCGCAGTTCAGGAATGCTTTTTGAGCCGGTATGCCCGTCCAGATAAACATGCACCGCTTTTCTGTGATGCCGGAATTCCAAGCCGTCAGTCTCGTATTCGACGCTGGCTGGCCTGAAAGGGAAAGTAGTCATGGCCAACGCTACTCTTGCGAAGCCGTCGTATGTATTCCTGCGTCCATCGCCTGCAAAGATATAGCTGGAATGGTCTGAAAAACGGTTTATCCTGGCCATTGGTGCGGCTCCCCCAGAACCCGCATTATAGGCGGGTTGCCCGCTGCTCATATAAAAATTGAACCCATAGCTGCCAGAAGGATTGCCTCCTGCCCTGCCGTAAGGGGATGTCGACCAATTCTCGGCACGGAACAGGTCTGCTGGGCAGGCCCATATCTGACGGTCGTGCCAGGAACCCCTGTAACGATATTGATTCGGCTCAATTCCAGTATAGGTCGCCAGTTGATAATAGATATCCGTGTCGTAGAAGTGCTTAGTATGAACTGGGGTGGTGTTGGGGAACCATTCTTTATTATCCATGGTGTAGGTGAACACAGCAAGCATTATCTGGCGCTGGTTTCCTGTGCAGCGCGCAGTTAATGCTGTTTCCCGAGCCTTGCTCAAAGCCGGCAGCAGCATCGCAGCCAGGATCGCTATGATGGCGATGACGACCAGTAGTTCAATTAAAGTAAAAAACTTTCTCGCTTTCGGCTTTTGCATCTCCAGTCTCCTTTTTTTAGTCATTATCGCCTGTTGTGACAAAATGTGCTACTTTCCGAATAACTATAACTGTAATATATTAGATTACTTTTTTCAAAAACAAAAAATGACAATGTAGAAGGAATGGTGACATGCATAGTAAAATCAACAAGGTTTTCCTGTTCCTGGTGCTTGTTTGCCTGCATCCGCTTTTTGGAAGAGCCATCCTGGAACGCTTTGACTCGACAGACACCTGCGGAACCCTCAGCAATGGAGCGGTGATTGCTCCGCAAGCCGGTCTTGAACGCGGAGCGCTGGTAGTCAACGGCAATGGAACCAAAATGCAATATTTTTATTCCTATGAGATGTCTGTCACAGCCGGCGAGACCTTTGCCTTGGCTCTCAATTACCGTACCAGCGAGAATTTTCCCACTACTGGTTGGCTTGCCGTCGTCGCCTTCACGCCTGAGCCCGGCAAAGAGACGCCACCCAGCTTTTATGGCCGCTTTCACCGGATGAGCAACCGATGGATGCACCGGCGCCATGAATTTACTATCCCGGAAGGTACCTGCAAAGCGCGAGTATTGCTCCGCTTCGATCTCATTCCAGTTACAGCGCAAGTGCGCATTGACAACTTGCGCGTAGCGCCAGTCATTGACGGCATTGCAAAAGGCATTGACCTGACTGATTTCGAAACTGATTTTGATCAGTGGTCGCTTGACCGACACTTGCTGTTTGATCACCTAATGCCCGGGCCGGGGGCAAGCATTGAAAACGAATGGCGCAAAGCCAAAGTCGGTGAGGCCTTCCTGCAAGCCAGCGGCTCTGGCGAACCTATGCAATATGCCTTCTACATCGAAAATATCGTGCTCAAGCCGCAGCATAATTATATCTTCGAGGCATGGCTTAACGCAACCGACAGCTTTTCATTTGCTGCCAATGGAATCCTGATTTTCTTCTACAAAGACGCAGCCGGCAAGGCCATTGGCCAGTCCCGCTACCACATTCGTCCGACCGCCGGCGAATGGAAGGAATTCGCCCATGCGTTCACTGCCCCGGAAAACAGCGCCTGGCTGGATATAGGCATGAACATGCGCAAGATGACAGCCAACGACATCATTCAACTCGATCATATCCGGCTGCGAGAGGGTGACGATCAGCTGTCACTGCGTTATGACATTGACCCTGATACCCGTAAAATGGCAATCGTCAGCTATGTCATCGGCAATATCACCAAGGAAGATGTAGCACGCATTGACTATCGGATAAGCCAAAAAGAACAGTTCGTCCGAAGCATACCCGGGAAAACTGATGGCGAAACATTGGTTGACCTTACTGAGTTTGCTGACGGTGAATACCTGCTGTCTGCTCAAGCGGCTTTCAAGGACGGTTCGCAAAAGTCGTCCGAGCCGGTTGCCTTTGGCGTGTATAATCATCCTGACTGGCTGAATGACATCGGCATCTATCAACCCACTGCTCCTGCTCCTGCCCCCTGGAAGGACTTGCAGCTGAATGACCAACAGGTGCGCACCTGGAATAACTGCTTCACGTTCAACAAGGCATTGCAGCTCCAGCAATTGACCGGGCTTGATGGTCGGCATCCCTGGATTTCAGCTCCCATGAGCCTGACGTTCAACCAACATGACGTCCTGGGCGGTGACAAAGATGCCGATTGGGAAGCTGGCAGCAGCATGGTGAAAGGCACAAGCACTTTCCGCTGTGATGACTTCACCTGCCAAGTCAAGGTCAGCATCGACTATGTCGGCTTTATGCGCTACACCCTGCGCTTCAACGCTCTGCGCGACTTTACCCTGAGCCAGGGCACCTTGGCTCTTAGTTTGCCGGAAGTTGACTTCATCCACCGCTGTGACGGCACCTGGACAGAGGTCGGCGCCGTCGACCTCAACCGACACCAAGAATGGTCAAGCAAGCATCTTTACTTCCTGCAATTCGGGAAGATAAAGCAAGGGATTTGCTTTTACACGCCAAAGCTGTGGCCGGCAGTAGCTGATTTTGAGCAGGACTGGGTCAAGGCCAGCACAAAGGGGGATTTGACCATGCAGCTGATCAATGCCCCTTTGACACTCAGTAAAGACGGCGCCTTCACGCTTGAGTTCGCGCTTTGTCCCTATCCCTTCCGACCGGCAGAAGACAACTGGAAGAAAATCCGTTTCCGCGCCGGCGCCAATTCGAATTGCGATTTGCTGTGGCAAACTGCCTCTATGATGCCATACGCCGGCTCCCTGCTTACATTCAAAGACTCTGCAGCAGTTCAAGCTTTTTTGCAGAAAGGCGCTGAATATCAATTGGTCTACCAGATACCGACCTATATTATTGAAACCATTCCGCAATGGAGCTATTTCCGTAAAAAATGGCGTGGCTTGCCTGCCCGCGCTTATGATTTCCGCGCTTCGCATGGCGGCATGATGCCCAAGGGCGACTTCCGTGAACGCACTTGGGTGGACTTATATATCAAGACAATGGTGGATCATCTGCAAGAACACCAATGGGGTGGAATTTATTACGATTGCTTCTGCATAGATACCTTCCAGGATAACGACGGAATAGTGCTGCCAATTTTTGAAAACCGCACTTTCCATGAACGTGTTTATCACGCGCAACGCTTGCACAACCCCAAGTCCTTGACCATTTCGCACCTCGGCGCAGACCAGGCCAGCACGCTCGCCGCCTTCTCCAACGTGGTGCTGATGGGTGAGCAGTATCGCGGAAATTTTGTCAATCACCGTTATTTTCTTGATTTCTTGACTTTGGACGAATTTCGTTATGAAAACGTCGTCAACATCGGGCCTGACCGCATGCTGCTGCCCCAGTACCGCCGCGCCGAGGATGTCAACAACCCCGAGCTGACAACCCATGTCATGGGAATGGCACTGGCGCATAACCTGATGGTCTATCCGAACTTTATTGTAAAGGAGGTAGAGCTGCGCTTCCGCGACCGACAATTCGCCTTTGGTATGCAAGACGCTGAATTCTTCCCCTACTGGGAACCGAATCCCGACGGGCTGACAACCAGCAACCCTGACGTTAAAATGAGTTATTGGAAGAATCCCAAAGGGATTTTCGCGGTCATTCTCAATGCCAGCAAAGCACCGGTTGACTTCACGGTAAGCGCTCCCGGAAAGCTTGCTGGTGAATTCTATGAGCCACTCGAAGACAAGACCTCAGCCTGGCAGCCGGAAAGGCAACTGCACATAGCGCCATACCTGGCAGCCCTGCTGACGATTAAATAATATTGGTTATTGTTATGGCCATATATAATTTGATAGCTTATCGGTCGCCGATTGATGATGCTCGGAGTCCCGGCAATCAGTCGAGCCAGGCACCCAGGGTAAGGCGCTTTAGTGGACAATGGACAAAAGTGGACATTAGTGAACGTTAGTAGACGATGGACTGTGGACTTTAGTGGACGTTAGTGGCAGTGGACGTGGACGGAAGTGGACAGTAATGGACAAACGGAGCAAAGGCTTGCATACACGTATCAGGCTTTCAGACGATGAAGATGCATCATGCTTACAGTCATACCCCCTTGCGCCGTAGGTGCGTAACCATGCTTAAACCCAGGCTTTAGCCTGGGGGAAGGCATACCTCAAAAGTGGTGCCCAGTAGGGGCACTACCAGATGCTTGACAAACACAGCCGCTATGTCCAATCGCTCTTCCTATCGCAAAATTCCGCACATTACACAAAAAATCAACAGGCAGGATTTCCGTGATTGGCTCAATCAAGCCAGCGCGTCCGCCCGGATGCTCACGAGCATTCTGGCCTGGCTGATAGGACTTGCGTATTTGTTAGTCGGCGCGTTCTTCTGGCGGGAATGGATGGCGCAATATGATTTGAAAATACAGGCGTTCTGGATGCTTCCCGTGTTTGCAGCCGGGCCGGCATTGCTTGGATTTGCCGCCTTGTTCAACCGAATAGTCGGCAATTGGCCACGCTGTCCGACGTGTGGGAAAAAGATTCATGCGCTTCTCCCGACGTTGGCCTCGAAGCGATGCCCGCATTGTCACGCGCTTATTCTTGAAGATACGCGCGAACTGTCGCCTGGCTACCTATTGCCACTGACTATGGAAGAATCGTTGGAGAAAAAGCCCGGCTACACCTTATCCGTGGATACGGAATTCTTGCGGAAAGTGCGAATCATTTTAGTTACGCCACCCCTGATGATTGCATTGTTCCTGGCGTTTGGACTGAATCACGATATGGAACTCGAACTGATGATGGCAGCAATTGTGCAAATCATGGGCATCGCTATCATCGGAATGGTCGGGCTTCCATCGCTGATTTCGATTTCATGGATGACGCACGTCTGTCGTTTTCTGCAACTTATTCCGAAAGAGCAGTTTATCTATTGTCCAGAATGTGGCTGCATTCCTTCTGCTTCTATCGCTCGAAGGACGGGATGTTGTTCCGAATGCGGCGCAAAGCTGCTGGAGCTTGCCAATGAGCCGGATACGCCGGATATGCTCGATTGGCATGCCGTCAAACGGTATGAGACAGGGAAATCGCGATCCGCAATTATTGCGGCAGTACTCTACCCAGTGTTTCTCCTGGGCAGTTTGCTGAAATGCTGGCGGTTGCTGTGGACGTTAGGCGCAATCTACGCCATAACTATCTGGCAAGATTTTCGGCTGAAGAAACTCGCCCGAATCCCGAAAAAGTGCCCACATTGCTCTCGTCAGCTGGCGCAGAGCGCTATACGAAGCCTGCTCAATTACGGACGTTGCCCCCGATGCAACCACAAGCTCGTTCGAGACGGAGACGCAGAGAGATGAACTGTGGCTTCCCGATGCTGACGTGCTGCGCCGAAAAACGATACGCGAAGAAACGCGAAGGTGGAGGAAAAAGCACGCAGCTCTTTCCTCCACCTCATACAAAATTTACATTTAAGTACTTCTTGGATAGAATGTTACTACAGATGCATGCCGCCGTCGATGGTAATGTCTTCGCCGGTGATGTAGCTCCCGGCTTCTGAAGCGAGTAGCAGGATAAGTCCGGCGCAGTCCTCTGCCGTGCCAAAGCGCCCGGCAGGAATGACTTTTCGGATTTCCTCTGCCTTTTTCGCGTCGGACAGGACAGCGCTGTTGCGGTCCGTAGTAATCACACCTGGCGCGACATTATTGGCGGTGATTCCGAACGCTGCATTCTCGCGCGCCAGCCCAAGGATGAGGTTTGCCTGGGCGGCCTTGGTGCCAGCGTAAACGACAAGACGCGGGGAAGGCCGATGCTGATTGACGCTCCCGAGCGCGATGATTCGCCCGAAACGCCGTTCCCGCATGCCAGGGAGAAAGGCTTTCACCAGCTCAAACGTGGACTTCACATTAGTACGATATTCCCGCTCGAATTCCTCTGCGTCAAAGTTCTCTACGGTCATGTAAGCCTGCGCAGAAGCATTCAGCACCAGGATGTCCACTGCAACGACAGCGGCAATCAGCTTCTCCAGGCCTTCTGTGGTAGAAATGTCAGCGGCGACCGCCTCGCCGGAGAATCCTTTTGCATGGGCTTCCGCGAGGACTGCGTCTAATTTCTCCGAGGGCTTGCTGGCATGAAAAATCACCTGCGCCCCGGCCTCGGCCAGGACCATGGCAGCGGCATAGCCAATGCCACGGCTGGAGCCGGTCACTAGCGCACGCTTGCCATGAAGATTGAAAAGTTTCTGCAACATGCTCGCATCCTTTGCCTTGCCGAAGATTATTCCAGGCTCATCTCACAGGAATTTTCCGTGCCGTCCGCACTTTTCCAGCTGAGTTTGTATTTTCCACGGAAACCGCGGAATTGGACCAGGCCGCCTTCTCCGGCTTTGACAGTCTTTTTCGTTTTCCATTCGTGGTGGATCAACTTATTCAGTGCGTGAGCAGCCGGCTTGGGTTCCATGTCAAGCGAATAAAGCCCAGAAACAGATGGCTCGCCCGGTGCGCCGCAGCCATCGACCACGTTCCACCAGGTGATTCCCATCATCGGCTTGAGGCTGAACCAGAGGCGGTACAGATTCCGTGCGATGACCGCTTGAATGATCTGGCCGCGTTCGTCATTGTTAGGCGCCGTAATCGTGATTTCGCTGAGATGAATGGGCAGACCAGCTTTCCCAATCCGTTCCATGGCTTGACGGACAGAAGCAGGCGACTGAACCTCACTCTTGCCGTCAGCAATATCCAAGCACGCTTGCGGATTGAACAGGTGCATCTGTGCCCCCATGATGTCAATCCGGCAGCCGCGGGAGAGCAGGTCGTTGACCTGATCCGGATAACACTGCCCCAAGTTGTAATCGTTGATGTTGAGCTGGACGTTTTTGGGGAAGGCGTCATCCGAGACTTGGAAGGAACGATACGTATAATCGCCAGGCATGAAACCGTAAACGCTCTTGCAGAAATTCGCGCCAGGGACTTGGTTTCCGAGTCCGAAATCCGTAGCGCTTTCGTTGACAATGTCCCAGCTCATGATACGGTCGCCGTAGTGTTCAGCGATAACGCGGATGCGACGCTCCATCTGCTTGTTCAGTTCATCCACGAAATCAGGAAGAAGCTTCTCGATTTCCGCCGCGCTTTTAGTCATAATATTGGTGCCGTTCCGGGTGTCGGTAAGCATCTGCACAAGAATCTCTTTCGGGAGCTTGGCCAGCAGCCAGCGGGGATATTGCCATGTGCCATTTCCCCAGGTGAGCGTATGGCCATGAAGCCGTATTCCTTTCTTCTCGCAGAACTCCACCACGGGATCAGTCGGTGGGCGACGCCAATGGGCTTCTAACTTAGGTTCTTTGCAGTTATTCCAGAATTCGGCCGTATCCCGTTCGTCGGCCTGGAAGCGGTATTTGCCTTCTTCCGGCTCAAATGGCCCCCAATAGAACGCTATGGTGGCGGAATTGAACAAGGTTCCGTAAAGCGCCTTGTATTTTTCATTGCGTTCATCCGTGCCGAGTTGGTCAAAGTTGAAAATGTGCGCACCGAAGATAAAGGAATGGGACACCTGCTCGGCCCGTACTTCCGTTCCTGCGGGGATTCCCGGAATCTTGAAGGCGGCGTCAGCCTTGCGGTTGGCCTCGATGTCACGGTCGATCCGGGCTTGCTCTTTTTCATTCCAAAGCGCACGATAGCCGTCGCTCATGTAGCGAAGTTGTTCTTCATAATTCATGGTGAAATGCTCCTTTCTCTTAAAAATACCCGCCTTTGTCGATGATCTCTGAAATCGTGTCGCCTTGGCGAACCCATGAAAAGATATCGATTTCGTTGCGTTCAATGCCTTCGGCGCGGAGCAGGACGTCGTATGCGATTTCACGGGGAACGCACACCACGCCATCAATGTCGCCGAAAATGATATCGCCGGGGCGGACCGTGACCTTGCCGACTTTGATTGGCACTTGATAATGCGTGATCATGCAGCGCCCGAGCGAACCATTGCTGGTGCGGTATTTGTAGAAAATTGGAAAAGGCTGTTCGAGAATCTGCTTAGTGTCACGGATGCCGCCCGCAATCACGGCGCCGCGGATGCCCTTGGAGAGGGCGGTGGCAGTCATAACACCGCCCCAGAGAGAGGCTTCGGTGTCCTCAGAGGTGTCCCAGACGACTACGCCCTCGGGCTTCATGTCATCCAGCATCTGGGCGCGGAACGTCATCTCGCCCTCAATCATCACGTTAGGGGCGCTTTTCACGGTGAACGCCTCGCCGCAGAGCACCATCTCATCGCGCAGCGGCATAATGGAGGAAGGGAGATTCTGGTTCAACAGGCACAATTCGCGCATGACGTCGTTGATGCATCCGGTGTAGAGCTTTTCGTAGCGCTCGCAGAGCTCCTTGATTGGGATGGGAATCTCGTTGGTCGGAATATGCTGACGAGTCGCAATCAGGCGGTCCAGCTTCATCAGGCCGGCTTCTTTGGCACGAGTTCGCATGTCTTGAAGAGAGGGCATGGCTAAGTCCTTTGCTTTGATTTGGTTTGCGGGATAATGATGTCGAGTTTGTTTTTGTGCTGTTTGACGAGTATGAAAACTTAGGTAGGTAATGTGCGAGAACTTGTGACAGAAAGTAGAGATTTGGCGCAGTGATTGTGCTGGTAGACGTCCCAGTAGTGCCCCTACAGGGCACCAGTTTTGGGGGATGCCTGCCCCCAGGCTAAAGCCTGGGGTTAAGCATGGTGAAGCGCCTACGGCGCAAAGTGCATGCACAAATGCTTGTTAAGCAACTCACTATGAATCAACAATAGGTAGTTGCTGAAGTGATATTTGACAGTACACGCAGGAGTCATGGCCATCCGATGAGACCAATTTCACATACATCAGCCTAAAAACCTACAAGCATTCATCACAAAACTTCGCACATTAACAAAGCTTTACTTTTTCCTGCGAATCACGACGAATCCGTTCGCATCCAGAGTCAGACCGTTTTCCTGTTTCGTGAATCCGCGTTCCAAGAGCATGTCGCCTCCAGCGAATCCGGCGAAATCGTCACAACGCACTGCTTGTTTTTCATTGCTGAGATTGACAGCGCAGAAAACTTCCTCATCGCTGGCAGAGCGGACAATTGCGGCGACGCTTGCTTTCCGGTCGTGCGCAACCCAGCGCGTTGCCCCGTAAAGAATCGCCTTCTCAGTGCGATGGATTTCGGCAAGACGGCGCAAAAATGCCATTCGTTCGGACGGATCACGGCTGCGGTCAATCGTGAATTGTCCCTTCAATCCAAAAATACTGTGCCGCGAGGTATCCTTGTATTCACAACCGTTATATATAAATGGCACGCCGTCAATGCAATAGCACAACACCAGGGCGGCCTCGCACTTAGGCGAACTGATCTTCTCGACCCGGTTGTAATACATATCGTTGGCAGTATCATGATGCTCAATGCACCGGAGGCTCATGCCATTTTCAGCGGCGGCATGCTCGTTCTTCCAGACCATTTCCAGCACATGCGTCGGCATCCCATAAACAAATATATCACGCATGGTGTACATCACCCACCATTGCGAATAGTTGATGTCAAAAGCCTCCAGCTGGTCTTCAGGACGAGACATAATCTCGTGCTCGTTGAGCATCAAAAAGTCCGGACGGATTTTTTTGATTCGGCGGACGCCTTCAACCCAAAAGTCCAGTGGGACAGACCCGCCGCAATCGCAGCGATAGCCGTCAATGTCGCATTCGGTGACAAAGTAGAGCATATTTTCCCAAAGATGCTCACGCAGCTCTGGCGCATCAAAATCAATCGTACAAAAATTATAGCTATTCAGGAGGGGCTTTCCATCCGCGTCATGCTTGACGAACTGCGGGAACTTCTTGCCGAAGGTCGGCCCAGCGTGCATGTAGATCAAGTCCATCATCACCTTCAGGTTCAGCTTATGCGCCGCCTTTACAAAGGACTTGAAGTCTCCCAGCGTCCCATATTCCGGATCGATTTTGAAATAATCCATCACGCGGTACGGATTGCGAGGGTTCATGCAACCGGAGCGCCGCTGACGTGTGCTCCAATACTCCTGGGTCGGGTCGTCGTCCGATTCCGTGAATGGACACAGATACACGATATCCGCGCCGGTCGCAACGACATCGGGAAGATACTTTTCAGCGGCGGCAATCGTTCCCTTCTTCGTAAATACCCGAAGGTTGATTTGGTAAATGACTGCCTTTCGCACCGCATCAGAGGCTTCTTTGACTCTCATGGCATCTCCTTTTTGACTCCTTACGACCACTGGCGGTCATTCGCCCATTCCTTGTCCCATTGCTCCGTGGATTCCCAGGCAACCGGGAAGTCCTTGTGCAGCTTCTGCGCGATCAGCTCTTCGTTAAGTTCGTCAATGCCAAGACCCGGTTTATCAGGGACTTGGATGAAGCCATCTTCGATTTTCAGCGCGGGCTTGATCAGGTCCGCCCACCACGGAACATCCACCGAATGAACTTCCAGCGACATGAAATTCCGCGTCGCCGCAGCCACATGCACCGCAGCCATGCACGCAATCGGACTTTCCGCCATGTGGATGGACATCTGGACACCATATTCTTCAGCCAAATCGCCGATCTTCTTGGTTTCCATGATGCCACCCGCAGTCAACACGTCCGGATGGACGACCGCCAAGGCGCCGGACTGGAAAAGCGGCAGGAAGGATTCCTTCAGGTACATGTCCTCTCCAGTGCCGATTGGCGTGGTGGTTGAGTTCGCCAGACGCACATACTGGTCCGTCATTTGCCAGGGAACCGGGTCTTCCATCCAGGCCAGATTGAACTTTTCCAGGCGTTTCGCCAGTTTGATGCAGTCCTCCAAAGGGATGTGCCCCAGGTGGTCGATTGCAATCGGAATTTCATACCCGGTGACCGCACGACAGTCAGCCATGTATTTTTCCAGGTAATCCAGCCCTTTTTCGGTAATATGGATGCCGGTGAAAGGATGCGCCGTATTGAAGAGGTCGTAGGCTTCCCCGCGCATGGCGCGTGGGTCAATCGAGCCGGTCGGCGTAGAAAAAACCGTCTTTTTGTATTCGCGCATTTTTTCCAAAAAGCCCATTGGGGCGCTCAGCGCACCGGGAATGTCCATCAGCAACTCGATGCCAAGGTCCATTTTAAGGAAAGTATAGCCCTGCTCCATGCGTTCCTTGAGCGCCTTGCCCATGTCGCGCCCACCGCCTTCGGAATCCGTATCACAGTAGATGCGGATACGGTCGCGGAACTTGCCGCCGAGCATTTGCCACACGGGAACGCCCCAGGCTTTCCCGGCAATGTCCCACAAAGCGACCTCAATACCGCAAACGCCGCCTGCCTGCCGGGAATGACCGCCGAATTGCTTGATGCGACGGAAAATCTTTTCGACGTTGCACGGATTCTCTCCCAAAATACGGCTTTTGAGCATGGCCGCATACGTCCGACTGGAGGCATCGCGGATTTCCCCGTAGCCAACCAGCCCCTGGTTGGTGTAAATCTTGAGAAGGGTACAGCGCTTGGGCGCGCCATCAATGTCGGCAAAGCGCATGTCAGTGATTTTCAGGCTGGACGGATCGATTTTCATGACGCTACTCCTCGTTGGGTGCTTGCTCTATGCTACATTCATCCATGGCCTTTCGGAGGATGCTGACGAGCTTTGCCAGCTTCGAGGCGCTGAAATCCTCCGCACTTCCGATCAGCGTGAACGCCGCCTCGACAACAGCGCCGCCCTCTCCGTAAAGCGGCATGGACAACGCTGCAATATTCCAGCGGTTCTTGCGTAAATTCAAGGCATAGCCTTTTTCTCGGACTTCCGCGATTCCCTTAAACAGCAGCTCTGGATTGCTCTTCTCCGGAATGTCCGCGTCACATTCCTGCACCAGTTTGCGCAGGGTCTCCTCGGACTCCAGACAAAGCAACGCCGCGCCAACCGAGCCTTCAATCAGCGGAAAAGTGGAGCCTGGCTGCCCGGTCAAAGCGACTGGGCCTGGCGCCTCGGCGCGATAGAGGGTCAGCTGCTCGCGGTCGCGCCGAATCGAAACCTTGCAAGCAAGATGGTGCTCCCGGGAAAGGAGCGTAATCACTTTTTTCGCGTGTTCAAGATTCCGTAGTTGCGCCCGAAAATGAACCAGCAGCGGCAGCAAACCAGAGGAAAGCGCGTAACACCCGCCCTCCTCCTTGCGAACCCAGTCGTATTCCCGCAACGTGTTGAGAATGCGATAAGTGGTACTCATAGTAATGCCCAGCTCGCAGCTGAGCTCAGCCTGAGTGGCTTTATGATGACAAAGAAAACGAAGCACATGCACCGTCTTCTCAACTGCGGGAATTTTATTCATATTTGAACCTCGCATGTTCATATTTGAACAACAAGGAATATAGTACGGCTCATGAGGTTGTCAAACTAAAAACTGGGAAAAGATCATTGCCTGAAAATTTTCAGCGATTTCGTATGATTTATAAGCTGAGGGCTTGCTTTTTGCGAACATTACGTATATCTTATTCAAGATGTATACGTATGGAGGTCATCATGGCTACAAAAAAATTAACCTTAAGCATACCATCGGAGCTGTTGGTAAAAGCTCGCAAGCTTGCAAAGCACCGCAAAACGAGTATTTCTGCTTTGTTCAGCAACTATATCGCCATGCAGGACACTTCATGGGAAGAAATCCCTATGGAAGCCTTGCCCCCGTTGACTAGGCGCGCATTGGAACTTACAAAAGACATGCCGCCGCTCCCGGCGACTTGGGATTACCGGGAGGAACTTACCGATGCCTTGATGGAAAAACATGATATCAAATGAAGAAAATATTCATTGACACGAATATTCTTTTGGATGTATTGCTTAAAAGGCCGGAATTCCATCAAGCGGCAGCACACATCTGGGCAGATTGCGAATCAGGAAAAGCTGAAGGGTGCATTTCCGCTATTTCCCTGAACAATCTGCATTTCATCATGGCGCGTAAAGCCGGAAAAAATCATGCAATTGAAAGTGTGCGCATTGTGCTGAATATTTTCGAGGTCATTCCGCTTGATGACAAAATTTTACGCCTTGCAGCGGAGCTTCCTCATAAGGATTTCGAAGATGCGATTCAGCTGTTCTCGGCGGTTCAAAGCAAGGCGGATTGCATTATCACAAGGGATACCAGTCACTTCCCGAAAGAGTACTTACCCGTCATATCACCGACAGACTATCTTCAGGCTTTGTAATCTCGGAAAACCAAAGTATTCTTTTTCGTAATGGGTTAGCTCTCTGCATGAAAAACGGCAAAAAAATCCACTTCGCTCCGCATGCGCTTAACCATACGATGAAAACGAAATAGGCGCGGGATTTTCCGTCCTTCCTGTCCGACCGAAGCCTGACTCCCCCCTGCGCACTATGCATCCTGTCCCCTGTCCCCGTCTACGGCAGATTTTTCAGGTCTTCAATATCCCTGGTTCGGCCAGAGGCGTTTTTGATCTTTTTCAACCATTCCAGGCTGATAATTTTCGTGCCCTGATAATTTTCCGCCGTGTCGAACAATTCTTCCGTCGGTATTTCAGGAAAGCCTGGAATAAAGTCAAAAATATCCAGGTAGCCAAGGTCAGTCTTCATCATCATCAGGTGGTTGCTCTTCAGGTATTTCAGGCTTACCGGTATTTCCTTTTCGTATCCGGTATCTGGGTCAAGCTCGTTGCTGATCCAGCAGGCATGGATTTCTTGAAGAGCCAGGAATAACTTCTGCTCTGAAGCCGCTGTCCTCAGAAAAACAATAGCCGCGTCTTCAGTTGCACTGATAAAACCGTAATAACACACCGCGTGCCCGCCAATGACAACAAACGGAACGCCATACTCTTTAAGGTGCTTGAATATCGTTGGTTTTGCTCCAGCTTCCATCATCAAAGGACACCCTCCGCTTTTGGTGATTCCGACGGTGGAAATGTTCCCAGCCTCTTTCCGACATCATCGTAAACGCGGTTTCCTGCAGACGAAAAAAACGCTCCATGCGCTCTTCGGCTGTCAGCTGCCAGCATTCTTGCCGGCGTCTTCTTAATACTGCTTCTTCATCCGACATGGCCACCTCATAGTACAAAACGTGCGCTACTGTTAACAACGTAATATATGACCGCCAAACTTCAAGAAAAACCTCATAGCAGCAGAAACGCGAAAAGCGTAAAAAAACGCAAAGGGGAGGAAAAGGCTACTGTCCTTTCCTCCCCTCGTAAAACTCAACTATACTACTATCAACCAACTTCTTGTTTTTTGGGAAAGATTTTCATCAAGTCAGAGCTTTTGTGCCGCCTCTCCGAGGCTCAGGCTTAGGGGCCTCCACCCCCCAGGTTCCGCTTCGCTTCACCTGGGGTTACTCATGGTTGCGCCTCTCCGAGGCTAAGGGCGGCCTACGTCAGCGTGAAGTCTGCACTACAAGCGCTCATGGCAAAACTTTGCACATTAAACAAAATTTCGTGTATTCCGCGTGTTCACCCAACTTCCCCCAAAATAACCTTTTTCCAAGTAGGAATACGCAGGGGAAATTGTAGCAACTAATTTTCTAATT
>MWEG01000122.1 GCA_002070945.1 Lentisphaerae bacterium ADurb.Bin082
GCCTCCTTATCAAAATAAGGGTTCAGATGCACCTTGTCAAATATCGACTCCTATCACAAGATCTCGCACATTAACAAAAATTCCGTTTTCAATGTCGTCCTATCAGACCGCTGAACCGCCCGACAGTTCCACCTACGGCAGCTGTTCTGAAACAAGCCGCTCAGCACCGCCCGTCTCTCAATCCATGAGCCTAAAGAAATCGACGCCATGCCCGCTGCTATTGATAAAAATAAATCATTTTATGATAATTTTCAATCACATTTGTAACTTTTTGCAAAAGACATCACAGCCTGCTTGCCAGCGTCTGAAATGGTGGCATATTGATTGACAACGGAGGCGTCCTGGACTGAACGCGGCTGACGCATCGGTGCCCGCCTATCTTCCCCCTTCTCCACCGTCAAACCACGAATAGCCAATTATGACTGACATTCTCCTGGGCATTGACTTTGGCACTGGCGGCTGCAAAGTCACCGTCATCGACAGCCTTGGCAACATCCTCGCCGCTGCTTCTGGCGAATATCCCAGCGCACACCCATACCCTGGCTGGTCAGAGCAGGCGCCTGCTGACTGGTGGCGCGTCATGAACACCGTCCTCGCCGAGCTGCGCCAGCGCCCTGAATGGCCTGGCTGGCGCGTCGCCGCCCTGGCCATGGACAGCTACACCCACGGCGCCGTCCTCCTTGACGAACATCTCCAGGTCATCCGGCCAACCATCATCTGGACTGACCAGCGTTCAGCCCCGGAATGCCAGGCTCTTGACCCAAAGACCCGCGACGACATCTTCCGCATCGGCTACCAGATGCCGACGCCGACCTGGACCCTCCCCCAGATGATGTGGCTGCGAAAGCATGAGCCAGACGCCTGGCGCCGAATCCGGCACATCTCTTTCGTCAAGGACTATATCCGCTTCCGCCTCTGCGGGAGCCTGGCTACCGACCGCATCGAATGCCAGGGGACGCTCTTCTATGACATGGGCCGCCAATGCTGGTCCGAGGAACTCTGCGCCCTGGCGGGAATTGACTTGGCCTGGCTGCCACCCATCGCTGACATCACCGACCTGGCTGGCCACGTCACTTCGGAGGCCGCCGCCGCCACCGGCCTTCCAGCCGGCACGCCCGTCATCATGGGCGCCAGCGATTCCGCCGTCGAAGACTATGCCGCTGGCGCCATCCACCCTGGTCAATGCATTCTCAAGCTGGCGACGGCCGGCAACGTCAACGTCATGACTGCCCAGCCGCACCCGCACCCGGCCACGCTCACCTACTCGCATGTGATCCCTGGCCTCTGGTACACGGTCAGCGCCACCAACGCCGCCGCCATCTGCCAACGCTGGTTCCGCGACCTGGTCTGCACCGAGGAAAAACGCATCGCCGCCGAACTCGGGGTGAGTCCCTATGAACTCATCGACCGCCAAGCGGAAAGCGCCCCGCCCGGGTCTAATGGCGTCTTCTTTCATCCTTACCTGAGCGGCGAACGCTCGCCATACTGGGACCCGAACCTGCGAGGCAGCTTCACCGGCCTGAGCATGGGCACCAGCCGCGGCGACCTGGCCCGCGCCCTGCTGGAAGGCGTCGCCTTCTCCCTCCGCGACTGCCATCGCACCATCACTGACATGCGCCTGCCAGTGAGCGAGTACATCCTCATCGGCGGAGGCGCCAAGAGCCGACTCTGGAGTCGCATCCTCTGCGACCTGTTCCAAGCGCCATGCTCCGTGCCAGCGGCTAGCGACGCATCCTTCGGCAGCGCCCTACTCGCCGGAGTCGGAATCGGCATCTTCCCAGATGCGATCACGGCCATCACCACCTCGCTCCGCCTGGACCGACGTCTGACCCCTGACCTCGACATGGCGCCCTTCTACCAGCGACAATTCGAGCGCTATCGACAAATACACGACGCCCTGGCCCCAGTCTACGCCGAACAACAATCCTAAAGGAGAAAAAAACAGTCATGCGTTACCCGGAACCCGACGAGTCCTTCCGCTGCGTCACCTCGCTTACGCCAACCGTCTGCGACCTCTGTGGCGTCCGGCGGCCAGCCCAATGCGGCGACGAGCCCATCGCCGCTGTCATGGATGCCGCCAAGGGGCAACTCAATGGCGGCCAGATTGAAAAAGTCCTCATCTTCGCCCCAGACGCGGTCGGCATCCACCTCTGGGAGAAATTCCCGGAACAGCTGGCGGCGGTTGAAACGATTGCTCCCTTGCGGATTCCCATCCGGGTGGTGATGCCGAGCGTCACGCCTGTCTGCTTCGGTTCCATGTTCTCCGGCGCCCTGCCGGAAGTTCACGGCATTCGCGAATACGCGAAGCCGGTACTGACCTGCGAGACGCTCTTCAATGTCTTTCCCGAGGCTGGTTGGAAAACCGCCATCGCCGCTGTCAACGGCTGCAGCATAGACACCATTTTCCGGAAGCGCCCAGTGACCTACGTGTCAACGACTAAAGACGCCGACACCCTCGCCTTCAGCGAGCATCTGCTGCGCCAGCCGCAGTACGATTTCGTACTCAGCTACGCATACGACTATGACCACGCCGGCCATGCGGGCGGGCCATTCTCGGCAGACGCCATCGCCGCGTTCAACGCTGACCTCGACACCTTCCAGAAACTGGCCGCCTTGACGGATGAAGTCTGGGCTGACCGCAATCGCCTCATCGTGTTCGCGCCTGACCACGGCCAGCATGACACCGGCAACGGCCGCGGCGGCCACGGCCAGGACATCCCAGAAGACATGCTGGTCTACCACTTCTATGCCATCCGACCAGCCCGCCGCTGACAACGCCCTACCCCAATCACAACCCTCGTCAACGGAACCCAATCATGCGCGCTTTCCCCCTCTATCCCCAGCGTCAAACCATAAACCTCCATGGCTGCTGGGACTTTGCCTGGCTTGAAGATGCTTCCACGCCGCTGGCAGACCTGGACTTAGCCCATCTCAACTTCAACGACTTCCAGGCTGTCCCTGGCGTCTTTGACACGGACATCAAGCGCTATGGCAAGCGCGGCGTCGGCATCTACCGCAAACGCATCGTCTTTCCGTCCTCGGGCCGGCTCCGGCTCCGGGTCGGCGGCCTTGGCCTGGCCGCCCGCTTCTTCTGCGACGGCAAGGAAATCGGCGCCACTGAACTGGCGTTCTCCACCTTCGCCATTGACTTCACGCCGGCTGCTCCTGGTCCGCAGCATGACCTGGTCATCGCCGTTGACAACCGCTTCATCCCCCAGGCTTCGGCCATCTTCTCGCCTTACTTCGACTTCTACGGCTATGGCGGCATCTTCCGTTCACTAAGCCTGGAAGAACTGCCAGACACGTTCATTGAACGAGCCCCAATCACCACGCTGGACCGCGACACCGGCGCCATCCAGGTGCGCCTCCGCCTTGGCGGCCAAGTCCCCAGCCTGCTGACCGTGACGCCGTCCTTTGACAGCGGCGACGCCCTCCCCGCCTTGGAGACGCAGCCGGTCAACGGCGAAGTCGTCTTCACGCTCCAAACGCCTAACCCGCGCCTCTGGTCGCCGGAGCAGCCTTGCCTCCATACCCTCAAGCTCACCATTCCTGGCGACGCCATCGTCGAACGCTTTGGCCTACGCACCATCGAAACGTGCGGCGAAAACATCCTCCTCAACGGCAAGCCAGTCTTCCTCAAGGGCGTTTGTCGCCACGAAGCGCACCCTCAACTCGGCCCGATCCAAAATGAACACCTCATCGCCAGCGACCTGCTCTTGCTGAAAAACCTCGGCGCCAACTTCATTCGCTGCGTACACTATCCGCAAGACCAGGCTTTTCTGGATATGTGCGATGAAACCGGATTCCTGGTCTGGCAGGAAAGCATGGGCTGGAACAACCCGGAAAAAGACGCCTTAGACCCGCACTTCTTCCAATGCCAGGTTGACCAGACTAGGCTCATGGTCCAAAACAGCGTCAACCACCCGAGCATCATCTTGTGGGGATTCCTCAACGAATGCTGTTCGCACACCCCGGGCGGCCGCGTCCTTCACCAAAAGCTGGCCGAGACCATCCGCGCCGAAGACCCGCGCTTCCTCGTCACCTACGCTTGCAGCAAAACCAACTTTACGCCAGAGGGCAAGCCGGTTGATCTCTGCTTGGACTTGGTTGATGTCGTGGCCTTCAACACCTACCCAGGCTGGATCAGGCAGGACTGCACTTGGACCGACCAGTCGTCCCCGCTGATTGCGCCGGAGGTCGAACGCATCGCCCGCCTGGCCAACACGGTTCCGGCTGCCGGCAAACCGGCCATCATGTCTGAAATAGGCTGTTGCGCCCTCTATGGCTGCCATGACCTGGCCATGGCGCAATGGTCCGAAGAACACCAGGCCGACTACATGAGCGAAGCCTGCCGAAGCATCTTCGCTCACCCCCGCTTTGTTGGACTGTCGCTCTGGCAATTCTGCGACAGCCGCTCCTACGTCAACGCCGCGCCTGGCGTCCGCGGCAAGCCGCGTGGCTTCAACTGCGCCGGGTTAGTCGATGAATACCGCCGCCCAAAACTGGCCTATAACGCCGTCAAGGAAGCCTTCCAAGCACAGCCAGCCTCAATGAAGGCGTGACCTGCGCCCTGCCCCAACAATACGCCTGTATGTCCAGAACATTGACCGCGCCCTCATCCGACGCTGAAAAAAAACCTGTCGACTTGTCCGCCGCCCGCCAAACCCTCGGGCGTGACGAGCCGACCCAGGCTTTTCTGCGCTATCTGCGCCAAGAGCGGCAGGCATCAGAACATACGGTCAAAAATTATTTCCTGGACTTGGCGCATTTTCTGCATCTCAACCAGGAGATTGAGGTTGATGGCCGCTGCTGCTGGCAACTTGTTTCCGACCGCGCTGCCCGCCGTTTTGCGGCGGCGCTCGCTGCCAGCGGCCGACAGCGCAGCTCCATCAACCGCAAGCTCTCCAGCCTGCGCTCGTTCTACCGCTTCCTGATGCGGGAAAACCTCGCCCCAGCCAATCCATTCCACCTCATCAGCGGCGTCAAAACCGGCCGCCGCCTGCCTATGACGCTGGATGTGACCCAAGTCAGCACATTGCTCGACGCACCAGGCGCGTATTGGGGCCGACAACGTGCAGCCGGACGCCAAGACCAGCGCGGAGACGCCGAATTCGCCGCTGCCCGAGACACGGCCATCCTCGAAGTGATCTACAGCGGCGGCCTGCGCATCAGTGAAGCCATGGGCATTAACTTAGAGGATATCGATTTCCTCGGCAATGTCTTCAAGGTTCGCGGCAAAGGCCGCAAGGAACGCCTCTGCTACCTCGGGAAACCTGCGGCCAAGGCTTTGCGGGAATACCTCCGCCTCCGAGAGGATCGCGGTCTTGCCGGTCGCCGCACGCCAGGGCCGCTTTTCCTGAATTTAGCAGGCGGGCGCCTCACCACCCGGTCTGTGGAACGGTCGTTCAAACTCTACGTCCACGAGGCCGGACTGCCAGCGGATTGCACCCCGCACAAGCTCCGCCACTCCTTTGCCACCCACATGCTCGCAGCCGGCGCTGACCTGCGCGAAGTCCAGGACCTGCTCGGCCACGCCAGCCTCACCAGCACCCAAATCTATACCCACATTGACATCGCCCGCCTGGTTGAAGTCTATGCCAAGGCGCACCCCAAGGCATGACCCCACTGCTCGCCGCCCCTGGCCTCCATGCTTTCAGCCCAAGCCCCTGGCATCACCACCAACCTCTTCCAAGGAGCAACGACCATGACCACCGCTCTCCGCGACCGCCTCTGGCTCTGGTGCCACAACGCCGGCGTCTACAACCGAATCAAATCTTTGGGCGACACATCAGACTTTACGCCGGTCGAAGCTGCGACGTATCTTGGCATCCATAATCTCCTCATGGTCGTCTATGGCGGCCAACCAACGCCGCCCTTCGCGCCGATCCAAAAGAAATTCACGCCGTTCGACCGCGTAGTCTGGTCCCTAATCGGCGACGCCGGCTCCAAACACCAAGACCCAACCGCAGATTTGCAGGAAGTGCTCGCGCTCCACCGCCAGTTCCCCAATGTCGTCGGCGGCATCATGGATGACTTCTTTCAGCGCGGCGACACCTTCGACCTGGCGGACATTTCCCGCCGCATGCGGGCCGAAAAGCTCCCGCTGTGGGTTGTCGTCTACACACACGAACTCGACCGTCCCGACTTGCAGGAAAAACTCGAGCTGTGCGATGTCATTGCCTTCTGGACTTGGCATGCCAAACACCTGCCCCAGCTGCCGGAAAACATGGCTCGCCTGAAAGCCATGGCACCGCGCCATAAAATCGCCCTCGGATGCTATCTGTGGGACTTTGGCGACGGGAACACGCTGTCCGTCGACCAGATGCGTTTCCAATGCGACTTGGGACTCCAGTACTTGCGCGACAAGACCATCAACGACATGATCATCCTCGGCAGCCCGCTTGTCGGCATGAACCTTCCGACCATGGACTGGACCCGCGACTGGATACGGCAAAACCACGACTGCATTCTGCCAGGATGACAGCGGCCAGCAAAATCCCTGGTCACAAAACAACGCCCGCACGTCATCTGAACCAATGGCGCACGGGCGTTGCATAATTTTATGGTTGACAGTGGATGCAGCGCATCGCCGCAACCACATCAGTCAAAACATGTTCAGGACTTCTTTTCGCCAATCCTGAAGGTCAAGAATGTCTTGCCGATTCTGATTTCATCGCCGTCCTTGAGCGGAATGGCGGAGCCGCCAACCAGCTGGTCATTCAAAAAAGTGCCGTTGGTAGCGCCCTTGTCTTGCAGCATAAAGTCCGGGTCGCGATACATGATCAGGCAGTGCTTGCGGCTCATCTCCGCATCTTCGATGAACTGCAAGTCAGCTTCGACGCCGCGGCCGATGATGACATCCTTTGTCCCTAAAGCGTATTCCTTGTGTTCTCCGCCGACTTCATATTCCAAATAAGCCATAATCGTCCCTCTGATAGCATTGTTTCCAATGTCGTCTGTTCAGCGGCATCCTGGCAGCCATGGTGCCGCGCCAATTCACAGCTTCTTACTATTTTATTCCATTTGCCTTATTTTTCAAGCCAACAGGAACAAGATTTCACTTCCAAGCAGAAAGAACGGTCTTTCCCAACGACATTCTCTGGCGATAAAAGCCCTCCACATACTTCGCTGGAGGCCGCTGACCTCAGGAATCACGACGCGACTGCGACCCCAATTGCCGCCGCGGCGCCGACAAACGCGGCTGTTCAGAACGGCGGCCGGAACCGAGTCGGCGTTTCTGCCGCCGCTCTTCGGCGGCAAACACATCCTCCAAAATCTGTCGACTACGGACTTCTTCGTTCAGCTCGTCCTGGCTGTCAACGTGAAAGAACCGCGCCAGCAGCCGCCCGAGCCAGCCGCGTTTTTCCAGCAGCTTCCGGTATCGACTTCGAATGCGATTCAGCCGCTGTGGCGGCGTCCGCCCCAGGCCAATTTGCAAGCAAATCCGGTAATGACGACTCGCCAGCCAGGACTTCCCCAGCCGGGAGGCCGCCTCGGCAAGGAAGAAATGATACAGGATATTGTGCGGGCTGGCCTTGGTCAATCGTTCACACAGCCGCAGGCAGCTGCGGTAATGCCCTTGTTGGAACAGCGTCTTGGCTTCGCGGAACATGATGAAACGCTCGGTGCCGGCCAAGTCAAGCATCAAAGTCTGCAGCGACGTATGGCTGGGCAAGTCATTGCCGACCACCAGCTCTTCCAGGATGTCGTCAGCCAGAGTGTCCATGATTGGCTGCGAGCCGCTGTCCCACCGGCGTCCGCCAACCGCTGCCGGCGTCGCGCCCCGCTGTGCTTCCAGGCCAACGTCATATTCCTGGCGACGTTTCGGATCGGACAACACATCAAAGGCATTGACCAGGCGCTGGAAGGCAATCGTCTTTTCCAGGGCGCCGCCGAACAAATCAGGATGGCACTGCTTGGCCTGGTGCAGATACGCCTTTTTCAAGTCGCTGAAACTGCAGCCAGGGTCAATTCCGAGAATGTCGTACAAACTCTCCATCGCATCCCTTGCAATACGTTCATGCAAAAGACAAACGGACAAACCAGGATAAACCGGGCCTGTCCGTTTGCCTCGTTGATATTAGGGCAAGGACTTACTGCAGTTCAGCCAGCGCGTGCAGGATTTCGACCCGTACCTGGTCCATCAGGCCGCGATCCTTGGGCGTCTCCCATTCCAGGCTGCCAGGGAGGACGCTGGCCAGGGCGCGCCCAGGCGCCTCGGCAAGCAGCCGCTCGGCCTTGGCTATGGCTGCCCCGCCCTTGCCGGCCTTCTTCAGCTGCGCAATCCGGTCTTGCAGCATGACCAGGTACTCGTAGTCCTGGACGCCTTCGCGAACCGCTTCGCTGTGCTTGCCGTCCATCACCGTCGTTTGCGATACGAAATACGGCGAATATTCCGTGCCCGGCTGGGTGTATGCGTTCCAGGAATCGCCCTGTCCGCCGGCGCAGCCCAAAGCCCAGTAGAACGACCCCTTGGCGCCGATTTCGAAGGCGCGCCATTTCTGGGCGCGGTGGTATGTGATCGGGTCAAGCAGCTTAGCCGGGCCGCTGCAAGAGTACAGCCACAGTTCGCGGCCAGCGTCGCGCTGCTTCAGGTAGAACTGCTTAAACGACTCGCCTTGGTTCAGCATCATCGGCGTGTTCGGGCAGAGGACATCGCTCAGCGCGTACATTTCCGGCAGGCCGTCCTCGGGCTTGCGATAGGTCGGGTCCTCAAAAATCACGACGCCGGGATTGGCGGCGCGGATAGCCTTGGCCCAGGCAATGATGATGCGGTCTTGATCGTTGTTGTGCGGTTCATCCAACAGCAGCACCACCAGTTGGTTCGGCTGCATGCCCGTCTTCTTCAAATATTCTGCCCAGGCAGTCATGTAGTCGCCGACCATCCGGTTGAAACGAGCCGTGCCCATCGGCTCATTGTGGAATTTATCCCTGACCGACATGAACACGCAGTACTGGCGGGCGCCGCTCCAGAGCTTCACCCATTCATCCCAATTAGTGAAGTCCAGCTTGTCGGCGTTAGTCAGCTTGCCCTCGGCGTCAAAGGCCGCGCCTTTCGGCATCACGCCGCCGGTACCCCACGGGCTGTCCACATACAGATCGCGCATCATGGCCAGGTTGTCAACCAAGTTGCCGGGTGCCTTGTAATAGGTGCCGCCGCCATTGATATAATCCCAGCCGCCGACATGCAACGTCGGCGCTGCCGGGAACTGTCCGGCAATGCGCAACGTCACTGCAACCGTCAATTCCGGCTGTTTGGCAGCCGTTGCTTTCAGACGTCCCTGGTAGACACCATCAGCCAGGGTTGGCCGCCGGAAGGACAGCCAGACCTGGCGCGTGCATCCGGCTGGCACCCGCAGCTTCAGGGTGCCGTCCGCCAATTCGGTCGGCTTCAATGCTGCTGCAATCGGCTCGCCCTGCTTAGTGTCAGTGGGCAGCACTTCGCACAGCCGCAGAGCCGCGCCAGCCTGGAAGCCTTCGACTGCAATCGTGTAGTCCAAGGCCGATGACGTTGGATTGCACAAGTTCACGGTTTCACCGCGCACTTCGCCACGCATCATGTCGACCTGCAACGGCGCTGCCTTGGCAGCAGCGGCCGGCGGAATCGCAGTCAAGGACAAATTGTCCCAGCGGTTGTTGCGCCACAAGAATGGCTGCGTAAACCCAGCCGCCTGCAAGCCGATCGTGTTTAGGCTCAAAATGGCTTCATGGGCGGCATTCAAAGGCAAAATCGCGGTGAAGCTCGCCGCATCGACCGCCGGCAGCTTGTCCAGGCTGGCCTTCAAGGCAGGAACCCGCGCCACTGCGGCAGCCAGGCCAGGCGTCGCTTTAGGCAGGCCAGCCAGATTCTCCTCTGCGACAAACAAGTCGGCCTGCAAGCGTCTGCGAATGCTGTTCAACAGCTGCTGCCCCCAGAAATAATCCTTCGGCGATCCGGTCGACGTGCCGGGCGTGGCGTGAGCCAACCAGGCATCCTGACCGCGGTACACTTCGATTTCATCGCAAAATGCGTAGGGACTCTGGCTGAGCAGGATTTGCACCCACCGGCCCTTAGTCTGCAACGCGCCAGTCGCATACCGGAAAACGCTATATTTCCCTGCTGGCGGCATACGTTCCTGCGTGCCCAGCACCGTCAAGTCGCCTTGGTAAAACCAAGCTTTCTGGTCACTGCTGACAAAGATGTGCAGCCCGTTCGGCCAGGTCACGCCAGCCACGCCAGCCGCAGTGTTCCAGGACACACCACTGATCGGCTCTTCCCGGCCCAAGTCGATGGTAACGATAATCGGCATGCCCCCGCGCCAGCCGACCGTGCTCTTCTGAGTCCAGAAATAGCCTTCAGAGTACACGCCGTCCGTCAACTGAATCTTATCATCAGGATCGGTGCAAAGCGCGTATGACGGCCTCGGCGACAAGGTATAGCGCTTTTTCAGGGCGATGTTTTCGCCAGGCGCCACGAATGGCTTGCCGGCTTTCGCACCAGCAGTCAAGGCTGCCGTCGCTGGCAGTACGCTGACCTGGTCGATGCCAGACTTGCCAGCAGCCGCCGTGACGCTGCCAGTCAGGCGCACGGTCAATTCACGATTTTTGCCGCTGGCGAATTTGCTGTCGAAATTCTTCCAGATGCCATGCCGGTTAGCGTCACCAGTCACACTGGCTAGGACCTTGCCGTCCGCATCGACGACTTCCACCATGGGCACGCAGCCATTAGCCTTGAGAGAGGCGCGAAGGACATAGTCGGTGTCCGCCTGGCAGGCGATTTTCTGTATCAGACGTCCAGCGCCTGGGCCGGAGGTGAAGACGACCGCATTAGCCAACTCGTCAACCCCAAGGACGCCATCGTCATCGACTTGCTTCCAGCCGCCGCTGCCGGCCGGGTCAGCTGCCCACTCCACGGGCGGCTCGCCGCGCCCGGCAACTTGGCTGAATCCGCCATTCCGCACCAGCTCTTGGCCAACGACCATGAAACTCAGGCCAAACACCGCCAACAATAGCAATTTTCGCATGATTTCCTCCTAAGTTATTGTACAACCTGCAAACAACGGGAAGGCAAGTATACTATGCCCCACAAAAACCTTTTTTGCAACCGTAACCGCAGGTAAAATGCCGGTATTTTTGCGTAACGGGTCACTGGTTGATAACGGCCTTTTCTGCCTGCATGCGCCTGTGCTATGCTGAAAGCCCGTGGAAGACACATCTCTTCACTCCACAGCCTAACGTCCATCAAAGTCCACTAACGTCCACGTCCACTGCCACTAATGCCCACGTCCATCAAAGTCCACTAACGTCCACGTCCACTGCCACTAATGTCCACTTCTGTCCACAGTCCATCGTCTACTAATGTCCACTAAAGTCCACTAAAGTCCATTGTCCACTAACGTGCCTTACCCCAGGCGCCTGGCGCCGCAGCTTATCGGAACTCCAAGTACCAATGGTGACAGATTACGTTTTTGCAAGGCATTACTGCTCCTCTTTTGCTTCCGGCGCGCCAGGGGATGGTGACTCGTCGGAAAAACTGACTGGCTCGTCGTCAATTTCCTGTGGTTCTGGAGCGGGCGGAACTGGCCATTGTGTAATGATCGTGAAGGTGTCGCATCTGGCCTCATGTTGCGGCGTGTCGTCAGCAACGCGCGATCCATTGAGAGACTGCGGCGGAGGGTAATTCTCACCCGGCGCAGAAAGTTGCCAGCCGGGAAATTCTCGGAATTCATAGTTATTTTTTGATTTCCTTTCCCATAATTTTACTTTTCCTTTGGCATATTGGATTGGCTCGCCACTCAGGGCATCCACCGGGAGTTTTATGCCGAGTTCATCCAGTGTTTCCGGCAAATGCCCGTGTTTGCGGCGGAACTGTTCGACCTGCAAACCGAGACCTGTCATTCTGCATCTGGTTTGCGCATGCAGCGAGTACCGTTCCAACCTGAAATAATCTGAAAATAACATTCTTTCAAGATAAAATTCACGTATCGCAAGTTCCTGCTTCAGCTTGTCGCGCAAACTTTCGCGGCATAGTGTAGGACCATCGAAGTATCGCACCAGCGCCTGTTGGTGGCGCATGACTGCAAGCAGATAACGCTGCGCTACCGCGTCCGTCCACAGGCACGGCGGCGTCGGAAAAACAGTCGTATTCCCCCGAAACAAAAAATGTAACAAGGGGGCTTGATATTCTCTTTTCCCTTCAATTGAGATAGCCCATAGGATTTTGGGATATGGGACATTCAGCAACATGGCAGTATCAATCACCAAATACGCTTCGGTGCGCAGCCCATGCAGCCTCGCGGTTCGGATTTTTTCCTCACGGTCGCGATTCAATTCCACCAGTTTCGACAAATCAGCATCGGACAAAACGCCGCTTCCCAGCATCGCACCGATGTTGTCATTTCGAATCTGCTCACAGACAAAGGCCACCTCGGCGCCGAGCGCAAAATCCCCTTGCAGGATAGTTTCCTGCATTTTGTTTGCCAAGCGGAAAAGCCGCATGGCTTCCGCCGGATTTTTCTCTTCCAGCGCGACGACGATTTTCGAGCTGAAATAACGCATAATAGTACGGTAATAATCCAGATGCGGGATTTGAGCATCGAACAGATAATCATCATCCGACAGGCAAATTTCGTATTTCAGACTTTCGCCGGATTCGATTAAAGCATCCATATTTTTAAAGTCTTCACGACAGAGTTCACTAACAAGATAGGCCTTGAGTTCCTTCCGCTTGCTCTCCGGAAGTTTATAGTACCCGATAGCGGTCACCAAGCAGTTTGAACCTCTTTCAATCTCATAATCGGCTCTGCGGTCTACAAGTTTTCTGAATTCCGCGCTCGGAGTTCTGCACTGATAAAAATACCGTTTCAATGCTTCGCGGCTTGTAGGAATTCCATCCGATTGCAGCGAGAGCATTTCCGCTTCGACTTCCACTTTCGTCCAGTAAAACGTGATATACCCAGCCACAGCGGACACCGCAAATAGGAGAAGAAGCGCCATGCCCCATATCCGCTGCGAACGCTTGACCACGCCATGAGACAATCTTTGGGCAATCACCAGCCAGGCGCTGACGCTGATGACGAGCGACACCTGCACCCACGGACTCAATGGGCCGACAAATACTGCAAACACCCAGAACATCATTGCGCCGCCAATCAGCAGCAGCACCGGAATCCGGGCGGTTTTGGAAAGCAGGCGCCAGAGTATCCAATAGCGGAGAATCGGCATGCTGATGGCGATTTCGTTCCGCCATGAACAAGATTCACCACGTTCTTTGGCGAGAATGGAAAAAAACATACCTTGACCATAAGCAAAAACAATCATTACACCTACTGCGGTGAAGAAAATAATGGTCGGCGTCGCAATGCCCAAGAGTTGAAGTGCGAAGACGTTTTTTGGCTTCCAAAGCGATTCAAGCACATAAAATATCCACGGGACTTGCATGAACAGCAGAGTGCAGGAGAACCCCCCCAAGGCGCCACTCGCATGGTCTTGAAACAGCTTGGCTGCGGTTTTTACCTTGACGGGCTTCTTAATGAGACTTTCCAGCATTTTTTCCCAATTGATTTTCACGCCTTGCCCTCCCCCGCTTCCGACGCATTCTCAGGCTGGAAGGTCTGATTGCCTTTGGTAATCATGGCTTTGTCTCCTGAATCATGCGTTCCCATTCCTGTTCATGGAAGTTATTCCAAGTTTCAGTCAGGAGATAATACTTCCCGTCCTCGGTCTTCCAGGCGTAGAGGCAATTTGAATATGCCCAGCAGGAAATGATAGGCGAAGAGCTGCGCATAAAGTCCGGCAAACGCTCAGTCGCGAAATAGGGTTTCGTGATAAACTCGCCCGAAAAAGTTTTTTGCAGCGCCTCTTGGAATTGTTCTGCATTTCCGGCCATGCGGAACGCCTTGTAGCTTGACTCATAACTGCCATCCACCACAAGTGCCTCGAAGTCCAAATCATCCGCAAATCTGCCGAAGGTCCGGGCAATCACCGCCTCCGGGCGTTTCTCAAAATGCCAGACGACAAATCCAAGTCCGATGCACACAAGGAACATCACACCCCATGCAAGGCGCCAGCGATAGAATTTCAGCCAAAAACAGATGCCTGTAATCAGGAAACCGAGCAGTATCGTCAGAATCAGGCCGAAAACACCACTATCCCATGCGAGCGGATAAGACTCCCCGATGTCTTTTTGATAATGAATATCGGACAGGAACCACCCTACAAGAATGCCGGAAAGCAGATAGCCGGACAGCATGAAGAAGAACGTTTGCCAGCCGAGACGCGAAAGACGCGAATTGCGCTTTACACACAACATTGTATCACAATTCCCCGACTTCTTGTTTTTGGGCAAATGTGTGAAATCTTGTGATAGGATACGAGACATTGCAGACCCTCATCGACCGTCTTCCGGCTTACAATGAGGGCCTGTCTGTTTGACTGTATGCTCCTTCCGCGCCTACTTCAGTTCAGCCAACGCATGCAGGATTTCGATCCTTACCTGGTCCATCAGGCTACGGTCTTTGGGCACCTTCCATTCCAGGCTGTCAGGGAGGACGCTGGCCAGGGCACGTCCCGGCGCCTCGGCGAGCAGCCGTTCGGCCTTGGCCAAGGCTGCCCCGCCCTTGCCCTCTTTCTTCAACTGGGCAATCCGATCCTGTAACATCACCAGGTATTCATAGTCCTGCACGCCTTCGCGAACCGCTTCGCTGTGCTTGCCGTCCATCACTGTTGTCTGCGACACAAAATACGGCGAGAATTCTCTTCCTGGCTGGGTATATGCATTCCAGGAATCGCCCTGTCCGCCAGCGCAGCCCAAAGCCCAGTAGAACGATCCTTTAGCGCCAATCTCGAAAGCTCGCCATTTCTGGGCACGATGGTACGCGATCGGGTCAAGCAGCTTAGCCGGGCCGCTGCATGAATACAGCCACAGTTCGCGACCAGCGTCGCGCTGCTTCAGATAGAATTGCTTGAACGGCTCGCCGTGAGCCAGCAGCATTGGCGTCTGCGGGCAGAGGACATCGCACAGCTCATACATTTCCGGCAGGCCTTCCTCTGGGTTGCGGTAAATCGGGTCTTCAAAAAGCACGATGCCGGGATTGACAGCACGGATGGCCTTGGCCCAGGTGATGATAATGCGATCGTGCTCATGGCTGTACGGCTCATCCCACAGCAGCACCACCAGCTGGCTCGGCTGCTTGCCAGTCTTCTTCAAATAATTCGCCCAGGCCGTCATGTAGTCGCCGACCATCCGGTTGAAACGAGCCGTGCCCATCGGCTCATTGTGGAATTTATCCCTGACCGACATAAACACGCAGTACTGGCGGGCGCCGCTCCAGAGTTCCACCCATTCATCCCAATTGGTGAAGTCCAGCTTATCGGCGTTGGTCAATCGACCTTCGGCATCAAAGACAGCGCCTCTAGGCATCACGGCATTAGTAGCCCATGGGCTGTCCACATACATATCGCGCATCATCGCCATGTTGTCAACCAAGTTGCCGGGCGCCTTGTAATAGCCGCCGCCACCGTTGACATAATCCCAGCCGCCGACATGCAACGTCGGCGCTGCCGGGAACTGCCCAGCAATGCGCAATGCCACTGCGACTATCAATTCCGACTGGCGGGCTGCGGTTGCTTTGAGGCGACCCTGGTAGACGCCGTCAGCCAGAGTCGGCCGCCGGAAGGACAGCCAGACCTGGCGCGAGCACCCAGCCGGCACCCGCAGTTTCAGGCTGCCATCCGCCAATCCGGTCGGCTTCAGCGCTGCTGCTATCGGCTCCACCTGCTTGGTGTCGGTCGGCAGCACTTCGCACAGCCGCAAAGCTGCGCCAGCCGGGAAGCCGTCGACTGCAATCGTATAGTCCAAAGCGTCCGACGTCGGATTGCACAAGTTCACGGTTTCGCCGCGCACTTCGCCGCGCATCATTTCGATCTGCAATGGCGCCACCTCAGCAGCAGCGGCTGACGGAATCGCAATCAAGGACAAATTGTCCCAGCGGTTGTTGCGCCACAGGAACGGCTGCGTGAATCCAGCCGCCTGCAAGCAGACCGCGTTCAGGCTCAAAATAGCCTCGTGGGTGGCATTCAAAGGCAGAATCGTGGTGAAGCTATCATCGACCATCGGCAGCTGGCGCAAATTGGCCTTCAAGGCCGGAATCCGCGCCACCGCGGCGGCCAAGCCAGGCGTTGCTTTAGGCAGGCTGGCCAGACTCTCCTCAATGGCCAACAAATCGCTCTGCAAGCGGTTGCGAATGCTGTTCAACAGCTGCTGTCCCCAGAAATGATCCTTCGTCGACTCGACCGACACACCGCCGGCAGCCTGGGCCAGCCAGGCGTCCTGGCCGCGGTACACCTCGATTTCATCGCAAAACGCATAGGGGTTCTGCTTGACCATGATCTGCACCCAGCGCCCCTTGGTCTGCAATTTGCCGGTCGCATACCGGAAAACGTTGTATTTCCCCAGCGGCGGCGGCATCCGTTCCTGCATGCTCATCACCACCAAATCGCCCTGGTAAAACCAAGTTTTCGCGTCACTGCTGACATAGATATGCATTTCTTCCGGCCAGGTGACATCGGAAACGCCTGCTGCCGTGTTCCACGACACGCCGCTGATTGGCTCCTCGCGGCCCAGGTCGATGGTAACGATGATCGGCGTGGCGCGGGTCCATCCGACTGTGCTCTTCTGAACCCAGAAATAGCCTTCGGAGTACACGCCGTCGGTCAGCTGGGTCTTGTCATCAGGGTCGGAGCAAAGTCCGTAGGACGGCGCTGGCGACAAGGTATACGGCTTGTTCAGGGCGACGTTTTCGCCAGGCGTCACGAACGGCTTGGCATCTTCCACAGCAGCCGCAGCCAAGGCCACCGCTGCCGCCGCCGGCAACACGCTGACCTGGTCGATGCCTGACTTGCCAGCAGCCGCAGTGACGCTGCCAGTCAGGCGCACGGTCAGCTCGTTGTTCTTGCCGCTGGCGAATTTGCGTTCAAAATGCTTCCAGAAGCCATGCCGATCCGCGTCGCCGCTCAAGCTGGCCAGCGCCTTGCCATCCGCGCCGACGACTTCCACCATGGGCACGCAGCCATTCGTCTTCAGCGAGGCGCGAAGGACATAGTCGGTGTCCGGCTGGCACGCGACCTTCTGAACCAGCTGGCCAGCGCCAGGGCCGGCCGTGAACACGACCGCGTTAGGCAACTCGTCAACCCCGAGGACGCCGTCGTCATTGACATAACCCCAGCCGCTGCTGCCAGTCGGCTCCGCCGTCCACTCTGGCGGCATGCCGCCGTACTTAGGACTGCCTTGACTGAATCCGCCATTCTGCACCAGGTCTTGACCCACGACCAGGAAGCTCACCCCAAACACCGCCATCAAGATCAACTTTCGCATAACTTTCTCCTAAATTTTATACAACCAGCAAACAACGGGAAAGCCTATATACCATGCCACATAAAAACCTTTTTTGCAATCGCAGTGCCAAGCAACGCCGATGTTTTTGCGAGACATTAAGGGCCCTCCTCGGCCACTTGTCTGGCTTGCGATGAGAGCCCACCTGCTTGCCTGTATGCTGCCTCCGAACCTACTTCAGTTCAGCGAGTGCATACAGGATTTCGATCCGTACCTGGTCCATCAGGCTGCGGTCCTTGGGCCTCTTCCATTGCAGGCTGCCGGGGAGGACGCTGGCCAAGGCGCGTCCCGGCGCCTCGGCAAGCAGCCGTTCTGCCTTGGCCAAGGCTGCCCCGCCCTTGCCAGCCTTTTTCAACTGGGCAATCCGATCCCGCAACATGACCAAGTACTCGTAGTCCTGCACGCCTTCGCGAACCGCTTCGCTGTGCTTGCCGTCCATCACCGTTGTCTGCGACACGAAATAGGGCGAGTATTCCGTGCCTGGCTGGGTATATGCGTTCCAGGAATCACCCTGCCTGCCGCCGCAGCCCAAAGCCCAGTAGAACGACCCTTTGGCGCCCATCTCGAAGGCGCGCCATTTCTGGGCGCGATGGTATGCAATCGGGTCGAGCAGCTTAGCCGGGCCGCTGCATGAATACAGCCACAGTTCGCGACCAGCGTCGCGCTGCTTGAGATAGAATTGCTTGAAGGACTCGTCATAAGCCAGCAGCATCGGCGTCTGCGGGCAGAGGACATCGCACAGCTCAAACATTTCCGGCAGGCCTTCCTCAGGCTTGTAGTAAATCGGGTCTTCAAAAAGCACCATGCCGGGGTTGGCAGCGCGGATGGCCTTGGCCCAAGCGATAATGATGCGGTCTTGCTCATGGTTACGCGGTTCGTCCAACAGCAGCACCACCAGCTGGTTCGGCTGCATGCCCGTCTTCTTCAAATAATTCGCCCAGGCAGTCATGTAGTCGCCGACCATCCGGTTGAAACGAGCCGTGCCCATCGGCTCATTGTGGAATTTATCCCTGACCGACATAAACACGCAGTACTGGCGGGCGCCGCTCCAGAGTTCCACCCATTCATCCCAATTGGTGAAGTCCAGCTTATCGGCGTTGGTCAATCGACCTTCGGCATCAAAGACAGCGCCTCTAGGCATCACGGCATTAGTAGCCCATGGGCTGTCCACATACATATCGCGCATCATCGCCATGTTGTCAACCAAGTTGCCGGGCGCCTTGTAATAGCCGCCGCCACCGTTGACATAATCCCAGCCGCCGACATGCAACGTCGTCGCTGCTGGGAACTGCCCGACGATGCGCAATGCCACTGCGACCGTCAATTCCGGCTGGCCGACTGCGGTTGCCTTCAGGCGGCCCTGGTAGGCGCCGTCAGGCAGGGTCGGTCGCCGGAAGGACAGCCAGACCTGGCGCGTGCATCCGGCCGGCACCCGCAGCTTCAGGCTGCCGTCCGCCAATTCGGTCGGTTTCAACGCCGCCGCAATTGGCTCGCTCTGCTTGGTGTCCGTCGGCAGCACTTCGCACAGCCGCAGCGCCGCGCCCGCCGGGAAGCCGTCAACTGCAATCGTGTAATCCAAAGCGTCCGACGTTGGATTGCACAAGTTCACGGTTTCGCCGCGCACTTCGCCGCGCATCATCTCGACCAGCAACGGCGCTGCCTCGGCAGCAGCGACCGGCGGAATGGTGGTCAAGGACAAATTATCCCAGCGGTTGTTGCGCCACAGGAACGGCTGCGTGAACCCGGCGGCCTGCATGCTGACCGTATTCAGACTCAAAATGGCCTCATGAACGGCGTTCAAAGGCAGGATCGCGGCGAATCTCGCCGAGTCAACCGCTGGCAGCTGGCGCAGGCTGGCCCTCAAGGCCGGAATCCGAGCTACGGCGGAGGCCAGGCCAGGCGTGGTCTTGGGCAAGCCTGACAACTCCGTCTCGGCGGCAAACAAGTCGCTCTGCAAACGCTTGACGATGCTGTTCTCCAGCTGATATTCCCAGAAATGCTCCTTTGGCGATTCGGTCGATGCACTGCCGGCAGCCTGGGCCAGCCAGGCATCCTGACCACGGTATACCTCGATTTCGTCGCAAAATACGTATGGTCCCTGGCAGGGCAGAATCTGCACCCACCGACCCTTAGTCTGCAATTCGTTGGTCGCATACCGAAAAACACCGTATTTTCCCTCCGGCGGCATGCGTTCCCGCGTGCCCAGCACCGTCAGGTCGCCCTGGTAAAACCAATTCTCCTTATCACTGCTGACATAGACGTGCAGCCCGATCGGCCAACTGACATCGGAAACGCCTGCCGCCGTGTTCCACGACACACCGCTGATCGGCTCCTCCCGACCCAGGTCGATGGTGACGATGACCGGCATGCCGCCCATCCATCCGACTGTGCTCTTTTGAGTCCAGAAATAACCTTCAGTGTACGCACCATCGGTCAGCTGGATCTTGTCATCAGGGTCGGTGCAAAGTCCGTAGGACGGCGCTGGCGACAAGGTATAAGGCTTGTTCAAGGCGATATTTTCGCCAGGCGCCACGAACGGCTTGGCAGCTTCCACACCAGCCGTAGCCAAGGCCGCTGCCGCCGCCGGCAGCACACTGACCTGGTCGATGCCAGACTTGCCAGCAGCTGCGGTGATGCTGCCCGTCAGGCGCACGGTCAGCTCGCGGTTCTTGCCGCTGGCGAATTTGCGGTCGAAATGCTTCCAGAAGCCATGTCGGTCTGCGTCACCGCTCAAGCTGGCCAGCGCCTTGCCATCCGCGCTGATGACTTCCACTTTGGGCACGCAGCCATTCGCCTTCAGCGAGGCGCGAAGGACATAGTCGGTATCCGGCTGGCACGCGATCTTCTGAACCAGTTGACCAGTGCCAGGGCCGGCCGTGAAGACGACCGCGTTAGGCAACTCGTCCACCCCGAGGACGCCATCGTCATTGACATAGCCCCAGCCGCCGCTGCCGACCGGGTCAGCTGTCCATTCTGGCGGCATGGCGCCGTACTTAGGACTGCCTTGATTGAATCCGCCATTCCGCACCAGGTTCTGCGCCTGCGCCGCAACTGCCAGCACCAAAAACAACGCCAAGAACAACTGTCGCATCGTCATCTCCTTTACATTTTGAATTTGAATGCCAGGATACTCAATAGGGAAAACTGATGTAACACACGCTTGTGACGTGAATACTATGAACGTCAAACGCATTTTTTACAATTAGGCGAACAAAGAAAAGGTCGCTGCCAAGCACTGCATCAACATGCGTCGCCTCACCGCGCCTCTTCTTCCTGATGCAGATACGAGAAGCGGTCATTTCGGCTGCCGCCAAAATGACCGCTTCTGAATGCGTCTTCTCTGCGTTTTTCCAAGCCGCAGGCTAAAGGTGATGCACTGGTGTACCTGCTCAATCAGCAATGCCTGCCCGCCAGATTCGACACCGCCCTGGGTGAAGATGGCATATAAATCATTCCTTCAGCAGGAGTTCCTACCGAAGGTCGTCATTTTTCTTCTGCTTGGCGAAACAGCAGTCTTTCAACGATGATGTAATCACCTGGCTTGGTTTTATCGTAGGTATAAGTCTGGTTGTTTTTCGGCGGCACATAGCGAATGCCCAGATAGTAAAAGCGCAAGCTGAGCGTTTTCTTGCCGCTAAGTCCATATTTACGCAAATCAAAACAAAGGTGGGTCTTTGAACCCTGCCCGCTAAGCTGGAAGAGCTCCTCCGCGTCCTCATCAATCAGTTTCACAGCGGTTTCCAAGGGCGTGTCTTCAGGGTTGTTGATGACGATTTCCAGAATCGGATAACGATCCAAGTCCACTTCGATTTTTTGGATTTCGACGTGCGGCCAGCCAGAGCTGTCCGCGCGCCACATCAGCACAGCCCGGTCTTGTTGAAACGCAAGCATCAAACGCTCAGAGTTTTTGAGCGGCGTGGCGTCCATGTATGCGTTAAGCGTCCAGCTTTTTTGTGGTGGGATATAGCAATCTTCCGGTATGGGCGGCAAATCGGCAGGTGTTGACGGCAGAGCAGCCAGGTGCTGCTGTAGAAGCTTTTTTCCATCGCGCCGACTGAGCTGTCCTGGAATGTCCGGTTTTCCAGGCATAGGCGGTCGTTGCAAAGCTTTAGGCAAATCGGTGAAAGCGCCTGTGCAGTTTTCAACGGAATAGGAAAGCGCTCCTGGGTGCGCCTTGTCAAAATAATTCTGCAAATCCAGATTCTTGTCAATTTTAATGGCCGGGACGCCACGCAAAAGGCAGTTTTCGACACTGATCAAATTAGGCACTTCGACACAATACACGGCTGCCATGGCTTTGTAATTGCCTTGTGCATTGACCTCGCAATTGCGCAATGAAATCACTGGGCCGCCGCCGGCGTCCGGATTATATTTTGCCCAGTTGTACACAGGAGTAAAGCCGCCGCCCTCGCCGCCAAAACGGCAGTCTCGGCAATAGACAGAGCCTTTTTCATTGTCGATCCAGCGCTGGCCACGTCGAGAAACCAATGGCACTCCCAGCAGGCGTTCGACCGTCATCACGCCGTGTACATTGACGATGGCAGCCATATTTTCCATAGCCGACAAGGTGGACATCCAGCAATCAACAATAGTAGTCTTGTCACAATTTGAAATGACCGCCTGTCGGTTATAGATGAAGTTGCAGTTTTGAATAACGAAAAAAGTCGAGTTGCTGCCTTTGCGGGTTTCCAGGCAAACTCCGTCGGCGCCGTAAAATTTGCATCCTTCAATCATAACCGTCCCATAGGCTCCTCAAACCGCCCAGAAATGAGCTGTTTTCCTACCTGAGGACACCAGGTTTTCCC
>MWEG01000123.1 GCA_002070945.1 Lentisphaerae bacterium ADurb.Bin082
TCAGCATTCAGCATTCAGCATTCAGCATTCAGCATTCAGCATTCAGCATTCAGCATTCAGCATTCAGCATTCAGCATTCAGCATTCAGCATTCAGCATTCAGCCTCTATCCCCAGGAAATGGCCTGGTTGTGGATAAACAGAGCGTTGTGGTTTGAAAAAGTCGCGTGAATATGGTATTTTTATATAACTGCCAAGTGAGGCGCAGGGCGCTTGGTGGGGTAGAACCGGCTTGAGCGGCGTCTGCGGCGCTTTTGCCGGGCTTTTAGTTTTTCGAGGCTGCTGTCGGGGGGCTATCAGCGCCCTGGCAGCGGCAATATTTTCAATCCATAATGAGTCTTTTGGACACCAATGCAGGAGTCGCGATGAGGAAACAAGTTTTTGTTTCTGCGGAGATTGGGATTAATCATAACGGCGATTTGACGTTGGCGAAACGGCTGATTGACGCTGCCGTGCTAGCCGGCTGCAACGCCGTTAAATTCCAGAAGCGCACGATTGACAAAGTCTACACCAAGGAGTTTTTGGACAGCCCCCGGGAGAGTCCGTGGGGCAAGACGCAGCGAGCCCAGAAGGAGGGCCTGGAACTCAGCGAGAAGGACTACGATGAGATTGACGCCTATTGCCGGGAACGTAAAATGTTCTGGTTTGCCTCCTGCTGGGATGTCGACTCGCAGAAATTCATGCGCAAGTACGACTTGGAGTACAACAAGATCGCTTCGCCTGTTTTGACGAATATTCCTATTTTGGAAGCAGCGGCTGAAGAGGGCAAGTACACTTTCATCGCGACTGGCATGAGTACTTGGGAGGAGATTGACCGCGCCGTCGAGGTTTTCACCAAGAAGCGTTGTCCCTTTGAGCTGCTGCATTGCGTCTCCATTTATCCGATGCCCGTGGAAGATGCCAACCTGCTGTTGATTCCTGAATTGCGCCGCCGTTACGGCTGCCCGGTCGGTTATTCCAGCCATGAGATTGGCAACATCGCCACGCTTGGCGCGGTTGCGCTTGGCGCTGAATCCGTGGAGCGTCACATCACTCTTGACCGTACCATGTACGGCTCTGACCAGAAAGCCTCGGTGGAACCCCTGGAGCTGATTGATTTTGTCAAGCAGATTCGTGACATGGAGTCGGCTCGCGGGACTGGCCAGCGTGTCATGTCGGAGAAGGAAATGGCGGTTCGCATCAAGATGAGAGGTTGAGCAGCACTTATGATCCGCCTTGCCGATTATGTCATGAATTTTCTGGTCAGTCGTGGGGTGAAGCAGGTGTTTTTGCTGCCGGGCGGCGGCGCCATGCATTTGAATGACGCCCTGGGACGCTGCGAGGGTCTTCAACATATTTCATTTTTGCATGAGCAGGCTCTCGCCATCGCAGCCGAGGCGTACGGCCAGCACACCAACACGCCTGGCGTGGGGCTGGTGACTTCCGGCCCCGGCAGCACCAATGCGATTACCGCCGTGGCCGCAGGCTACATTGACTCAACCCCGATGTTCATCCTTTCCGGCCAAGCCAAGCGGTCTGACCTGAAGACCGGCACCGGCGTCCGGCAAATGGGGTCGCAGGAAGTGGATATTGTTTCCATGGTTTCCTGCATCACCAAGTACGCTGTCACCGTGCTAGAGCCGGAAAAGATTCGTTATCACTTGGAACGCGCCTGGCACGAGGCCACTTCCGGCCGCATGGGGCCGGTCTGGCTGGATGTGCCGCTGGACGTGCAAGGCGCTATGATTGACGAAGACGCGCTGGAAGGCTATGGCCCGCCAACGCCAATTTTCCCCGAGATTCCAGTGTCGCAACTGGCAGAGTTGCTGCATGCCTCGGAGCGGCCGTTGCTGCTGATCGGCAATGGCGTCAAGCTGGCAGGATGCGCGGAGCGCCTGATCGCTTGGGCGAAAAGCAATCATATCCCAATGCTTTTGACTTGGAAGACGGCAGACCTGCTGGCGCATGACGACCCGATGTACTTCGGCTTCCCAGGCATCATGGGCGCACGTTACGCGAACTTCATCGTCCAGAACGCAGATTTGCTGATTATCGCGGGCAGCCGCCTGGACCCGAGTCTCACCGCGTTCAAGAGCGAGGATTTCGGCCGCAACGCCAAAAAGGTCATGGCAGACATTGATGAGGCGGAAATCCGCAAAATCAAGAACATCGACGTGCGCATCGTTGCACCGGCAGAGCGTTTTGTCGCGGCTTTGGAGACGGTCTCCGGCCTGCCGGAGCGGCCTGGCTGGCTGGCGCATTGTCGCAGCCTCAAAGCCAAGTATCCGGTTTTTGACGGCGTTTTGAAGGACCCTGCCGGGCCGGTTGACTTGTATTGCTTTACAGACGAGTTGTTCAACCAGCTCGTTGCCACTGACGTGATTGTCCCGGAGAGTTCCGGTGCAGCCGGGGAGGTCACTTATCAAGGCATGAAAATCAAGCAGGGCCAGAAGGTCAAGAACGCGGCTGGCTTGGGTTCTATGGGCTTTGGCTTGCCGTATGCCATTGGCGCCTGCCTTGCACATGACCGCCGCCGGACTGTCCTCATCAATGGCGACGGCGCTTTCCAGATGAACATCCAGGAGCTGGAGACGGTGGTGCGGCTCGGACTGCCGATCAAAATGTTCATTTTGGACAATGCTGGCTACGGCAGCATCGTCACTACCCAGCGAAATATGTTCAACGGCTTCAAGGTCGGTTCTGACCCGGAAAGCGGCCTGACCCTGCCAGACGTCTGCCGCCAGGCGCAAGCCTACGGCATCAGGACACTGACGATTGCAGACAATGCCTCGCTCAAGGCGAAAATCGCGGAAACTTTGTCCGGGGATGACCCGGTCATCTGCAAAGTCTGCGTCACCCCGAATCACGTCACCATGCCCAAGGTCCAGGCGCAGCGTCTGCCCGACGGACGCATGCTCTCCAAGCCCTTGGAAGATATGTTCCCCTATCTCCCGGAAGAGGAATTGCGACAGGCCATGAGGTTCTCCTAACCATGATTAAAGCGGTCATCCTTGATATTGACGGTGTACTCACCAACGGAAAAGTGACGGTTGATTCCGAAGGACGTGAATCTAAAGCCGTCGATTTCAAGGATATCGATGCTGTTTTTGAAATGAAGCGCCGGGGAATTAAAGTCGGCCTGGTAACCGGCGAGGCAACGCCGATTACCCTGTTTTTCAAAGAGCGCTTCAAGCCGGATTTTTTTTACAATGGCTGCAAGGACAAGCCCAGGGCCCTCGCGGAAATCATGGCGCAGACCGGCTATGCAGGCTCTGAAATCTGCTATGTCGGCGACGCTAAATACGACATTCCGGTGATGAAGCTGGTCAAGTATTCAGCTTGCCCAGCCAATGCGATTTCGGAAGTCAAAGCCTTGGCCAGCATCCAGTTGGAGCGTAACGGCGGCGATGGTTGCATCTGGGAGCTGATGGAAAGGTTGAATCTCCGCAGCACCGTCGGCGTTTCCAGTTTTGCCTGTAAATCCTGCGGGGCGCTTTGCACTCAACCGCCGGTTCTTGATTACCCCGGGCAACCAGCCGGCGCCCAACACCTCCCCGTGCCGGAAAATGCAGACCAGGACAAGCCTTTCGACCTTTCTGTTTTTCAATGTGTGTCCTGTGGCCTGGTTCAGCTCAATGCTGCGCCGGTTCCCTACTACCGGGAGGTGATCCGGGCAGCTGCCGTTTCGGCGGAAATGGCTGCATTCCGAACCGAACAGTTTGCTGAATTTGTTCAGAAGCACAACCTTGTAGGCAAGAAAGTTCTTGAATGCGGCTGTGGTGCCGGGGAGTTTTTGCCGTTCATGGAGCAAGCTGGCGCCGTTGTCACCGGCATGGAATACGGCGAGAACAATGTCAAGAAAGCCCGCGCCGCAGGCTTCCAGGTGGAAAGGCTTTTTTTCGACACTGGTGCGGAAAGATTGCAGTCAGGGCCTTTTGATGCGTTCTACATTTTGAATTATCTGGAGCATATTCCGGACTTGCGGGCTTGCTTGGCGGGAATTCGCGGCAACTTAGCGCCGGGGGCGGTTGGTCTGATAGAAGTGCCTAATTTCGAGATGCTCCTGGCTCGGGGCATGTTTATGGAATTCATGCGCGATCACCTGTATTACTTCACCGTAAAATCACTGTCGTTGCTGCTTGAAACTAACGGTTTTGAGGTTTTATCGGCGCAGTCAGTGTTTCATGACTATGTGCTGTCGCTGCAAGTCCGGCTTCGACCACCCACAGGTTTTTCCGCGTTTGCGGTTGCACAGCAGCACCTGACCGGGAAACTGAATGCGCTGGTGGAACAGTATGGCGGCTGCAGGACGGCATTCTGGGGCGCCAGCCATCAGGCCTTCGCGCTCCTAGCCTTCGCCGGATTGCATGACAAGATTAAATGCATCATTGATTCCGCGCCCTTCAAGCAGGGCTGCCTTTCACCGGCAACGCATATCCCAATCGTCGCCCCGGATTCATTGCAGCCCAGTGAGTTTGACCTGCTGATCGTCGCCGCCGGCGGATATTCGGAAGAGGTGGCCAGGCTGGCGCGAGAACGCTTTGGCACCATGACAGTCATTTATATCCTTCGTGAACATAAGCTAGAACCTTACCAAGGATGAACTATGCAGGATGCCATTGCCCATATCCAGGTATTAACCACTCCAGTTCAGGATTATATAGGCAAACTTAAAAAAATTACTGGAGACCGTAAATATGTTGTTTTTTATGGTTGCGGGATGATCCTTAACTCCATTATCGAAAGCTGGAACAACTATACGGGCATCAAGATTGATTTTTTGTGTGACAGCAATCCGGCCAAATGGCATACCATGATTCATGGCATTCAGTGCATTTCTCCTGATGAATTAACCCGCATCAAAGATGAAACAGCTGTATTTATTACTACAGGCGCACTGCTAGAAGTATATGATTTTTTGCAAAAACGTGATTTCCCATCTGTTTTTCCAATCTATAAATATGACATGAAATCTTCTCCAATAGTCTGCGGCTCTGATATCAGTGAAATTCAAAAAAAACTGGCAGATACTTTTATGCTGCTTGAGGACAAGCGCTCTATTGAGGTCTTCGAAACCATTTTGCAAAGGGCATTTAAAGGCTCTGAACAACCGGATATCATGTCCAGGGTCATGGACAAGGATCAATGCTTTGCAGATGTGTTCTTTCTCGGAGAGCATGAGTCTTTTGTTGATGGAGGTGCCTTTGACGGCGACACCATCCGCGATTTTGTCAGCCGAGTCAATGGGCAATTTGACCATGTCTATGCCTTCGAGCTAGCAAAGGAGAATTATCAAAATTTGACTGACTGCGTGCAGAAGCTACCAGCCGCCAATAAGATTCACTGCTATAATTTGGGTCTTTATGACTCCAGTGAAGAAATTTCCTATTTTGCATTTGAAAGCGACAGCGCGATTGGGCAAGGTAGCGCCAGAGCCTTTGTTGACCGCTTGGATACAGTTTTAGGCGATGCGCCAGTTACCTTCATCAAGCTTGATATTGAAGGTGCTGAGATGCACGCTTTACGGGGCGCGGAAAACATCATCCAAACCCAAAAGCCCAAGATGGCAGTGTGCGTGTATCACGACTTGCGGCACTTGTATGAAGTCCCCCTGTATCTGAAATCTCTCGTCCCCGAGTACAAGATTTTTTTCCGGCATCATACGATGTACGAGTATGAGACTATCTGCTACGCGACGATATGACAGGAGGATATATGGCACGTATGACGGAGCAACAGCTCGAGCAGACCAAAAGAGCCAAATTGAAGGCGGAAAAGCCGGCTGTATACGAAAAAGTCCTCAAAATCAAGGAGCGTTTTGAGCAGGGCATTCCAACCCCGATCGTCGATATCGTCTACAGTTACGCCTGTAATCTGCGTTGTTCACACTGCTGCGCCTCTAAGCGCTTTACGCCTGCCGTTCCCAAGCGGCGCCTGACTCCGGAATCGTTGCGCCGTTTTACTGACGAGGCTGACGCATACGGGCTGTGTCAATTCAACCTCTCCGGCGGCGAACCTCTGCTCTTGAAGGATTTCGACCAGGTGATGGCCGCTTTGCAACCAGATAAATTTCATCTTTCGATGAGTACGAATGGATTTTTCTTGGATGAGGAGATGGCGCAGCGCTTGAAAAGTGTCGGCTGGGATAAGGTCCGGATCAGCTTGGACAACTTTAACGAGGCCGAGCATGACCGTAACCGCAATTTCCCGGGTGCCTACAAAAAGGCAATTAAAGCTTTGGAAAACGCGAAGAACGCCGGCTTGAGCGTCGTGATCCAGACTGTGGTTTCCCATCAGAATTGCCGTACCGGCCAGTTGGAGGAGATGGCCCAATTCGCCACTGCCAACGGCTACTCGGTCGACGTGCTCATCGCCCGCGCCATCGGCGAGCTGGAAGGCCGTCATGAAATTTTGGTGGACGAGGAGGATACTAAGTATATCTATGAGCTGCACCGGCAGTATCCCGTGATTCACCGGGATACGTTTCCAGGCTACGGCATGGACAAAGGCTGCGGCTGCGTTATGGCGGTGTTGCATCTCACCCCGTTCGGGGACATTCTTCCCTGTGTGTTCATCCACATTGGCATCGGCAACATTTTTGAGGAGTCCCTGGAAACGATCATCAATCGCGGGATGAGCATCAAGCATTTTGCCAATTACAGCGCCAAATGTCTTTCCGGCGAAGACCGAGGATTTATTGATAAGTATATGACCAAATTTTACGGCAAGCCCTTGCCAATCAGCTGGAAAGAAGCCTTTACCGATGAGGATTTCATCGTATGATCCGTTACACTGATCTGAAGAATACGAATCGGCACAACTTGATGGAGGTTTTGCCGCTGGCGAAGCCTTTCACGCTCTTGGTCGAGCCGTCCAGCCTCTGCAATTTCCATTGTATTCACTGCTTCCAGGGCCTGAAGCAGGACAACTCTTTCAGCCGGAACCGTCAAAATATGCCTCTGGGCCGTTTTCAGAGGATTATAGAACAGATGCAAGCCTGGCCGGGCGAGAAGCTGAAAGTCTTGAAATTGAGCTTGTACGGGGAGCCATTGATCAATCAGGATTTTGGCGAGATGCTGCGCTTAGCTAAGGAAGCTGCTATCGCCGACCGGATCGAAACCACGACTAATGCCAGCTTGTTGACGCCGGAAGTCGCCTGGAGCATGGTGGACTGCCAGCTGGATTACCTGCGCGTCTCCATCTATGCGACTGATGCGGAGCGGCATCGGGAAATCACCGGTTCAGGCATTACTCCGAAAACTATCCACGAAAATCTGCGGTTCTTGCAGGAAATCAAGCGGCAGCAAGGCTCCGAGCGGCCATTTGTCAGCCCGAAAATGCTCGATACGTACGATCAAACCCAAAATGACGCTTTCATAGCTATGTACCAAGATGTAGCTGATGAACTTTACCTGGACAAGCCGCATAACTGGATTCAAACGGACGAACAGAAGTTCACCGAAAAAATCTATCAGGCGAACCACAGCAAGGCTGTGGCGGATTTCCAGGCTCACAGCACCAGGAGGATAGCTTGTCCGATGCCCTTCACCACGATGGCGGTCCGTTGCAATGGCGATGTCTCGCCCTGCTGCGTCGACTTTATCGGCGGGACTAATCTCGGCAACATGGAGGAGAAGTCTCTGCAAGACTTGTGGGCCTCCCCCGAATGGCTTGCTTTTCAAATCATGCAGCTGGAAAATCGCAAAACGGAGAATTTCTCCTGCGCACGCTGTGATGTTTACCTGAGTGACCACTACACCCGTGACAATATTGACGGCTTCCCTGTGGACAAGTTGCGGAGGCAGAAATGACAAGGCGAAAAAAGATATCGGTCTGCTCCGGAGCCTACAACGAGGGCGAGAATATTCAGCTTTTCTATGACCGCGTCCTAGCTCAGTTGAAAAAATTCCCTGAATACGACTACGAATTCATCATTGCCGACAATAAGTCAACCGACAATACGCGCGAGGTCATGCGTCGGATTGCTACTGCGGACAAGAATTTCAAGTGTATTTTCAACGCTAACAATTTCGGGGCGCCGCGTTCGGGCTACAATACGTATTTGCAATGCACCGGCGACGCCATGATTGGCTTATGCACAGACCTCCAAGACCCGCCCGAGATGATCGAGCAATTTATTCTAAAATGGCAGGAGGGCTATGACGTGGTCTGTGCCATCAAAAAGGAGTATGGCGGCACCAGCGTCATGACCTTGATCCGTAAATTTTACTATCGGCTCCTGGATAGTATGTCCGAAGTCCCTTTGATTCAGAATTTTCACGGCTTTGGACTGTACGACCGCAAAGTCTTGGACGCGATGAAGCAGTTTCATGAAGTCATCCCCTATCCGCGCGGGCTGATTTCCGAAATTGGCTTTAAGCGGTGTGAAATTCCATACGTGCAGGCACCACGTCAGCACGGACGGAGTTCGTACAATTTTTTCAGTTACTACGACTATGCCATTACTGGATTGGTCAATTACTCCAAAGTGCCTTTGCGCCTCGCGGTCTTTTCTGGTATTTTCATTGGTTTTATCAGTTTTCTGATTGCCATGGTTTATCTTCTTTTGAAATTAATTTACTGGGACACTTTTTCCTTCGGGCTGGCGCCGCTGATCATCGGCATGTTCTTTTTAGGATCGATACAGCTGATTTTCATTGGCATTGTCGGTGAATACATTGGCGCGATTTGGACTCAAGTCAAGAACAAGCCTCTGGTCGTCGAAGAGGAACGGATCAATTTTGACCCATGAGCGACAGCAGTTGGCAAAAACATCTGGAAAACATTTGGCGGACGCACGGGATGTGTATTCTGCGTGAGCCGTGCTATGCTTTTTGGCGCTATCTGCTGACCGGCGCGTGGAATACACTTTTTGGCATTGGAATATATACGCTTCTTTATGGCCTCTTGGGTGACCGGGTTCATTATCTGATTCTTGGCATCCCAGCCAACATCCTGTCCATCACCAATGCGTTTCTTTGCTATAAGTTTTTTGTCTTCAAGACGAAAGGCAATGTCCTCCGGGAATATCTGAAATGCTATGTGGTCTACGGCGCAGGGTCTCTGACCGGGATGGTTCTGCTGGCGCTCTTGGTTCAGGGGTTGGGCATGCATCCGGTCGCGGCCAACATTCTCGGAACCGTCATTGTTATTGCATTCAGTTATTTCGGGCACAAGTACTTCTCCTTCAGGAGCGGAAGGAAGTCTGGACATGCCTCTTGAGTCTTTGCGCCACAAACGCATCTTTCTGACTGGCGGTACCGGTTTTTTCGGCAAGAGCATTCTTGACCAATGCCGCCGGGGCGTTCTCGCCGACAACACGATTACGGTCTTATCGCGCGAACCAGAGGCTTTTCGGCAGGCATGCCCTTCACTGGCCGGTCTGCCCAATGTCCGCCTAGTTGCGGGAGACGTGCGCACTTTTGCCTTGCCTCAAGCCCGCTTTGATTTGATCATCCACGCCGCGACCCCGATTCAAAACCCGCCACCGGAGGGACAGCGCGATATTATTTTGCGGGGAACGGAACAGGTGTTGCGATTCGCCCGGCAGTGCGGCGCGGAAAAGATTCTGTTCACCAGTTCCGGCGAAGTGTATGGGCCGCAACCTCCCGGAGTCGACAAAATCCCGGAAACGTGCCCCTGCCACCCCGTCACGGAGTACGGCATTGCCAAATACACAGCCGAGCAAATGCTGGTCGCCTCGGACATTCACGCCGTGATCGCCCGCTGTTTCGCCTTCACCGGACCATATCTCAACCGCCATCTTCACTTCGCTATCGGCAATTTCATCCGGGATTGCCTGGCGGGAACCGACATTATCATCCGCGGCGACGGAACTCCTTACCGTTCCTATCTTTACGCTGACGACCTAGTGGACTGGCTGCTTGCGCTCCTCGACCGGGGCGAAAGCGCCCGTCCCTACAATGTCGGTTCCGAGGCGGCTCTGACGATTCTGGAACTGGCGCACCAGGTGCGGTCGGCTCTTGGGACTGCCAACGGCATTCAAGTTCTCGGGGCTCCCGATCCGGCCAAGGCGCCGTCACGCTATGTTCCGCTCACGGAGCGCATTCGCCGCGAACTCGGGGTGGCTGAAACGATTGCGTTGCCGGAAGCAATCCGGCGTTCGGCCGAAAACCGCTGATGAACACTGATGAACACGAAAATTTTGTCTTAGGGTTATTGCTTCAGGGGTGGGTCATTGGGATTGACCTTGATGAGGATGACGCGGTCGACGCGCACCTCGTCCGGCAGCTGGGAACCCGCCACGTAGGACGGGCCTTGCAGTTTGGCGGACATGTAGACGTCGTAGAGCTGCTTGTGCTCCTGGTTCTGCATGGCCTTGCGGAATGTGAAGTTCATGGTCCATGACCAGTGCGTCCACAGGCGCGTCCGCTCAGAATAGACGCGCGTCCTGCCGGCATAATACCAGTGGTATTTCTCGTCCTGTGGTGTGTTTTCTTTTGCCAGGTTGGCGGTCGAGATGTACTTCCTGAATTTCCAGTCATAGATGCCGTAGGTGAACGGCTTGGCATGATAGTCGGGCTTGCCTTCGCTGCCTTTGGATTTGGCCTTGCCGCGAAAGGCGTCTGGGTCATCGACGGGGAAGCCGCCGTCCAGTTCGCTGGCGTCAAGTTCGACGAGGTCGTGCCCAGCAAAGTCCAGGCCATCCATCGGCATAGCCTTGATATTGGCGCTTTTTTCCGGGAAGTCCATGTTGTCGCAGAGGAATTCCAGGGCTGGTTCGCGGTCGCGTTCCCAGGTTGCCGGAAAGTACTTGCGGCCAAAGCGGTCAGCGTTTTCCGCGATGCGTTGCTGGATGGCTTTCTTATCCAGGCCAAGTGGGTTATTGTGGGTTTTCCAGAGGTGCAAGTAGGCGTGATCGACGACCAGCCGTTCCTGTCTGATGTTATTGATAATTGCCTGGTTGCCGATTTCCGCTTTTTCCGCCTGGTCAAGCAGGCCGTAGAGGGTGGTGAAGAAGGCCGCATCCAGGAACGGGCGTTTTTCCGGCTTGACTGAACCGAGCGGCACGTCCATTTCCGCCATGCGCTTTTCGATGTAGGTCTTGAACTCCTGCATGAAGGGCGCGGCCTTGCCGTAGAACAGGGTCATGTACTCGGCGATCAGCTGGTCAGGATCAAGGTCAGGGTCATTCATCATTTTAGCGCCGAGATAGTAACGCAGGTCAAAGAAGGTCAGGGGGACAGTCACGCCGAGTTCCATTTCAACGAAGAAGTGCTTGGCGTTGATGTCGCGGTAGCGGCGCACTAAGCCGGGAATGGCGGAGACGTTGTGCATGGGAGTCTGGAACCCGCAGTTGAACAGTTTCCAGTAGTCCCAGATTGCGATGTGATCGGCGCAGTTCTGCCAGGCGGTCATGGCGTCGTCGTATGGCTTGTTATTGGGGTGCGAGAGCGGGAACATGGCATCGCGCTTGACTTTGCCTGAGCCGCTGAATTCGTGGTCCATGTAGGCCAGGCGCACGATGACGTTGCCCTTGGGCTTCAAGCTGCTGGTGGGTGGAGTCGTGGAGTCATGGTAGGCGAACATCATCAGGTAGATGTCGGGATAGTCGCCGCTGACGCGCTCCCAGAGCTTGTTCATAAAGTCGATGACCAGCCCGGAAACGTCATGCTGCTTGACTTTCGCCTGACATTCTGGACAGAAGCATTCGACAGCGCAGTCATTCTGATCGACGACGTAGAAGACCGGCCAGGGAGCGCCAGTTTCGGCGCAGCGGGCGCGGTCTTGTTTGACATAGTCCTTCACCTTGGCGGCAAAGCGTTCCAGGACTTCAGGCTGGGAGAAGCAGATAGAGCCTTTATAGGGCGTGCTGATGACTTGCCGGTCGCCATCTTTGTTCATCCAGGAGATTTCCTTGGGGAAATCGGCAGAGTAGATGTGCATGGAATGGACGCCGCGGGGGGAGCCATAGTTTTCGTTGAACCCAAGTCGGGGCAGGTGGCCGCCGCTGTTCTGGCGGATTTTGCGGCGGTACTGGCCTGGGATGTAGGCGTGTCCAGGGTAGATGTCGCGGTAGATGAAAGGCGGGGCGTAGCGGATGTCGAGATTGGCGGGGACAGCGATAGCATTCCGGCTGGGAATGTGCTCGAAGTCAAGGCTCAAGAAACGCACCCCGGCGAAACGCTCCAGAAATTCATACGTCCCAAAAAGAACGCCGCGTGGGCGGCCGCCGGTGATGATGACGTTTTTGCCGACGGCCTTGAGGTGATATTCCTCTTTGCCGTAATCGCTGGCGCAGTTGGCTGTGGCCAGGGCGGTCTGGCCCAGGTGAATGGCTGGGGCGCCGTCGTGGTTGGCCTCGGAGACGATGGTGAACGCCTTGCTGGTGACTTTGTCCAGATAGGCTTTCAGCTCAGTAGCGGCGAATTCTTCGGCTGGAATCGGCTGGGCCGCAGTCACGATGCGGTAGGCGTCGTTGATAAGCAGCTCCGGGGCGTTCTGAGCAGCGGCTGTGAACAGCAGGGAGGTCATGGTCGCGCACAACAGGATTTTTTTCATGGCTTGCCTCTGGGTTGATGATTATAGTGAAAAACAGCTGGCGGTCGGCTACTTGTGATCAGTGGAAAACTATACACCCGCAGACTGCGGAAAACAAGGCAGGGGAGGAACAGTTGTCGCTGGGTTTTGGGTCAACATGACTTGTCGCGGCCTGAAAATATCAAGCTAGGTCGTCAATTTGCGGCAGGCGCGATGGGCAAAATTTCGTTGGTATATTATAGTATAGGCTGTGTGCATTCGAATTTGGCTGCGGTTGGCGCCGTGGTTGAAGGAGACCGCAAAGGATGAGGCGTGCAGGCTTTTCTGGCGCCGAATCTTTTTTATACATATCCGGACTGAGGCTGAAGAGGCGCATGGGCGGCTCTGAGGTTGAAGACGACGGGAATGAACTGGCTGCGGCGGCGTGGGCTGTCATAGCCTGCCATTTGTCTGCGTCCTTTCCGGAGGGCGCTTTTTTTTTGTCCCAAAACAGCATTGGCGAGGTGGAGCATGGCCACACGGGTCGCGTTGATTGGCATTGTCGTGGAGAATCTTGAGTCAGTGGAAAAGCTGAACGCTATTCTGCATCAGTATGGCGAGTACATCATCGGGCGGATGGGCATTCCCTACCGGGAGCGGCGCATGTCGATTATCAGCGTTGCGGTTGACGCTCCGGAAGATGTGATCAGCGCCATGGCCGGTCGGCTTGGCATGCTTCCTGGCGTGAGCGCTAAGATTATCTACGCTAAGAAGGACTCTCCGCCGACTATGGCGTGAATCTGGGAGGCGAAGTCATGTCGCTGCAATTGTTGGATAAGCTCGCTGAGGGCGGCGGTCTCAGTCACGCCGAATACGTCGAGCTGCTGCAAGCGCGTTCCCCGGCGTTGGCCGAGGAGCTGTTTGCGCGGGCTCGGCGCGTCCGCGACCGCATCTACGGGCCGCAGGTGTTCTTGCGCGGCCTGGTGGAGTTGAGCAGCTATTGCCGCAACGACTGCTACTACTGCGGTCTCCGTCGCAGCAACCGCAATGCGGAACGGTACCGTCTGACGCCAGAGCAGATTCTGGCCAGCTGCGAAGTCGGCTATCGACTCGGCTTTCGCACCTTTGTCCTCCAGGGCGGCGAGGACGAGTATTTCACGGACGAACGCATCGTTGCCCTGGTGCGCAGCGTCAAGGCGAGCTGTCCTGGCAGCGCTGTCACCTTGTCGCTCGGCGAAAAGTCGTATGAGAGCTACCGGCGGCTGCGTGAGGCCGGCGCAGAACGCTATTTGCTGCGCCATGAAACCGCTGATCCGGAGCACTACCGGAAGCTGCATCCGGAAAGTCTCACCTTGGAGAATCGTTTGCGCTGCCTGCGCGATTTGCGTTCGCTTGGCTATCAGACCGGGGCTGGCTTCATCGTCGGGTCTCCAGGGCAGACGCTGGATTGCCTGGCTAAGGACTTGGCTTTTCTGGCTAATTTCAAGCCGGAGATGATCGGCATCGGGCCGTTCATGCCGCATCATGACACGCCGTTTGCACAGGCGCCTGCCGGCGACTTGGATTTGACGCTGTTTCTGCTGGGCGTTCTGCGCCTGCTGCTGCCGACCGTGCTGCTGCCAGCGACGACCGCGTTGGGCAGCATTCACCCGCGCGGCCGCGAGCTGGGCGTGCTGGCCGGTGCCAATGTCATTATGCCGAATTTGTCGCCGCCTGATGTGCGCAGCAAATATTCGATTTATGACAACAAGCTCAGCAGCGGTGCCGAAGCTGCCGAGGGACTGGAAGACCTGCGCCGACGACTGGCCGAAATCAACTGCCGAATCGCGCCCGGACGCGGCGACCACCCTAACTTCGCACAACAGGACGAAACAACAGCAAAATTATGACCGCCTTCGCAAAAAAGATGTGATTTTTTTTCTTCTCATAGCAAGTTTAACTCACTATGCCGACTACCGTCGGCACCAACGAAATGGAGCGCAACATGTACGATGTAAAATCACCACGGGCCGAGGATTTTATCAATCATGACGAAGTCCTGGAAACACTGGCCTACGCCGAGAGCAACAAGCATAACGCTGAATTGATTGACGCCATCATCGCCAGGGCCAAGCTGGGCAAGGGGCTGAGCCATCGCGAAGCAGCAGTGCTTCTCGACTGTGACATTGACGAGAAGAACCAGGAAATCTACCGCCTGGCCGAGCAGCTCAAGAAGGACATCTACGGCAACCGCATCGTCATGTTTGCGCCGCTGTACCTGTCCAACTACTGCATTAATGGCTGCCTGTACTGCCCGTATCACCGGCAGAACAAGCACATCCCGCGCAAGAAACTGAGCCAGGAGGAAATCCGGCGGGAGGTCATCGCTCTGCAAGACATGGGGCACAAGCGCCTGGCCCTGGAGGCTGGCGAGCATCCAGTGGAAAACCCGATTGAGTACATCCTGGAGAGCATCAAGACCATCTACGGCATCAAGCACAAGAACGGCGCTATCCGGCGCGTCAATGTCAATATCGCGGCGACGACGGTGGAGAACTACCGGAAACTGAAGGACGCCGGCATTGGGACGTACATTCTGTTCCAGGAAACATACCACAAGGAGAGCTACGAACACCTGCACCCGAGCGGCCCGAAGCATGATTACGCATATCACACCGAGGCGATGGACCGCGCCATGCAGGGTGGCATTGATGACGTCGGCTTTGGTGTCCTGTTCGGCCTGGAGCATTTTCGCTATGAATTCACGGCTCTGCTTATGCATGCCGAGCATCTGGAGGTTGTTTACGGGGTTGGACCGCATACGATCAGCGTGCCCAGGGTTAAGCCGGCTGAGGATATTGACCCTGATTCGTTTGACAATGGCATCAGCGACGATACCTTTGCCAAGCTGGTGGCGTGCATCCGCGTTGCTGTACCCTACACGGGCATGATCATCTCCACGCGGGAAAGTCAGCAGGTTCGCGAACGCGCGCTGCATTTGGGCGTCTCGCAGATTAGCGGCGCTTCGCGGACGAGCGTCGGCGGCTATTGCGAACCCGAACCCGAGGAATCGCGCACCGACCAGTTTGAGGTCAGCGACCGCCGTACCCTGGACGAGGTCGCACACTGGCTCATGGGCATGGGCTACATCCCCAGCTTCTGCACGGCCTGCTACCGCGAAGGCCGCACCGGCGACCGCTTTATGAGCCTGTGCAAAAGCGGCCAAATCCAGAATTGCTGCCACCCCAATGCCCTGATGACTTTGAAGGAATACCTTATGGACTACGCATCCGAACCCACGCGCCAGCGCGGCGAGGAACTCATCCGACAAGAGGTGGAAAATATCCCGAATCCCAAAGTCAAGGAAATCACGCTGCGCAATTTGGCCGCCATCCAAAATGGCCAGCGCGATTTCCATTTCTGATGACTAGCGCACATATTTGGCTGGAGGTTATATTAGGGGCGGTTTACATACAGCCACTATGTTAATCGCCCTTTCTATCATAAGATTTTGCACTTTACTTCTCTTTCTGCTGGTTGCTTTACCATAAAGCGAGGTATGAATATGACAAAACAAATATTTCTGCTGCTGATGGTTTTGTCTTCATGTATTGTTGCTGATAATGGTGCAAACGGGAAAGCGATATTTGCAAAATGCCAAGAGATTGTACGGGGCAAGAAAGATTCATCTGAAGCGATTAAAAAAATTGAACAATATCTTATTACACAGAATCGTGAAGACTTTTTGGACTTTATTCGGGAAACTCAAAACGATCCTGATTATATGGGAGAAGCAGAAAATGCAGTTGTTTCCATGGTGATTTTTGCAAGATATTATTTGCAAGGCCCCGGCAAAGATGAGCCATTAGAAAAGACGTTGAAGCAACTCCTTGAACCCTCTCTGCCAAGCACATGGAAATGGGGGTTATTTGATGCTCTCAGGATTGAGCGGCGTGAATTGACAGAAAATGAAGTAGAAATAGTCGCTGCTATTTTAAGAGAAGCCGCATTGAATAAAAAGGAGCCACTCTGGCTGCGTTCATGCTATCTGGATGACCTCGGAAATTTATTCCTATGTAGGCGAGAAATTCTTTTACAGAAATCGCCCGACCTGGAGGTTGCTCTAAAAAGACTTGATAAAGCCGCATTGCCAAAAAGAGACGATCCAAGGGTCAGAGAGGCGGAAAAGCTTATTTCCCTTATCTATGACTATAAAAAAACAGTACAGAAAATATTAAAAGAGGAAGAGGCAGACGAGCGAGAAACACATAGATTGCAGAGACATCTCTCGGATTTTGAAATTCATCCTGATTTCCGTCTTGATGTGAATGACATTGACCTGCCAGTTTTTTTTCAGGAACAGTCCCTCAGTGAAGAGAAAAAAAAGACGATTCTGCAAGACTATCGTCAGATACTCACAGGTTTGGAGGCGCAAAAGGCGTATTATTCAATAATTCAGGTCTACGGGCAAGGCGACAATGCTATTCGCGCCACAAAAAAACTCAAGTATTCCGCCAGCTATATAAAAATACCTGATGGTTTTGAAGATGAGTTCGGAATTGTCTTCACATCGAAGAATGGCCAAGAACAAATCCTTATTCCTCAAAAACTCAGCGATGCCTACAAGGACGCGATTCGATTAAAGTTAACCTATCAGGCTTCCTACGATGCCTTTCCTGATTTTATCCAGCTCATGAATCATTTAACGGCGGAAAAACTCCCGCCGGTGCGCGACATCCTTTATCTGCATGGAGAAGCGCAAAAGCTCGCCGATGAAGCAGTTGACAAAACCCCGCAGGACTTCATCGAAGGTTATGGGCGCCACCGATATGCACCCGGCAGTTTATTAGAGCTGACCGAAAAAGATGGCAGATTGATGGCCAGCATGTATGTGATGGACAAGGGCAGCGGTAAGCGTGTTGGAGAAATGCCCATCATTTATGACGCCGGCCGTTGGAAGATATATGTCACAAAAGGCGAATGAAATAGGGGCGAGGGGCGAGGGGCGAGAATTAGAGGCAGGCAGTCCACTAGAGTCCACTAACGTCCACGTCCACTCTCCACTACAGTCCATTTTTGTCCACAGTCCATCGTCTACTAATGTCCACTTCAGTCCACTAACGTCCATTGTCCACTGTCCACTAAAATGTCACCACCCTGTCCACACCGTCCACAGGATTACACTACCAGAGGATCACTATGAGTTTGAACGACACTCCGACTTCCAACCGTCGTCACATTGGCATTTTCGGCAAGTGCAACGCTGGCAAATCCAGCGTCATCAATGCTATCACTGGCCAGGACCTGGCGATTGTTTCCGAACACAAGGGCACGACAACCGACCCGGTCTACAAGACTATGGAGTTGCTGCCGTTGGGGCCGGTGGTGATCATAGATACGCCTGGGCTGGACGACGCGGGCGCGTTGGCCACCCAGCGCATCCGCAAGGCGCACCAAGTCCTTAATAAGACCGATATCGCCGTGCTGGTCGTGGACGCCAGCCAAGGCATGAGCGCCGAAGACGATGCCATCATAGAGCGCATCAAGAGCAAGAACATCCCATACGTCATCGCCTTTAATAAAATGGATCTTGCCGACAAGGCCGACGGCTTGACCGCCGCCGCCGCGAACAGCCTAACGATCAGCTGCCGGGATGGCCGCAACATCCAAGAGTTGAAGGAGCTTATCGCGCGGCAGGCAGCAGAGGAGGAGAACAACGCGCGCATCATCGCGGACCTCTTGCAGCCGAATGACCTGGTGGTGCTGGTGACGCCGATTGACATGGCAGCGCCAAAAGGCCGGCTCATTCTGCCCCAGCAACAGACGATCCGCGACATCCTCGAAGTCGGCGCCGCCGCTCTGATAGTCCAGGATACCGAGTTTAAAACCATGCTTGGCCGTCTGGCGGAAAGGCCTAGGATGGTGGTGACTGACAGCCAGGCGTTCGCTAAGGTCGCGGCTGATACTCCGGGCGATATCCCGCTCACCTCGTTCTCCATCCTGTTCGCCCGCTATAAGGGCGACTTGGAGGCGAATGTCCGCGGCGCCCGTGAGCTGTCCCAATTGCAGGAAGGCGACAAGGTGCTGATTTCAGAGGGCTGCACGCATCATCGGCAGTGCAATGACATCGGCACCGTCAAGCTGCCAAATTGGATCCGGCAGTTCACTGGCAAGAACATGACGTATCAGTACACCAGCGGCACTGAGTTTCCAGACGATTTGACGCCTTTCCGGCTCATCATCCACTGCGGCGCTTGCATGCTCAACGAGCGGGAAGTGAAGTATCGCATGAAATGCGCCCATGATCAGGGCGTTCCCATGACCAATTACGGCGTTGCCATCGCCTACATGCACGGCATCCTGAAGCGCACCTTGCAGCCCTTCCCGAACTTGCGTGCGCTGCTTTGACCTGTTGCAGGGATTCGCCCTGCCTTTGCCTCACCGTATCGCCTGTATCCATTCAGCGGCGCCGGTGAGCATCATTTGCATGGCGACGGCCATGATGATCAGGCCGGTCAGGCGGATCAACGGCCCGATCATGAGCATCGCGTCCAGAACCTTGGCGATGACCTTGGCCGCCAGCATGCAGGCGGTGTTGATCAGCAAGGCGATGGCCAGCGACAGCAAGGTTCTGCCGACGCCGTATTCCAGCGAATACGACACTGTGGCGGCGATTGTGCCAGGACCGGCGATCAGCGGCGACGCCAGCGGCACGACTGACAATTCATCGTCGCTGATCATCTTGCCGTCGTCCTGATGGAAGAAGATGCCCTTTTGGACGGCGTTGAGTCCCGTGAGAAGCAGGACAAGGCCGCCTGCCAGCTTCAAGGCGTACAATTCGACCCGGAAGACATGGGCCATCAGAAAATTGCCGCAGATGCAGAACACCAGCAGGATGCTGAACGCGAAAAAGGTCGCCCGCCAGGCGATGCGCGACAGCTCCTTATCCGTCAACGCCGGTTTCCGGGCTGACAGGAACAATACCTTGCTGGCAGGATTCAGCAGCGCCAGAAAGTACAACGATGTTTCAAACAACGTCTTGAGTTCATTCTGGTTGAGGATGTCCATAGCGGGTCACGGGCTGGGCTGGGATGGCCGCTTGGCTGACGCCATCGCCCCGGCTGGGCCAGGGCGATGGCTCAGCAGCGGTTATTACTGGCCTTCCGCGTAGACTTTGCGGGCCCAGCGGCGGACGATTAGGCGCCGGTCTTTCAGATAGGGCAGAACTAGTTCGGCGGCGCTCCGGTCGCCCAGCTCAATCAGGCTGCGGGCGGCGCGGATGATGACAGTATGGCGGATCGGCGTCGTCGGTTGTCCAGGACGGACTCCCCAGAGCGGAATTGCGAACAGCTCATCTGGCCATTTAGCCAGGAAGGCGCGGATGGCCGGGATGGCGACTTCGCGATTTCCAGTCTGGCCGAGCGCCTTGAGGAGCAGGAGCAGGTCTGAGGGCGTCAAGACATCGCCCGGTTTCCATTCGGCCAACAGTTCCGCCAGGTCGACGGCAGCGTCAGCGCCCTTGATTTCGGCTAGGGCCAGGGCTGCGACCAAGAACGGGGCGGCCGCCTTGATGCCGAGGCGCGGCTCCGCAGTCCGGGCTGCGAGCACCTCGCTCAGGCTTTGGCGCACAGCGGGCAAGTCATGGCCACCCAAGGCGGCAGCCACCGCGCCGGCGAACCGGGCCTGCCCAGTGGCCGTCTGGAAAAATTCAGGCCAGAAAGCGCCTGCGTCGCCTTTCATTTTGCTCAACCGCCACATAGCCAGTCCGCGTTGCAATTTTTTGGCGTTGTCGTCCTTTTCGTCGCAGGTCAGTGCAGCGAGCAGCTCTGGTGTCGAGCAGTCCATCGCCTTGCGCGGGTCCAGGGGCTTGACGCCGCGCTTGGCCAGGTTGCATTGCAGGGCTTTCAGGTCGACATCGGCGACCATCACGCCGCCTTTGATGGCTTCGGCAGCGGCGACGCCGCTGATTTCGCCGAGTACCTGCATGTCACGCTGCATGCGGACGAGCTGGTGCAGGTCATGGTCGACGGCGATGGCGCGGCCAGTGACCAGAAGGCCGTCGACTTCTTGGGGCACGAGTGCGCCGTATGGAATCTGGCCGTGGCAGGCGTAGTGCCAAAGCCCGAACATGATCACATGTTCCCAGGCCCAGCGGCTTTCTTCGGCATAGTCCATGGCGTGATTGTCGTGGTGGGCGCTGGAGCTGCATACGGCGTCGTCCCAAGCCCGGCCCTCCATGAAGTCGTCAAAGTTGATGTTTTCGCGGCCGATCAGGAAGCGGCTTTCGCGCAAGCCGATGATGGAGCCAATGGTGCAATAGTGGAATTCCTGGGTGAAGGGTCCCATGTCGCGGATAGCACGGCGGCCATCGAAGTGGCCTCGGGAGAATTCGGTGGTGTCAGTCGGGTCGACCCAGCCGGCATCGAAATTGTGATGGTGGAGGGTATTGCCTCCGTGGATTAGGCTGGGAGTGTAGCTGTACGGCTGCGGGGAGTTGTCGCCTTCGCGGCCTAAGGTGGTCGGTGCGCCGGCGGCGGCAGCCACGTCGCCGTCTCCGGTGGCGTCGATAGCGGCCTGGCAGGGGAAGACATGGTAGCCGTCATCAGCAGCGCTGATCAGGGCACAGACCCGGTTGTCCTCCTTGATGACGCCGAAAACCGTATGCTCTGGCAGGATGGTGCAGCGGCCGTCCGCCAGCATCTCCTTCATCAGGACTTCGGCTCTGGCCATCGGATGATAGCCGCGGACATGGCTGGAAACGCGGGCTGCGCATTGCGTTGTCAGCTCGTCGATTTTGTCTTGCAGTCCCCCTGGCAGGCCATGATAGTAGGAGTGGACGCGGCCGATGGTGGCGATGCCGCCAGGCAGGGACGTTGGATCGAGAACAGTGACCTGCATGCCTTCCTGGGCAGCGGCTGCGGCCGCAAAGGCGCCAGCGACGCCAAAGCCGGCAACGGCGATTTCTGTGCCTTCGTGCATGCGGGCTGGGGCAGGCGGGAGAATAATCTCGGGAAGGTCCTGGGCCGGGTCTGCTTCCAGCTCGGAGGTGGCGAGGATGTCATCTTCGTCAGTGACTGGCACCGGGAATGGCGCCTGCGCCTTCACCGCTTGGGCGACGAAGGTTTCGGCAGCGTTCAATTCAGCGATCCAGTCATCGTGTTCCGGGAGGGCGTAAATGCCGTGTGGGTACAGGCTGCTGAGGTCATCCCGGGTCGGGGCGTAGGTGAGAGCCGCCAGCGGCGAGATATCTACCAGGGTGGCTTGTGCGCAGGCAGGGACGTTTTCCCGCAGCCAGGCCGTCAGTTCGGTGGCAGTGCGCAGGCCCTTGGCATAGGTGTCGCCAGAGCTTTCGCCTGGGGCGACGTCCAGGGTGAAGCGGACGATGGCTTCATGCTCCCAGGCGGCTGGCGACGGAAAGGCGAGGTTGTCTTTTAGGCCGAACGCTGCCGGTACAGCAATCGGCTGGGACGGCATGGCATCAACACCGGCCAGGTAAATGGCGCGGCCAGCAGCGATAGGCTGGCGAGGCGCCAGGCCGAGCAGAGTGCGGCTGAAAATGCGGCCAGGAGTGGCGTCAACCAGCAGAGAGGCGGAAACCAACTGGCGCCCGCTTTTGCCGACGACTTCGACGCCGCGCAGCATGCCAGAGGCCGTGAATATCGGCAGAGTGGGCTGAACCTTGACGTAGGCGGCCAGGCCATGGTGCTGGATAAAGTCGTCAACCGCAAGGGTTGCGCCGACCAAGTCCAGATTGGCGCTGCTGGGGATGCCGAGCTCGGCGCACGTTTTGCGGACGATCTTGCCGACGGCACCGCCGGGTTGCCCGGGCAGCCATTCAAGGGTGATTTTGCGGCCAAGGTTGGCGCACGGCTCGAGGATGCACACACGCGCGTCAGGACGGCGTTGGCGCAGGGCTAAAGCCGCTGCCAGGCCAGCGCAGGAACCGCCGAGAACAGCAGCGTCACCACGCCACAATTCGGTGGAGCGACGCGCGTCAAGAAAAATTTTGGTTTCCGTCATAGCGTTTTATCTCCTTGGTTGCGAGTGGGATATGAAGTCACTAAGAAAGCGGTCGACGGTGTGGCAAGGTGGCTTTCAGGGTGATGTCCAGCTTGATTTACCATACTTAATAAACTAAAAGTTGCAAACATGTCGTCGTGAAATATAAGGTGCTGGCGCCGCCTTGGGCGTCAAGGTGATTCGGCCTGTGCAGTCCCGGGCGGCACGGACATAGCGGGGCGGGTAGCAGCTGTTTGCATGTCAATCATTTAGATATTGTTAGCTAAATATTCGAAATGGAATAATAGTTTTTTCTGGGTGTTTTTGAAGCTTGATTTCAAACGCTATTATGCCTGTTTTTAGATAAAAGAATCTGGCAGTCAGAGAGTTGTGGCAAAGACGTTGATACCAGAAGGCCGGTGTGAATATTTAGATACAGTTAGGCTGTTGTTCAAAATAGGACAATACCTACATTTGGCGTGATTTTCTGATTTGAAGGAAGGTGATAATGCGTATATATTAAAAACGATGCAAATGAAGGGAATTTTTAGATTAAAAAAGCAGGATGATTATTAAAAAACAGGTGAAATGTTTAGGCAAGGTTAAGACAGGGTTTAAAATAGGATAAAAGCTGAATTTAGGTGAGTTATGGGCTTGATATCAAGTGCCAGTACACTTATATTAATAATAGCAAAAAAAACGAATGCCGTAGTATGATGATAGGGAATAACGGTATATGTTATTAAAAAAACACGAAGAACAGCTAAAAAATCAGCATTAGAAAGAGGCCAATTAGACGCACAATGAAGATGCGTAAAACAGACAAGGGAAGACAGACAGGAGAAAACAGACATGAATAAATGTAATATGACAAGCAAGACAAGGCGATTTTCCCCATTTACTCTCATTGAGTTGCTGGTCGTGATTGCGATCATCGCGATCTTGGCGGCGATGCTGCTGCCGGCCTTGTCCAAGGCGCGTGACAAGGCGCGGGCAATATCCTGCACCAGCAATCTGAAGCAGATTGGCGTGGGCATGAGGATGTACCTCGACGCCTACGACAGCACCTTCCAGGCGGTGAGAGTCAAAGATGGCTACACCCTCAATGCCGGCTCCTGGCCAGCCGATCCAGACACCCGAGATTATATGAGCCTGAGAGTTAATACGCATTACTGGGGTCTCATGCTGCATCCCTTTATCGGCGACAAGAGCGCCTTTGGTTGTCCTATGGCAGTGAATCCAGACAAGTATCCCAAGACCGAGTCAATTGAGAATATCCGCCTGTATGCCTGCTATGGATTCCCTGGTTGCTTTCTCGAAGGCGCAAGCGAAGGAGCCATCAAGAATCCGTCCGAAACAGTGTTTTGCCAGGATACTTTTGAGCAGCGCTATGACGGCAACGACATGCCCTTTGATGGCATGACGCAGAGGGCCGGCAACGCGAAGTGGGTCTGGGAGTATTTCCGGCACAATGACACCGGCAATGTGCTTTGGATTGACGGCCATGTCAGCAGCATTGTCAGACATCTCTATCATCCACGCAAATGGTGGGACTTCAGCCAGCAGTAAGACTGGTTGTTACGAACGTCTCGTGTTGGGGCAGCATCCGTGCCAAAAACGGATGCTGCCCTGAATTTATGAGGGCTGTCGTTGGTCATTTGTCGTTTGTCGCTGGGGCAAAGATGCGGGGAGTCGCCCAGGCTACGTACGGCAGCTAGAAAATAAGCGCAGGGATTTAGATAAAATTAGGCTCATATTATAAATGAAATAATAGCCATATTTGGGGTGGTTTGCGAATTTGATTTCGACCAAAAAAACGATTATATTAAATGTAGAAAAATTGGTAGAGATTTAGTAGATAGAAGCAACGACATAGCAATCAGAAAATATGTAAAAATATTTGGATAAAATCAGGCATATATTCAAAATGGAATAATAGTAATATTTGGGGTAATTTACGAATTTGATGTCAACCACAAATCCGATTATATTAAATGCAGAAAAATTGCCGGAGATTAATGGGAATCAATAGTGACAAAGGCACCAAAAAGAGACGCAAAACAAACAGGGAAAACTAGGCAAAAAAACGACGTAAAAAACAGGTGCAAAAAACCGAAGCGTAAAGCAGAATTGAAAACCCACAGGGAAAACAAACAAGGGGAAGACAGACATGAAGAGGTGTGATATGACAAGCAAGGCAAGGCGATTTTTTTCGTTTACACTCATTGAGTTGCTGGTCGTGATTGCGATCATCGCAATTTTGGCGGCGATGCTGCTGCCGGCTTTATCCAAGGCGCGGGACAAGGCGCGGGCGATATCCTGCACCAGCAACCTCAAGCAGATTGGCACGGGCATGAGGATGTACGTGGACGACCACAACGGCACCTTCCAAAAGGTGAAAGTCAGCGACGGCGGCACCCTTAATGCCGGCTCCTGGCCAGATGATCCAAACACTCTCGATTATATGAGCCTGAAATCGCAAGTGCATTACTGGGGCATCATGCTGCATCGCTATGTTGGCGACAAGAGTACCTTTGGCTGCCCAGCGGCGATCAATCCGGACCTGTATCCCACGTCCGAATCGCCGGACAATCTCCGCATGTATGCCACCTACGGCTTCCCGGGTATCTTCCTTGAAGGCGCCAAGGAGATGGCCATCAAGAAACCGTCCGAAACTGTATTTTGCCAGGATACTTTCGAACATCGCTATGACAATAACAAAGGTGGCGCAGAATCCGACATGCCTTTTGATGGAATGAAGCAGTGGGCGGCCAACGCGGATGCGGTCTGGGAGTATTTCCGGCACAACAACACCGGCAATGTGACCTGGGTTGACGGCCATGTCAGCAGCATTGTCAGGAATCTCTACCATCCCCGCAAATGGTGGAAGTTTGACGAGCAGTAAGAGCCATTAACTTATATTGCAAACGTCCCTAGGTTGGGGCGAGAAAACAAACATGAAGAGGTGTGATATGACAAACAAGACAGGGCGATTTTCTCCGTTTACTCTCATTGAATTGTTGGTTGTGATTGCGATCATCGCGATCTTGGCGGCGATGCTGCTGCCAGCCTTGTCCAAGGCGCGGGACAAGGCGCGAGCAATATCCTGCACCAGCAACCTGAAGCAGATTGGCGTGGGCATGAGGATGTACGTCGACGCCTACGACAGCACCTTCCAGGCGGTGAGAGTCAAAGATGGCTACACCCTCAATGCCGGCTCTTGGCCAGCTGATCCAGACACCAGAGATTATATGAACCTGAAAAAAAATGTGCATTACTGGGGTCTTATGTTGCATCCCTTTATCGGTGACAAGGGTGCCTTTGGCTGCCCATCGGCGGTGAATCCGGACCAGTATCCCGGCTCCGAGTCGCTGGACAATATCTGCAAGTACGCCACCTACGGCTTCCCGGCTTGCTTCCTCGAAGGCGCAAGCGAAGGCGCCATCAAGAATCCGTCCGAAACCGTGTTTTGCCAGGATACTTTTGAGCAGCGCTATGACGGCACCGACATGCCCTATAACGGCATGACGCAACGGGCCGGCAACGCGAAGTGGGTCTGGGAGTATTTCCGGCACAATGACACCGGCAATGTGCTTTGGATTGACGGCCATGTCAGCAGCATTGTCAGGCATCTCTATCATCCCCCTAAATGGTGGGACTTTAGCCTGCAGTAAGAGCCATTGACTTATATTGCGAACGTCCTTAGATAGGAGCGAGAAAGCAGACATGAAGAGGTGTGATATGACAAACAAGACAAGGCGATTTTCTCCGTTTACCCTCATCGAGTTGCTGGTCGTGATTGCGATCATCGCGATCTTGGCGGCGATGCTGCTGCCGGCCTTGTCCAAGGCGCGGGACAAGGCGAGGGCAATATCCTGCACCAGCAATCTGAAGCAGATTGGCACGGGCATGAGGATGTACGTCGACGACCACAAAGGTACCTTCCAGAAGGTGAGAGTCAGTAATGGCGGCACCCTGAATGCCGGCTCCTGGCCAGCTGACCCGAACGTCGTTGACTACATGAGCCTGGAAACAGAAGTGCATTACTGGGGCCTCATGCTGTATCCATATATCGGCGACAAGAACACCTTTGGCTGCCCATCTGCCGTGAATCCGAACTTTTATCCCAAGGCCGAGTCGAAGGACAATCTCCTCAAGTACGCCACCTACGGCTTCCCGGGTACCTTCCTCGAAGGCGCCAAAGAGATGGCTATTAAGAAACCAGCCGAAACAGTGTTTTGCCAGGATACTTTTGAACATCGCTACGACAATAACGGCGACATGCCTTTTGACGGCATGACGCAGTGGGCCGATGACGCGAAAGTAGTCTGGGAGTATTTCCGGCACAATGACACCGCCAATGTGACCTGGGTTGACGGCCATGTCAGCAGCATTGTCAGGCATCTCTATCATCCCCGTAAATGGTGGAATTTTGACGAGCAGTAAGAGCCTTTAACTTATATTGAGCGTTCTTGGATTGAAGCGGGAAAACAGACATGAAGAGGTGTGATATGACAAGCAAGACAAGGCGATTTTCTCCGTTTACTCTCATTGAATTGCTGGTCGTGATTGCGATTATCGCGATTTTGGCGGCGATGCTGCTGCCGGCTTTGTCCAAGGCGCGGGACAAGGCGCGGGCGATATCCTGCACCGGCAACCTCAAGCAGATCGGCACGGGCATGAGGATGTACGTGGACGACCACAACGGCACCTTCCAGAAAGTGAAAGTCAGCGATGGCAACAATCTCAATGGCGGCGGCTGGCCAGCTGATCCGACCGTCACGGACTACATGAGCCTGGAGGTAGATATGCATTACTGGGGTCTCATGCTGCATCGCTATGTCGGTGACAAGGCCGCCTTTGGCTGCCCCGCCGCAGTGAAGCCGGACAACAAGAGACCCGCGATCCTGCCGATAGACACGATCTGCATGTATGCCGCGTATGGCTTCCCAGGGTGCTATCTCGAAGGCGCGAAAGAGATGGCCATCAAAAAACCGGCTGAAACCGTGTTTTGCCAGGATACTTTTGAGCATCTCTACGAAAACAACTATGGCGGCGACATGCCTTTTGGAGGCATGGGGCAGTGGGCCAGTGACCCGAAAAAAGTCTGGGAGTATTTCCGGCACAATGACACCGGCAATGTGGTCTGGATTGACGGCCATGTCAGCAGCATTGTCAGAAGTCTTTTCCATCCCCGCAAATGGTGGGACTTCAACTTGCAATAAGACCGACGCCATGGTGAGCGTTTATCAAAGGGCGGCATCCGGACTAGGACGGATGCCGCCCTGAATTTGTCAGCGTCCATACTATATTCATTAAGGCAAAAGGGTGAGCATCGCTAGTCTTCTGCTGTACGCATAGAAGCCGTAGGCGAAGCAGAACAGATTTTCAAAAAGCCATCCAGGCGCAATCAGCGCTGCGGATGGCTTTTTTTTTGCAATTGGGTTATAGTAATGCGGGATGAGACGTTGGCTCAATGTCCGGAATAGGATTTACGCAGATAACATTATTACCGATAGAAGATGCTGTAAACGGTCATAATTCCAGGAGGACACGATGCTTAATTTATCTAAAATTAAAAAAGCGGCTGTCTTGTTGATTAATGAAGCAATCAAGTCAAGTCTTCATATTATTCGCATGCTGACGACCGGAAGCGCGGTTATGTATTTTTCTCGTTTCATTTTGGAAGAATATATTGCCTATTTATTTAGACAAGGAGAAGTTTCCATGTCAAGGCATTGCGAAATCTGTCTTCCACTTTTAGAATCATCTATATTTTTATTTTTACCGTTAATTTGTATGGTTATCCTTCTCCCTCTGGTTTTTAGTAAAAGGGAACACGCAAAACATACTGCGCTTTTGATATATGATTCAATTCTTGGCCTTATAGTCTTGTTCGACCTCCATGCATATAACGTGCTTGTTGACTATGTAAAGCACCCTTTATAGATGAAATCGACTTCAAGTGCGAAAAAGCAGGGGAGCCAAATCCGGCAGCGCCCCTGTTGAGCCCGCTTTTGGAGTAGGCCTGCATCCAAGCTTAAGCGGCTATGGCGCAAAAGGGTATGGATATAGTTGACGGTGGCTGCCGCATGTTTCGCGCTTTTAGCGTTTTTGCCGTTGTGCGACTATTTTCCCTGTACAACACACCCTGAAAAAATCTGCGTTATCAGCGTAATCTGCGGATAAACAGCAGTTTCTCGCCCCTCGTTTCTTTCCTGATGCCGCAGCTTGTCGGAATTCCGAATATCAATCGCTGAACGATTACGTCCTTTAGAGGGTGGCGATTTTTTTGCGCATCGCCTCGATAGTGCAGTAGGACGACTTGCGGAAGTATGGCATTTGGCCGGTGTCACGCAGGATTTGAGCGTATTTGTAATTCAGGGTCTGGCGGGCGGTCAGGAATTGTCCCCAGAATCCGTAGTGCCATTTGACGTCGTGATCGGCTGGCCCCATATTGTCGAGCCATTCCTGGGGGAAGTATACCAGCCATTTCGGCAGGGAGTTCAGCCAGGTGCCAGTGCCGATATGGTCGGCTTGGAAGTCTTTTTCCGCGATGTCAAGCAGGCGGCGGAAGCTGTCGCGCACATAGCCGGGGTAGTCGAAGAAGGATTCTGGGCTGAGGAAATTGGCGATATGGAAGGTCAGGGTGCGGCGTCCGTTGCCGTCAACGGCTTGGGGATTATGGCGTAGGCAGCCGCATTGGTAGCCATTGCGTGTGCTGCGGTCATGGTAATCGCGTTCGCAGCGAGCGTCGATCGAGGGCTGGAACACGGCAAAGGCCTGGCGCTCAAAGGCGTCGACGTCGTCTAGGCAGGCCGCATAAATCGCCGCAGCCTGTTTTTCCAGTGCCAGCCAGGCCGGTTCTTCCCAGGTGATGTTGGGCGGGTTCAGGCCGACTGGATTGATGTCGGTTTTCCGATAGATGTCGACGCGGTTGCGGAGCGCATCGACAAAGGACTCTTCAGGGTGGCGTTGCAGCCAGCCATGTAGGAAATGCAGCTTGAGCTTGACCACATCGTGCAGGTACTGGCGGTGTTCTTCCAGGGTCTTGGGAAGGGGGATGGGTGCTGTCATGGTCTCTCCTGACGGTTGGAATCAGGGCGCGGTTGATTTCGCTTTGCGGGCGGCTTTGATGAAGCCAGGCCGGGCGATGTCGATGAAGCGTTCGTCAACGCAAAGAGCGAGCCGGAAGTACCCGGGATAGCCAAACCCGCTGCCAGGCACGGCTAAGATGCACTCTTCAGCCAGCAGCTGGACAAAGTCAACGTCCGACATGGTGCCTGGGACTTTCGGGAAGAAGTAGAACGTGCCGTCGGGCATATTGAAGTCGATGCCGGCTTCGCGCAGGACTGCGGCCATTTTTTTGCGTCGGGAGATGTATGCGTCAGCATCGGCTTGGGTGCCCAGGGCTGCCAGCATCAGGCGTTGGCCGATGCAGGGCGCGTTGACAAAGCCGAGGATGCGATTGGTGAGGGTCACGCCAGAGACTAAGCTGTCGACGCCAGGCATGGCGGGGTTGACCGCGATGTAGCCGACTCGCTCGCCGGCCAAAGCCAAGTTCTTCGAAAATGAGCCGATGATGACGGTGTAGGTGTACAAGGGCAGCATCGGCGGGACAACCGCGCCGTCAAACGCCAGGAAGCGGTACGGCTCGTCGGAGATCAGGAAGATAGGCCGCCCGTATTTGGCCGTGGCCCGGTCTAAAATGGCGGCCAAGCGGCGCAGTTCGTCTTCCGTGTAGATGACGCCGCTGGGATTGTTCGGGGAATTGATGATGACAGCCCGCGTTTTTTCGGTGATGGCGCGTTCAAAGCCGTCAAGATCGAGATGGAAGTCACCGGGATTGGAGGGGACGGCGCGCAGGACGCCGCCGAAGTTGCCGGCGTAGAAGCCGTATTCGACGAAATAGGGCGCCGGGCAGAGGACTTCTTCGCCAGGGGTGAGGACAGCCCGGAAAAAGGCGTTAATGCCGCCGGCAGCGCCGCAGGTGAGGACGACGTGGCTGGCCTGGAGAGGAGTCTGCTGCTCTTTGGAGAGGTAGGCGGCCAGACCGGCGCGGACGTCGGCGTAGCCAGCGTTCGGCATATAGCCCAAGCCTGCGGGGCGCGCCACTTGTGCGGTCAGATCGCGCATAGCGTTGATGATGGCTGCCGGCGGCGTCAGGTCGGGATTGCCCAAGCTGAAGTCGCAGACCTTGTCGTCGCCGTAGCGTTTTTTCAGTTCAATGCCAGCTTCAAACATGCGACGAATCCAGGAAGAGGAAGCCTGGAATTTTTCGATCTGCGGTGAGACTAATTGCATAATACCTTCTCCAATAGGAAACAACGGTTTTGGCGCCAGGTTCGGCGCTGATTTTGCCCGGCTGTCGGCGGCATGCCGCTGGTCTTGCCGGGGCAAACATCAATATATACTTGTTCGGCGGGCTGTGCCAACCTACGGGAGCAGGAAGGCCTCCTGCCATTCTGGTTTAGCAAGAAGGGCGTTGTTGTGTGCGCTTCCGCCTGGGGCGTTGGAGCTGAGGAAGACTGGCGGAGTGAGTCCCTGCTGTTGGAGCAGGTCAATGGCAAGGGCTGACAAGCTGTGCATGATGAAGGAACCCGCCATGGTGGAAACCGGCCCCATTTGGCTGTCGCCGACTTTGATGGCGGCATCGCCGCAGGGGACGTGGTTGTCGATGATCAGCAGGCGTTGCTCCAGTTCCCAGAGGTTGGCCAGGCGGGAATGGTTGCCGCGCTGCTGGCGGTAGTGCGACGAGGTGATGGCGATCACCTGCACGCCGCGTTCCAAGGCAGTCTCAGCCACTGCCAGTGGAGCAGCGTTTTTGCCGGACGTTGAGGCCATGACCAGCACGTCGCCGGCCGCCAGGCGGGAGCAGGCGACAATGGAGCGACCCAGCTCCTCGTTGCGTTCAGCAGCAGTGCTGAGCATGCCCGGCGTGCTGGAAATAGTCATGCCAGGACCCCACAGAGGCCGCCAGAAGACCGGGGCGCCGGCTCGGTAGAAGACGTCTTCCGCTAAAATGGCGGAGTGAGTGCATCCGAAAACGTAGATGCCTTGGCTGCCGCAGTATGCTTCTGCGATGATGCCAGCCGCCTTTTCCAGGACGGCGGATTCCTGTTCTGCGATCTGGTTGAGGACAGCAGTCGCTTGGCCGAGATAGTCTTGGAGTAGATGATGCATGGGTGTGCCTGGGTTCTGGTTGAGTTAAGTCAGCCGATGACGAGGCTGGCGTAGTGTTTCGAGTCAGTCAGGATGCCGCCGCTGCGGAGGAAAAAGTCCTTGGACAGTTCAAAGCAGCCGTTGTGAACGGTTGTCCATGGCGCTCCAGCCTGGGGGTGATAGCTCTGCATGGCTTCCCAGTTGCGGTAGTTCTGGTGCCCGTTGGTTTCCACTACCCCGATTTTCATGCCTGGCAGCGGCGCAATGCGGGCGGCAAAGGACTTGTTCCAGTCAACTTGGATAGGGCCGACGGTCAGGTCTGCGCAGAACATAGGAACGTTGGCCTGGTGGGCGACTTCAGCGATTTTCAGGGTCATGCTCAGTGTTTTGGCGATGGGCTTGAGGGCGATGGCGCCGTAGCCGAGGCTGATGCGCTCGCGCACATCGTTGTCGCAGTGGGCGCTTTCATCAGCAGCGATGCGTACGCCGAGGTCGCTGACATCAACGAGGTAGTCTTCTGGGAACGGCTCTTCCACAATCATAATCTGGTCTAACATGCCGATTTTGTCACAGTGGTCAAGCAGGCGGCGCAGCCTGTCTTTGCTGTCATAGCGGCCGTTGGCGTCAAAATAGTAGGGAATCTTGCCGTTGGTGGTGTAGGGCGTCTCGCGGCTGCCAATGGCGCGATGGATTTCCTCGACCCGTGCCATGTCCCATTGCAGCATTTTTTCCTGGTCGCCGTCCTTGTCAGGGTCTGAGCCGATTTTGACTTTCATGAAGAAGTAGCCTTCTTCCACGTGTCGGATGATTTCCGGCATGGGGACGGCGTAGGCCATCAGGGGTATGCAGCCGACCAGGCTGTGGCGATGGCTGAGCAGGGGCTGATATTCGGCCGGGATCATGTCGTCGAACGAGGTGAAGTCATTTTCGCGGGCATAGAGCAGCCAGGCGGCAGCGTCGACGCCGACTAACGCATTGAGGGCGAAGGTCATGCGGAGATCGGGATTGCGGGTGATGGCCTTGCCGTATTCCCAGGTCGCGGGCAGCAGGCGGTCAAGAAGATCGAACGGGGTGTCGAAGGTCATGCCCTTGGCCTGTCGCAATGCGTATTCGGTCATGGCGAACATCAGGCTGTTGCCTGCGGCTTCGGAGTGGTTGACGAAGACGTCCGCGTCCGACCATAGCACGCTTTGGGTGTTCAAGCCGATGGCGCGTTGGCCGGTCGTTGCTTTGAGCAGGGCGATGCTTTGCCAGATTTCTGACATATAGCCGCCCTTGAAGCCGAAAGGCCGGCGCAGCGGCTCGCGTTCAAAATTGGCGTCAACCGAGGCGATGGTAATGCTCATGAGGTGTTTCCTGATTGGGTGACGGCGCTGTGGCTTAGGTCGCGCCAGGGTGTTTTTTGTGTCTTGAAGGGCGGCGCTGGATCAGGCCAGGCGTTCGGCGAGGGCATCCAGAGCCGGACGCATCATGGCTAAGCAGTGGCCGTGGTTGGCGGTGTCCTGGCACCGCGGCTCAAAAACGTCGCGCTCTGATTGGATGATGCTCATCAGGGGACGGGTCTTGCCAATGGCGGAGACGAATTTTTTCTCCAGGCGTTTCTGTTGCTCCTGGGTCATGCAGAGGATCAGATTGGCTGTTTTGACATGGAAAAGCTGTATGGCCTGGACGCCGATGCGCAGCGGCTCGAGGCCGACGGCAGCTAGGGCCTCCCGGGCGCCTTCGCAGACCGCGTCGTTGTGCTGGGTCGAAAGGCCGCAGGAGGTCACCTCGAAATCGGTTGCGCCAAGCGCGTCCAGGCGGTGCTTCAGGTAGGCCGCCGCCATTGGGCTGCAACTGCGGTTGTCCTTGCAGATGAAGAGGATTTTGATCATGCCCCTTTCTCCTGGGCAGCGAAATAGGCGATGGTCTCGGCCAGGCCGCGGTCAAAGTCGGCGCCAGGGCGGAAGCCAGCGGCGGAAAGCTTGTCAATGGCGGCGGAAGAGTGCTTCACGTCGCCGGCGCGTTCTGGCAGATAGACGATTTGCGAACGTGAGCCGGTCAGCTCAATGATGCGTCGAGCCAAGTCGTTGATGGTGATTTTCCCGCCGTAGGCGATGTTGAAGACGCCAGTGGCCGGCGATTCCAAGGCGAAGAAGACGTTGGCGGCCACGATGTCCTTGACATAGATGAAGTCGCGCGTCTGTTCGCCATCGCCGAAGATGGTGATCGGCTCCTGGCGCAAGGCTCGGGAAATGAAAATCGGCACCGCCGCAGCGTACTGGCTCTTAGGGTCCTGGCGCGGGCCGAAGACATTGAAGTAGCGCAGGCAGGCAGTGTCAAGGCGGCCTTCGCGCGTGTAGATGCCGCAGTAGTATTCGCCGGACAGCTTGGTCTCCGCGTATGGACTCTTCGGCTCTGGCAGCATGGTTTCGCGTTTTGGGACGATCGGATTGTCGCCATAAATTGCGGCCGACGTGCTCAGGCAGAGTTTTTTGACGCCGGCCCGGGCTGCGGCTTCCAGCACTTTCAAGGTGCCGATAGTGTTGATTTCCACGCATTCGATCGGCTTGCCCATGGACTCAGGTACGCTGATCATCGCAGCCAGATGAAAGACTACGTCAACGCCGGACATGGCCTTGGCCAGCAGGGCGTCGTCAAGAATCGAACCCTCGATGAAGTCGACGTCAAAGCCTTGCAGGTTGCTCAGGCGTCCGCTGCGTAGATTGTCCAGCACGCGGACGTCGGCCTTGCCTTGGAAATGTTCGACGAGATGACTGCCAATGAATCCGGCGCCGCCGGTGACCAGGACACGCATGATGTGGTTACTCCAAGTAAAGGTGGTGGTGTTAAATAGATGATTGGGGAAACGCTCGCCAGGGCTGCCAGCGAGCAGTGGCTTTTTTTACTCCATGGCATAGACGGCAGGCTGGTCAAACCAGACGGTCTCGCCAGGGGCGAGGCGGTCACTCATCAGGACGACCAGCTCGTTGACTCCGGCTGGCACTTCGGCGACGCCGACGCCGCGCCGCCAGCCTTGGGCGTCAGGCGTCGTCTCATAGTTGATGAAGACGTCCTGGTCCGGCACTTGCCAGGCGCCGTTGTAAGTCCAGCGGACGCGGACGACCGGGTTGCTGCCGCCATGACACCAGGTTTCGACAACATACAAACGGCCGGTCTGCACCGGCGCCTTGACGATCATGCAGCTGTTGCCAGTGCCTTCGGCCCGGGCGGAGAAGTTGTCCCCGCGGCCTTTGCTGCTGTCAAGTCCAAAGGCGCCGATTTTTTCTTGCAGCTGCCAGAAGCTCCATCCCGGCGGCAGGCTGCCAGCAGTCCAGTCTTCGGCTGGCGCTGGCATGGCTTCGCCGGTCTTGGGAGTGCATTCCGGGTTGGAAATCAGGTTGACCAGGGTGCCGGCCTTCTGTTTTTCTGCCAGCCACTGGCGGGCGGCCGTTTCCGGGTCGCGCAGCAGCGCCAGGGTGCGGTTGAATCCAGGCAAGATGTCTTCCCAGGTCTCGTTGTCCTTGTTGTTTTTGGTTACGTCCCACTTGATCCAGTCATATTTCTCGCCGTAGACCCAGCAGTATTCGTCTGCCGCGTAGATAGCTTGGTTGAAGTTTGCCTGGAGGCGCTTGAGGCGGGAGCCGTCGAGTTCGGGGAAATACCATCGCGAGGTCGGCTCGGTGCGGTACATGTCCAGGTACAACCCGAAGCCGACTTGGACCTGGTTGCGGTATTTGACATGATTTTCCGGGGCGACGACGAGCAGGGCATTGCGGCTGATGTGCAGGGCTGATTTATAGAAGTCGTACGTTTCGAAGCGGTGGCGGTAGGCGTTTTCGGTAGCGTCGACCATGACGGCGTCTGGGGGCAAGGCGTCAAGCAGTCCGTTGATGAAAGGCACCCAGAGGCTGCCGGCGCGGGCGACATTCTCGGCCGGGTCGCCTCTGCGCAGATACAACGACGGGTTCATGCTGAGGAACCAGAAGGAGAGGAAGACTGCGTCTGGAAACTCGGCGCTCATGGCGCGCATAACCTGTGCCCCGCGTTGACGTGCGAGGGCAGCGGTTGTTGGATAGTCGCCGTCTTCCGGGAGCAGGGTGTACTGCTGGCTTTTCGGATAGTCTTCGGGGTCCATCAGGATGCCTTTGCAGCCGGACTGCTTGGCCAGCCAGGCGATGATCGCGAAGTTGTGGGCGGCGTTAGACCAGGCGGCATCGTCGTTCCAGGCCAGGCGGCGATGCGGCGCCCAATAGGAGGTAATGAGGTTGTGGCGCAGTTTGCCACTGCAGACGGCCTTGATGTGTTCGAGGTCTTCGGCCAGCCATTGCCGATCCCAGGGCTGGTCAGTGTAGGCGGCACTGAACCGGCGGACCTTACCTTCCGGCGGCTTGACGTTCACGGTAATTGAAATGCCGTCTAACGGCAGGGCTTCCAGTTTTTCCAGGTTGCGGTGCAGGTCTTCCGGGGTGACCCGCAGCAGATCCCAGCTGTGGCCAATCAGTTTTTTGCGGCCTGGTTCAGCTGCTGACGGGGTGCCGCTGATGGATTTTTGGACTTGGGCGGTTGTGGCTGGTTCGAGGTTTTGGCCGCTGAGGGTCAGCAGGCCGCAGATAGAGGCGAGAAGAAATGCATGCTTGGCGGTCATGACGCGGGGTTCCTTACCGATTGGAGTGGGGGATTGCCGTGACGTTCAGAAATCGAGGTTTTTGAGGTCAGCGACGTAGGGCCGGAGGACGCCGGACACATTGGAGTTGAAGAAGGCGTAGCGGCTATCTGGGGACAGGAAGGGATGGCTGTGTTCTATGCCGTAGTTTGGGCCTTTGTTGCTGGTCAGGCAGTCGCCCAGCAGTTTCCAGTCGTCTGGGCCTGGTGTTTCGCCTTGATCGAGATTGCCGAGCCTGAACAGGTAGAGGCGGCTCAGCTGGCGTTCGGGGTTCATGGCGTCGACGATGAAGCGTCGTCCTTCGATATCGCCGCCGAAATGCCCGAACCAGTTGTCTGGAGCGTGATTGCATAGCGGCAGGCGGTGCATGTCAGGCGTATTGACGCCGAGGTGGTCCATGCGTTCCATCGGCTGGGCAGCGAACAGGTAGACGCCGATGTCCGGGACTGGATTTTGGAAGGGCGAGGGCACGTTGTTGATGAAATGGGGCTGGGCCCATTGTTTGCATTGGACGATGATCCAGTTTGAGCGACCGACCCAGCATTGGTGACCAAGTGCCATTTCAGTCGCTGAACGTCCAAACGGCAGGTCGCGCAGATGGCTGCCATCATCGCAAATTACATGGATGTCGGTGCCGGCGGCGCGTGGCGCCAAGGAGACGGACTGGCCGGGCTTCGCCTTTGCCCGGAGTGCGTCGAGGAGACGCTTGTTGTCATGCTGGTGGGCGTGGTTATGCTGCAGCATGATGTCATGGGATTCGTCCGGGTCGAGCGAACGCGAATACTGCGGATGCGCATTCACGTATTCCGCGTCGTTGAAGCTGATGAAGTAGTCGCCCTGGTCAAGATTGAAGACGACGAGCGCGTAGGTCCAGCATTGGGTTCTGGTGGAGAACAAGGCGATGCGGGTGGCCAGGCGCTGGCCATCGCTGGAAATCGTGGATAGGGGATAGACTTCGCCGAGCAGGAGGTTGGAGCCGGGCAGGCGGCCGGGAATGGCGGTTATGATGATGTCATCGCTGCCGTCGAGGTTCCTTCGCCGCAATTCGATGGGGGCACCGTGACCGTGCCGCTGCCAGTTAGTCACGATGTAGTAGAAAAATTTGCCGTCTGGGCTGATAGCCGGGCAGGTGACTTGGAGGCGGTCGGTCATCGGGTGCAACGAGAAGTCGTCCTCGATGTCGCAGCGGTAGTAGATATGCTTAGTCGGATCGTGGGTGCCATGCGGTGTGCTTCCTGAATGGACAATGAAGTGCTTAGAGTCAGGGGAAAAGATCTGCGCTTCCATGTAGATGTGGCAGAGATTTTCGCCGTCGCAGCCGCCGATTTCAGAGATGGGGACCTCGGGAATGGCGCTGAGTGCCTGGGCGCTTTTCAGCATGATGGAGTGCCTTGATGTTTTAGGTTTGAGAATAGGCGGAAATGAGCCTTCGCCAAAAAATACTGTATCCGTTGAGTGGGATTTTGCAATCCTGAAGGGTGTTATGAACAGAATGCCGTCCAGGAGGCCGGAAGCTATTCGCGGAAAGCCTGGATGAAGGCGGCGATGGGGACGCCCATGGTAGGATAGGAATTGTAGGGGTGCGGGTTGCCGGTTTGGACGTTCAGGGTGACGTCGTCCGGACAGCCGGCGTAGGGGATAGTGATGTCGTTTTTGGGCAGATAGCGGTAGCCGTATTCATTGTCAACGGTAATCGCCGTATCAACCAAATAGAAGCCGTCCTGTTCGCGCCGGTCGAACTGCTTGATAAGATGTTGGCGGAAATTCCACATCGCCGCATTTTGCTTTAAGGTGAAGGAGCCGGCGGCGTTGTCGAGGATGCCGCAGGACGAGCAGGGGATGCAGATGGCGAAACGGCCGTCTGGCCTGGCCTCTAAATAGGAATTTTTCAGGGTGGTGATTTGCTGGTCCCACTGGCTATAGTCGGCCTGGAGTTGGTTGCAGAAGTCATTCAGGCCGAGGACGACGAACAGGAATTGGGGCGCATCGAAGCCCCACATGGCGAGGTATTTGGAGTAGTCGAATCGCCAATTGAAGTCTTCCTGCCGGCGTGGGGTCCAGGCGTTGCCGTCAAAGAGCAGGAATGTGCTTTGGGCGTGGTCGTACTGCACGTCTCCCGGCTGTGGTTGCAGCAGGATGCCGGTGTTTTCGTCAAAGCGCGGCAGGCAGAAGTCAAAGCGGCCGCAGGAATAATTTGGCTCGAAGGCGTTGCCAGCGGTTTTCCGGAAGCACTTCCATGCGGTGACCCAGAATTCACGCACGCCCCAGTAGCGGAAGTCGCCTTCGGGGTGCATCCAGGAATGGAACGACGATCCGGGTCGGATAGGGACCGTGAAATAGGAGTCCAGCCGCCAGCCGCCGCGGCCTTCGTCGTATTGGTCTTCGGCGGTTTTGCGCAGGCCGATCAGGCTCAAGCCTGGCACCTGCCCTGATTTGAGCAGGGCGTCCCGGAAAAATGCGCCCTGGGTATAGCTGTCGCCGATGATTTGGGCGGTGACTCGGCCGCTGCCCTTGCCTTTGACGCCGACGCGGATGGTCGAGGACAACCTTTTGACGGTCTCGAACTCGTCGCCATGGACCAGTTCGGCGGTGAGGATGCTGCCGTCAACCGGTTCTGCGATGGTGGCGACATGGCTGAGGCGTCGGCGGAAGGGATGGTTGCCGCTGAGAGAGAAGCGCACAAAGTCATTGTAGGGTCGCCAGCGCTTGAGGAAAGGCTGCACGAAGATTTCGTTCGGCGTCTCAGACAGCATATACAGAGTTGATGGCAGGCAGATGTCGTTGACAAAAACCTTGCCGCCAGCGGTGCTATCGGCTGTCGGCTCTGAATTGGGCGGCGCCACGTTGATGACCAGGCCGGGCATCGCCCTTTGAGTTAGGGAGATGCGGGCGAAGGCGGCGTCTGGCGGGATGGGCACGGGATGGGCATTTTCCACGTAGGAGAGGTATTTTTTGTCCTGGTCGAAGAACGATGTAAAGCGATTGCCCTTGTTGGAGACTAGGCAGGAATTGGGCGGGGCGTCGCTGATGTCCATGTAGCCGCTGACAAAATATATCGGATTGTTCATGACCCGATCCTTGAAGAGGTAGCGCCCGAGGATGATGTCCGGGTCGTCGGGATTGAAGCGGTTGATGGCGCGTATCGCTGCTGGGCTGCGGTCAGCTGGGCTGGCGTTGCCGGGCGCCTGGGCGGCGAATGCCGCCGAGGCCATGGCCATGACTAAAAGGCATGTTTTCATGGTTGGGGTTTTCCTGGAAAAGGGCAGGGGGCAGGGCTGGACTGTCGACAAGAGTGTAAGATAACGCCAGGACTCGGGCAATGCCAACGCAGTCCGGCAAGCAAATGTCATTTGGCCGGGCTTCTGTCACGGTCGTCTATGGCAGTCGAACCGCGCTGCTGCGCCATTGTATCCTGAACAGAAGGAATTATACTAAGGACGATTCCGGCGTACTCACGAGCCTTGGCATTGAATCATGCATAAGCGAAAAATCAGGACAGTTTGATGAGTATATGGTCAGCCATCGGTTTAGGTTCATATCTGCCGTGCGCATTGTTGTCGCGGCACCCGTATGTGTTGGCGGCGTACGAGCGCGACTTTCTGTCTCATCTGGATGCTTACGAGGCTGCGTTGCCTAGGGAAGTCCCGGTCACGCTGTTTATCCAGCTCGGCTGGCAATGCCAGACCGATGATGCCGCAACTCGCTTGTCCCAGGATTTCCGGGCGGCGCGGCAACGCCTGCCCCAGCTGTCCCGGGTGCTGTTCCTGGCTAATTGCCCAGAGGAAGAAGCGGCCTTGAAGCGTCAAGGAGAGGAAGCTGTGTTCTGCCACCAGAATGCGTTTCTGGATGAACGCCGCTATCCGATTCTGCCGTTTGTGCGCAAGCGCTATGACGCTCTCTACATTGCCCGGATTACGCCTTTCAAGCGCCATGCGCTGGCGACGACGATCCGCAGCCTGAGGCTGATAGGCACGTTTTCGGACAATGAACGCGCCTACGTCGATGCAACGCTGCGCAGCTTGCCGCAGGCGAAGGTGACGGACAGCTATCCAGCGCTGTTGATTGCGTATCCGATCAACCAGGCGCGCTGCGGGCTATGCCTTTCAGCCAAGGAAGGCGCGATGTTCGTCAGCGCGGAATACTTGTTGTGCGGCTTGCCGGCGGTGAACACGGCGAACATCGGCGGTCGCGACCTGGTCATGCCGGACTTTGCGACGGCGAAAGTCCCGGATGAGGCAGAGGCCGTGGCAGCGGCTGTTGACGCCTTTGCAGCTCAAGCGCCGCCAGCGGCGGACATTCGCGCCGCCACGCTGGAGCTGATGCGGCCGCACCGGGAGACGATGCTGGCGCTGCTGCACGGCGCCGGGGTCAGCGACGAACTATGCGCCCGCTATGCCCGGCGCTTTCCGCACAAACTGGGCCTCCGCTGCGGCCATTCGCCTTGGCGAAATCGCACTTTGGGCCTGCTGCAACCCAGGTGAATGCTTGCTGGAATCCACCCGATAACAGGACGCAAAGAAACGCACGGATTTTTTTACGGCGACGGCGTCATGCCAGGCGGGCGATTTTCCGGATTAGGTTTCCCAGCTCGGAATCTGGGCAGGAAGCCCCGGCCAGGATGCCGATGGTCTGGCAAGATGGCGACAGCCAGTCTTTGGTTTCTTCCCAGGTTGCGGTCGCAGGATTGAAATGACGCACCATGCTGGCCTGGAGGTCGTCTGGAGATTGCAGGAAGAAGGCGTCGGCATGTCCAGCGGCCAGTCGATAGAGCTGGGTGGTGTTGCTGCTGTTAGTGCCGCCAAGCACGAAGATCACGTCGCAGGGATGCGTGCATAGGGCTTTTGCCGCGCCTTGCCGGGATTGAGTCGCGGCGCAGAGCGTGTCCGCGATTTGCAATGGCGCTTGATGCCAGGACGCGGTGCGGAGAATGTCGGCGATGGCGGTAGTGTCTGTTCCCAGCATAGTCGTCTGGTTGACGACTGTCCAGGCTGTGTCTGCCAGGCGGTCACAGTTGAAAAGCAGTTCCGTTGGGTAAGAGGCCGAGAGGTCTCTAGTTCCGGCGGCGGCGGCGAACTGCCGGGCCTGGTCAGGATTGGGGATGATGGCGACGGCGGCGGCCTCAGCAGCGGCCCGCGACCAGATCGCCGTGGTTTCCTGGTGCCCAGGCTGGCCGTGAATGATGACGGCGGCGCCGGACGCGGCAGCCTGGGAAACGGCCTGCCAGACGCGACGCACAAAGGGACAGGTGGCGTCGACGATTTCTCCCGGCGGCGTGACAAAGGCCCGCAGGCGGCGTTCAAAGTCAAGCGGCAGGCCAAAGGCGGGAATGACGAAGACGTCGTCAGCCGGGGCTGTGTCAAACGCAGTTTCAAGATCGCTTTCAGCGATGATCCGGACACCGCGCCGGGCGAATTGCGCATTGACCGCCGGGTTGTGAATCATGGCGCCCAGAAGCCATAGCTGCCGGCCTTCATTTTGAAGAATCGTCTGGTGGAGCAGGTTGACGGCGTTGCGGACGCCTCGGCAGAAGCCGAAGGTCTTGGGAAGAACTATGCTTCGGCCAGAGGGCAGGGTTAAAGCGCTGCCAGTGGTACGGAGCGTGTTGACGTCTTCGTCGTGGAAGGGGTCATGGGTCTTCATCGTCGTCCAGGTCGTCCAGATCACAGTTTTCGGATAACTCGTCGCTTTCGAGCCAGTCGTCGTCTTGGAGCAGTTCATCGTCCTCCACATCATCCATCAGGTCGATGGGCGTCTTGGCCAGCTGGCTGCCTGGCTCTGCATCCGGGTCGAGGAGCGGGTTTTGTGGTGGCTGGTGTTCTCCGATCGGCGGCAGCTCAAGGGCGGCGAGGGCGGCGCGAAAGTCGTCCGGCAACGGCGCCATGTATTGGCGCATGATTTTTGAGCGCGGGTGTGGAAAGACGATTTTCCAGGCATGCAGCATCTGGCGCGGCGGTTGCAGGGGTGCGTTGCGGGGGCGGCCGCCGTAGACGTGGTCGCCAAGGACCGGGTGGTTGATGGAAGCGCAATGGACTCTGATCTGGTGGGTGCGGCCAGTGAGGATCCTGACTTCCAGGAGAGAGCAGCCGCAGTTCTGGCCGAGTACGCGGAAGAGGGTGACGGCATGCTTGCCGCCGCGCTCGACGACGGCCATCCGCTGCCGGTGGACAGGGTGTCGGCCAATGTCGGACTCAATCCGGCCGCTCGACACGTCAAAAGAGCCAAGCACAATCGCCAAGTACGTTTTTTCAACCTGGCGCCGTTGGAAGGCCTCCTTGAGAAGCAGCCGCGCCGCCGGGTTTTTGGCGACGACTATCACCCCCGAGGTATCCTTGTCAAGGCGATGCACGATGCCAGGGCGCTGCTCTTCGTCAGCCATTTCTGCAAAGGCGGCGCCGACGTGGAAGAGGAGGCCGTGAACCAGTGTCCCCGAGGTGTTGCCATGGGCGGGGTGGACGACCATGCCGGGCGGCTTATTCAGGACGATGATGTCCTTGTCCTCCGCCATGATGTCCAGCGGGATGGATTCCGGCTCAAGCTTATCTAGCGGCAGGAGGGGCCAGAACACCTCGATGGCGTCGCCGGTGCAGACGTTGTCCGCGCGCTTGGGATGGCGGCCATTGACCAGGACGCGGTGCTCTGCCAGGCACTTTTGGAAGAAGGCGCGTGAGTGTTCGGGGAAGGTTCGGGCGAGGAATGCGTCAATCCGGATGCCGTCGGGATACTGGTCGTCGACGGTGAGGGTTGATTTCGACTGGCTGTCGTTGTCGCCCATGAGAGGTGGTTGCGTTAGTTCAAGGTGTTGTTTGCGGGTGTCGCCGTTGCCAGATGGCTGCGCCGGCATAGACGGCGATGCTGGCAGGCAGGAGCCACAGGCAGGTGATCTGGGACGGTGTCAGGCCAGCAGTCTTGACCAGGTAGTCGCCGCGGCCGAATTCAAGCAGGAAACGGCCGACAGTGTACATGATGAGATAAGCCAAGAATAACCGCTGGCGGAACCATTGCCGCTTTTCCATCCAGAGCAGGAGCAGGCAGATGAGGACGTTGCCGACAGCGGCGATGGCTTGCAGCGGAAAGGTCGGGACAGACCAGATGGTGTCCCTGGTCAGGGTGAGCAGCCCTTGTTCCGCTTGGACGACGGCGGCGCTGTTCAGGAAGCCGCCTACGTAGGCTGGATAGCTGACAGCGCACGGGCCGTCGTACGGAAAACCGAAGCAGCAGCCGTTGATCAGGCAGCCGATGCGGCCAAAGGCGTGTCCTAAGGCAAGGGCTGGCGCGACCAGGTCGGCAATCCGCCAGACCGCCCAGCGGCGCCGCCGGGCGAAGATGACCAGGGCAAGCACGGCGCCGAGAAAACCACCGTAGAAAACCAGCCCCCCGCGGTGAATTTTGAAGACATCCAGGAAATTTCCGGCGAATTCCTGCTGCCAGAACCGGATGACATAGAGGAGCCTGGCGCCGACTAGGCCAGCGCCCATGGCCAGGAAGGTGATATCCGAGACCTGGTCATGGGTGAAGCCGTATTTCTTGGCGCGCCAGAGTTGGAGGTTGAAGCCGGCGACTAGGCCGGCAGCGACGCAGATGCCATACCAGCGCACGGCAAGAGGCCCGATTGTAAAAGCGACAGGGTCGATCATGGTGTTGTTTCAGGCGTCTTGTCGCAGGAGAGCTCAGTCGGCTGGCTGGCGGCCGGCTCCTCCGGCGACAGCATCCACTTCTGTGGCCAGCTGTTGGTGATGCGGGTCGGTTGGGTCAAAGGGGAGGGTGTTGACCATCTTGGTCAAGTCATCGAATTTGAAGTCGACGTCCATGACCGCGACGATGTTGCCGTCCTGGTCGCGGATGGGTTCGGCGCACGTCATGATCAGGCGGCCGGTGAAGCGAGAGAAGAACAGGTCGGAGCAGTACGGCTCGCCCGTAGCGATGACGTTGCGGAACCATTCTTTTTCCTTGAAGTCAAGATTGAGCAGGGAGCGGAACAGCCCCTTGTCGCCGCGCTGGGTATGAACCTGGCTGAGCTGCTTGCCGTCGCTGTTGGTGATAGCCAAAAACTGGATGGAAGGCTCGGTGCGGACGACTTGGCGCAGGAAGGGCACGATCCGCTTAGGATTGAGTGACAGCACCTCTGGCGCCGAGCAGATTCTGGCCGCTAGGCGACGGCCCTTGTCCTTTGCCGCCCGCTTGACTTTCTGGAAGTCGGACTCAAACATGCCGGGGATGTGGTACTTGGCCTGGGCGATCATTTCCTCGCTGGAGATGGACGAGGTGCGGCCCTGGGCGTACTGCTCCGTGACCCACTCGTGGATGCGGCGAACGCCAGGATGGCGTTTGGACAGGGGTTCGTGGTCGCTGGGGCTGGCTTCAATGTAGTCGTTCAGCCACTGGGCGATGCCGGCCAGGCCTGACTTGTCCGTCACCATGACCTTGATGCCGCGGTTGAGCAGCGCGACCGTGTCGAAAATAGAGTAGATTTCCGGGTTTTTGAGCAGCCCGTCAGCATGAATGCCAGCGCGGGTGGTGTTGAATTCGGCGCCCACCAGGGGATAGTTGTCTGGGATGGCGGCCTGGACTGTGTCCCGATAGTAGTTGGCGATGTCGGTGATGACGCGGGTGTTGATGCCGTTGCTGCTGCCTTTGAGGGCGATGTATTCGATGATGGCCGCTTCCAAGGGCGGGTTGCCGGTGCGTTCGCCAAAGCCAAGCAACGATGCGTTCAGGCTGGAGACGCCGTAGAACCAGGCAGTGACGGCGTTGGTGTGGACTTTGTGGAAGTCATTGTGGCCATGCCATTCCAGCTGGGCAGAGGGAACGCCGAGTTCCTTGTGGAAGGCGTGGGCCAGGCGCGGGACGCTCCGGGGCAGCACCGCGCCGGGATAGGTGACGCCGTAGCCCATGGTGTCGCAAAGGCGAATCTTAATCGGGATGCCGCTTTCCTGGGACAGCTTCATCAGCTCCTCGGCAAACGGCAGGCAGAAGCCATAGATGTCCGCCCGCGTGATGTCCTCAAAATGGCAACGCGGAATGATGCCGACTGACAGGGCCTCCTTGACCGTAGCCAAGTAGTCGTCCATGACTTTGCGCCTGGACTTCTTGAGTTTCAAGAAGATATGGTAGTCGGAGACGGAGGTCAGGATGCCGGTTTCCTTGAGGTTGAGTCTTTTGACCAGCTGGAAGTCCTCGGCGTTGGCGCGAATCCAGCCGGTGATTTCAGGATAGCGGTGGCCAAGGGCCATGCAGCCGTTGATGGCCTCCTGGTCGCGCTGGCTGTACACGAAGAATTCGCATTGCCGGATGACGCCCTCAGGGCCGCCCAGCTGGTGCAGCAGATCGTAAATGCGCACGATGTGTTCAGGCTTGTAGGGCGGCCGGGCCTGCTGGCCATCGCGGAACGTGGTGTCCGTGATCCAAATCTCCGACGCAGGCGCAGGCAGAACGTCCTGCCCGTCAAACAAAATCCGGGGAACGTCAGTGTAAGGAAATTGCTCGCGCAGGTAATTCGGCTCGCGGACGTCGTCAAGCTCAAAATGACGAGGTGGAATAACGTTAGATGAGAATAAATGATGCATCGAAGTTGATCCTGGACTGTCGTGAAAAGGACAACGCAAAAAACCGAAATGAATCGGGACGGAAACGACAGCTGGATAATATAGCGAAGGAAATCCAGGAAGCAATGTCAACAAAGAAAAATTTCTCAAAAAAATTTTTCTGCGGACATCAATTTGACGTCTTCAGGCAGGGGAGATGTCAAAATTGGTTCCCGGTTTCATGAGGTTATCGACGCATTTTGGTTTTATTTTTTCTTTATTGGAATTGGTAGACATGCACTTCGTAGGGTTTGAAGTCATCGGTGAGGGCGTTGTTTTGGATGGTTGCGTTCCTGTTTTCGAAGAGGACCTTGGCGTTGGTTTTGTCGGCCAGGCGAGCGTCCAGTTGGAAGTTGGCTCGTATGGGTTCGCGGGCAGAACTGGCGGCGAGGAGATAGGCGTTGCCCTGGTGGATTTTCAGGAGGGCGCTGATGGCGGGATGGCCCAGGCTGTCCGTGGTCGGGCCGCTGGCTATAGTCGGCGGTTGCAGCTGGGGCGGCGTACGCTCGGTGAGTATTTCGCTCAGTTGGTTCAGCTGGGTGGCGACGGTGGCCATGTTGTTCCAGGTCTCCGGGGTGTCGGTCATGCCATGATTTTTATCGAAACCGCCGTAAGTGTACCAGGTGATGCCGTGGGCGCCGTGGATGATGGACAGGAAGCTCATGGATCGCAGTTCCTCGAAGGTCGGAAAGCGCTTCCAGCTGCTCCAGCCCTGGAAGTACTGGATGATGGCCCAGATGGATTTGACTGGATTGCCCTCGGCGGCGAGGTTGGCGTGGATCAGCTTCATGTCGCTGATGACCTTGGGCGGGCCGTCGGAGTCAGCGTCGCGGATAGGGTAGATTTCGGGCAGGAAGGCGTCAGTGGCGTGGATGTAAGGCAGGTAGTTCGGGGTGCCGGGCGAGCCGACCCCGTCGGCCTGGACGGTCAGATGGCTGGGATCAAGGTCGCGAATAGCCTGGTGTAGTTCGGTCAAGGCCTCGGGTGAAACGTGGCCGCTGGTGTCGTCAGCCAGGTACCAAGCCAGGATGGAGGGATGCTTGTATTCGCGGGCGACTGTGCGCAGATAGTTGCCAATCTGGGTGGAATTGGCGCCCGCGCTCGACGCGACCCAGACTTTGAAGTCGTGCTTGGCAGCGGCGGCTAAGAATTGCTGGAAGTTCTCGTTGCGGGCAGATTGGTAGGTGTGCGCAAAGTTGAAGCCAATCTTCTTGAGGTCGGCGAAGGCCTTGTCAAGATCATTGTCGTTGAATTCGCGCTTGCAGACGGCGTAGGCGCCAATAGGGAAGAATGGCTTGTCGTCGACGAGGACAAAGCCGTCGTCGCGGAGGCGGACGATGTTCTTGGTCGGCGGTTCGTCAATAAGGACATAGCGTTCGGCCTGGGTGCGATTGCCGGCCAGGTCAGCAGCGGTGAATTGGAAGGCGTGGAGATTGGGTTCGGTGGACTTTATGGGTGCGCCTTGCGGGCCGGTCAGGGCGACGTTGCGGATGTCGAGGTAATCATCGCCGGCGAAGTTGGGGTGGTCGAAGCCGAAGCTGACCACGGCGCTGGCGGCTTCGGCCGGGGCGGTCATGCTCATGCTGATGGCGTTCCAGTCGCCGGGGTGGCCGGTGAACAGGATTGGCAGGTACGGTTCCAAGCTGGTGCCCTCCGCGTCCTTCCAGGTGATTTTCCCGATGGTGAGGTTGCCGGGGGCGGCGAGGCTCAGGAGATAGCGGCAGTCACAGCGGAAGGCGTAGTTTTGGCCGGCGACAACCGGGCGGGGCATGCTGGTCAGGGAGAAGGCCGTGTCATCAATGATTTTTTCCCGGCTGACGCGGATCGCGTCGTGGGCGTCGGTCGGGGTGGCGAAGGCCAGGGCGTTGCGGTAGTTGGTGCGGAGCCAGTAGCGGGGGTGTATCTCAAACCCGGGCAGCGCCAACGCTGTCGGCGGAGTGAAGGTGATGACGTCGCCAGCGCGTCGGCAGTGGGGCAGGATGTCATTGCCGTGATGGAGCAGGCGGAGGTTTTTCCAGTCGATGCCAGTCTCGTCCGCGAGGCGGAACGCGATGGGGGCGGTGGGGTCGGTGGTTTGGGCTGGAGTGAGGCGGGTGATGATCGGCGGGGTGATGTCTTGGCCTGACCAGTTCCGGTCGGTCAAGCTGCCCAGGGTGACGGATTTCAGGACAGGCGCCCGGCCATCAGCGGCCTTGAGGGTGGCGCGGTAACGCACCCAGCGGGCGGCCGGCGGCCAAGTTGGCAGCTGGGTGGCAGGCGCGGACCAGTCAGACCAGCGTCCTGGCGAGCCGCCGTCGTCCGGGGCGGTGGCGAGCTGGAGGGTGAGAACGGTGCCAGCAGGGATGTCAGCCTCCCAGGCCAAGGCGCCAGCCAGCGGCAAGGGGAATGGCTTGGACACTATGTATCCCTCGGGAAGATAGGGGCTGCTGGGTGGCTGGGAAGTGAAGGTGATGGAAGTCAAAGCAAAATAGGTGCCAGGGGTGATGTTGGGGCTGTCAGCGCCGAGGCGGAGGACGGCAAAAGCGGCTTTTTCCGGAACGGTTCCGGTGATGGTGGTGGTGACAAACCGCTCCGAGGCGTTCTTGAAGGTATACGGCGTTTCCGTCAGAATCTGCTGATCCTGGTCTCGCCACTGGATGCGGTTGTGGTATGAGACGTTATGGCCGCGGGCACGGCTCATGTCGACCGTGCCTCGGGCGGTGATGCTATACGCGAAGGCAGAGCCAGGCGTGACCGGGAATGGCTTGGAGGTCAGCTCAAAGGCAGTGTCAGTCGCTTTGAAAGCCTCGTTCTTAGTGATGACCAGGGCCTTGACGCCGTCTACGTCGCCGTACGTGAAGGTGAGGAGATTTTGGAAATTGTTGAAGTCCAGCCAGAGGCCAGAATTGCGGCTGAAGTCGTCAGCAAATAAGTTCTGGCTGACTCGGGCCACTGTGATCTTGCCGTCCCGGCATTCTGCCTGGTGACACTCTACCAAAGCGCTGGCCGGCGCCGCAGGGGCGGCGTTGAGAAAGGCGGCGCTAACGCAGAGCTGACCTAAGACGGCAAGGCGAAACGCATGTTTGCTGATCATGAACGGACCTCCTGTTAAAATTAATGTTAAAACCTCAGGGTTGGGAAGGCAGGGCGATGGCAAGGGTGAAAATCTGGCCGCTTTTCGGCAGAAGTGGCAGGACGTGCCGACAAGAGGCGGCGTCCGCGCTGGCAACGCCTTTTCAGCAGGAGAATTTCGGCGACTGGGACAGGAATTGGCAGGGATTGTGGTAGAAGACCTGCTCTACTGTCTTATCGTCATAGCCTCGTTGGCGCATTTCAAAGATGGCGTTGTGGAGAGTGGCCGGGTCGGACGGCCCCCAGTCGCCTGAAGCATCGACCATGATGTGGTCAAGGCCGTACATTTCCAAGGCGTCGACGACGCGTGCCGGCGAATTCTTGGTGACCGGGTAGATAGTCATCGCTGCCCAGAAGCCCTGGTCGCGAATCAGCCCGATGGTGTGTTCCTCGGCATGGTCAAAGCAAATTTTTTCAGGATTGATGTCGCGGCGGTTCTTGAGGGCGTCAAGCATCATCTTAGTGCCTTTCAGCTTGTCATTTAGGTGCGGCGTGTGGACCCAGACGAGCTGGTCAAGCCGGACGGCCAGGTCAATCTGCTCTTCAAAAATGGTCATTTCGTTGCGGGTGTTCTTGTTCGTGCCGATTTCACCGATGCCGATGGCGTTGTCGCGGCTCAGAAATTCCGGGATGAAGGAGATCACTTCGCGGGCGAGGACGAGGTCTTCAGCTTCCTTGGGGTTGATGCAGATGTGGCAGAAATGCTTGATCAGGTACTGGGCGGCGCGTTTCGGCTCGAAGACCGTCAAGTGGGTGAAGTAATCGTGGAAAGCCTGGGCGGAAGTCCGGTCATAGCCAGCCCAGAACGCAGGCTCGCAGCAGGCGGCGGTGTGCATCAGGGCCATGCGCTCATAATCGGCCGTAGTCCGGGCAATCATGTGAATGTGGGGTTCGATGACTCGCATTGTCAACCTCCGATGATTATATTGGCTGATAGTTGAAATTCATCATAAGATACGAGGCGATTATAACGCCTAAAGCCGTTTTTTCCATTTCAGTTGACGCGAATTGTTGAAGTGAGGAGCCATGACAGAGAGGATTATGAATAAAACCGGCATGGACGCGGCAGCGGCAATGGCGCGTTTGCGCCAAGAGTTGGGACGGGTGATCATCGGCCAGGAGGACGTTATCGAGCAGATCACGGTGACGTTGCTGGCCGGCGGCCATGCCCTGCTGACCGGTGTGCCCGGCCTGGGCAAGACGCTGCTGGTGAAAAGCGTCGCCCAGCTGTTTTCGCTGACCTTCAAGCGAATTCAATTCACCCCAGACTTGATGCCAGCAGATATTTTCGGCAGCGAAGTCATGGATGAGTCAGTCGGTCGGACAGAGAAGACGTTCCGGTTCATCCCAGGGCCGGTGTTTGCCAATCTCGTCCTGGCGGATGAAATCAACCGCACGCCCCCGAAAACCCAGGCCGCGCTGCTGGAGGCGATGGGCGAAGGCCATGTGACCGTGGGCGGCGTCACCTATCCCCTGGAAAAGCCGTTCTTCGTGCTGGCCACCCAGAATCCTATTGAGCTTGAGGGGACGTATCCGCTGCCGGAAGCGCAGCTCGACCGTTTTCTGATGAACATCGTGATGGACTACCTGCCGTTGGCGGACGAGGAGCGCATGGTGCGGGAGACGACGGCGCCTGAGCAGGTAGCACTGCAGCCGGTCTTGGACGGGCAGGAGATTATCGCCTTGCAGCGCCTGGCGCGAGAAGTGCCGGTGTCGGACAACGTGGTGGCCTACGCCGTCCGCCTGTGCGCAGCTACGCGGCCGGGCGGTGCGCAGGCTGCGCCGAGAGTCAATGACTTAGTGCAATGGGGCGCTGGCTCGCGGGCGTCGCAAGCCATGATCCTGGCCGGCAAGGCGCGGGCGCTGCTGCAAGGCCGGCGCAACGTGGCCTGCGAGGACGTCCGCGCCCTCGCACTGCCAGTGCTAAGACATCGCGTCATCACCAATTTCCGCGCGGAAGCCGAAGGCGTTGACGCCGAAAAGCTGATTGCGGAAATCCTCGCAACCGTGGCGGAGTAAAGCGGAAGTCATGGAAAGCATGATGCCTGCATGCTATCAAAATCCTGCCTAAGCACAAAATTACTAGGAATCTGCTGAAAACCGCTTGAAAAAAGGCGTCTGAGAGCCTATTTTTTCCACGGTTTCAGAAATCCAGCCCCCCCACCCTGAGGGGGCCTCCATCCTATTGCCGCGCGCGAGGAAGCCATAGTCGGCGAAGGGAAGTCATGGTCGACTGCATGAATGAGCATGAGCCTGCCAAAAGCAGTCAGGGTCGCGCTTGAGGCGGCATCAAGGGCATGGCTTGCCGTAGATGTCGTTTTTTTTGCAGTCAACGGTTTTTCGCCTCCCTGCCAGCATGGCACCTTAGGTTTTCTGAGGCTTTTCGGGTCGATTCCAATAAACTGTTTCAGCCGTCCGTTTTTTGCACATAATCGTAGCAAGGTCTGACGCTGCGGCAGCGCCAGCCTTCAACCTTGCAGAATTTCGGATCAGGAAAATTTGACTTATGACTGAACATATTCATAATTCGCCGCCCATCCCAGCAGCTGAAGAATGGACATCCCAGCCGGGCTTGCTCGTGCGGCAGCCAGAGCCGACCAGCCCCGAACCCCAGGACGAAGATATTCGGTTGGACAACGTCGACGACGCGGAGGCGACGTCAACGTCGACGGCGCCCAGCTGGCTGATTTGGCTTTGCGGCCTTGCCCTGTTGCTGATGGCTAACCAGATCAAGCTGCCGATAGCGGGCGGGCGCCTAGGCATCGCTGACCTCGGCTTTGCTGCGGCCCTGCTCGGACTCCTGTTTCATCAGTGGCGGAATCGGCAGCGGGTGTTTTTCCCCTTGCTGGCTCTTGTTGCCTTGGCTGCCATTGCCCTGGCCAACGTGGTGTCGCGCTCCGGGCTGGGCGGCGCGATGGAAGTGGCGCAACTGGTGCAGCAGTTTTTCTGCGGCCTGCTGATTATGAGCTTTCTGGTCGAGAATGCGCCTCGCCTGGCCGTGGTTGCGGCGACCGCTGGCCTGGCCGTCAATCTCGCCCTAGCCTTCTGGCAGGCCGGACGATACGGCTTCGGCATGGTTCTGCCGCCGGCGGATGTGCTGAAGATCGCGTGGGGCTTTGGTGAAGCCTACACAGGACTGTTCCGGAGCCGGATGGCGTTGAGTTTCTTCCTGGCGGCAGTGCTGGCCTGGGTGCAGCCGCAGTGGCTCGGTCGCAAGCCTGGACTTTTCCGCTGCCTGGCGGTTCTGCTGGGCACCGTCGCGGTACTGGTCGGCATCGCGCATGGCCAGATGCTGTTTTTGGCCGTAGCAGCCCTGCTGGCTGGCGCGGTTTTGCATTCGCGGCGGGCCCTGGCCGTCAACCTGGTCGCCTTGGCCATCCTGTTCGGAGTCGGAACTCATGTCCTGCCAGAAAAACATCGCCAAGTCGTGCAGGAGACATTTTCACCTTTGAAAACAGGCGATTATCCCGGAGAGCTGAAAACTAACCACCTCGACTTCGTGGCCGCGCTGCGCATGGCCGGGCGGGCACCGTGGGCAGGAGTGGGCTCAGGACGCTATCAGCAATGCGTCGGCCGTTGCTATGATGATCTGCCTAACCCGATCTTCAACGACATCGACACCGATACCCAGGCCGGCTGGGGCATCCTGGCAGGCACCGTCGGCATACCGACCGCAGTCCTGTTTTTCCTGCTTCTGGCGATTGCTGCCGGTGATGGGCTGCGACGCTATTACAAGTCAAAGCAAGGCAATGGGTTGGCTCTGGGCGGTGCCCTGTCCCTGACGGTGTTTATAACTGGCATGACGGTCAGCGATCCATTGACGCGCGGCCTCGGCTGGTTCGTCGCATTGGCGCTGGCCTCGGCATCGTTGCCGAACCGCTGGGAGGATTTGCGGCGGGCGACGCTGTTCAGCTGGAAGTCGGTGCTGGCCAGCGGAGTGGCCCTGGGGCTGATCCTGGCGGCAGGGGCGGTCATCAAGCCGGTGGAAGACCCCCTGGCAGGCGTCCGAAAAGACCGCATGGCCTCCTCGACCAGGCAGCCTCGGAGCGAAGGTGATGCTGCTGCAACAACGCCCGGTGCAGCCGTTGCCGCCGCCGACTTCTTCAAGGTCATTGACGCCGGCGACGTGAAGACGATGACGCCGCCTTTTGAAAAAATAACTGACTCGCAGGCGGCGAAGCAGACAGCCCTGCGGATTCTCGACGGCAAGGGCGTTCCGCCGCCCGACAAGGAGCCGTCCATGGAATACGGCGGCGCTGTTTTCGAGTTTGAGGTGCCGACTGACCTGGAATGCAAAATCTGGCTTCGGGTCTGGTGGGATGGCTCCTGCGGCAACACCATCAATGTGAAAGTCGATGACGAGCCGCGCTCGGTGACGGTGGGCAATGACGGCACCTACACCACCTGGCATTGGCTGGAATCCCCAAAGACGTACAAGCTCGCGGCTGGCAAGCATACGATTACGCTGCTGAACCGCGAGGACGGCATCATGTTCGACCAGATGCTCATTACCAATGACATGGCTTACTTCCCCCAGGGAATTGAGGAGGAATGATGCGCCTGCGCCCGTTGCTTTGGCTGTTTTTGAGCGCCTGCCTGCTGTGGGGATGGCCAGCGCTGAGCGAGGAGCTGGCTCCGGCTGACTTCCTGGCAGAGGTGCGTCGCCCGCTGCGCACCAATGCCTGGGGGGAGATTACTGGCCGCCTGACCCACAAGGCGGAAGGCGCCGAGACCGTGCAGGGTGCCATCCGGGTGCGCATGACTTTCACGCCCGAGTCCTTGCACGCGCAGCTGGTGCTCAACGACGTCAATGTCTATGGCTTCGAACAAAAGCACGGCCAAGATGGCGAAGCCGCCAAGACGACGCTTGAACTGCCGCCGCACGAGCAGGCGCCGGGGCTGTTCGCGTTCGGCCTGGCGCCCGAGGACTTGACGTTTGCTTTCATCTATTGGGATTTCGTCGAGGAGCTGCCTCGCCAGAAGAGCCGCCAGCGCGATTGCCGCGTAATGCGCCTAGCCGAGCCTGGCGGCAACGGCGTTGTCCAGGTCTCCTTCAGCGCCGCGCATGGCTTCCCCCTGGAAGCATGGTGGTACCGACAAGGCGAAAGCCGGCCGTGGCGCCAGCTGGAGCTGAAAGGCGCCAAGAAGCATGACAATGACCTCTGGTTCGTCAAGGAAATGCGCCTGGAGGGCGCGAACTGGAAGACCAGGGTCGTCTTTGACCACGCTGAGATCAACCAGGTCGGCGAGCCGACCAAGAAATGATGACCGGCAACCTTCGGTAATCGGTCGCCGATTGATATTTGGAGTTCCGACAAGCTGCGGAGCTAGGCATCCCGGATAAGGCACTTTAATGGACAGTGGACAATGGACGCAAGTGGACTTTAATGGACATCAGTAGACGATGGACGATGGACGTCAATGGACGATAGTGGTGAGTGGACGTGGACAGAAGTGGACTTTAGTAGACGGCAGCGTGGCATGTAGCCTAGAGAGTCCCTCGCCCCTAACGAATGATAAATGACGAATGATGAATGACAAATGCGCCTCAGCATTCAGCATTCAGCATTCAGCATTCAGCATTCAGCATTCAGTATTCAGCCTTTTCTCGCCGTGCTGGCTTGCTTTGCCGGATTTGTCTTTTATATTTAGAGTTTATCTTTTATATTTTTATGCTTTCGGCGTTAGCTGAGGCGTTGGTTCATTCGTTATCGTTTTCCTAATATGGAGAGATAGAGCATGCTGTCATCGTTTTTGAGCGTATTGCTGGCGATTGTCTCCTTTGTCTGCGCGTTGTTGCTGATTGGGATTATTTTGATTCAACAGAACAAGGCTGGGGGCGGCCTGGGCGCTGTCAGCGGCGGTGTTACGGAGAGCATGTTTGGCGCTTCGGCCACCAATGTCTTGACCAAGGCGACGACGTGGATTGCCGTCGTGTTCCTGGCTTCCACCCTGTTGCTGGCTGCCACTACAGGCCGTTTCAGTCATAAGAATGTCAGCGCCGCTGAAAAAGCCGCAGCGACGACGGCGAAGCCCTCTGTTGAAACGGCCGCGCCGTCCGAAGCCGCCGCGCCAGCGGAAACCCAGGAGGAGGCTGCCGCCCAAGCCGTTGATGAGGCTGCCGCCGCAGTCAGCGCTGCCGCCAGTGAAGTCGGAACGGCGGCTAAGAAAGTGACAGCGAAGGCTGTAGAGGGCGCTGCCAAGGCCGTAGAGGGCGCTGCCAAGGCCGTCAAAGGCGCTGCCGAAGCTGTTGAAGGCGCCGTCAAGAATGCCGCTGAGAAAGTTGACGACGCTAAGGCCAAGGATGAGCCTAAGGCACCCTGACGGCGTTGCGCTCTTCGTTTGTGTGGGCATCCCCCTTGGCGGGGATGCCTTTTTTTATGGCGATGACTTGACATTGCCAGTTATGAATTCATAGTGTATTTGGCATTTCATTAGTGTTAGAGCCTGAAATGACGGCATTCAAGCCTGAACGGAACACGACAGTTGCAACCCAGGAAACTAACGATGAGCAAAAAAACGGCCAGGGCGGCGAAGTCACCGTCTAAAACGGCGCCTAATATTGTCAAAAGCGAGACCTTGGGCAGCGCCGGCCGGCCAGGCGCCAACGACCGGATCAATCACGCTGTGATTGGCCTGGGCGGCATGGGGCAGGGCCATCTCGGCTATGTGCTGAAAGACCCGCAGGCAAAGCTGGTGGCGGTTTGTGACGTGATGCAATCGCGGGTCAAAGCCTCCCTGGAAAAGGTCGGCGGCGATTGTCGCGGCTATCGTGATTTCCGGGAGATGATCGACCATGAGGACATTGACGTCGTGCATGTGGTCACCCCGCCGCATTGGCATGCCTTGCAGAATATCTATGCGCTAGACGCCGGCTGTGACGTCTGGGCGGAAAAGCCGATGACCAGGACGATTGCTGAGGGCCTTCACATCGCTGAAGCCGTGCGCCGCAACGGCCGGGTCTTCCGGCTTAACACCTGGTTCCGGCTGTATGGGGCGTTTTATGGCCTGGGCGTTGACATCAAGCCGCTGAAAAAGCTGGTCCAGAATGGCCTGCTGGGCTGGCCGCTGACGGTGCGGATCAGCGCGCATACAGGTTTTGCCTGGAAAGCCTCAATGTGGACCGGCAAACTCGGCCTGCCGCCAGAGAAGCCGCCGGCTGACATCGACTATGATTTGTGGCTGGGGCCAGCCCCCTATAAACCGTATACCAGCCATCGCGTCTCACCGTCATTCCGCGGCTATTGGGACTATGACGGCGGCGGCCTGGCTGACATGGGGCAGCACTATCTCGACCCGGTGCAATACATCCTTGACAAGGACGACACCAGCCCGACTGAAATCGAGGCGACGGCGCCCTGGCCGCAGCATCCTGACGTGGTCGGACTCTGGGGGCAGGTGGAAATGAAATATGCTGACGGGTGCAAGCTGATCCTGGAGTCCTGCGAATGGGGTCCGGAGGAAACTAAGGACAAGCCGTTCATCGAAGGGCCGCTTGGCAAAGTCTACCGCAATTTCCGCACCGAGCCAGAACGCCTGGCTGAGTTGGTGGTCGAGTTGCCAGACCCGGAGCCGCAGATCAGCGACTTCAACGTCTCGATCCGCACCCGCCAGAAATTCGGCTTGAATGAACTCAACGGCAACCGCAGCAATATCCTGGTCCATCTGGCCAACTGCGCGATCCGCACCGGACGCAAACTGCATTTTGACCCGGAGACGCTGCGTTTCCGCAATGACGAGACGGCCAACCGCCTGGCAGAGCAGCCGATGCGGCTGCCCTGGGGGTTGCTGTGATTGGACGACACGCTTCGCGTTATAGCTGACTGAAGGGAATACATAATGAGCAAAGAGACAAAGAAGGTTCAGAACCCTGGGGGAGGACGCGCCCAGCGCGGCGGACGGCGGCACTCCGGCGCGGCCAGCGGAGCTAAGAAGCGCGGCCCTGCCATGACCGCAGCTGCCAAGCTCGTCTGGGCTGACGCGAAGGACGGCGAGGCGGCTGCGAAGCAGTTGCTGAAAAGCGCTGCCAGCGCGGTGCCCGAACTGGCCGCCAACCTGAACGCAAGCAATGACGAAGCCACAGTGCAGGCTTCCTTCGCCTTGGAAGCCATGACGATGGCGGCGTCCACCCCAGGGCAGGAACCGCGGCGCTCCAGCCTGGCCAGTGCTTTGGCCAAGGCGCTGGACGGGGCTGCTGACGACGTGGCCAGGAATGTCCTCATCCGCGCCCTCCAGCTGGTTGGTGGTGATAAAGAGGTGCCTGCCCTGGCCAAATGCCTGGAACACGAAGGCTCTTTTGACGCCGCCTTGCTGGCCTTGCGCCAGATCGGCTCCGAGGAAGCCTGCCTGGCGATTGCGAATAGCCTGGCGAGCGCCAAAGGCCGCCGCCGGACTGTGCAGGCAGCAGCTCTGGCGGACTTTGGCTACTCCTGTTGCCATCCTGACATCCCCGACCAGGTGGCCGGCGTGCTGGCAAAGGCAAGCCCGGCGGATGCGCCGATGCTGTGGGCGGCCCTGGCCAAGCTTGGCTACGCTGGCGTAGCTCCGGCCTTGGGCAAGGCTCTCAAGGGCGAGTCCAAGTCGCGGGCAGCTGTCGCCCGCGGGTGCTTGTCACTGCTGGCTCGCAACTGCCTGACGGAAGATGACGTCGCCGCCGCTATCGCCGAATTGTTCAAGGCCGAACGGGAAAGCGTTCCGTCGATGATGGCACTCATGGACAACACAGGGGAAGAGGACGGGAGCAGCGTGCCATATCTGCTTGGCATGGCGTCTTCCGAGGACAAGGTGGTGCAGGAGGCGGCAGCCAACCTCCTCATCGAGGATTTCGTCGGCAGTTCCGTGACGGAGACGATTATACACTATTATCAAGTGCATAAAGATGACACCGGCAAGCATGACTGGTCAGGACTCAGGCAAGTGCTTATCCGCGTGTTGGGACGGCGCGGCGATGTGGCAGCCAGGCCGTTCCTGATGTCGCTGCTGCATGACCCAGAGGCAGCAATCAGAAAATCCGCCATGGAGGCTATTGAAAATCTGATGGGGCAGCTAGACCGGCGGGCGCTGGTCGCGGCTATCCTTTGAATGATTAAGAACAAGCGCAGACGATGGCGCCGGACAGCCCGCCCTAAGCATGGAAGGCGCCACCGCTGACGGGAAGAAGATACGTCTACCGGCAGCGCGTCCGGAAAAATGAGCAGACAGAGAAAAGAACCAGCAGCCCGATTGACGGCGCGGCGTTTCGGAGACAGGAGAGTTGGATAATGGTCACAAAGCAGACGACAGTTCGGAATGCCTATGGCATCCACTGCCGGCCCTCAGGGGTGATTGCCAAAGCCGCGCAGGGTTACGATGGCAAGATCGAAATCAAGGGGCCGGACGGCGCGACGGCGCATCCCGGCAGCGTTCTTGCTTTGCTGGGCTTGGCGTTGACCTGTGGCGACACGGTGCAAGTGACCGTCGAGGGACCCAATGAAGAAACTATGTGCAACCGGTTGATTGAATTGTTCGAGGCTAATTTCGATTTTCAAAGATGACGCCGGCCAGAAGAAACGCGCCGGTGTCCAGTTGTGGCTTGGACATAGACCGACAGGAAGGAGAATGCCTTGCGCCGACGCTGCCAGGCGGTGGCGCCGGATGCGAGGCGGATGATGGCGCGCCAGCGCGGAACTGGTCGGTTCCAGGCTGGCGGCCAAAGTGAGCGATTCGTTTTGTCCGTGCTGAAAGCAACCGCCACATCCCAACCAGAGAGAAGGTGCGAACATGAGACAGAACACCATGCTTCCCAAGCAGATCCGCGGCAAATGGATATGGCTGACCAACGCCAGCCAGGATGACACGGATCATGTCTTTTTCCGACGCGTGATCACCTTGAGCGAGATGCCCGGAACCGCGGAGCTGTGGGTCGCCTCGCACTGCCATTTCCAGGCTTACGTCAATGGTCGACGCTGTCTCTCCGGCCCGGCGCCGCACCCAGGCCCAGGCACTGGGGCGTATGCACAGCTGGTTGACGTCAGCCATGCGCTGGAGATCGGAGTCAACCACATCGCGGTGCACGTCCATTATGAGAATACACCCCTGGCCAATCTCAGGCAAGCCTTCAAAGGACTCTGGCTGCAACTGGAGCTGGATGGAGAAGCAGCCCTGTGGACGGACGAGGAGTGGAGGTGCCATCGCGCCTTTTGCTATACCAGCACCGGCCTGCGAGCTGCAGCCGGGGATGTGTTCAAGGAATGCCTTGATTATCGACTCTATCCTAATAATTGGCAGGTGTGGGAATGGCAGGACCTGGCAGACGATGACGACAATAAAGAGACGACACCGCCTCTAGGGCTTGCTGCTGCAGGAGCTGCAAAAGACCGCGAGCCTTCACCACGCTTTGTCTGGAAAAAGCCAGATTTTGTCCGAGAGCCAGACTACACCTTCGGCGCCCTGGAGGCGGATGTCAGCGTTCCCCGCTTCCCCGAGAGTCTTTCAGCCGAGAAAATCTCGGAAGTGGGGACATTCAAGCAGACGGCGGAAGCCACTTGGGTGTCGTTTACGCCGACGATCAAGGTCAAGCAGGAGCTGGGCACCTACGCTGCCGAGGCGTTCATCTATTGTCCGCCCGGCGACACCCAGCTATGCCTGTGCATCTGTGACAACCCGTACCGCCTCTACGTCAACGGCGTGCTGCTCAAGGAGCAGGCGACGCCGCCACCGCCAGTGCGGATGCCGCTGCATGACAAGCGCACCGCCCGGCTCAGCCAACAGGAGCTGGTCGACCAGGAATGCCGAGTGGTCTTGCAGCCCGGATGGAACAGGATTCTCTTCGTCCAGAATTGCTTGTCCCGATACTGCGGCATGCTGATGCTCTGGCCTGACATGCCTAGCGGCGCACTCCAAGTCTACCAGCGCCCGGCCTTTAATTCCCCCAATGGCTGGAGCGTGGTAGGCCCGCTGAACACGCCCTTGTCACTGATTTATCCAACCTTCCCGTTTGACCAGTTGAGCAAGACGCCGTTTGTCCCGGGCGACAACCCGCCAGACGACATCAGCGCGTTTTTCCTGGCCTGCACATTCACCCTCCCAGACGGCGGCGGCGTCTCTCGCCTGCCAGTGAGCCTGAAAAACAACGAGTATCTGCTGGTTGATTTCGGGCGGACTTATTACGGCTATCCCGACATTGTCATGACCGGCAAGCCCGGCGATGTGGTCGACATTGTCTTTGGCGAACATTGCATAGACGGCGAAGTCATCGCCTATGAATCCAATCACCGCCGAAACACCTCGACCGTGATCCTGGACGAAGATCCGTCGCGGCGCTGGGTGTCGAGCCTGCCCAAGGGCTTCCGCTACTACATGGTGGTGGCGCGCTCAGTGCAAAATGAACTCAACATCAGTCATGTCGGCGCATTTCACGAGGTCATGGATGCGCCGTCCAGCAGCAATTTCGCCTGTTCCCTGCCGCAGTTGGAGGCGATTTGGACGGTTGGCCAGCAGACCCTGGCGGCGACGATGCAGCGGGTGTTCATGGATTCGCCGACTAAGGACCAGGCGCAATGCATCCCCGACGCCATGATCCAGTCGTGGGCAGGCTATTATGTATTCGGCACTTACCAGCAGACCACGACGGCGATCGAGGCGTTTGCGCGGTCGCAGCTGGAAACGGGTGAGATGAACGCCCTAAGCCCTTCAGGGCAGTTCCAGGCCATGCCTGACTTTTCCCTGAACTGGCCGGTGTGGCTGCATCGCCATATCCTGCATACCGGCGACGTGGCGTTTCTGAAAAAGATGCTGCCGGCGTTGCAGAATTTGCTCTACTACTATGATCAGCTGGCGGGCGGCCATGACGCGCCGCTGGGCGACCTGCACGAGTACCTGGGCACCTACTGCTTTCTTGACCACGGCGCTATTGACCGCGAGGGAATCGTCACCGGCTTGAACGCCCTGTATTGCCGGGCGCTGCTCAGCGCTTCCTGGCTGGCAGCGTATGCCGAGGAGTCGGCGCTGTCCACGCAATACAAGAATCGGGCTTCGCACGTGGCGATGCAAATTCGGGCTTTGTGCTGGGACGCTCAGGAAGGTCTGTATGCGGACAGCTATCACCATGGCGCCAAGTCGCCATTTTACTCCTGGCAGACCAACGTGTTGGCGATTTATGGCGGCATTGCCGAACCCTCCCAGTACCAGGCGATCTGGGATCGCTTCTTCATCGACGACGCGCCGTTGGAACAGTTCGCGGCCGGCGAATACAATAATCCGTACTTCAAGTACTATCTCTTGGAGGCGGCGTTTGCCCTGGGCAAGAATACCTGGGCGCTTCGCCTTATCCACTACTACTGGGGCCGCATGGTCAAGGCAGGAGCGACTTCCTGGTGGGAGCTTTTTGACCCCGACAATCCAGCCCTGCAAAAGCGCATGTGCAGCCAATGCTGCGGCAATGGCACCAGCCCGAACGGATTTTTGATTACCGAGTTGGTGGGCATCCGGCCAGCCGAGCCCGGTATGTACATGGTCTATTTCAATCCAATGCCAGGCGACGTGACTTGGGTGAAAGCCCATATTCCAACCCCGAACGGGTACATTTACGTCGACTGGAACATTCGGCCCGACGGGGTGTTCGCCGCCTCAATCAGCGCCAACTACCCGCTGGAAGTCATCCCGATTCTCAATCCGGCCATTGCTGAAACCGCAGTGATCACGGTCAGTGAGAAAGTGGCGATTTTGGCGCAGGAATAATCGTGCAGTGACTTAGCCGTTGTTTTAGGCTGTCGGCGCTGATGCGAGACCTTCGGCGTCGGCAGCCTGATTGTCATGGTGCCGCTAGGGCAGGCGTTGTATTATGGCAGCCTTGAATGCTTGCCGCGCCTTCTATCACGATCACAAGATTATTTACGGAAAGAAATCATGCAAAGAATGTGTTGTTTTGCCGCCGCCATGATGTTCTTGAGCGCGGCTGCGTTTTCCCAAGTGGAATATCCCGACGGCGGGTTTGAAAAGCACCCCCGCCACGACGGCCCTGTGCGTACCGGCCAGGGCAGCGGACGCTGCATATTTGAAAAAGCTCCGCGATACGGTTTTTGGCAGAACCAGGGCGTTGCCGTGGAGCCGTTTGCGCTTTACCGGGCCAGCATCTACATCCAGGGTCAGCGCACGGCCGGCGGCGGCAATACCATCATGACTTATCACGCAACGCCATTCGGCTGGGATTTCGTCCACGGCGTGCAGCTGCCGGAAAAAGCCGAAGACTGGACGCGCCAGGAAGTCGATTTTTATGGCCCGACTGACCAGGCGAGAATGGTCCTCATCGAAAACAGCGTCGGACTGACTTGTCAATACTACCTTGACGACTTGAGCATCACGCGCTTGATGACGCCGGCCGAGCACATCGCCACCCTGGAGGCTAAGAAGGAACGTTCGGTCAAGGAGAACAGCCTGCTGGCTTATTACTACCACAGCACCGGCAAGACAGAGGCCTGGGAACGTTTGCTGGCAGATGCCGATGCCGCCACCAAGGTCGCCATGCTGGGCTTGCAGGCGCATCAGGCCACAACGCCGGCTGAGGTTAGCCAGCGGTTGGGGGAATTGCTGAAGCTCAATCCGTTTGCCAATTATCGCGGCGGAGGCAATTTGGTCAAGGCGCTGTTGGCGCGCTTGCCTGCCTCTGAGCAGGAGCGGGTCTGCCTGGAAGCTGTCCTGACTACGCGAGGAACTGTGGGCACGGTGAACGCCCTGGCGTTGACGCCGCTGGACCGTGCGGCCAAGACGCTCCAGCAACGGCAGCAGGCAGTAGAGCAGGGCGAAGCTGTCCTCAAGCAGCTCCAAGCTCTCCCCGGCAATCCAGAGCTGGCCAAGGAAATTAGCCGCCGCAGCGACCATCTGGCTGCCGCACAGAAAGCCTTGGCAGAATATCGCAGCTCGTTGGGGTCTTGCCGCATCAGCCTGGACAGCCGCCCGCTCAGGCCAGATACGCACGCCATTGTCCTGCCAGCATCGCCGAGTCCGGCTGAGCAGCATGCTGCCGCCGAGCTGGCTATGCACCTGGAAATGATGATGGGAGTGTCGCTGCCGATAGTCAGCGAGGCCGAAGTCGGCAGGCGTCTGCCGTTGATCATTGGCCGCGGCGCTCTGCTGGCTAAGCATGGAATAACCGTCGACTACGAGCGTCTGGGCCGCGAAGGCATTCACCTGGAGTCGTCGCAGGGGGCGCTCGTCCTGGCCGGCAGCCAGACGAATGGCGTTCTCTACGCCGTCTATACGTTCCTGGAAAAATTTCTTGACTGCCGTTGGTTTACCCAGGATTGCACGCGCATTCCCCGGCGTAGCAACTATGCCATCAGCAACGTCCGCTATGTGTTTATCCCCGAGCTTGAGCTGCGCGGCAACACCTATCCTGGCAGCCGCATGACGGAATTCGCGGTGCGCAACAAGTTCAACGGCGACCAGGTTCGCATTCCGTCGCCAGCCTGGGGCGAGAAAGTGACCTACGCCGGCTTTGTCCATACGTTCCAGAGCCTGGTGCCGCCAGCCACGTACGCGGTCGAGCATCCGGAATATTATTCTTTGATTGATGGACAACGCGTCACCGAGGACAGCCAGCTGTGCCTGACCAACCCGGATGTTCTCCGCATTGCCATTGAGTCGGTTCGCGAACGCCTGCGCCGCCGTCCTGATGTGCGCATTGTCAGCGTGTCCCAGAATGACAACCAGCGCTATTGCCGGTGCGAAAAATGCATGGCTCTGGCTGAACATGAAGGCGGCCAGATTGGGCCGCTGCTCCATTTTGTCAACGCCGTCGCCAATGCCATTGCCGATGAATTTCCGGACATCAGCGTTGACACGCTTGCCTATCAGTATACTCGCAAGCCGCCTAAGCACGTGCGGCCAGCCCCCAACGTCATCATCCGCCTTTGCTCTATTGAATGCTGCTTTTTGCATCCTCTGGAGACTTGTCCGAGAAACGAGTCATTTGCGGAGGACATCAAGGGCTGGAACGCTATTTGCAAGCGCCTGCACATCTGGGATTACACCGTCAATTACACCAACATCCTGCTGCCATTCCCGAATTTTGAAGTCTTGCAGCCGAACATCGACTTTTTCATCCGCCACGGCGTGGTCGGCATCTTTGAGGAGTCGACTTCGGCTAATGGCAATCATTTGGAACACCTGCGGACGTATGTGATGGCCAAGTGCCTGTGGGATCGGCGCCAGGACCCGCAAGTGCTGATCCGCGAATTCACGGATGCGTATTACGGCGCGGCCGCGCCATTTATCCGCGACTACATCGACCTCCTGCATCGCGTTATCTGCCATAAACGCGATATCCATATCGGCTGTTTTGCCGCGCCTAGTCGTTACCTCTACGAGCCGGAGCTGATTCGCGACAGCCTGAAGCTGTTTGACCAGGCCGAAGCAGCCGTGGCCGGTGACGAAACGCTCAGTCGTCGCGTCGAAAATGCCCGCATGGGCCTGATGTATGTGCAAATCATCAGCGGCGGCAAAAAACAGTATGCCTACGACTCTGGGAAGCTGTCGCAGAAGCATGGCGTTGACCCTGCGCTGCTCGAACGCTTCGTCGCCGCAGTCCGTGGTGCCAAGGTCAACAAAGTCGCCAACGGTGAACGCGGACTGGTCGAGAACTTCTTGAAGAGCCTTCCGGCGCCTTCGGCCAAAGCCATTCCGGTCATCACCCTGGAGAATGATTTTCTGAGCCTGGACGTGGTGCCGGCCATGGGCGGTCGCATCTGGCGGGGGACGGAGAAGCTGACCGGCAACCCGATTTTCTCGGTGTATGGTTCGGAAGAAGAGGGCTACGAGGCGTTTGAGGCCGGCTACGAGGAATACGGCAGCAACGATTATCGCGGCCTTGGCTGGAACGAGGAGTATACTGTGAAGGAGCAGAGCGCTACTGCCATCACCATGGCCGCCAAGTTGCGCAGTGGGCTTACCTTCACCCGCCGCATTGAACTGCTGCCGCAACGCTATGCGTTCCGTATCACCTCAACGCTGTCGGGAACTCCCAGCAAGCAAGCGATTTTCCGCACGCATCCGACCTTTTACACGCCGGAGGTCACCCGGGTCTCCCTGCGTTTGCGGCGGCCAGACAATAGCTGGAAAGAATACAAAATACCGGATGACGGCACGACCGAGCTCTGGCTGCGTGGCGATGAAATGCCGGCAGGACAGTGGGCGATTGTGGACCCGGTGCTGAAACGCGCCCTGGTCAACACGTTCGATGTCAACGAAGTGAGCATCTGCTACGCCAACTGGAATAAGTCCCTGAATCGCTGCAACCCGGAACAGTGGAGCCGCACGGTTGACGCCAGTGAGACGTCCGGGCCGAGCATCACCAATACGTATGAATTCCTGCCGGAAGGCAAGTATCCCTGGTGAGCCGTGCTTGAGCTTGCCGTACGTAGACCCCATCCAAAAAGGATTTTCTTCAAAACGGCGTTTATGTGTCACCCCTGGCGGGGCTCAAAATTATTATACGCCTCACCCAGGGCTTCGCTACGCTCACCCTGGGTTTTTATGTTGCTGGCCCTTTGAGCCGCCAGACTTTATGACAACCAGCGTCCATAACGTTCGCAGCCGCAAAGCGGCAAAAGCCCGGAGGGCGACACCTAGAAGCCCAGGGTAAGCCGGACCGCCAGGCCCGGCGCAGCCCTGGGTGAGATGGCATATATTTGGAGTCCTGTAAGGGTGACACATAAATTTTAGGTTGTAGACGCTATAGTCCACCCTAAGCCTTTCGTGGTTAAAAACCTTTTTGGGCACCTTCTATGTAGTTCAGCTTCAGCTTGCAGTATGTAGTTCAAGCGTAATGGGTCAGGCTTCTGCAGTGCCTTTGCAAGGCACCGCTTTCTCGGTGCCCAATACTGCAAGCATTCATCACAACTCTTTGCACATTAACTATTTAAGAAAGCATAGAGAAACAGCTCATGTCACAGAAAAGAGCCACTATTAAGGACATTGCGGAAGCTACCGGCTTTAGTACTGCCACCGTGAGTTACGTACTCTCCGGAAAACTGCTCCAGCGAATCAACCAGCAAACGCAGGACATTATCCGGAAGAAAGCGGAAGAGTTGAATTATCTCCCGAATTTTCTTGCCCGTAGCCTGAAGGCTGGTCAGAGCGGCTTTGTCGCCGTGCTTCTCGATAAGTTTGACGAAAGCTTTGTACCGGAAATTATTGCTGGTGCGGAGGAGGTATTAAACCAAAATGATTACAATATGGTTCTTTGTCATTTAAATTCCCTTGAAGAGGTTCAGCACAAGGTAAATCGCCTGCTTTCCCATTCCATGGATGGCTTCATTATTCGAAGCGGCCTTTTTGATGCCATAAACCAGAGCCACTCCATCATTCCCTCGACTCTGCCATGCGTCCGGGTGGCGCGTCCGCCAACGGCCGAGCACCCCGCCGCCTTAGTAAGCCTGGAAAAAATCGTCAAGCTCACCGTTGAATACTTACTTGCAAAAGGCCACCATTGCCTAGCAATCGATGACAGCATCCCAAAATCCAGACGCGATGGCCTGGCGAACCTCCTAACCTCCATCGGAAAACCTGCCCCATTGCTCATTTCCAGCCAAGACCCGGATGAAATACTGGATGCGATGACCACTTTGCACAACCAGGCAACAGTACTGCTTTCAAACGACCGGTCGGCAGTAGATATCCTGCTGCGGGCACAGGAGCGAAAAATAAAAATCCCGCAGCAATTCTCCCTGCTTGGAAACGATGGCCTGGATTACGGAAAATACACAACACCAGCATTGACCACCATTGCACAACCGCGAAGCGAACAGGGAGCTTGCGCCGCTCAACTGCTCATGCAGTGGATACAAACTAAAAAGAAACCGAAAACAAAGTTGCTTATGCCGTACCTAATCGAACGGAAAAGCGTGAAAAAATATTCGGCAAAATAATTTTTCCCCGGACTTGCAAATATTTTATTTGCTAATACATTAAGTGTTTAAACGATTAAACAAGTGTTTTTTGGGGAACTCTTTGGCTGTTGGGATATACGCTTGCGTTATTTTCCGGATGATAGGGATTGTCTGGCGAAGAATTTTCTTTTTCCTGGTCTATCTTCTCGAAGCTGGTAATTTTGTTTGCCTGGCAGCCTTTGCTGCTTGTGATTTTTTCACTTTTAAAAGCAAGAGGGTAATCATAACAAGTGTAAAGCCTTCATGCAACATTTACAACAAGTGACAACAACGGTAGCTTATTGTCGTATTCATTTAAACTCGGCAGTCTCAGGCAAGGAGGCAAACATGGCAACCGCAAAAAATTACAGGCCGCGGTCACAATCTGTCGCTCAATCGTCTTTGTTCAGGTATCAAAGCGTTGTCCGCAGCGGCGGCTTTCTGAGTTCTTCCATGTGTCATAACTCCTTTACCTTGATTGAATTGCTGGTTGTGATCGCCATCATTGCGATCCTTGCCGCGATGCTGCTGCCGGCCTTGAGCAAGGCGCGCACCAAAGCGATGACGATATCTTGCACAAGCAACCTGCGCCAGACCGGCATCGGCGCGCAGATGTATGCGGATGATTCTGAAGGGTATTTTCCTGTGCGGGCATCCAGCAAACAATACTGGGCATACGTACTCGGGCCGAAGGGTCTGCATTATGTCGATTATGGAATAACCATCTGCCCAGCTTTTCCGCCGTCAGTTCGAGCTGCCAACCAAGACTTCTTCCATTATCTGACGTATGGGCAACTGTGTATCTATGACCCGGATAACGTAACCAATACTGCCCAAAACCATGAAATAAACAGTTTCCGAACGACAAGACTATATAGCGTCGCAAACACGGAAGTCTTCGGGGATTCCATCCATCTTAATCCGCCGGCTTGGGTGAAGAATGGCGGATACAGCGAGGGAAAAGTCCAGTATGCTTTTGTTCGCAAAAATTACACCAGCACCCAGAATACAGCTCTGCACATGCGGCACGCTCTCAAAGCAAATTTTTTGTGGGCTGACGGTCATGTTTCGCCGGCAGATGCCAATACAGAAATTGTGAAGGAAAGATATTACCCTGCCTATGGAATAAAGCCTGTAGACAACTGCTATCCAATCAGTTACGACATGGATTAATTGAGAGCAGGCGACGTGGGTGCATGCGGACTAGTCCGTAAATATCCATTGGACTGTTCAGAAAGGCGAAGCTGCCTCTAAAATCATCGCTTTCACTGTTAGGCCGGCGCTCCTTCTTTATTCATTCATAGCGATTGACTCTTCATTGACATCAGGAAAGAAAAAATCATAATGCCTAAGCACATTGTTGCAAGTCTCGGAAGTTTGGCGCTGTTTCTTTCATTCTCGACGGCTGTTGCGGAAACAAATATGCAAACGGAAACGCAACTCAAATATATGAAAACGGAGTATTGGAGCGGGGCTACCGGCGGCAACGCCCGCATTGCACCCAGCATTTCCCTGGTTGACAGCCCTGTCGGCAAGGCGATTCGCGCCAGCGTCGAATCACCGGGAGATTACCAGGGTTTGAACCTGCATCTGCCTGAAAAAATCGATCTTCGGAAAACCGGGGCGATCTCCTTTGACATTGAGCAGACTGCCTATAAGGGAAATGGGCAGGCAGCAGTCATGCTGATCTTTCCTACCGGCTCCGGGCTGCTTGCCACCCCCGAATTCAACGCCTCTGGCTGGAGGCATGTGCACATTCCCATGGATGTGCGAACTCTGAAGTCACTGGGTTCGCAAAGCTCACCTGCTCTTGGTGAAATCAAAGAAATCCGTTTCTCCCTGTTTTCAGCATTGAAAACCCCTGGCCAGCATTTGTCCATTGCCAACCTCAAATTCCACCCGCCTGTCATCGAGGAGGGGCCTGTGACTGTCGCCGGATACCGTTACAACGCCACTCCAACTAGAGGAGATAATTCCTGCACCTGGCTGACTGACGGCAAAGTAGACCGCGAACGGCAGGTCTTTTTCCGGGAATACAGTGATGAACCGGATATCACGTTTGACTTGGGCGCCCTCTATTTGATTCGAAAATTTGAGCTGGAGGCCATTGCCATCCCCAGCCAGAATATCTCGGAAATCCTGCTTTACACCAGTTTTGATGGAAAAGACTGGAAAATGGCCCAGCATATACCCAACCTTGATGCTGGAACAGAAGAAAAACAATACAGCATCGCAGCCGATCAGCTCAATCTGCTCGCAAGATATATTCGCGTTCATGCCGGGCGCAACCGCACCGACTTCCCATTGCGATTCGCCGAAATCACCTTCTCGGGAAAACTGCCGACTGACGCGGAAATGGCGAGGGCCACAGCACAACAATATGACCTTGGCCCAGAATTGCCAGCCCCCAACGAAGCCAATTACTGGAAATTTTCCGGCCTGGACGGCACGGTCTGGATTCATCGCCAGAACGGGATTCTTGTCCGCTACGAAAACCAGGGAAGGCTGCTGGCAGAACGCCTGTTTTCACGCTATGAACTCTCGGACGGAAAAAATCCGGTGAAAGCAGATGCCTACAGTGATCACGTGCTTTCCGGAAAGCTGGAAAGCCCCGGGGTTTTCCTTGTCACCACGAGCAACCCGGCTCTTCCGGGAATCACCTTTGAGCATCGCTATCGTTGGGTTGCCGAAGGTCTGAGCGTCGAATTGGGCTTTGTCAGCAACCGCACAGACCGTAAGATTCTGTTTACTGCAACCGAGGTGGTGCTCCCCCAGGAACTCCGCAATGGAGGACTGTATGAAACCTGGGGCGCCGGACATGACGTGCAACATAAATTTGCTCATGAAATCACCTTCGATTTCCCCGCCGACAGCGGGCCAGTGACCATTTTTGAGGCGCCGGAACTCCCCCTGACTTTGCTGCATTATCGCTTTAAATACAACGGCCGCTACGTGCAAATCGGCTCAGGGGTGGTCACGGTTTCCGGATTCGGTGACAAGCGCACCATTTTCACAGCCACAGGATGGATTCTTGGGGACGGCCTGTTTGCCTTGACCAGCGACGGGGCAAGCGGGAAAGTTGAATCACGCCTGACCGTGCAAACGGGTGACCTGACAGACGCCTTTGATCAATACCTCGCTTTGCCGGAAGTCAAGCAATTCCGCTCCCAAATCAAACGTGCTTCATGGCTGAAAGACCTGCGCTACTACTCGACGGGACCAGGATGGGACGGCCCCTTCGGCGACAATATGCAACGAGCAGCTGAAAATGCCAGTGCCATGATCCGTGAGGGCTGGGTCAACCTGAGTACGGCCATGGTTCAATTCCCCTGGGGCGACTTTCCCACTTCCGGCGAATTGAACACTCTGCGCGGAGGTAAAATTCAAGTCAATGAATTACGGCAGAAGTTGCGGCAAATAAAAAAACACCCGGTAAAAATTTCGCAGTACACCTGGCTGTGGAGTGCATCCTGGAACAGTAAAATCTACCAGGAGCACCCGGACTGGTTCATACGCTATAATGCCCAAGGCAATGAAACCAGCTTCTTCCCCGGATACTCGCAGAATTTCTACCGTCTGGTCGGAATACCGGAATCCCGCGCTGAAATTGTCCGCTCAATGAATGCAGTGATGGATACGTATCTTTCCGATGTATGGTATCTTGACGGCGGCGGGTCGCCTTCGAGCATTGATTGGGCAACGATGCGAATCGATGAACCGGATGCATGGGACAACACCCTGCTGGAAGTGCGACAGACCATCCAGCAAAAAGCCCCGGAACGGGCGGTTTTCTTCAACAATCCTGAAAACCCCATCGGAGATATGGGGTATCTTGAAAGCTTTGGCGGCATCCTGACCACCAACTGGCGCGATGGCGCCACCTGGATGTATAAATTCAAACTCTGGCAAAGACCGGATCCACTCTTTTCACCGCTCTATATTTACTGGCTTCCAGGCGTTGATCAGGCCATGCGGCATTATATCATCGGAACCGGACTGGGAATGACCACATATACCACCGATTTGCGTGGGGATGTTTCCTATATGTCGGCTCAACAGCAAAGTCGGATGGCCAGGCTGGCCAATGCAGCAATACAACCCAACTGGCGTTACAATCCCAAAGAAACGCTGGAAGTGATGCCGCTGACACTGGGAAATGCAGCCTGGCTGTTCATGAAGGAGCACGGCGAGAAGCACGTCGAAAAATCCGTGTCGGCCGACCCTGCCAAACTGGGCATGCGCAATCCAGAGCTGCCTCTCTACCACTGGTGCATGACCGTCAAGCCGCATGCTATCCATAAGGGACTGCTGACCGAGTCCGAACGAGAGGCCGATTACCGCACATCGCGATGGCAAAATGACTTCGTGGTCATCCCGCGATTCCTTGGCACAGAAAAGTTGCCCGTTCGCATGAACCGCACATTTGCGTTTGCCCCCGATGAGCTCAAGCTGTGGATGGTCACGCAGAGCCCCGCCCTGGTCTATAGTGTGGACGGCTTGCGCAACCAGCTCTGGCTGCCTGACACCCTCGGCGTGAGAGTGGAAGGCACGGTCAGCAAGCAATCGATTGACCTCCTCGTTCAGTCTGAACGGAAAGAAGCTGAAATCGCGGCTCTGCTTCCTGCCGGTTTCCTGCCCGGCTCAATAAGCGTCAATGGCGCCCCGGCAACGCATTCGGATTGTCTGGTGCTCGACGATACTCCTTTGGCGCTTGTTTCAGTGCCAAAGGGTCAAAGCAGAGTGAAAATCCAGTTAACTCCAACGCCGCCGCTCAACGGAGATGTCACCCTGCAGACCACCGCCGGAACCTCGGGAAATCTCCTCACCATGAAAATTTCGGCGCCGGCAGACGCCAGACTCCTGGCAGCGATTACATCAAACCATGACCTGGCCTGGAGCAGTGAAGTCCGCGCCGGAGAAGTCGCCATCAGACTTCCGACTGGCGTAACGGGTGGAGAGTATCAGGCGACTATCCACGATGGAACCGGAAAAAAGCGGGCTTCGGCCACCTTCCATCTGGCTTCCGGGAAACCAAAACACGACCGTTTCCAGGCTGCCCTGCCCTTGCAGCAGCATTCTGAAGCAAAACCCCTTGATATCGACTTCAAAGAACGTGGCTTCAAACTGCTGGGAACAGCCGAGACGTACAGCATCGGCGCCGGAACAATGCATTTCAATCCGGATCAGGCAACATTAACCCTGACCATTGACAAAGCGCCGGATTCCCGCTGGTACATGGTTGGCGGAGCTTACGAACTGGAAGCAAAACGCTTCCTGAAGCTGAAACTTGCCGGCTCCTTCGGGAAATACAACCGGGAAGAAATGATCACGGGCGTAAAAGGCCTGGGAACCAATTATGATAGGCCCAACTGCTTCCTCGGACTGACCTTCGATTTCGGAGCAAATTCCGAAACCGAAAATGCCTATGTCAGCCGCACCCTGGGCGGAATCGGCCTGGCCTGGCCAACACGAACATCGCCGGAACCATCTGCCTGGGGAACAAAAAAACTGGCAGATATCATCAATGTAGTTTCCAGCTTTGCAGTCACTGAAAAAGACGAAGAGGAATTCTGGCTCGACCTCGATGCCGTCGGCGCTCCCGACAACTGGAATGGGAAACTCTGGCTGGGCGCCATGTACCAGGACGGCTCTCCAAACCGGGTGTTGGCATTGACGATACTGGAAACAAGCGATAAACTGCCCGAAGGAGCGCAAGCCAACAAAATCTTTCCGCTTAAAGGAGGTAAAATCTCAATCAGCAAAACAACGGTGAAGCTCCCGTTTATTGTAAACGAAATCACTTTGGATGGAAACCTGGACGAGGCAGAATGGAAAAATGCCGTTGAATTCAAGGAACTGACGCAATTGTCCAGCCCAGGCATTGAAGGGCCGCCTACTCGTTTTTTGTTGCAGCGCGATAACGACAATCTATATCTTGCGGCAGAATTGACGGCAACAAGCGACAGCGGCTTTCAAAAGGATGAAAATCTTCGTCCATGGCGTTGCGACAGTATCGAAGTCTACTTGCAATCGAGGGATGCCAAGGAGGCTTTTGCGCAGTACATTATCGCAACCAATGGTAGCACGCACAGCATGCACAAGACGTCAAAAGAACCCGGCGCAACGGGTAAAACTCTTCCCGCACCGCAATTCAAAGCCGTGGAAAGCAATGGAAAATGGCTGCTGGAAATGAAAATTCCCCTAGCTGTACTTGGCGCTGGAGCGGACAAAAGTGGCTTTAATCTTTGCCGAACTGTATCGAGCAGCGGAAATCAGTCCTACTACACCCTTGCCCCAGGCAATCAGTTTTCCAATATGGATCTGTTCGAGTTCGACTGGAATTAATTCCACAGTCAGCCCATAGGCTTCAAAAAACCACTTTTGCTTTCACCTTATGCTACTATCCGCCAACTTCTTGTTTTTGGGGAAAGATTTTCTTCAAGTCAACGTTTATGTGTGACCCCTCCCGGGGGCAAAATTATATTCCATCTCACCCTGGGCTTCTATGTTGCTTGCCCTTTGGGCCGCCAGTACGACATGCGTCAGCCTGGATTCTGTAGTACAAGCACTCATTGCAAAACTTTCCGTGTATTCCGGGTGTTCAGTGGTTAAATGTTGGCAACGGCGAAAAATGGCGTAATTTTAGCGGTTTGTAGTGGCGGTTGACAGTAGGAGACAACACAAAACTACCTCCCGTCAAGCAAAAAATTGAAAGGAGTTTGCGCGAATGAGCTGGCCTGTTCGATAGGATGCCAGTTGCCCGTCTTTCAAGCTGGCATGCTCCTAAAACGGGTAATTTTGGATGTCGTTTTGACCTGCCTGCCTTCAAAAAAATCCAAAGCTGTCCCTGCCTGACAAAAATGTGGCTTTTGGGGAAGTTGGGTTAGCTTGCCGTACGTGCCGTACGCAGTTCAGCTTCAGCTTGCCTGACTACTTCTGCGATAGCAGCTTGCAAACGATTCCGGGCGAGGTAAAGTTATTGGACGAGGTTCGCCTCCTCGAGTAGCATCGGCTCGATTGGTTTCCACGATTGCCAAATTCACCCCAAGAACGAGAACGTCTATGCTCAAAGAAGACATCATGGCCTTGCAGGCTTCCATCCAGGATCGGCTGGATGCCGCCGTTGCCGTCGGCGATGAAATCGGCTGTCAATTCGCGGTTTACATCGACGGAGAATTAGCAGTGAACGTCTGCGCAGGCTGGCTTGACGCTGAGCGCACTCGGCTGGTGGACGAGCAGTCGCTGTTTCCGGTTTTCTCGACTGGCAAAGGCATTGCGACCACGGCCTTCCTCTGCTTGGTTGAGCGCGGCCTCATGACCTTGGACCAGAAGGTCGGCGAGATTTGGCCGGAATTCGCCTGCAATGGCAAGGAGGAAACCACGGTGCGCCATATCTTGCAGCACCGCTCAGGCGTCAGCATACGGACGCCATACGACTTTATCGAGCAAATTGCCGATTGGGACGTGATGAGTCGGAGGGTGGCGGCGGTAAAGCCTGTTTTCCCTCCTGGCTCGACCACGCGCTATCAGACCATCAACTACACCTGGCTGCTGGGGGAATTGGCCCAACGGGTGACTGGCAAGCCATTTCAGCAAGTCATTGAGGATGAGGTGCTGAAGCCGATGGGCCTCCAAAATCTCTTCTTTGGCGTTCCAGACCAGGCGCTGGACCGGGTGGCGCCGGCAATCCGCGGAGCTGAACAGCCGGCCATACCGGAGAATCCGCCCTGTTGGGATTATTCCCTGGAAGAGATCATGAATAACCGCGTCATCCAGCAGGCCTGCCTGCCTGGCTTCAATTGCATTACCAATGCCATCGATTTGGCTAAACACTATGCAGCGCTGCTGGACAGCTGGAAGAGGATGCACGTACTCAAACCGGAGACGCTTCGCGCCGCCAGAACCATGAGCCTGGCCCCGAACGACCCGAAGCCGACCTCCCCAGCGGCATGGAGTACGCATGGACTGGGCTATCTCGTCGCTGACCCGGATGAACAGAACATCGCTCGCCAGTTCGGCCACAGCGGCTACGGCGGTTCCAATGGCGCGGCTTGGACGCCCGGACAGCTCAGCTTTGGCTTTACCATGAATCTCATGCGCGGCGGCGCCACTCATCGCCAGGAAATCATCGACATGGTCAAGCACCAATGCCGGAAAAATTGATGGTGCAGACACGCTATCATCGCGCTGGCACCAAAATTCCGCGTAGCTTTGCGAATTGGCGTTCAGAAGACAAAGTGGTCCCACCCAGTTGCGGCGAGCTTTCTGCCGGCGCTATCCCTCATGCCGGGGGTGGTCGTGAACTCGCCTAACCGTGTCAGCGGCGTGTCTGCGAATGGCCAGTTCGCCGTCAATACCGGTACGCATTCCGGCGGCACGGCAAAGATCAGCTCGAAGTCCTCGCCGTCGCCGCAGGCTTGCTCTATGGTCGCGTTGCCTCGGCGCGGCACGGCTTCCAGGTCGAGGGTCAGGCCGACGTGGGAGGCAGCGCAGATTCTGGCGGAATCGCACAGGAGGCCATCGCTGACATCCATCATGGCTCGTGCCAGGCGTTGCTGCGCCAGCCACTGGCCTTCGGCGCAGCGCGGCGTGAACAGCAGGTGATGCTGGGTGGCAAACGAATCGCCGAAGCATCCGGTCGCAAACAGCTGGTCGCCGGGGCGTGCGCCGGAACGGCTGATGACCTGGTCAGCGGCCACTTCGCCGAGGATAGTCAAGCTGGCAACGTCGTCATGCGGGGTGGCTGCATAGTCGCCGCCGATCAGGCTGACGCTATACTCGGCAGCAAGGGCGATGATGCCGTCGTAGAACTCCTGCAGCCAGCCCTCGTCTCGGTCTTTGGCAAAAGCCCCTGCCAGCAGGCATAGCGTCGGCTTTCCGCCCATGGCGGCGATATCACTTAGGTTGCGGGCCAGCAGCTTGCGGCCGGCCAGCTGCGGCGGCGTGGCCTGTTCTCCGCGGCTGATATAGTGGCGGTCGCCGACTACTTGGTCGACGGCCAGAAGCAGCAGCCGGTTTTCGCCCCAGGCGATGGCGGCGCAGTCATCGCCCGGGGGGATGACGACTTCGGCCGGGAAGCCTGGCAGGCGGCGGAACAGGTCTGCAAAGAAGTCGTCTTCGGTTCTCATGGGGCGACCTCGCCGTTTTCCAAGGCTTCCAAGTCATTGGCGGCGCTGGCCAGGCGGATGACTCGGTGGAAGAAACACTCCAGGTTGCCGTCCTCGCAGCGTCCATCGGTGCTAGCGCCGCCGCAGGCGCCATAGACTAGGCCTTTGGGGCAGGAGCGGTTCAACAGGCCTTGGCACAAGTCGGCTGCGGCCTCATCGACTTCGCTGCGGAAGGTGAGGCGCCGCACAGCTTCACGGATTAGTCGCGGCCGGGTGGGTCGATGCAGCCAGCGTGTCCAGCGGTCGCCCAGGGTCGGCGGCGCAATTGTATTGAAGCTGACTTGGGCGAGTTCGGGATCAAAGTCGCGCCGGCCAGGCTGCTGCAAGTCGGCAAACAGATAGTACGGCGGGTCTGGGCAGAGGTCGGACGCGCCAGGGCCGAACGAAATATCGCCGTGCCGCTGGCGCCAGGCTTCCAGCCAGGCGTCGTAGTCAGGACATTCTGCAGTGCAGTCATGCACGCGGTCGACGAGTTGCGCCAAGAGATTCGGCGTGCGGACGCCGCTGACCTGGACGCCGCTGTAGCCGAGCAGGCGGAATCCGACAATCTGCAAGGCTGTCCGTGACAGCTGCGCTTCCAGAAATTGGTCTGCGGTTCCGGCAGCTTCCCGCATGATGAGGGCACCTAGGGGGATTGGCATTGGCACGCCGGGCCAGAATCCTTCCCCCAGCTTCAAGGCGTCGTCCTGGTTCATCAGCACCACTCGAGCCAGCGTCGGCCGATACAGTTCCCGCATTTGCAGGAACCATTGCAGCTCCTGCGCTTTTTTCATGTCCCAGCCGACCTGGGCCACCAGGAAGTCGGCGCCATGGGTGATTTTGCGTTGCAGCTTCGCGTATTGCAGGAAAACGCCTTCGCAGGTGTATTTGTAGGGGTTGACGGCAGCGCCGACCCAGGCGTCTGAGCCGAATTGGCAGGCAGTGACGGTCGTCGTGACGCTGTCCAGGTAGGTTGTCGGCACGTCTTCGGCGCCGTTTTTTCCAAGCCAGTCGCCGGTGACCGCCAGGAAGCAGCGAATGCCCTTGGCGCGCGCCTCGGCCAGCAGCGTCTTGGCGCGCGCCAGATCAGTGCCGCGACCGGAGAGCGTCATCAGCACTGGCTTACCAGAGCCTTTCATGGCCTGCGCCGCAAAGTCAACCGGGTCCTGGCGTTGGACGGTCGGCCAGCGGTCCGTCACCGCGATGCCGTGTACTCCTGGCAGCATTCCGACCTGCTTGAAGACTGGCGTCGCTGCGGCCATGTATGAGTCGAGCGGCTGGTTGCTGGGCGGGCTGTTCATTTCCAGCAGAAGACAGAATTGACCGGAACGCATAGCCGAGGCCAGGCGACAGTCGCCCTCAAAACTCATATTCAATTGACGTGTTTGTTGAACCATGAGACACGGATCCTCTCTGCTGATCCCGTTTTGCCAGCTTCGCCTGGCCGGCGTCGCCCTGAAACGCAGGGACTGGATACGGGAAATATAACGTCAGGCCCGCGTCCTGACAAATCGCTGGCCTTGTCTCCGCCTGGTTACGTCCGCCGGGCTGGACGCGCCAAGGCCATGCCGCTGGGCGATTGCCCGAAGTGCCTGCGGAATACTTTGGAGAAATAGCTGCTGTCAGGATAGCCGACCGCATCAGCGACTTCCGAGACGTTCATGCCGCCGGCCAGGAGCAAGTTGCGGGCCTGGTTCATGCGTACCATGGTGAGGTAGGATGGCAGTGAAAAGCCGTTTTCGCCGTTAAAGACGCGCGACAGATGGTACGGGCTGACGTCAAGCACCTCGGCCAGGTCTTCCAGCGACAGCTGTTGGGCAAAATGCTTGTTGATGTACTGCTTGGCTTCCTTGATCAGCCATTGATTGCGCCGCTGCCGTCGCTGCCGGCTGCTTTGCCGTCCTTTTGCCGTCACCTTGTTGAAGGCGACGAAGTGCAGCAGCAACAGCAGAATCGTATGGAAATGCGACTGGCTTAAAATTTGCTCGTAGCCGGAGTCGCTGCTGTCGCAGTTGTACAGCAAGTCGAGATGCTGGCGGATTTCCGCGCGCTGGCTTTCGGTCAGCGACGTTACCACGGGGGTGTCGACGGCTTGGAACAAGGCTTCTTCGGCTTCTGGCCAGCTGAATGACGCCATGTAGACTTCGTAGTCGTGATTGATGTCGAACACGTCGCAATGCAGCGTCCGAGCCGGAATCAGGATAACATCGCCAGGGCCGGCCTGGTAGCGCGATTTCTCATAGTGCAGCTCTAAGTTGCCGCGCCGGATGTAATGGAATTCGCAGGCCGGATTCTGGTGAAAATGATTGCGCCATACCACATCAAACAGGCAAATGCCAAATGAGTTCAACTGCGGCAAGGCAGAAAATACTGCTTCCATAGCAACAACCCCATGAAAAGAACATCCCGTGTCTTTAGTTAATATAACACCGACTCGCAGACCTGTTGCCGAATCAGCCGGGAAAGAAGTTCGAAATGATGATTTGCTGAAACGCCTTTGGAAATTATGTTAAATAGGGTAGGGTATGGTTTTGCTCAACTCATTGCGCCATATATAGTTAAGTGAAATTATTCCCAGGTGGGGCTAGGCGAAGCACTGTGAAACCTGAGGTATGGCGTCCAAAGGAACCCTTAGCGGATGAAGATCAAGCAAAATTTTCACATTCATTCTCAACGCTCTTGTGACAGCGCCTGCGCGAAGATTCTCGATATCATCGCGGAAATGGAGGAGTTCGGGATAGAAGAATACGGTTTGACGGATCATATCCATACAGCCTACAATCTGCCGGATATTGTCAGCGCCAGAAGAGATTATCTTGCCTCGCGCCCACCGGCAAATTTCCATTTTGGGGTCGAGGTGAGCTGTGTGGATCAGCGTGAATGTGACCGCGTGGCGGCAGGCGATTATACTGCCTGGGGAGACGAGCCAGTCTACGGATTCCGGGATATGACCGACTATACCGGACAAATGGCGATTGGCATTACGCCGGACGAGATACGGGAACTTGGCATTGAATATGTGGTTGGCGGGGTTCATTGGCCACTTACAGTGTCGGAAGACCGCGATGCGCTTATTCGAAATTATTTTGAGCAGCAACTTTTTCTGGTCAGGCATCCATCTGTGAATGTGCTGGCCCATCCCTGGGATTCACTGGCTCACGCCGTGGGCAACTGGTACAAATACCGGGATAGGGAGCATATTGACCTCACTGCATTCCGCTTTATTCCGAAAGAATACAACGATGCCCTTGCACAGGCCTTGCTTGAAGAGGGAAAAGCCGCCGAGGTGAATCTCGCCGTTATCGGGGGGGCTATCCCGGAAATTCGGGAATATCTGTTGAAACTCTTCGCAGGTTGGAAACAGAAGGGAGTGAGATTCACTATTGGTGACGACCTGCACAATGCCCATTTTTCGAAAGAACTGTTTGAACGTGCAGAACAGTGGCTTGCAGAATGGGGTTTTACGGAGAATGATTTTGTTCTTCCATTTCAGCAGAACTTGAAATAGTAAATGTCCTTAGGAGGAGATGTCCAAATGCAGATTCCATTTCTTGCTGCATTGCAGTGTGGAAACATTGAGTTCAAGCCATACGCCGTCATTGACAATCAAAAAGTCGAGGGTGTCCAAAGCACCTTTCAATACAATCCGGAGCGTGGAAATGCGCATCTGATTCTGGAAAAAAAGGCTCTCTTCCGGGATGATTTTTACTTTACTTTCGAGAAGGATCAGATCGTCTGCCGCCGCAAGTTTCAGAATCTCTCCGGCGAAGTCATGAAGCTCAACGAACTTGGGATTACCCTTGCTGGAATCACTTTCGGCGGCATCCCCCGGGAGGACTTCTTCTACCATAACGAGAACCCGCGGATTTACGAGGTCATGGCATTTCCCGTTGACTACCAGCGCACCGGCGAGGATGCCAAGGACTCCTCCTTTGATCTCCAGGCTGGAAACCGCTGGGCAGACCCGGGCGTGGTGTGCGAGCGTATCGGGCGCAGTCCCTATCAGCCTTTCCCCGCGATTTTGCTGGGGAATTACAAATCGTCCCATGGCCTTGTTCACGGCACGCTGAGCCAGAGGGTCTTCTTCCACAACTATCTTCTCAGCCATGATGACGATACCGTGACCATGGAGATTTTTTCGGGATTCAAGGATAATGCCTGGCTGGAGGTCGCGCCGAAACGTATCCTTGCGGATAAATGGTATCTGGGCGCCACAGAGCAGGCAGACCGCATTGAACATATATTTGACAACTACAGCAAAGTGCTGCGGAAAAAACTTCCGCCCCTGTATGGAGCGACCGCGATCAATCGCGACAATATGGTCTGGGGGTCCTGGAATGACGGACTGTACCGGAAGATCAGCGAAGACCTGATCCTGGAAGAGGCGCGTTACCTCAAAAAACATTTTCCAACGGTTCGATGGATTCAGGTGGATGACGGATATGCCAACCGCGACCTGAACAAATCCGCCCACGGACTGGGTGTCCCCTACGAAGGGGAAGCAGGAGTCGCCTACCATAAATTCCCGGAAGGACTCCGCGCGTTTACGGATAAGGTACGTGCCATCGGGTTGCGACCTGCAATCTGGATTGGAGGATTCTGCCCGAAGGATACAAAAATTTACCAGGAGCATCCTGAATGGTTCATTGACTACAGCTATCGTGTGAGTAGTTCCTCACCTCTGGATGTGAGTCTCCCCGAGGCACGCAGCTACATGACCTTTGCCCTGGATAAGCTGATCACAGAATACGGCTTTGAATCGGTCAAGCATGATTTCTGGAGCTACGCCTTTGAAGACAGCCATGACCTTTACCGCAATCATGATGCATCCGGCTATGAATGGCGAGACTGGTGGCTCAAGGAAGTGCGCAAGAGGATTGACAGCGACGGCTACTTGCAGACCGGATGCGATATCGTGATGGGCAACCCCTTCCTCGGTGAATTTTTTACTAATTACCGCTATGGAATTGATATCGGCGGAGGCAACTGGGATTATGTCAGAACCAACTATCTGTGGGGAATGGCCTGCTTTGCAACGCATACAGGCGATCTCTTTGTGCCGAACAGCGATTCCGTCGGTCTGTTCCCGGGACTCAATGACACAGAAGCGATGTTCTGTCTCAATTATTGCCTGGTCACCCACTCGATGGTTGAGATCGCAGGGCGTCTCAGCCAGAATCCGGATTCGCCCCGGCTTGCCCCTCTCAAAAAAGCGGTGTGCAACCCCAACAACGGACAGGATGTCTTCTTCACCAAATGGGATTACCTCGATTCGAAACAGAAATACCCCGCCGTGCTCTATTTCAAGACGGCGCATTTCTGCCCAGCGGAAGACCAGCCAGGACTGCCGCTCAGAACGATAGGCATGTTCAATCTTGAGGACGAAGAGCAAACTCTTTCATTCAAAGCCTCTGAACTGGGACTTGATGATTCCAAAGCATATACCCTGACTGATGTCTGGAGCGGAAAAACACTTGCATTGAAAGGCGCGTTCAGCTGTCCCGTGGCAGCGCACGGAAGCCGCCTGCTGGCTGTCAGTGAATTCGATCCAGCGCAGCTGCTTGATGCGGATATCAGGATTCTCCGAAGCCAGAAAAATGGATATTCCCTGAAACTCTTCTTCGATTATGCCGCAAAAGCCGTCCTCACTTTTGCTTCCGTACCAAAGAAAATCGTTCTGGACGGAGTCGAACTCCCGTCGCCGGGAGAGCTGACAGTGCAAGCCGAAATAAAAGAGAACAGCGTGATGGAAATCTCGTTCTGAGAATTGCACCCTCCAGGCTTTCTTGATTAAACGCATCGAATCGCGCGTGGGAAGCCGTAGGGATGCTGGAGCGGCAGGGCCTTGGCGAAATCCAGCGGGGCGGCATTCCGCTCTGCACATTCTGCAGAGCGCGTCTCGAAACCGACTGCCCAGATTTCCAGTTGCTCCGGCGCAAGCGAGTCGTCGAAAGCAAGGTGGAAGGCGGTCTGTCCGCCGGCCGGAACTGGTGCCGAGAAATACCGTTCCCGCTTTTGGAATAAGGTAGCTGGATTGTATATTTCACCGTATCCTGATTTCCCTGGAGGTAGCTCGGTCACAGGAAGCGCGTATGACGAACTCTGCAGTTCTCCATAATAACGCGATTCATAAATTTTCAGCGTCGTATTGCGTTCTGTCTTCTCGGTGAGTTTTATGCACAACCGCAAGTCGTTCATGCGGTATGGCGCGGTGAGAGTAAAAAAGAGATTGCGCCCGCTTGCATTCCAGGCGATTTTTTCTATGAGAAGCTCTTTGATTTGATGTAACTCTGCGACCATCGGCTGAATCTTTTTGGACACGGTTCGGCTGGCTGGGAAATAATAGTCAAATTTCCCATTGTCCTGGTTTTGAAATACTTGGAACGGAATGTCATGCGGAAGCTTCAGCGGCTTTTTCGTGAGAATCAGAACCTTGACTTCCTCCGGGAGCATCACAAAGTCGCGTTCAAGCTTTCGAAAATCCGGATAGAACTGCGTGGCGCACTTGAAGTCATCAGGAAGCGTATATGCTTGCGGCATCGGCGCGGGATTGCGCAGCACGCACCATGACTCCTTGTCGCCCGGTTGAAGGAAGCCATAGATTTCCCCCAACCCAGGATTGCCGCCGAACATACGCCCAGCGCGGACAAATAGATGTTTTGCGTGGGTTCGCGCGAACGCGATGGCCTGCTTCATCACATCGGCCTGATATGGGGTCAGGCTTTCCGGCTGGATGGTCCAGGAGAAGTAGGTGCTGCCCCGCAGCAGGCAGAGCATGGTATTGTCCGCCCGCGTGCCATCGGTGTCCGCAAAGGCGTTCCGAATGGAATTCGGGAATTCGTGGTTGTCGAAACTCGAAAGCGGAATCATCGTGTGATCGCGGAGCAGATGGTTGTAGTACATCAAATCGCGATGCGTCGCAGCTGAGGCTCGCTGGTGACGGGTCGGCAGACTTGCGTACTCGCTGTCGCCGGATTGGCTCAGAAACACGTGCTGGACGTGCAGAAGCCACCAAGGAGAGGGCCACCAGCCGTTGCGGACGATGATGTTCGGATTGACTGCCCGAACAGCTGCCATGATTCGGTTCATGACATTAAGCGAAGCTTCCCGGACGTGGTTGCGCGTCGGATACTTTTCCGCAAATTCCGGCGCTGTGGCGCAATCATTGTCCCAGTCGATTTTGAAGTGCTGACAATGCTGCGCCAGTTCACAGAAACGCTTTGTCAGCGCCTTTTCGAGCGCAGGGTCTAACAGAACTCCGTAATCCTTGCCGGAATAAGCAGAGCTGTAGCCTTCCCCGACAGCGATTTTTTGCTGTTTGAGGAACTCTGGTGAAATGCCCATCGGGCCGTTGTGGGAAATCCAAAGGCTCAAATGCGGATAATGCTCAAATTCCAGGCCGGGCTTCGGTTCAAAAAAGCTCTTCCGCTTCTGCCAACCAGCGTCAAAGGTAAACACATCCGGTTTAATCTTAAGTTTTTTATAGGCCGCAATGAAACGCTGCATCGCCTCGCCTGTAACCGCGTATTCATAATTGCCAAGATATGGGTCTGACCAAAAGGAGCAGAAAGCAAAGAACGGCTTCAGCTCAATCGGCGCACGGATATGGTCGATGTAATCGGAAAATGAACGTTTCGGGTCTCCAGAAACACAGAAAACAGAATCCAAAGTTTTCAGCCGGTTTCCGTTCCAGACTGGATGGTGGCGGAGGGAATAGGTCGTCGATGCTTCATCCTGCTTTTCAATGACAGCAAATCCCGCCTGATGCACCAGCCCGACAAAGATTTTATCGCCAATCAGCGGATATCCGCAGCCGGGAATCTCGCCTGCGCCTTCTTCTTCGGGATTGGATGTGTCTTTCCGTTTTTGCGCGTTGACATATCCGCAAAGACGCATTCCAGGGTCAGGCACGCGCTGGCGGTCTGTCTCCACGTAGTCGGGCGTCGGCATGGGGTGTTTTGCCGTCACGTCCAGGTGCTTGACCCAGACGCCCTCTTTCTTTTTCAACGAAACCTGGATGCGGATGTCATCATCCTCGTAAAGTTCGTTTTCGAGAATGTATTTCCGTCCCGGAAACGCAAGTGTGACCGCCGGCCATTGCAGAGTGACGCCGTCAATTCTTTTGGTGTGCATGTTAAGAAACTTTTTTGTTGCGCGAAAATTTGTGACTGGAAGAGAGATTTGACCTAGTGGTTGGGTTTGCCGGACATCAGGTAGTGCCCCTACTGGGCACCACTTTTGGGGGCATGCCTGTCCCCAGGCTAAAGCCTTAGGGTTAAGCATGGTTAAGCGCCTGCTGCGCAAAATTCATGCGCAAATGCTTGATAGGCAGTATGTTATATGGCCGGAAGCATGCAGCTTATGGTGATAGTAAGGTAATGTTTGACAGTGTGTACTGGGTTCATAGCCATCCCATAAGACCAATCACACATACATCACGGATTTTCGGATTTTATTCCTCGGTCTGGTAGAGCAAGCGAAAGAAATTTGAGACAGTAATGATTTGAACGTTCTTATATTCATTTAGTATCAGCAAATCCTTATCGCCGCTGACGATGTAACAACACTGCCCGTCAATGGCACAAGAAATAAATTTATCATCGTCCGGATCGCGACAGACCGCAATTGTCGAGGTCGAATGGATGATTTCGAATGCCGAAAAAGCGGAATCATCGTGAAGTTTAATTTTTTGCCATTGTATTTTTTCAGCAGGTAATCAATGGTTGTCTGATATTCCTCAAGGATCTCACTCGTCGCTACCGCCAAAATGGGATGGCGGAGCAACACTAGTTTCAGGAGCTTCGCCGGTTTGCCGCCGAAAAAAATGGCGGAAGCCACAACGTTTGTGTCAATGACGATTCGCATGCGTCAAGACTTTTTCCGGACAGCTTTAATTGCCTCAGAGATGTCATTCTTGCTCATCCCTTCCGCAGCGGCCCATTCCCGCGCCTGCTCAAGAAGCCCGGCAAACTCGGAAATATCCGGTGCCTTGATTGGTTTCAACAGAATATTGCCGTCGCAGGAAAATACCACAAACTGAGCGCCAGCAGAAAGATTCAGGGCTGTCCTGATCTTTTTGGGCAGTACAACTTGTCCCTTGGATGACATCGCAGTGATTGCAGCCATAAGTAAGCCTCCCTTAAAAGTAAGATTTTCTTACCTTTAAGATATTTGCTTTTTTGTAAAAGTCAAAGGACGGGAGAAGAAAGGAGGCAAGGTGAGGGGAAGCCTACTCCGAATACCACTTTGTTTCAATTGTTGCTCTCCACTAAAGCGCCTTGCTCGGGTCTCTTGGCTCCGCAGCTTGTCGTGATTATGAATATCAATCGGTGACCGATTATGCTCACATGCTCACGCGATTTTCTCCAGTTGGCTAAAGAGTTCGACTGCATCCAGCACTCCGAAGGCCATTTTTTCAAAGTCGATTCTGTCGATAGTATCCTTGGCTGTATGCAGCTGGTAGAACGGCGACTTGTCATAGTACCAGATAGTCGGGATTCCGGCAAGATAGAACCCCTTGTCGTCACCGCACTGATTTGAAGGAGCGAAAGGAATTCCAACCGGTTGCAGTCCCGGCAATTTTTCCGGATAACCGATTTTGACTATAGGCTCTCCGATCAGGAGTCCGAAGTCGTCGAAATTCATGAACCAGCGCAAATTTTCCTTTCCATGTCGCTTCAAGTAGTCTTCGCTTCCTGGCGGCAGCGTGTCAGGGACATACTCTTCTGCGGAGAATGCCGCAAAATCAAGCGTTAATCCAGGTTTTTCGTTTTTTAGCAGGCGCGCCATTTCCAGGAGCATCGCTGTTCCCGTTGCATTGTCTCCTGCTCCCTGAATCAGCGGCGCTGTATCATAATGAGCGCCCAGCACACCCTTGCCGCCAGTTCCGTCGCGGCGGGCGATGATGTTGCTGGAATTGTGCGGAAAACATGTTGCGTTGATGGCGATGCGGTACAGGTCGTCTTTATGCGCTGCCAGGTCGTAGGCGCCTTCTTCCGATACGGCAAGGGTTCCGAGTTGCTGCAAAAACGGAGACCGCTGTATTTTTGTGCTTGGCGCTAATGCCGTGTGGGTAGTGCTGATAAAAATCGCGGCTGCCGCGCCGAGAGAATCAAGCTTCTCTGCAATTTGATTTCGACCTTGGACATGACCTTCCCCGCTCCAGCATTCCAGCATACAGATTCTGCCTGATACGGAACATTCCGCCAATCGATCCAAATCTTTGTGTTTCAACCACAGTAGTTTTCCCTCGATTTCCACGGCATTCGAAAAGAAGCACGCGGTTGCGGTGGGAACTGCGCGTTTCCGGGTCAGATTGTAAAATTCAAACGACTTGAAATCCCAGCCTGTGACAGGATAGCTTTCTCGAAAGGTCGGATAGCCGTACTCTTGAAAGGTCTGTTCAATATAATTTGCTGCGGCCGCTTCCCCTGGGGAGCCGATGTGCCGTGAGCCGATGCGCAGGCATAATTCTGTCGTATGCCTTTCGAGATTCTCTTGGACCTTGTGCATTGATTTCTCCCGGTTCGGGAAAAGGAATGGAAGCTGCTGATATAAATAACGTATAGAAAACGTAATGATTGCTGCCGAGGTCTGCAAATGCGCATCACCAGATTCCGTGCATTGCCAAGTTATTCGTTAATGTGAAGTTTTGTGACAGAATGTGAGACTTGGCGCAGTGGTTGTGCTGGTAGATGCCTGGTAGTGCCCCTATGGGGCACCACTTTAGGGGGCATGCTTCCCCCAGGCTGAAGCCTGGGGTTAAGCATGGTTAAGCGCCTACGGCGCAAAGTTATGTGACTTTAAGCATGGTGCATCTGTCCCGGCTGGAAGCCTGTGGAAGATACATGTCTTCGCACCAACGTCCACTCCCGTCCACGTCCACTCTCCACTAATGTCCACTAACGTCTACAGTCCATCGTCTACTGATGTCCATAAAAGTCCACTAACGTCCATTGTCCACTGTCCACTAAAGTACTTTACCCTGGGTGCCTGGCTCTGTAGTTTGCCGGGACTCCGAGTATCAATGAGTGACTGATTACCAAAACAAAAACTTTCGTACTACTATCGGCCAGCATCTTGTTTTTTGGGAAAGATTTTCATCAAAACAGCGCTTATGTGTCACCCCTGGCGGGACTCAAAATTATTATACGCCTCACCCAGGGCTTCGCTTCGCTCACCCTGGGGAGATGGCATATATTTGGAGTCCTGTAAGGGTGACACACAAATTAGGCTGTGGACGGGTCGTCCACCCCAGGCTTACTCTTGGTTTTCCAGCCTGGTTCGGTATTGTTTGAAGACACGCGCTATTTCTTGATAGTCTTTTTTAGTCAGGGTTGTGAAGACAACCGGTTGATACATCCGTGACCGCCGCAGCCATTGAGCATTGTAGATACAGGGTATGCCTATGTCGGCCTGTACCTCCAGTTCATGTCGGTAGTCATCAAAGAGATGATGGCCAAACTGTCCGTCGGTATCAAGCAAAGTATGCGGCATGGTCTGTTGATAGATTTCAGCTCGGCGCAGCATGGTCTGTCGTGTTGTCAGGCGGTGGGTGTACATGTCGGCGATACGTACCATGTCGCTGTAATCCGCCAGGTAGGGATTTGCGGCAAAAGTGCTGATGCAGGCTGATTTCTTGTGCTTTTTGGCTTCGGAATAAAGCACTTGCAGGTAGTATCGCTGCAATTCCAGCCCCCAGAGTCCGGAGTAATTTTGGAGTCCGGCGCCAGTGGGCAGTCCGAGCAGTCCGTCAAGCTTGAGGCCGTCAGCATTCAGGCAGTTGGGAGCATCGGAAAAATATCGTCGAATCATCTCCCGGAATCGTTTTTCATATTTTGGGTTGGTGATATCTGCTGCGACAGGCTGTCCGTTTCTGGTTATGCATTCGTCATCTGGCAGACCTTCCTTATCCCAGGCTGCATTCCAAAGGAAGACCCGGATGCCGCGTTGATGGCAGCGCTCCACCCAGCCACGGAAATCTGGCCACTTTTTGGGGTCAGGATCAGCCGCATTTTTGCAGCTCTGCCATTTGTCGTCAAGGATAACGGTTCCGGGTTGGCAATGATTTCGCTCAAGGATGTCAAGCCATTCATCAACGTATTTCTCGGTGCAGAAGTCCTGCATCAACGGTGGTTCCAGCCGGGTATAATCGGTCGTGTCTTTATAGCCCAGCGCGACTTGGTCATGCCAAGTACAGTAAATAGGTTCGCGCCACCGTTTTTCGATTGCTCGGGGCTGCGGTTCATTCAAATATCCCTGTTGGTAGCAGCATTGCAGATAAGTCGGCAGTATCTGCTTTCGAGAAGTCGCCACGGTGAGCAGCAGGTGCGGTGATTCCCATTCACCGTTGATTTTTTCCTTGCCGCCGTAATCGAGTGCGAAGCCGCCCGCCAAGTGCGCGTCGCCGTGATAACCGGTCGGATTGACTTCGACTTCGGGGTTCCAGATGAAATCATCCCAGCGATATTGCCCGAGGGCAGCGGCAAGTCCTGCGACCAGGCAGCGTTTTTCGTCTCGGGTCAGCAGTCCCAGGCAGTGACAGGGTGAGGCCAGCGCCTGCCCGCCAACTATATTTGTCAAGACATTTCCGAACGAGATTCGGAAGGAGTCGCAGGGATGGTAGTAGTGCCGTTCCTGAAAATTGACTGCCGTGTTGTAGATTTCGTCGTATTGGCCGGCGAAGCCGAATTCGCTGCCCTGGTAAATGCCTCGGAAGAAACGCACTTCAGTTATTGCGCGGTTTTGTCCTTGGAGGCGGAAGAAGAACTCGATGCTTTCCGGCCGGCACAGCACCACGAATTCCTTCTTTTGCCATAGGGCTGAGCGGCATTTCCGGCTGTAGGTCAGGCATTCCGGGGTCGCCTGCCGGCTTTGCCAAGGCTGCATCTCGCTGATCAGGTCGCGCTGGCCGTCAGCATTGCAGGCGCCGCCGCTGAAAAACCGATACTGCTGTGAACTGCGTTTCAACTTGAGATCGCAAGAAATCCCTGAACGCTCAAGAGTCAAGCGATAGTCATTGCCGGATATCGTAATGTATTGACTGTTTTCACTGACTTTTAACATCGATATTTTCTCTGGCAGGTGTTTGGCCTTATTTCGCTGTCGGGCCATCTTGCGGGTCGGCTGGTGAAAACAGCATATTGTCCGGGTCAAGCAGCAGTGGTTTCGCCTGGCGGTTGTTGCTGTCTGCGCTCAGCAACTGTGACTCCAAGTCTTTGGGCAGCTTGGTCTCCCAGAAGATATTCTCTTGGAAGCTGAGTTTCTCGAACTCATTTCCCAGCAGCAGGTTTTTATGTTGCAGGAAGACTGATTTACGAAATGCGTTTCCAGGCGCAGCAGTGGCGTTTATCGCTCCTGCGCGGCTGCGAAAGAAGATGCAGTCCATGAATAAATTGGAGGCGCCGCCTGTTGAATCCAGGCGTACGGCCACGGACCGCGAATCGGTGACCAGCAGGTTCTGCATCAGGTTGTCGTTGTTCTCATTGCCGTGGATATAGACTCCGATGCTCTGATCATGCAAATTCAGATAACTGAAGATATTCCTCTTGGCGCCATACCCCAGGCGCAAGGCGCTTTCGCCGCCGTAAAAAAAGCAATCCCGGACTTGGCAGCGCTGAGCGGCAAACAGCTGCAGCAGATGGGAGCTTGCCGTTCCTCCCCAGAAGGTCGTGCCGCGGATTTGCACGGTGTTGGCGTGATAAAGGTGCACCGCAATGCCCTGGCTGTCCTGAAACAGGCAATCATCAATTCCGCCGCCGGCATACAAATACTCGACAGCAGCGCAACGGCGGAAACGACAGCCGCGCAGAAAAAGATTGCCGTTGCTGATTTGCAGAAAAAGATTGTACCGGCTGCCACCCTGGATAAAATCCTGAAATTGGCAGTAGTTGAAATGCATTTCGCCTTTGCCTTGGATGGCAATGCCCGGCTCACGGTCTTCTCCGGACACGAAGAAGGCGTCTTCGGCAATCAGCTTCCCCTGGCAATGCAGACTGCCTGAACCGCGGAAAAGAACCTTGGCGCCAGGAGCGATCGTCAGCGTTCTTCGGGCGGCGATAGTGATTTTTTCGCTGACTACGACAGCGTCTGCCCAAGTCGTGTCCGAGTCCAGAGTCTGCTGTGCCGACACAAGCATCGGCAGCAGCCAGGCAGCAAGCAGAACGATGATGTTACTGAGATTATTCACGGACTAATTTCACTCCTGTTATCCATTCCACGGCGCCTTGCGCGAATACCGCATTGGCGTCGCTTAATTTCGCCTCCGAGTCGTCGGGGAGAATATTGACATTGCCGTCAAACAGGACTTTTCCGGCGCCGGATTCTCCGGCGACCAGCACCGGGTCTCCGTCCAGGTCTTCGGCCAGTACTATGCCAGCCGGGCCGGGTTGCGGCGACAGGTGATCATAGTAGCTATGCTCCAGCTCTGTTCCTGGCCGCAGGTTGGCGGTCACCGGATGGCGCTGCTTCACCACTACACGCCGGCTTTCCTTGTACTTGGCGATGCCGGGGGAGATTTTCGGGAACGGCGTCATTGCCCCCCAAGGGGCGCGAGTATATCCGCACAGGTCATGCTGGAAAACTACACCTCCGCCTCCTTTTTCTATGTAGTCCTTGAGTTGCCCGAACACGTCCTCCTTGCTGACGCTGGAGGTCTGCATCAGAAAAACGCAGTCATATTTTACCAAGTTGCTCAGTGACAGCGATTCTATCAGCTCAGCTTGCAGATTTTTGAAGTCGGAGAAGAATTCCAGGGTGCCCTTGGCGCCATAGCCTTTGTAGATGCCGACCTTGATCACGGGGCCGACCCGACGCGGTCGCAGCACAATGGCGGCAGTTGCCAATTCTTCTTCCAACATCGCCTTGACCAATGGCGGCGTAGTAGTGATGCCATGCAGAGCATCGCGTTCCGGCCTGGTCAGCGAGAAGGCGCGGACATCGGGCAGGTCTTTCACCTCCGCGTTCATCTTTTCGGCCAGGGACAGGTCATTTTGAAATTCTTGCAGGGCGGCTTTCAAAATGGTCATCGCTTGTTGATTTTCGCCCAGTTTGCAGGCTTCACGGGCCTGATAGCAGGCAGTGCGCGCCTTGGCAATCAGGTGCCAGACCGGCAGTCGGCGATAGTAGAAAGCAAGCTTTTCCTGGCGGGCGTGGTCCAGCGCTCGAATCAGTGGCAGAGCCTGTTGCAGGGGCGCCAAGGCCGCGCCAGTGGCCTTGACCTGATGTTGCATGCGTTCGACGGAGTCGTCGAGTTTCAGGTGCGGGTTGTTTTCATTGGCCTGTTGACTCGCGGGATCGGTATCTGCCAGCGGCGTCAGGCGATATTTGTTGATCAGGTGCATTCCGTAGCCCGGATCATCGATATACATCGGTTGGATGCCGGTATTGAACAACGGCGCCAGCAGGTTTCCAAGCTCCTGGCCATAAAGCGCGCGGCTGGCCCGGGGCACCCACTCCTGCATAATTTCCGGGGGGCCATGGAAGTCGGTTTCCGCATCGAAATACAGCGTCCCCTCCAGCTCTCCGGCGCCGGGCGCTTCAGTATTCCAGGTGAATTCACCGGTGCAGATGGGATTCAGCCAGCTGGTGCTGCCCAGGGTGCTCATGCCGCCGTTCAGGCTATAGATGTCCTGGGGATTGCCGTAGTAGTTGGTTTTGGCGATGCGATGCCAGGTTCCAAAGATGCCGGTGGAAATAAAACTATGGGTATACAGCCAGATGGCTCGGCCTTCCCAGCTTTTGCGGTACAGGTCCATGTAATGCCGGTTCGCCATCCAAGTCATCGGTATCCAGGCCGGGTCCACTGCCTGATTCATTTTTTCCCAATAGTCGATGCTGTTTTGCCTCCATAACTCCCGGCTGATTTTTCCACCCCACTGTTCGAAATCGGCATAGTATGGCGAATACGGATAGAACGGCGCGCTGAGAATCAGCTCTGGGCAAATTCGATGCCGTTCTTGCGCCCAGATATTGAAGATGCGGGCGCTGGCCTTCCATCTCTCATCATCTTTCCATTGGCGTTTGGCAGCCTCGCCGCGCTGCATCCACATCTCAGGATCAAAGATGGCGCCGCCGTCAATGGGATGCAGGAAGAGCATGCGGAAGCCGGTGTCGCGGCAGAATTCCATTACCCTCGTGGCAATGGCGAGATTCAGGTCATCGCGCGTCCAGCTGTAATATGAATCCTTGTTGTGATAGTCATTGAGCTCCTTGATCAGTTCAGCATCCCTGGGTGCGAATGCGACTGCCGTGGTGCGCCGGAAATAAGGATAGAATCCGCGTTCGACAGCGTACTCGTTGGAGGCTCGCAGGAACTTCTTTTCCTCATCGCTGTAATTGCGCAGGTCTTCATTCATATAGAAGTTCACATGCAGGATGTTCAGCTTGAAACGGACCCAGATGTCAATCAGCTGTTTTTGCTTCTCCAAATCTGCGGCGTTGCGGGCAGGGCGGAATTCGACCTGAGAGCGGAAGCGGAAGTCCGGCCAGTCGCAAATATCTGCAAGCGGGACACTGATGGCGCCGGGGCGGCCACGGAGCATCTGCCGAAAGGTATAGGCGCCATACAGGGCGCCGACCGAATCGCTGCCGACAATCACAGCGATGTTCTCCCGAATCAGAATCGTGTATCCCTGCGGCCCGGGGTCTTTTGCGTTGATGCTGTCGAGGACTTCCTGCGGCAGCGCCGACTTGTCGGTCTCGTTCCTGGTCAGCAGGTATATCCCAGGTCGAGCCACATTCGGGATGGGTAGAATGTGGCCGGGTTCACCCTGCAAGTCCCTGATGGCGGCGCTGATTTCTTCTGCGCCGATTTGGCATTGACGGTTATCTGCGCAGTAGAGATTCTGTCGCTCAGGGGCGAAGGCGCCGTTCCTGAGTTGACATTCTCGGGGCATGGGCACGATATCAAGATTGGCTTGGGCCAAAGCCTGACTCGCAGCTAAGGCAGTCAACAGGCAGAGTGAGCGAAGGTTCATGCAGTGTTCCAAGAAATTGATTATTGACGTGGTTGGGAATTACATCTCCGCATATTATGTCGGCCAGGCGTTTTAGTTTATTACATAGAACCAATGTGGTTTATTGGTAGTCCTGGTGCTGGTTGCGGCTGCATGTCCGTCAACATAAAGGATGTTCGTCTGGTTCAGGTGACGGTAGCGCACGTTAGCCGGGATAACCGCAGCGTAGCTGTAGTCATGATAGTTGATAAAGGCATTGATGCCGTCTAAAAGCTGCACGATTTCGGACGGCTTTTGCACGTTGTTGACACGCGGATAGCGAAAATAGTCCGTCGCCCAGGGTTTGCTGCCGGTAAACCTGTTGATGGCATAGCTTGCGTTGTAGGTGTTGTCGGTTTGGTCTGGACATTGCAGCAATGGCGTAGTGGTGGCTACGGCATTGTCGCCCCTGCGCTCGTAAATACGCGAAAGGCCGGAGGCAGTGGTTGCATTAAGGTATTCCGGCATTCGCAGAAAATGGTAATAGGATGCTTCTGTGCCATTATTGATGATGCCATGCGGATAAAAATCGTCATAGTCATCGTGATAGAAAATATAGCAAAGGGCCAGGTTGCGCTGATTGTTCATGCATTGCGTCTGCCTGGCTTTGGCACGCGCTTTGCTGAGCGCCGGCAGGAGCATCGCCGCCAGAATGGCGATGATTGCGATCACAACCAGCAGTTCTATCAAGGTGAACAGGCGAAATCGTTGTTGTTGCTTCATGATATTGCTCCTTTTTGTTTGAGGTGATTGTGACGACATGGGAATGGCCTTATAGGAGGAATGAGCGGGACTGATTATTGCGGTAGTGTTACGGGTTTTTTGGTTTGGCGGCTTTTGAGTGCAGCGGTTGTGATTTCGCTGGCGCGGAGGCCATCGATTTCAGAGGCGGCATATTGCCGGCTGCCGTTGAGAATGATATCCGCGAAGTGGTCTATAGCGCCCTGCCAGCCTTTGTCAACGGAATAGTTGAGCAAGGGCAGAGTTTTGCGTTCGGCTTCCGGCAAGGACGGGTCCGCTATTTTGGCGGCGATTTCTCCACGGAATTTCAGCAGCGCCGGGTATCCTTTTTGGGCAAAGAGCTGCACATGCTGTCCGTTGTGATCAGGGTGGGAATGACCAGGGAAGAATTTTACCAGGTCGGGAGTGCTTGACAGCCCAAAGGAGCGCAACTCTACAAATTCCTCGACAATCAGCATGCCTGCCTCTGCAATCACTTCGAAATGCTCTTTTGGCACAGTGTAGGATGCGAAGCCGCTGGAGAGGATGCAGGCAGTGCAGCCGGAATGGAAAGTCAGCAATATGCTTTCGTCATCGTCTCTTTGGCTTCGGCAATAGACCTCAGCGACTTCACTGTCAGCAAAATAGCGCAGAATATCGAAAATATGGCAGAGTTCATGGAGCATGCGGTTGCCTTGGCCAAAGCGTTTCCCCCAACCGAAGCTGTAGGTGTCGGCAATGCGATAAAAGAGGTTCCGCGCCCCGCCGTTTTCCAGCAGGAGATTTCGAGCCATGACGTATGCGGGTGCGCAACGCCGGTTCATGCCGACGATGACGCATTTCCCGCTGGCAGCTCGCGCCTCTACGACCTTGTTGCATTCTTCGGGAGTCTCTGCCAGAGGCTTTTCAACATAAACATGTTTTCCGGCCTGCAATGCTTCTACGGTAAGGGGAACATGTGTATCTTCACGCGTCGCAATGACGACTCCATCAATGCCCGGGTCGGCAAGCAATTCCTGGTAGTCCGTGCTTTGTTTGGCAGACGGATATTGCCGCCCCAAGCGCTGCAGCAATTCATGATTCAGATCACAGAGCGCTGCCAACTCCGCCAGCTTCGACTGTCGGATATTGGGCAGATGCTGACTTTGCGCCAAGTCCCCTGTGCCGATGACTGCAAGACGTGCTTTTTTCATTCGCTTAAACTTTCCTATATGCGTGCAGCATTATCCTGAAAAAGGCTGGAAATAGCTATCAGTCTGCTGGGTTGCAGCATAGTTATTGTCCCGCCTTGGTGGCAGACGGTCTTTTCTGTGACGTACTGCCGGTGGAGGCAATGAAAGGTTTAAAAATTTGAAGGAACAGGCAAAAATCACATATTCTAAAAAGCAGTATTTTTATAGACTTTACTGTTTCAGCTTACGCCCGGATATTGCAAACAGCAGCAAATCGAAATCTACGACTGTTTGATTCAATACTACGGATTTGATTTCCTTCTCCGGATATGGATTAACCCATTCATGCTGGTAGAGGAATTGATAATTGCCGTTTGCATCTTCCAACGGCATGATATAGCGGCAATTCAGGCAGGAGCGTAATTCCGGTTTAATGCCGGCAAAATTGATATTGTCATCCAGTCGCAGTGGAATAAGCGAGGTTGTCCCATCAGCATAATTGACGACATAGTCTCCGGCAGGGCGACCATAAATCCATGGACGCCAACTGAGTTGGCTGGCATGCTTCTTCAGGAACTCTTCGTCTGTTCTGACGGTATGGAGAAACAGCAGGGAAGCATACTTGGAATTCAAAGGCAAGGAAACTGATTCATCCTTTCCTATTCTGATGCAATTGAGCTTGCCGTCGTTTAACAGCATGGGCATATTGCCAGCATTGATCTGCCCCACTGGAAGCTTGACCGACTGCGCCCTGCCGACATATTTTCCCGGCTCCTTTTTCAGCAGCAATTGATTGAAGTCGGTGTTGAACGCCTGGCGGAGAGGCACAGGCAGAACCTCCTGGCTGCCGCCCGGAATCGCAGGTTCGGCAAATTGCTCCATCAAAGCAGGAAGCAAGCCGGAACTTATGGCCTCAGTCAGATTTTTCCCGCTGTCTGAATAGGCATTCCAGGCATATTCCGCGCCGCGTAGGAGATTGTTTGCATAATTTGCCCTGGCTGCGGAACCCATTTGCAATGACGAGGAAAAGGAATAAATGCTGTTGCCAAAGCCGCCTATCTGCCTGCGAGAGCGATTGGGGAACCAGACTCCGGTAGGATTGGGCCAGGTCCGAAAGCCTTTGTCAATGAAATACATGATCATTCGGTCGACATTGCCGCCAGCCCAGGGCAGGATAATCAAATCCTTTGGCATATCATCAATTATTTTGTGTAAATCATAGCGAACGCCATTGTGATACGGGTCGAGCATATCTCCATGCATCATGACCTCGACATGGTTTTCTCGAGCAAAGGCCATGACTGCAATATGGAAATCCAGAAAAGCCTGGGCACGGGTTTTGCCCCGCAGCAATTCGTCAGGACTTTCGTCAGGATGAGGGCTATGCCACCATTCATCGCCGCCGACATTGAGGAATTTGCATTGGGTCGCCTCGATCACATCCAGCATGCAGTCAAAGACGATTTTATTATGTTCAAGATGTGTGACATCAGCAGTATTGCGATAGCCTTTTTCTCGCAATTCAGGATGCACATGGAGCAGCCACCAGTTGGCATGACCGCCAGTTTGCCAGCGAGGGACAAATTCAATGAAATGTTCACGGCAGTATTGAGCCAGTTTCCCCAGGTCGTCAAGAGAATATAGGCAGTTGGTTGAATTAAATTCAGGACGGCGTTTGTATTGAACGAGAGACGCTATGTCCACGCTAAACAAATTTTGTTTGGTTCCGGCAACATATTTATCCACCCAGTCGATTAAATAATCGATAGTCCTATTTTCCTTGAATTCCTTTCCATAAAATTGCCATGGATGCAAGAGGTTGGTGAAGCGTCTTTCCAAGTCAGGCGAATCGAGAATTTCTGCGCATTGCACGGGAGCGTCATTCTGCCGTTTCATCGGTTGGCGCAGCATTTGCATAAACGTAATGCAGCCGTAGTAGAGACCAGGCTCATCCGCCCCAGTGATAACAACTTTTTCTGGAGTTACCTGCAAGCAATAACCTTCAGGTTGGAGAGATTGCTTTTTGCCATCGAAGCTCGCTGTCGGCGCCACCCGCAGCGCAATGCCGCTGTCAGTGCCTTCCTGAATTCGGTATTGCCCAGCAAAGCCTAATAACTTTTCTGCAAAAATCTCTGCTGTCTTCTTAGTTCTTGCAGAAGCATTGGCAGCAAGAGATAATTGCGAATTTTGACCGGCAAGGAAGACGCCGTCCTTCCAAACGACTTTTTTCGGCTCAGGGCAGAAGACCGGCTTTCCGAACATGCTGATTAAAGGCTTGGTATTGTCGAAATTTACTGCGACTAAGCGCTGGCTGCCCTTGTCGTTTTCCAGGGCAAGGTAAAGTGAATAGACCCCATTTAAGTTGACGCAGTCGGTAAAATGTGCATCAATGGACTGTTTTTCACCGGTCAGGGTTATTTTTTCTGCGGGTAGCTCGGTGAATGAGTTTCTGGCAGCAGCAACGTATTTACGCAATGTATAATTCCCGGCAGCAAAATCAGTTGCAGTTATACTCAAGCGGAAATCGATTTTTTCGCTGTCCTGATCCGTTGTTGCCAATAACTTTTGCGGCAATGTGATGGCGCCGGAGCCAAAAGGCTGCTGGTTGAAGACCAGGACGCCGAAATTTGTCGTTTCTGGAAATCGCTTTGATTCGTCCCACACCCTAGTGACATACTTGTCGCCACGGTCGCGTCCATATCCCTGGGCTATCTGAAACCCCATGAAGCGCTGCTCGGACAGATTAAATTTCAACTCGGCAAACGGAAAAACAGCATTCGTTTTCCACTTGCTGTTTTCCCAGGATATTTTTTTGTCATGCCCCAGCTGCCAGTCATCGGTTTTGCGGATGACTGCGGCTGCTGTAAGATCGAAATCAGTAATGCTGTCCCAGGTGGCTCCATTCATATTGGTTACGAACTGGATATATTTCAGGTTGTCATTCCAGGCGCTGAAAAAGTATTCCGTCAATTCATCTGCCCATACTGACCCTGTCTTGTCCCCAGGCAGGAAGGTCGCTTTGGGGCGCTCCGGGAACGCTGCTTCACTGTCGATATACAAATTCTCCTGGTCATAGCCGACTTTGACTTGGAAGGGTGAGTCATGACCAAAGTCAAGCGCAGTGCTGCCTTGGCCTGGAAGCACCTCGGCTACTTTCCGGTTCCGGATAATCTCAACCCATTTTTCGGAAGTTTGTTTGGGGTGTAGTTGAATAGCCATTTTTTTTAGGTGGAATTCTGGAAAATTTGCCACAACTGTCAAGACAACTGTTTGTAACTCGCTCCAGGTTTGCGGGATGCCAGTGCGCGTATAGCCCTTGTCGAAATAATAGGTCTTGACTCCTTTTTCGAGGGGCAGGTGATGCGTAAAGGTACGTTTATCCTTGAAATACAAAATGATCGGAAGTTTTTTGAAGTCATCGCGTGGATAGTCGATTGTAATGGCCACCCCCCGAGCGACCGTGTCTTCCGGCACTAGGGCCGAGAATTGCTCTTTCATTGACATAACCGCTCTGCCTTGGCCGCTGTCTCCTTCCGAATTGACTTGCAGCCATGGCTCTCCCCCGCGCTCCACCAAAGCCAACGCCGGCTTGGCGTTGGAGCCTTCAATCCAGGTGCAGGTGCTGCACGCAAAATCAAAAGAATTGGCTCGGCCGGCCTCGTATAGAACCACCTCTGTTTCAGCTGCGGATAGCGAAAACAAAGTGCCAAGCAATATCATGACTGCAAAAAATATTTTCGCTTTCACGCCAATTCCCTCTATGCCTTGAGATTAGTCTTTAACGGTTCCGTCGATCAATACTTTTCTGCCATATTTATCATAATTATGCAGAACATCGACAGGGCCGCCATCAGGATATGGCCGATGTTGTCTTCTGAGTTCAACGTGCCCATCCGTGAACAGGACATTCATCGCTACGCCATTGCCATGACGCCAGGCCATGCAATTGCCGCTCCAGGGTGTGGTAGAGTAAGTTCCTTTATTCGTTTTGCCAAAGCGGCAGTGTAAAACCGTAAAGGGATTTTGCCAGCAAAGCTCTATAAACCACCCCATCTCAGATGGATGCAGGATTTTTGCCGGATGAGCCATCCCATTGCTATTGGCATAAATATTATTATTGCAGAAATAACCGCGCCATAAATTTCGATTGCTGCGTGTTGGTTCGTAAGGCGAATTAGTCTCAGTGGCAGAAGGGCAATTGAAGACAGGCGGCCCACTATTGAACCCGTATCCGATATATTCGGATAATTGCTTGTCCCAAAGCTTACCTTCCATGCTTGTGCCATCATCCTTATAGCTGGGAAAAAGCTCATGGTCCGAGAGGTACATTTGAGTTGCAAGACCAACTTGTTTCAGATTATTCGTGCAGGTGATCTGCCTGGCTTTTTCGCGAGCCTTGCTTAGCGCAGGCAATAGCATGGAGGCCAGAATCGCAATAATTGCAATCACTACGAGCAATTCAATCAGGGTGAAGCAAGTAATTCTTTTGCATCTTTTCATCATGGTGTGCATTCCTCTTTGCAGGTGGCCCCTGGGGTTTTTAAGGAAGATTTTGCGTCAATCCAAGTTGGCTCGATGACTCGCATCTGCCGAACTCGGCCGTTGTTTTCCTGCTCTTGTTCCAACAAATCAAAGGCCTCGCGAACGAGTTCCTGCGGGTTGGTGGCGACGCAGGGGAAGTCTTGCGCCGTGCACTCGACGGCAGAGCGTCCTACCAGCAGGAGGTTCTCGGGGATGGAGACGCCGTTTTGCTCGGCCAGCCAGTACACTGTTCCAGAGTATTCGGCAGGGAAAATCAAAGCATCCGGCCGGAGGTGGCTTTGCAGAAGGCGTTGCAGGTAGCTGCTAAGATTTCGTTGAAAGACATCGCGGGGATTGTTATAACTGTCAATGGCTTCGTAGTATTCCGGTTGAAAGTGAATGCCGGCATCGTTGTATGCATCTTTGTAGCCGTTATAAAATGCATTGCCCCAGATCAAATCACGTGGCTGGCCAATCGTGGCAATGCGCCGTGCGCCTTGCTGCAAAAGATAGCGCGCTGCCTGGTATATTTTGGCGTAGTCATTGCCGACCACCTGGGAGACGACCAGCTCGTCGCTGCGTTCTTTCTCCTGCCATAAGTCGCCAATCAGAACCATCGGTATGTCGAAAACATTTTGTAATTTGCGTAATATCTCCCTGGTGTAATTGCCAATCAATAACATTCCCTTGAGATTATCCTGCTGCCTCAAGCGCAGCTGCACCTTTTCCAGCTCGCCGTTTTCAAAGTGATTCAGATGCGTATAAATAATGCAAGCAGAGCGCCCGCCAGCCTGGCAGTCAATCTCATGCAAAACGGTAATGACAAAGTTAGATAAAAAATTGCCGTCGCCGAGATGCAGCACAGTGTATTCACCAGGCCTTTCCACTGGGCGGTGAACCATTGTGCCGCGACCCTGCACCTTGTTGATCAACTGTTGATCCGATAAAAGCTGCAAGGCATTGCGCAAAGTGGTGCGGCTGACCTGGAATTCCTGGGCAAGCTCGCGTTCCTGAGGCAGAAAACCACTGCCACGGTAAAAATTCGATAAAATACGCTGACGCAAAATCGCCTCAATCTCCTTGTACCGAGGAGCTCTACCTGTCATACTACTCATTTCTTTCATGCTCATAACAGACTCTAAATGAAATGTTGAAATTCTGACGCTTAAGGAAATTCCGTGGGCGTTCCCTAAACAAGGCCAGCGTGAAGGGCAGCGCTGGAATTTCGAAAGACCAAGAGCGTAAACCAATTTAATACCTATTATAAACCATTGGGCTGCGCTTTACAAGTGAACAACGTTTTTTTTATTGGCACGGCGAAAAGCGCTGCCTTTTTGCCGGTTTAAGGTGGCGGCAGCGGTGCCTTGAACGCAGGCGACCTGCTATAAGCCGCGACTGAAAAAGGAATAGACGGCAAAGCGCGAGGGGGAGGAAAGAACCAGTGGTACTTTCCTCCCCCTCGTAAAATTCAACTACGCTTTCAGCGGACGCTGCCTTGGGCAGCTCCAGTTTTTATGTTTGCTCGGGAATTTTACCGAACCGTTATTTTCGGGAAAAGACCAGTGCGCGATAATCGTTTCCTTGCCACTTGACGGCGATTCCGGAAGCAAGCTCGCTGGCATCCAAGGTTGCAACGCGCTCATTGCTCGCCATGTCTTTCAGGGTGTAGCTCCCCTCAGGCAGGTTGGGAATGGCGATTTTGACCATCTCGCACGTATCCTCATTGCGGAACAGACAGATTATTCCATTCCCCGTGCGGGCATACCTGGCGAAGCCATCCCATTCGTTATATTCGATGTAATTGCCGCCTTTGAATTTATGAAATTCGCTAAGGACTCCTGGAGCAATCAATTGATTAAGGTTTTGGCAGATATTTTTGATTTCAGCCTTAGCGTCTTCGTCGAGGAGGCGCAAATCGCCGGCGATCAGCGGCGTGCCGACGGATGCGGTCAGCAGATTCTCGGCAGCTTTGCCGTTCTGCAAACAGATCAGACTGCCCAGGATGCGTTCGTTCGGCAAGACAGTGACATAATTGTAAAGGGTGTTGCGAATTTTGCGCGCATTCAGTATTTCCGGCTTTAATGTGTTCATGTTGGAAGCGTGGTGCAATTCTGAAAACATCAGTGCGCCAATGCTTGGAGTTTCCGTGCCAAAGGTCTCGAAACTGAAGTCGATCACAAGACTGGGAAAACGTTTTTTGAGTTCATTTCGGCAATGCATCATGGAAGCATACTGTTCAGGAATGGAGTCAGACAAATCATGATGATACTTGTGAGTGGTCGCTGAACAGCCGTAGGGAGTCATGCCGTAGGGGCTTAAAATAGAGCTGAAGTCGAGTTTGAAGTAATCCACATTATACTGTTTTGCCAGCTGGCTGAGTTTCTCAATGAGAAATTCTCGATGTTTGGAAGCCAGGCAGCGGCAGGTGTAGTCAGAGCTGATGCCAAAACGCTTGCGGGTTCCATGCGAAGTCAGAGCGTTATCTTCAGGGTGTGTGCCAAGAGCGCCGTAGTCAGTGCCGATGTTGAACCATAACCCAACTTCCCCCAAAATAACCTTTTTCCAAGTAGGAATACGCAGGGGAAATTGTAGCAACTAATTTTCTAATTTTTTTGACTTTATTTTCTTGACATTGTTTAGATTAGAGTTATATTATGTAGCATTATGTTTGTACAAACGTCCAAAACAACGATAAACGGCAGGACCTACGAATGCAAAACG
>MWEG01000124.1 GCA_002070945.1 Lentisphaerae bacterium ADurb.Bin082
CAAGGATGCCATTGAGGAGCGAATGGAAAATACCGAGCAGGCGATGCTGAAATTTGTCTCGTACCTGGAAGGGAAAGGCTACTCGACGGCGGCAACCTACATCGACAACGCCAGGCGCTCCGTGTTTGCCTACGTCAGAAGATGGTTGAAGTGGGGACTGATTTCCCACAAGGCGTCGACCATGGTGGAGAGGGTAATGCGGGAGCTGGCCAGGCGCTTGAAAAACATTGCCTACGGGTGGAGTGACAAAGGGGCAAAAAAGGTGGCAGGCATCATTCTGAAGCGTTTTACCAATGCCAAAGAATGGGAAAAGGAATGGATGCAAAGGATGAACGTCATTGGAAATGTCATGGTTTCGGTCGGAAACTACAAGTGTTCATCACAAAACTTCGCACATTAACCGATTATTTCGTTAGTGTTGTGGGCGGCGATGTCGAGGCGGGCGTAGTTATGGCTGGGTCAGGATGCCGCGTTCGGTGATATAGCCTGTGATTAGGTCATGCGGGGTGACGTCGAAAGCCGGGTTATAGACTTGGACGCCTGGGCAGTGGTCGATTTCATCGGCAGAGCGTTGTTCAATCGGAATGGAATCGCCGGTAGAGAGCTTTCGGTCGATGGTAGAGTAGGGCATGGCGACGTAGAAGGGGATGCGATGGTAGCGGGCGGCGATGGCGAGCTGATAGGTGCCGATTTTGTTGGCGGCGTCGCCATTGGCCGCAACCCGGTCAGCGCCGACGATGACGATGTCAACGCGCTTTTCCCGCATCACCTGCGCTGCCATCGAATCGCAGATAGTAGTGACTTTGACTCCGGAGATGGACAGCTCCCAGGCGGTCAGCCGAGCGCCCTGGAGCAAGGGTCTGGTTTCATCGGAAAAGACATGGACATCGCAGCCAGCGGCCTGGGCGGCATAGATTGGCGCCAGGGCCGTGCCGCAGCCGCCGGTGGCAAGAGCGCCAGCGTTGCAGTGGGTGAGAACCCCTATGCCTGGCCGCAGGAGAGTCATGCCGTGGCGGCCGATGGCTTCGCATAAAGCGATGTCTTCCTGGAGGATGGCCAGGGCTTCGTCAAGGAGCGCCTGCTGCAAGTCAGAGATAGAGCCGGCCGTCAGTTTTCCCAGGCAGCGGTTAAGAGCCCATTCGAGGTTGACAGCGGTTGGACGCGACGATGCGAGATAGTCGGCGATTTGGCGGACTTGCTGGATAAAGTCAGGCGGACTGCTGGCCTGGAGGCGTTGGGCAACGGCGGCCAGTCCCAGGGCAGCAGCGCAGCCAATGGCCGGTGCGCCGCGCACGGCCAGGCGCTTGATGGCGTCATAGATGTCGTCCGGATTGCATAACTGCAAACGGAGCAGTTCCTTGGGAAGCTTGGTCTGGTCAATGATGTCCAGGAATCCGTGCTGGCGGGCAGAAGGGCCGGGCTGACGGTATGTGGCGCCGTCGTCGGCAAGCCATTGCACAGTAGGTGGTCGTAGAGTCATGGTTGATGGGGGCTAGGGCAAGGGGGATAAGGTTGCAATGGGTTATGGCAGAAGCGCTGCCGTCCGCATGACATAAAGCATAGAATATAACCTAATGGTGCGGACGGCATTTTCTATGCCAACGGTGAGATTTTGTCAGGCAGTGATAATTTCGGCGTAGTTTGTAGAATATCGCCTTTTGTCGCCGTATGTTATGCACAGGGAGTCAGCCGTTGCGAGCGGTGATTCAGAAACAGCAAAACAAGGAGCTACTGGTGGGACAGAAGATGGAAGGCAGACTGGCAGCAGCCGCAGCGTTTGTGCATGAACGTCTTGGGATGACCCCGCAAGTAGGGGTTGTTTTGGGTTCTGGCCTGGGGGATTTCGCCGCCTTGGTCGAGGCCGATTGCATCCTTCCTTATGCGGACATCCCCGGCTTCCCGACCGCGACGGTCGAAGGACACGCAGGCCGATTCGTGTTTGGACGCCTGGACGGTGTGCCGGTCGCAGTGATGCAAGGCCGCGTCCACTACTACGAAGGCTATGACATGGCCGACGTCGTCATGCCAATCCGGCTGATGCGCCTGCTCGGGGTTAAGTCCGTGGTTCTGACCAATGCCTCCGGAGGCATCAATCCGGCTCTGAAGCCAGGGACGTTCATGCTGGTGACTGACCATCTGTCCTTTTTGGTGCCGTCGCCGCTGCGGGGCGCTAACCTGGATAGTCTCGGATTGCGTTTTCCAGACATGAGCCAGGTCTATGATTCCGGCCTTCTGGACTTGGCGCGGAAGTCGGCAGCAGCCGAGGGCGTTGAGCTGCACGAGGGTGTTTACATTCAGACCGCCGGGCCGAATTTCGAGACGCCGGCGGAAATCCGGATGTACGGTCGCCTGGGAGCGGATGCGGTCGGCATGTCAACCGCCTGCGAGGCCATGGCAGCCAGGCATTGCGGCCTGCGCGTCTGCGCCTTGTCCTGCATTGCCAACTTAGCTGCCGGCATCTCGCCAACGCCTTTGAGCATCGAAGAAGTGTATGAGGTCTCAGCCCGGCAAGCGCCGGTTTTCCAGCGCCTGCTGCGACGACTTATCCGAGAAATCGGGGTGTAGTTTCACGGAAGCTTAGGAGAAACAGATGAAGTTAGAAGTCATTACTGGTGATATTACGGCATTGGAAGTCGATGCCATTGTCAATGCTGCTAACTGCAAATTACTCGGTGGCGGCGGCGTTGATGGGGCTATCCACCGGGCTGCCGGCAAAGCACTTTTGCAGGAATGTCTGAAACTGGTGGAAACCCTGCCTGGGCGCTGCGGGAAGACTGGCGAGGCTTATCTGACTGGAGCTGGAAAATTGCCTTGCAGATACGTCATCCACACTCCCGGGCCGGTCTATCAAGACGGCAGGCACGGCGAGCCGGAATTGCTGGCGAGCTGCTATGAGAACAGCCTGAAACGAGCCGAGGAAAAGCAATGTGAATCCATCGCCTTTCCGTGCATCTCCACTGGCGTTTACGGTTATCCCAAAACAGAAGCCGCTGCCATTGCCGTGGCTGCTGTAAGAGCTTTTCCAGCCGCTTCAGTCAAAAAAGTCATTTTCTGCTGTTTCAGCAGCAGCGATGCCGAAATTTATAAAAAATTGCTCGAAGAAAAATAAGTATCATTCATGCCGCCATTTCAAGCGGACAGAAACCCGTCATTGGAGAACGGCGTGGCGCTGTCAAAGCTCCATGAAAACTTAGGACTGTTTCTTGCGCCCTAATTCATGCCTAAAACATAACAGCTTTTTGGGGCTGAACCGCCTTGCCCAGGCGTTTGCCTCCGTCGCCACGGGGAGCGACACGAATCCGCAATATGCTGTCTGCCAACTGGTTGCAATAGCATAAAATTTTTCAAAAATAAATTTGACAATCATAATTTGACATGTTACGTTACCGCAAATACACTGGCAAAATTCTTATTTTAGGACACAGCCATCCCATAGGACTATGTTCTTGACTGAATAACACTGCTGTGATACAGTAAGCGGACCCCCACTACCAA
>MWEG01000125.1 GCA_002070945.1 Lentisphaerae bacterium ADurb.Bin082
CGGCAAATTCGCCCTCTGTTTCAGGAAGAGTTTGGAATTTTAGTCAGGTCAAAGCCCTAAGGGGTTTCATAGGAGTCTTCAGTAGTGCCTTGTAAAGGCACTACAGAAAACTGATCCATCACCGCACAATAACGATTTTTGCATCCTATAGATGACTCTGTCTCATTGTTGATTGTTTTTCGCACTATATTGTTTCAAGTGAACATCTTCAATTGCTTCAGAGAAACGTACGGCATTTCCAATTTCTGAAGGCATCCGATGATGTGAAATGGTATGGACTCTAATTACATCTGCTCCCAACATAGTGGAAATAGCTGTAAGAGCGGCAGAGCCTAGGTCACGGTTTTCTTGGCCATCCTCAGTTTCCGGGTCCATATTGAAACCAGCGTTCTCTAAGATATTGACTATAAATCTCTTTCTGGAGACTCCTACAAAGGTACAGTAACCCATATCTCTTAAAACGTGAAGGTCTTTGATTAATAAAAGATTCTCTTTCTTTGTTAAGCCAAAACCGATACCCGGGTCCAACATGATTCTTTCATCATCTACTCCACCTTTATGAGCTATCTGGATGCAACGTTTCAGGTAGAAGCGCATGGATTCCTGTATTGGCAGAGTGCTCATTCTTTTGATTTCTTCCTGGCTAAAAACTCCTTGTCCTCCGAAGCAAGGAAAGATTTTTGATCCCGGATGATCGGGTCTTGCAATAACGGGATTGAACATCAAGATGGCTCCGGCTCTTGATTTGCCGACAACCTTTGCCATATCTGGATCCCCTATGAAGCCGGTAATATCATTGATGATATCCGCTCCAACTTCAATAGCCGCTTTAGCCACGGAAGCCTTCCAAGTATCAATCGATAGGGGGACATCGGTGCATTTTTTTAATTCACGGATTACTGGCACGATTCGGTCAATTTCCTCCTGGGCGTCAACCGGTGTACTGCCAGGCCTGGTGGACTCACCTCCGATATCTAACATCCCAGCCCCTTGCTTTATCAAGTCCAGGGCATGAGCCACAGCCTTTTCGCTTGAATACCATCGCCCTCCGTCGGAAAAAGAATCTGGAGTAACATTGACAATACCGCAAAGAATCGTTCCATCAGAACTGTTAATAGTCTTGTCGTTATATTTAAATATTCTGTGCATGGTATTAACTCCTTATTTTAAGGCCATGTGCAAAATCTTGGGTAATGTGCAAGATCTTGTGATAGAAAGGGAGATTTGGCACAGTGATTGTGCTGTTAGACGTCCGGTAGTGCCCCTACTGGGCACCAGTTTTGGGGGATGCCTTCCCCCAGGCTAAAGCCTGGGGTTAAGCATGGTTAAGCGCCTACGGCGCAAGGGGGCATGACTGCAAGCATGATGCATCCTCATCGTCTGGAATCCTGCACAAGATACATGCCTTGGCTCCGCATGTCCATTACTGTCCACTTTCGTCTACGTCCACGGCCACTAACGTCCACTTCTGTCCACAGTCCATCGTCTATTAACGTCCACTAAAGTCCATTGTCCACTGTCCACTAAAGTGCTTTACCCGGGGTGCCTTGCGCTGCAGATTGCCGGAGTTCCGAGTATCAATCGGTGACCAATACTAAAAGCATTCCTCACAAAACTTCGCACCTTAACGAATATTTCCGATTTCATGTTTTTCTATTCATGATCGTTTTCCATTAGGCCGCATGCGATTAATTCATTCTTTAGATTATATCCTTCATACGAAATAGGTGTTCTTTTCTTCAATAACTGTAATTTTGAAAGTAAATTGGATGGATCACTTTGAAGATTATCTTCTATAGCAGTGATTATCAAATGTAAATCTTCGCATTTTGTTATATTTTTATTAAAAATATTTGAAACAATTTCGATATCTCTTGAGCGATATGCCAAATAACCTGTGCATAAATTTGAGATAACAAATGCGGCAATAATTATTATCCCTTTTAGTGTTATCTTTTTGGGCATGGGCAACCCTCTATAGTAGCGCTGCGCAATCAATACCGCGGCACTTCATGTATCAATCTTGCTTGTCAACAACTGCATCGCAGTCGCAACCTCGGTTGGCTGCCGTCACAGCGTCACATCGACAATGGTCAAGCCGCCTGGGGCGACTTTGACGCGGAATGACTTTTCGACGCCGGTCGAATCCTTGGCGATAAAGCCGGCTGTGTCCTCGGGTGACTTGAGATATTTCACCGGCAGCAGAGGATATTTGCTGACATTATCGACTTTCCGCAGCGGCGTCGGCGCCGTGACCACGGCAAAGCCGTAGCTCAACATGTCATAATTGGTGATATACAGGCGATAGCGGCCATCGCCCAGAAGCATTGGCACCATGGGCAGATTGCAAGTGAACACGGCATTGCCGGCCTTTTTCAGCAATTCGGCGCAGGCTTTGCGGAAGCCGATGCTCACCTTGGTGAAAGTCAGTGTTTCCCGCAGCACAGAGGGTACCTCTGGCAGCTGGCTCAGGTCGCCAGTCAAGTCAGGACTGTCGTCCGCCTCGTCTGCCATGGCCTGGAACGCTGCCTGATCGGCCTCAGTCAGGCTGGAATGGAAAGTGAACGCGGTCAAAGGCCGGTCAGCATGCGGGTCCGTGAACTGAACCTCTGGCGCCATGCCCCAGGCAGCCAGATCGAATCCTGCTGCGGCTGTGGCCACGACCGGGCCGCGGCGATAGCTGGCCAAAGCCTTCTTCTCGCTGTCGTCGAGCAAGTCAAAGTTGGGCACAAAGAGAGCGCCTTCAGCCGAGGCCAGCTCATCCGTCCGCACAACAGCGCCGCAGAGAGCGCCGAGGCGGCCCATTTCATAATATGTCTTGTGCAGGGTCCAGCGGCGGGTTTCGATGTAGACCGGGAGATTGTTGCGCAAGGCTGCGTCAGACCAGACTAAAGTCGGCGCCAGGATGCGGCTGATGCCATCGACAAAGCCGATTTCGAAGCGTTCGCGCAGCCATTTCCATTCTTCCTGGCGGATGCCGTCGCCGAGACAGATCATCAATCCGGTCAGGCAGCGTTTCAGTCCTTGCGGGGTTTGGCGGTGGAATCCCAGCAGGGTATAGATATCGCGCTCAAGCCGACAGGGGAAGTGGTGAATCACATCCCATTCCTCGGTCGCGTCGCGTACGCCGAGCAGGCTAAGCGACTTGCCTTCCGGCACGTAGGCTGCGGTCAGCGGCGCCAAGGCCATATAGCGATGGAAGCGGTCGCCCCAGTCGGCATGTTGCATGTGCAGCCCGGTTGGCACGATGTTCGGCATCAAGTAATCCAGGCCTGCCTCCACCACACCTTTGAGGTCAAGCCCCTTGCAGTACAAGGTCTCGAATGGATCGGTGCAGTACATGCCCAGAGCGATCGCCTTGCGGCCGATTTGGTGCAGGCGGCCGCCGATCTTGCGCCAGAACTGATTCCAGCGCCAAACGTGGAATTCGATCCATTCCAGGCGGTGTTTTCCCCACAGCCAGTCGCCGCGGAGACAGCGCATTTCGAGCGACTCGTCGTCCATGCCGTCTTCCAATTGCGCTGGGGCGGTGCGGCCGGTGTAGTCCAGGAACTGCTTGAGCATATCAGCTGAGAAATCGCCATGCGCCAGGTGGTAGGACTGCGGGCAGAAGTTGTCCGCCACCTGCAAGCCTGCGAAGCCGTAGTCAGTCAACGTTGCGCAGAGCTGGTCAGCGAAAAAGTCTTCATAGTAGGTTCCGTCTGCCAGGCGTTTAAGGACGTTCAACGACCAACTCCCGGTGCGGAGGGAGCTCTTTACTTCCGGATGGTCGCTGAGCCATTCCCGGTGCCAGTGGTCGCCCAGGTATACGCCCATGATGCCCAGGTACGGCTCCACCCCAGCCGCAGCCAGATTTTGCACCAAGGTGCGTAGATCGAAGTTGGTCCACTCCTGGCGTTCGCGTTCGTCATTGCTCGGGCTGGCGTAGTACGAGCAATTGTCTGGCGGCAATGTCTTCTCCTGGGCCATGCCATCATGGTGATGGACAATGTCCGCATGGAACAAAAAGGCGGAAATGCCCCGGGGGGTAAAGCCCATTTGGCGCAGCACCCGCGCCGCGCCGCAATCCGGGTCGGTGCGCTCAAAGCCAATCATCGGCATCCAGACATGAATTTCACCTTGCATGAGATGGGATCCTTTCTTGACATGGGCACAAAACATCAACGGCGGCCGGGGCGCTCCGGCTTCCAGCCGCCGTGCTTAACTACTCAGCAACAGGCTGATATGAGCAGCCAGCCAGCTGACGCCGGGTTGTAGTTCCGATGCAGGAGCCGACCTGGCCATGGCTCGTGTTTCACCCAGGCTTCTCCCTGGCTAAGGATGTTGAGCCGGATCGGACTGTTGCCTCGGCGATAGCCTTCGAACATTGTCCAGGGCACTTTCACGGTGGTGACACCGTCTTTCACCTCGGACTTCACCACCGGCGGAACCCGGAAAATGAAATCGTAGACGCTTGCCACGCCCTGCTCAGAGACGTTGAAGACCATCGGCGGCCAGAGTCGGCACGGTTCAATCTCAATGGTGACGGCCTTGCCGAGAGTCCCCTCCAGCACGATGTTCAGGCAGTCATCGTCTCGGTAGGCTGACCAATGCCCTGCCGTGCCGATCTTCTGGCGCTCGGCACCGGGAACGCCAACCGCGCACTTGGCCACCTGTCCTTCCGGCTTCTCGCCCGTATAGGCCGCGATGCGCGGATCATCCAAGCGGAAATTCGGCAGGTCGACATCCAAGAGGTGCTGCAAGCATTTCAGGCGAGCGTCCAGCTTGGCCGGGAAGAACAAGTATCCCTCGGCCTCGGAATGATAGCCCAGGCGCAGGTCATGCTCACACAACTTCTTCATGGCGATGGTGTTGGCCACTTCGTCCTCGACGATTTTGCGCAAGGCGGCGCGATTGTCGCGCTTTTCAAAGAACATCTCTTCGCGGGCGGCGTAGAAGTGAAGCAGGTTGCACGTGCTCTTGATTTGCAGGCCGATGGCGTCAGCTAGGTCGATATCAGCGGTACGGGCGTTGTCACCGCGATATTTTTCACGCAGGCCAGCGAACACGGCCAGGCCTTTCTGCCAGGATTCGCTCATGGCGTCGCACAAGGTGATTCCCTCCTGCAACGTGTGTTGGTAAATCAGGCATTCGCCGATGCGGTCGCCGCTGATTTCCGGGAAATTCTTCAATATCCAGCTTGGGGAGATCGGCGCGTCGACCGGATACAGGTGCAGCGGCCAGGCAATCGAATGGTGCAGCGGGCCAAACCAGGCAAACGCGATGTTGGCTGGGAATTTCTGATATCCATCCGCAAAGTATTTCCAGGCTTTGACGACGGCCGGAGCATCCTCTCGCCAGTTCGGCCGAGCCAGACCCAGCAGAAATTCGTCCTCCGAGGCTGGGAAAGGCAGGAAGGACAATTCGCCAGCCGCCTTGTTCATAAGGCCTGGATAATTGCCGAAATACCAGCATTGCATCACCGCAGTAGTCTTCAAGTCATGCATGGTCTTGTACTTCGCATACAAATTGCTGGGAACGGGGATGAACGGCACTGACGCATTCTCATGCGAGCAGCCGACTTGCAGCTTGGCGGCAGGCCGCGCCGCCTGCTTGGCGACTTTGCGCCAGAGTTCAGACGGCCCGATATAGGCCAGCGAGTAATCAAAGACATTGCGGCCCTTGCCGAATTGCATGGACACCCCGCCAGACTCGAAGTTCAGCATCAGGCCGCACTCTTCCGGCCAGTTGGCGGTCGCTTCTTCCACGCGCTTAGCCAGGGTGCCGCCATCGCGTGTGCCGGGCGCATAGAACCAGGTCAGGTATTCGGCCTCGGGATTGATGGCGTGCATGGCCCGCGTCATGGTCAACGCCGTTTCCCGGAAGATTTCGCCGCAGTCGCGCTCATTGCAGCGTGGGCAGGCGCTCGTGCCGGTGTGCATCTTCCGGCCGACGCAGGCGCCATTGTCCTCGCCGAAGATGATGTTGATCATGCCGCCAAGCTTGGGAACCGCCGTGAACAGCTGGGTGACAGACTCATGGAAATACTTCTGTGCAGTCTCATTAGAAGTGCAGAAGGACGCCCAGCCGCCTTCCACGACTTTTTGCTCCGCATTGCCGATCAGCTCCGGGTGATCCTTGGCCTCAATCATAGGCACCGAATAGTGCGAGGTGCCGAAGCCCTTAGGCTCGCAAATATAAATGTAGATGCGGATGCCGAAGCGGCCGCAGCGCTCCACCACCTGGCGCAGCTTGGCAAACCGCTTCTCGGCCTGGGCGCCCCGCCCGGGAAACACCGAGGAGGGCAAATCCCGGAAATACATGGACAGCCACAAGCCATTGATATTCTCATGCGCCAGCTTGTTCAGGTATTCCTCTGGATAATAGTCAATGTCGTTGAGCAATTCATCAACAAAAAACGGCGGTCGGTAGGTAGGGCCGAAAAAGCAGCGCGAAATCCGGTGCTTGACGTACGGTTTCCGGCGCCATTCGCCAACCGTGGCCGCCGCGCCATTGGCCTCGCACAGCCGGTCTTCCAGGAAATAGACGCCGCGGCGAACGCCGTCAGCGTCGGCTGCGGTGATGACCGTCTCAGCGACCGTGATGGCGACGACATACTCTTCGTGTTCCAGGGTGGGGTCCTGACGGATTGTGATCGGGTACGCATCCGGGCCGCTTTCGGCAATCTCCTTGGCTTTCAGAACCCGGCGCAGCGACCACAAGGCAGTCTCGAAGCTCTCGGCAATGTCAGAGGGGAATTCGACCCGGATGTCAACGCCATGGGCCAGAAACTGGTCAGCGGCAGGCGGGCCGTCGGAGAAGCGATACTCCAGAGGGCTTTTGAGGTCATCCAGGAAACGCCATTCACTCATAGGGGGCTGGGGCACGTTTTTCAGTTTTTCGATCAAGTCATTCAGCATGATGCATAGCCTTTCCTGATGTTGCCTAACACATTAACTCCAGCTTACGTATGTAGTTCAAGCTTTAGCCTGCCGTACGTAGTTCAAGCTTCAGCTTGCAGTATGTTTTACGCTTTCAGCGCTTTTGCCGCTCTACAGCTTATGTCAAATCTCATTTTCCATCACAAATCTTCGCACATTGACAAATTTTGCAAAGTACTTTTCAAAATCTATCATCCTTATTACGTTTTCCAACCGCGCCCCAGCAATTTCACCACAAACCGAGCGTTTTTGCCGCAATGGTTCAACCTTCTGTAATGCCTTTACAAGGCATCAGTCTCGGGGTGCATCTACCCCCAGGCTGAAGCCTTAGGGTTAAGCATGGTCAAGCACCTACGGTGCAAAGGGCATGACTGTAAGCATGATACAATTTCGCTGGCTGGAAGCCCTGTGCGGGACACGTGTCTTCACGCCTCAGTCCACTAATGTCCACTAAAGTCCACAGTCCACTCACCACTAATGTCCACTAAAGTCCACAGTCCATCGTCTACTAACGTCCACTAAAGTCCACTGGCGTCCATTGTCCACTGTCCACTAAAGCGTCTTATCCGTGAAGCCTAGTTCTGAAGCTCACCGGAACTCCGAGTATCAATAACTGCCCCAATACGCTTTTTGTACTACTTGTGCGGGACACGTGTCTTCACGCCTCAGTCCACTAATGTCCACTAAAGTCCACAGTCCACTCACCACTAATGTCCACTAAAGTCCACAGTCCATCGTCTACTAACGTCCACTAAAGTCCACTGGCGTCCATTGTCCACTGTCCACTAAAGCGTCTTATCCGTGAAGCCTAGTTCTGAAGCTCACCGGAACTCCGAGTATCAATAACTGCCCCAATACGCTTTTTGTACTACTTGTGCGGGACACGTGTCTTCACGCCTCAGTCCACTAATGTCCACTAAAGTCCACAGTCCACTCACCACTAATGTCCACTAAAGTCCACAGTCCATCGTCTACTAACGTCCACTAAAGTCCACTGGCGTCCATTGTCCACTGTCCACTAAAACACCTCACCCGGGGTGCCAGGCGCCGCAGATTGTCGGAGTTCCGAATATCAATCGGTGACAAGCATTCATCACAAAACTTCGCACATTAACGATTATTTTTCTCCGTCATCCGTTTTTTTGACGGTGACTGCAATATCCGACAGTTTCATTGTTCCGTCCGGCCAGACTAGAAACGCCACCCGGAAATGAGTTGCCGGGTAGGAGAACGTTTCCAAAGGCGGCATGGTAAATTCTACGTGGTGCCTACGTTCCTCCTCTGTGCCGGGATTTCCGTGCGTTAAGGTCTTGATGAAATTAACTTGACCATGAAACAGGGAGATGGCACAGCCACCATTCCCCGTCCCGGAAGAGGCATATTCAAAGATAATTTTATCTCCGGGATCGGCACGGAACAGCTTTTCAAAATGTATGTAGGCAAGACTTTTTTCAGGTGCCTTGATTTGTATCGCGCCATTCTCGGCAGTCACTTTGCCTGGATAGCCCGGGTTGATCACCCAGCCTTGCGGCAATTTCTCCCCATGTCCGTCAAGCAGAGCGCCGTTGACATCTAACGTCCTGGTATCGGGCAGGTAATCCAGCAGGACTAGAGACCCCATCCGGTAGATGCCTTCCGCATGATTGCGAGTGAATATGGGGCTGAAATATGCTGATTCGCCCGATTCATATTGCCGCACCCGGATAAAGTTCACGTATATGGTGTTATCGTCGGATGGCAGATTTAATTCTTTCAGCGGCAGAGCCAGACGCACCCGCCAGGAATCAGGCTGCAACAGATTGACTATCGGGATAGTGCAGTTCATTTCATCAAAACGAGTGACACCGTTGACAGTATAGCTGGTATAAACTTTGACCGCACCGTTCACATCGGCAAAAACCTGACGATAAGAACCGTCCTTAGTATCCGAAAGGAAACATTCCAGCCCATTGCTCCAGAAATGTGATTCTTTATTGTTAAAGGCATCGGCTGTATTTTCCGCGTATTCCAAGTAAAGATGGGTGGAATCCACCAGAATCCGCAAATCACCGGCCGTCGTTTCCTTTTTATAGGCATCGGTCCAGTCATTAAAGCGGAATGCGGCCGTAAAATCGACTTTGTCTAAATTGCCAGCGCATTCTTTTCCGCTGCGCGGCAGGAAGAACCGCGGCGGCGGAACGTTGCGGATCGAATCGCGTTTTTCAAAATCTATGCGTCCTTCTTCGGCCTGTTTCCAGACTCGGTCAATAAAATCCTCGACACGCGCCTTTTCTAGCGGTGTTGCAGCTAGCGCCAGAGCTTTATCCAGCAGATTGCGAATCAGCTTCATCCGTTCAGGGGTTCCCAGGTGCCAGTTGTCTATTTCATTATGTATGCCATAGATATACGACCCCGGGAATTCTCTTGCCATGTTCTGCGGGCGATAGGAATCTGGATTGTAGCCGATTTTTTCCAGCGTGTCATAAACGTCTTTCATCGCCGCGCCGGCGGAGCCATAATACAGCTCAAAATATTCATCAATCAGTTCACGATAGCCCACGGAAGGGTCGTAAGCGAGCCGTGCCAGCAGATATCCTTCCAGTTCGTGCTGCTCGATGGCTGTCTCCGCGAAAAACCCACGAATGCCGTCATTGACGATTTCGGTAAAATATTTGCCGACGTGCTCAGGATAAAGCACAGGGAAAAATTTATGATATTTGTGAATACGTTCTGCTTCATCCATAGGATTCAGCAGATAGAGCCAGACCGTCAGCGGGCGATTGTCCTTTTCCAGGCTCAACCATTTTTTATAATTTTCATACTGCCGTTTATAGACCAGCGGATGAAACCATGATTGCAGGGACATGCACAACTGGATGGCTAGGCTGGGGTGCAGCTTCACGTGCGTCGGATAATCAACCGCAATCCCGTAAGAGAGAGTGGAAATATTCACATCCGGATCGATTTTTTGGGCTTCGGTGGCAATACGGTTGATCCAGTCGAAGTGGTAATCGGACAAGGTGTATTTTTCTTGTCTTTCCAGGCATTGGAAGCACCGGCAAACATTGCCGCTGTCATCCGGCTGAATCGGATAGTAAAATGGCATGCCTGGCATTTTTTTGATATTGCCAAACCAAAGAGCTCCCGGCACCGGTTCTCCCCGGTACACTTTGCAGGCTTCTTCCGCAAAATACTTGACCGGCCCGTCAGAGGAATAACAAAGTTGCGAGGGGACGGATTCTTCGGGATACTGATATTTCTGAATGGTGGAATTTTCCTTATACTGCTGATTTTTGGCAAAATATTCAGGGCGCCTGGCAATAAACACGCTGGCTAATTCCGGTGACTTTGCTTTTCCCCAGTAACGGTAATAGATCGAATAGATATTGTGATTAATTTGTCCGTAGATGGTATTCTCGCGCCACCGGTGCCGCAGCAGAATGGAATCTCTCTGGGACACTTCTTTTTTGAGCTTGAGGCTAGACCGCCGAAAAGCATCCATCTTCGGAGTCCGTTGCAGCTGGAATGATGTCACAGCGAGTGTCTCACGTGGCTGAAACGCAATTCCCCGATCCCCGAAAGAATAATAGCGCACACCGCATCCCTTCTCAAGAAAGTCATAAACCGCATACGCCGTTGAACGATAGTAATACATCAAAGGCGGATAGGTTCTTGGGTCGCTATAATCGACTTTGCCGAAGTCGGCATTGTCATTGCCTTCCAGATGGATGCCGTCAGGCTCGAAGGAAATGCTGTATTCCTCCCCATGCCAATTCTTTTGTCTTCCTTGCACGCCGACAAAAATCTTGCCCAGGCCATTATTGCCGGCGCCGGATACAATGGGCAGCTCAGTATTTGTGATCAGTTTGACCGCATGTTGGAGTTCAAACGCTGCGAACTGCGCGGCACGGGTGGGCTGCTCCCCCAACACGATCTCAGAGACCGGCTGGGCATCCTTGACCAACAGAAAATCTGCTGCCGGGACACAGGCAGACAATAGGAAAAGCGGGAAAAGGATAAAGCGTTTCTGCATGATGACACACTCCTGATGCTTAAGGTTCAAATCCCATGCCAGGTCGAAGGAACATTGTTGTGGTTGTCCGACCAGAAATAAGACTGTTTATCCAAACTGCCCCAATAACTCGGATAGGGAAATGTGACGAAAGAAGGCACGTTATTCCATATACTCCAAGCAACGTGTCCATCCATATAAGTGACGTTTATACCGCGGGCATGACGCAGCTCCATGGTCATATTGCCTGGCGCGGAAATGTCGGTGCTACTTTGGACAAAGCCATGCCCGCGGTTTTCCGCAAACAGACAGACTCTGCTGGGCTGGCGGACATTCTTCAACGTGTCGATGTGGCCCTCCAACGGGTTCGAATTGGCGGTATGAATGTTTATTCCATAGCTGGTTTTGATTGGGCTTTGGTCATAATCCTGATGGCTGGGACACCTGAAAATACTGTTGGTTACAGTAACCAGGCCTTTTTGCGGGGCATGGCATTTAGGAATTTGATATTCATCACTTAGGCCATTCATCCAGTACCAGTTTCCCGATGTCGCTTTGCCGCCGTATGAGATATATGCTCCGGGAAAATAATCTTCGTAATCATCAGTATACATGAGTATGATGAAACCGAGTTGCTTCATGTTTGACGTACAGGAAATGGCGCGAGCCTTTTCCCGCGCCTTGGACAAGGCCGGCAACAGCATCGCAGCCAAAATCGCAATGATGGCAATGACGACAAGAAGCTCAATCAATGTGAATCGCTTAACCTTCTTCATGGAAATTCCTCCTTTGATTTAAGTGAGTTTTGTTTATTCATCAACCCGGAAACTTTTGAACAGTCATACTGGTTTTGCCCACAGGGCCGCCTCCGCCTTTTCAGCTTCTACATTGGCCTTGCATTCCTTGTACAACTGCTCGAAACGCCGTCCATACTCATAATACACATCGATCTTGCGCTGTTTAATAAAATCATTTTCTTTCAATCCATAAGCCGCGGACTGGTAGAACATACCAATATGAGGCTCCATGGAAAAACCGCCGTCGTAGCCGGTGCGTATCAAATCCGTCACAATCGCCCGGACATCGCCGCATCCTTCTCCCGGAAAAGTGCATTTCATATTTTTGAGACCTCCGGCTTCTTCGTTGATTTCTGTGCAACCGTCCTTGATGTGCAGGTAGGAAATGAACGGTTTGACTTTGCGATAGAACTCCCATGAGGACTGGATCGGGTATGGCGGATTGCCGATGCGTCGGAATGTAAAGACCGGGTTGCCGGTATCAAAGATCAATGTAAAGGCCGGAGAATTGATGGCCTCCAGCAGTTTCAGCGTATGCTTGAAAGATTGTCCGCCGTATGTCGAACAGTTCTCATGGCCGTAAATGATGCCATTGTCCTCACAAATGGAAACAAGGGTTTTGACTTTGCGGAAAATAATGGCTTCCAGCTCCGGGCTGTCAAATTGCTCACCTTGTGCCAGGGCGAAACTCATGCCGCGGATCATTTTGATCCCCAGTTTTTGCATGCGCGGGATCGCATCAGTCAATTCCTTGCAGCTGGCTTCAAAATCCGCCTCTTTCCGCGGATCGCGTCCGCCGTTGGCTACGCCGCTGCCGAAACAGTTGATGGAAATGCCGGACTCGGCAAGCTGCTGTTCGACCTCTTCAAATTCCTCATCGCTAAGCGACGCGAGATTTTTGCCGTTGATGCAGCGGGCCTCGATGTGTGACCAGCCCAGCCTTTTGGTTACTTCGATCTGCTTCTTGAAATCTATGGATGCTTCATCTGCAAAACCGGTCAGAAACATAATTTTCTCTTCCTTCGTTATTTATTTGGGCTGTGATTTTTCAAAATCAAAGTCATTGTTTTCGCCGTGAGCCGACTTTTCCCACTTGGAAGAAGCAACTAATTCAGCCAGCATTTCGGAAAATTCATTTTCATCCAGCGGCAGGTCAACAAATTTCTTTTTGAGACCTGAAAGCAGAATGGCATTCCCGATTTCCAGGCTATTGATGCCTTCAACCGCCTCCGCAACCATGGGTGTGCCATGCAGAATGCTGTTGGCAAAGGCGTCGATCACATCAATAAGCTGACGCGGATTGTTGGCAGCAACGGGGATGTCTATGTCCCACACAGGTGGGGTTGACCAGGTGACCTGCGTAGTCTTGCAGAATTCCGACATGGGAATCTCGTTTCTGAGGAAAGAGAGTTTCCCATTTTCCAGGATCACACGGCCACGTTCGGCAGTGACTTCCAGACGGTTGGTTCCCGGCGCTTCACCCGTGGAGGCGATGAATACCCCGGTTGCCCCGTTGGGGTATTCCAAAATAGCGGTCACATCATCTTCCACTTCAATATCGTGATATTTGCCGAGAGCGACGACAGCGGTTACACGTTTCGGCATGCCGAACAACCATTGCATCAGATCGAGATGATGCGGGCACTGATTTATCAACACCCCGCCGCCTTCTCCACGCCAGGTGGCGCGCCAGTCGCCGGAATCATAATATCTCTGAGTGCGGAACCAGTCAGTCATGATCCAGTTCACCCGGCGGATCACGCCAAATTCGCCCGATTCAATCAGCTCTTTCAGTTTCTTGTGAGCAGGAATTGTCCGTTGGTTGAACATAACGCCCATGCGCAAATCCGGATATTTCTTCGCTGCGGCCAGAAGCTGCAAGGCTGTCTTTTTATCAACCGCCACCGGCTTCTCGATGAGAACGTGCTTACCCTCCTCCAAACAGCGCAAAGCCAGCGGAACATGCTGATAATGAGGTATTTCAAGCATGACCGCATCAAATTCTCCATAGGCAAAAAAATCGTCGTCGTCAGTGAATTTCTTGACATTAACATCGGAAGGAATATAAGGAGGCTCCATCTTGTCTTTCTTCCAGTCGCAAACGGCTGTGAGACGACAGTTGGGCAATTGTAGAATATTTTTTACCTGGGTGGCGCCTATCCCACCCGTTCCGATAACCCCAATTCTTACTTGATCCATAGCTATACTCCATCCTGAATCCGTGAAGTAAAAAAACTTCGCCATTTTTACGGATTCAGAAACCCTGGTTTTGAAAAATGACGATTTTTTCAACCGGCTGCACTCGCTGTCTGGCTATATTGCTTAGAAAATACGCCGTTTCATGCCGCATTCCTTTTTTACCACTTAAAAAAAACATCTTGTTCGACATCTATATATTTTAATCCCAAAAAGACAACCAAACAACAGTATATTTTAAAAAAAGTTGTATTAATGTATTAGTCTTTTCGCCTATTTTTAAAATTTATTTTTGTTTTTATGCTCAACATTCCTTTCCTTTCCTGTCTTCTTGTATTATATTTTGGGTGCAATAAAGAAAGGGGTTCAGGATGAATAAAACACTGCAGCTGGAAAATCAGTTACTTAACGAGATACGCTCGAACAAATATCCACCAGGGAAACTGATCCCGTCACGGAACAGTCTTGCCAAAAAATTCGATTGTTCACGCACAACTGTGGAACGCGCCATAGCCAATCTAACTAGGAACGGCTACCTGGAAGCCCGGAAAGGCAGCGGCACATTTGTGAGGTCCAGTAGCGGACTTTCGGTGCCAATCCAGACTGTTTGGTTGGTCGAAGTAGGTAATCTGGTGGATAGCTGGACGTCTTCCAGCAGAATCTTGAACCGGCCGTTAGATATAAAAATGGAAGTGATGCGCATCCAATATGAGGATATTGCCGCAAAATTTGACCGGCTTGCTCGCCCGGGCAACGCCGTGATCTGGGTCGTCCCGGATGTATCACATATTTTCACGATGAATCTGCTGCGTGAGCGCGGTGTTCCGCAATTGTTGATAAACCGTCACTATGAAGGATTCGACTGTGTCTATACGGATTCCAAAGCCAGCCTGCGGGAAGGACTTGCCTGGCTCATGGGCGAATCGGGAAATCAGCTTGCGTTGGTGACTCTGCCTGTCGGTGAACACACCCCATACTACGTTGATCGTCTTCTTGCGTTTTATCCACTGTGCTTTGAGCTGGGGGCAAAAATCCGCTCCGAGCATCTGATCGAACTCAAGGGCAATCCGTTGGAAACAGCTTCCGAAGCGGCCAACATGTTGTTCGGAACACCGCATGCTCCTAAGGGAATTTTTCTTACGGATTACCGTTTTGCCTTGCCGCTGGTCGTTATTGCCAGAAGTATGAAAATTGAGCCCAGTAGGGATTTTAAAATTCTGGCTTTTGACTTTAACCCCGACTTGGAACATGTGCAGGGAATTGGAATGATGATCCAAAATTACACGCGCTTTGGCATGGAAGCAGTCCGTTGGCTGGAACGACTCAACTCAGGGGAGCAAAGATACCCTTTCCGGGTACCGGTGAAAACAGTTTTTTATGCCGCTGGGCAAAAAGAAAATTGAGTTAATATGCTGGACATGGATAATTTTCATAAAGCTCATGGAAGGCAAATGCCTTGCTGTCTAACGTCCACTGATGTCCACTTCCGTCCACGTCCACTCTCCACTAACGTCCACTTCTGTCCACAGTCCATCGTCTACTGAAGTCCACTAATGTCCACTTCCGTCCATTGTCCACTGTCCACTCAAGCGCCTTGCCCGGGAAGCCTAACTCAGAAGCTTACCGGAACTACGAGTATCAATGCCAGACCCATTACCGCAGTTTTGATTATTTCGATAATTATTTACTCTTTTTGCTTGAATCAATCATTTCTCTGAGTAAATTAATTTTCATTGCACGGCGCTTCGGCCAGCGCAAGCTTCCATCCGACTGGTGTTTCAGCACATCTCATTATACTATCACCTTTCAACCTGTGAGTCGACGATGATTAACCCTTGCGCCATGTCTTTGCGTGATCTTGCCGGGGAATCGTATATTGAGGCTGTTTGCCGCGCTTCTTCGGCGCTTGGCCTTGGTACGTATTCCGAACTCATGGCCTTGGCATCGGAAAAAGTCGACTTTTATCCTCCTGACCTGGTGATGCGCGGCGACCGGCTTCTGGCGGATTGCGGCAAGCCGCTGTGCGTCGGACTGCCGCAGTCTGCGCGCGGCGCTGGCACCAAGGCGTTTGACGAGGCCTTGAAACGCTCCTCTGCCCCGTTGAGCGGACTGGGCTTTTTCCGGGTCGGCGAAGACGGCCGCCTGGCAGCGCTGGGCAAGAGCGAGCACTACCAGGCCTCCCTGGGACACAACTTCCCCGGCTACCGCCTGTTATCGTACGCAGCCCGAATCGGCATCACCAACATCACCCACAACAACACCCGCGGGCACCTCACCAGGCGGCTGGAACAAGAGCTAATCCGCATCGCCAACGGCCTGCGTCCTGGAGACGTGGACGGCCTCCAGCGCGTCCTCGACAGTACGGAGCCGCATGTTCTCAACCGCGTCATCAACCTGGAAACCGGCAGCCTGGCCGTGGAAGCCGGCCTCAAGATGATGCTGGCCCGCTTCTACCGCCTGCAAACGCACTTCCCTGAACCCAAATACGCTGGCCGCACCCCAGTCTTTCTCGTCCTGGCAGATTTCAAGGGCGGCAAAGAAGCCAACTACCACGGCACCACTGTCGTCGCCCAAATGCTGCGCGGAATGTGGCCGGATTTCTACCAGCGCTGCGAACAAGCCGGCATTCTGAAAGTCATCCCAGTCCGCATCAACGACACAGCCGACTTCCAGGAAAAGGTCGAACTCCACGACCAAGGCACCAGCAAAGTCGCCGGCTTTTTCCACGAACTCGTCCTCATGAACTATGGCGGCATCCGCCTGGACAATGACTACGTCACCAACACGCACGCCCTCTGTGATCAGCGCGACATCCCGGTCCTCGTCGATGAAATTCAATCGTGCCTGTGGTCGCCGGAGCTGTTCCTGTTCAAGGAATATCGCTGCCACCCGGATTTCGTCTCGGTCGGCAAAGGCTTCCCTGGTGGACAATTCCCGGCCGCCAAAATCCTCACCACTGCTGCGATGGACAACCTCAACCAGTTTGGCGCACTGGTCACCAACGGCCAGGAGGAAATCGCCTCGTTGGCTAATCTTATCACCATGGCCTTTGCAGAAGCCAACTCGGAGTATATTAAGGCCATGGGCGAGCTCTGGCAGAAAACCCTGCGTGGCCTTGCCCAGCGCCATCCTCAGACAGTCATGAAAATCGAGGGTCACGGCCATCTCGCCTCCCTGGTCTTTGCCGACACCGAGACCTGCGTGGCCTTCTGCCATAAAATGACCGAGGAGTTTGCTTTTGACATCAGCGCCCAGACCTACAAGCCGGATTGCCCGCCAGCTGCTCTCACCAAGCTGCCGTTGATCGCCACTCCAGCCCTGGTCGACTTTGCTGCTAGCGCCATGCACCACGTTCTCGCCGCCATGTAATCGCCCCAACCCCTTCTACCTTGTTATGTCATCCTACATCGGTCTCGACTTAGGCACCAGCGCCATCAAAGGCGTCCTCCTGGCAGATGATGCCACTGTACTCGCCACCGGCAAGCGCGCGGTCGTCTTTCAGCATCCGGCGCCAAATCAAGTGGAAATCGATCCGGAGCAGCATTGGCGCGATGCCTATGGGCTAATCCAGGAGCTGGCGGCCCAAAGCCCAACGCCAGTGGCCGCCCTTGCCATGGCTGCTGCGGCCGGCAATGCCATGACCTGGGAAAGCGACGGCACGCCGCGCTCGCCCATCATCAGCTGGCTGGACCACCGCAGTGACTGGCTGCCGCCGGAGCCGGAAAAAGTCCTGGACATCGTTGGCTGGCCAGCCATTCCCAGCTTTCCGCTGGCGCAGCTGCGCTGGCTCCGGGTCAACCGCCCAGAGCTACTTGACGGTGCCCAGATCGGCATGAACAACGACTATCTCGCCTTCCGCCTGTGCGGTCGCCGCGGCCTGGACCATTCCTGCGCCACCCCCTTCTACCTGCAAAACCAAGTGACGCGGTCGTATCACCAGCCTTTCCTGGACCTGCTCGGCATCCATTCCGAGCAGCTTCCGCCCTTGCTGCCGAGTGGCGCGGTCATCGGCGCGCTCCGTCCCGAGCTGGCCAGTCCCGGGCTGACTGCGGCCACTCGAATCATCGCCGGCTCCTTCGACCACCCGTCCGCCGCCCGGGCTCTCGGGGTCGTCGAGCCTGGCGACATGCTCCTTTCCTGCGGCACGTCCTGGGTCGGTTTCTATCCAACGCCAATACGCCAAGTTATCCGCGGCGAATTGACCGACCCCTTTCTCAGCACGGCGGGTGGCCCCTGGGGCATGATGTTCTCTATCGCCAAGATTGGCCTTGACATTGAAGCCTGGATCCGGGCAAACTTTGGCGATGGCGCTGACCGCTACCGTGATTTCAACGCCGCCGCCCTGCAAGGCGATACCCCGGCCCGCCGCTATATGCAATCAATCATCACCCGCTTCCAGGCCAGGCTCGGCGACCGTCGGCCGCGCCGACTGGCCATGGCCGGCGGCCCGGCCGAGGGAGAAGCCTGGCCTGTCCTGGCACGCGAAGTCCTCGGCATTCCCATTGATATTGCGCCCTATCACCAACACGCTGGCGCAGTCGGCGCAGCTCTTATCGCCGGCGCCAAACTACCCTCACGCTGAACCAAGGCTTCATCACCATGCCCCAGCAACTGCGCATGATTTTCGACTGTGCGATCACCCACCTCCCTGTCCTCGCGCCGACAGCAGGATTCCGTGTCCGCGCCATGCAGCCCGGCGAAGAAGAAGCCTATTTGCAGTTGCGCCGCGATGGCGGCTTCGGAGCCTCCAACTGGACTCGCGACAACCTCAACAAGCTCCTCGTCAAGACCCTGCCTAACGGCCTGTTTCTCGCCGTCGAGGATGCCACCGGGGTGCTGGCAGCCTCGGCTGCCGCCGAAAAGTCTGACTATGAAGACCATCCCGAACTCGGCTGCCTCGGCTGGGTGATGGCCTCTGAAGCCTATCGCGGTCGACAACTCGGCAAGGCCGTCTCTGTCGCTGCTATGCATCACCTGGCCCAGCACGGCTATCAGAAATTCGCCCTCAAGACTGACGACTGGCGACTGCCGGCTGTCAACATGTACCTGAAATTAGGCTGGAAGCCCTGGCTGTTTGACGACGACATGCCAGGGCGCTGGCAGGTGCTCTGCCAGACCCTCCAGCTTGACGAGCGCCACCTCATCACGTTCAACCGAGACCTGCAACCATGTCATTCCTGACTCCGAACGACGCCACCATCTATCGCGAAGAACTCAATCCCAGGCTGCCACGCCGGATTTTCGACGCCCATGTCCACATCTTTGAACGCGATGCCTTCCCGGCCGGATTCGCCTTCCCGCCGAAAAATTGCTATCAGCGCTTTGGCGGCGCCTTCTCGTTGTCGCAATGGCGCGATTTGGTCGCCGAATTGCTGCCGGAACAGCAAGTCTCCCTCAACTGCTTTGGCACCCCGAACGCCCAAGCCATGCGAGAGGTTGCACCGCCAGCAGACAATGTCACCGTCTTTGCCATGACGCTGCTTTCCCCTGCCGATTCCGCCGAAGTGGTGCAGCAGCGACTCGCTGACGGACGCCTGATCGGCTGCAAGCCCTACGTGAACTATGCCGCAGAGCATACCGGCAAAAAAACTGGCGACGTCGAAGTCCTGGATATGTTCTCGGATGGACAGCTGGACTTGATCAACCGCCTGGGCCTGGCCGTGACCCTGCACATTCCCCGGCCTGGACGCCTGGCAGACCCGGTCAACCAGCGGCAAATGGTCGAACTCTGCCAACGCTGCCCGCGCGCCACCTTCATCTTCGCCCACATCGGCCGAGCCTATTTCCTCCGCAACGTCGTCGGCCAGCTCGACCGCCTGGCCGAATGCCCTAACGCCTGGCTGGACACTGCCATGGTCAACCACCAAGAAGTCCTGAAATACACCTTCGACCATTTCCCAGCTGAGCGCATTCTGTTCGGCTCTGACGCGCCGATCGCTTTCCTGCGCGGAAAATCCGTTGAAATCAACCACCAGTACGCATATCTCATGGCTGAAGACGTCCGCATCGGCTCTGCCATCTACGATTCCGAACACGTGATTGAATTCACCACCTTCTTCTACGAACAGCTGCGAGCGTTGCTTGACACCGCACCGCCGCAGTGCCTGGACGACATCCTGTTCAACAACGCCAACAACTTGTTTTCCCGCCTGGCCGCATCGCTCGTCGCCGGTTGACGCCTGCCCTGCAAGATGATAGGCTTTATGCCATACGTCTGTTTTTTGTCATCCACCCCCCAACTCACAAGGAACCACCCATGACCAGCGCATTGAAAATCGGCGTTTTCGGCGCCAGCCGAGGTGTGAGCCTCGCCTTTGGCGCCCGGGCCAACGGCATGAAAATCACGGCTCTCTGTGACCAGAACGAAGACCTCCTCCGACGTGCCAACAAACACCTGGGCGGCACCTGCCAGACATTCACGGATTACAGCAAAATGCTGGAAACCGACATCGACGCCGTGCTCCTGGCCAATTATGCCACCGAACACGTCTGGGCGGCAGTCGAAGCACTCGCCGCTGACAAGCACGTCATGAGCGAATGCATGGCCTGCTTCACCCTCGCGGAAGCTGTCCAGCTCGTCGAAGCCGTCGAGAAAAGCGACAAAATCTACATGCTGGCGGAGAACTATCCGTTCTTTGCCCAGAACCAGGAGATGAAACGGCTCTTCGACTCTGGCAAATACGGCAAATTCATCTATGGCGAATGCGAATACGTCCACCCAATACCTGCCAAGGGAATGGTGTCTCTCTACAGCGGCATGGATCACTGGCGTTCCTGGCTGCCGTCGACGTACTACTGCACACATTCGATGGGGCCGATCATGTACATCACCGGGACACGGCCGACGACCGTCAACGGCTTTATCTTCCCATACGACTATGACGACCCGCTAATGACCAACTCACTCCGCCAGGGCGACTCTGGCGCCATGCTGGTCTGCAAGATGGACAACGAAAGCGTTGTCAAGCTGCTTCCCTGGAACAATTTGCGCGATCACGGCCAGCGCTGTCGCATCTGCTGCAATCGCGGCACCATGGAATACACCCAGGGCGACCCGCGCCTGCGCCTGCATACAGAGCCGTTCGACTTCCCTGACGAACCGCGCAACAACGAATGGTATCAGCCGAATTTCCCGCTCGAACACCGCGAAGCGCTGCGCCACGGCCACGGCGGCGGCGATTATTTCACCAGCTTTTATTTTGCCCAGGCCATCCGCACCGGCATCCAGCCGTTCCTGGATGTCTACCGCGCCATTGACATGACCATCATCGGGATTCTTGGCTACCGGTCGGCGCTCGAAAACAGCACCACCTTCACTATCCCCGATTTCCGCCAACGCGAAATCCGCGACCAATACCGCCACGACGACTGGAACCCGAACCCGCGCCTGCACCGCCTAGGCATGCCCCTGCCCAGCGTCCGCGGCAAAATCACCCCGTCCGCAGCCGCCATGGAATTGTTCGCCGCTGAACGAGCTGCCTTTGACCAAAAAATCAGGGAGGAAAGCAAATGAAAGTCGGACTTCTGCCTTTTTACATCAAGCTCTACGAAGACGTGGCGCCCTCGCGTCACGACAGCATGCAGGCCAATGCCGTCCGCATCGCCGACCTCCTCCGCCAGCGTGGATTGAACGTCGTCCGCGCCCCGATTTGCTGCCTGCGGCCAGATTTCGCGGCGGCGGTGCAGATGTTTGAAGACGAGCAGGTCGATGCTATTGTCACCCTCCATTTGGCCTATTCGCCGTCCCTGGAATCAGCCGATGTCTTGGCTGGAACCGCCTTGCCGATAGTGGTTTTCGACACGACGCCAGACTACGAATTCGGTTTCAGTTATGGTGACAAGGTGATGGCAAATCATGGCATCCACGGCGTGCAGGATATGTGCAATCTCCTGATTCGCAACCGGAAGCCATTTCTGATTACCGCCGGCCCCTGGCAGCATCCGCAGATCGTCGACCGGCTTCTGAACAACATCCGCACCGCAGCCATGGCGCACAAGATGCAGAATCTGCGCGTCGGCTCTGTCGGCGGCAACTTTGATGGCATGGGCGATTTCACCGTTCCCCCCGGCACATTCGGCATGCAGGTCATCCCATATACAGCGCAGCCGGAACCGCCAAAAACCGCCCAGGAAGCCGAGATCGACGCGGACCGCGCACGCTTCGTGCTGGGAAAGCTCTCGCCTGGAGTCCATGAGCAGACAGTCGCCGCATCGCTGAAAATCCGCTCTTGGCTGGAGCAAGACCGCCTGGATGCCTTCACCATCTGCTTCCTGGGCATCACCCGCGCCGACGGCTGGGCCACTGTCCCTTTCCTGGAAGCCTCGAAAGCCATGGCACGGCGGATCGGCTACGCAGGCGAGGGCGACGTCCTGACAGCTGGTCTCCACGCCGCCATCATGACTGCCTTCCCAGAAACCTCGTTCACAGAAATGTTCTGTCCGGACTGGGCCGGAAATAGGATTTTCCTCAGTCACATGGGAGAAATCAACATCGCCCTGACTTCCCAGAAGCCTCTGCTGGCGGAACGCAATTACATCTTCAGCGACACCGGCAATCCGGCCATTGCCACCGGTTGCTTTCGCTCTGGCAAGGCCATGCTCATCGATCTGGCGCCCGGCCCGGAGCAGACCTTCACCCTCATCTGCGCCCCTGTCACCCTGCAAGCGCCGGAAACACCGTCCACAACGTCGAACACTGGATGGTTCACACCCAACAGCTGCGCCGTCAGCGCCTTCCTGGAAAACTACAGCCGCCTCGGCGGAACCCACCACATCCTGCTGTCCTATGACGCAGACCGGGAGTCGCTCCGCGACTTCGCGCATCTGATGCAATGGTGCTTCGCCGTCATTTGAATCGCAGCATACTATTATCAAGCAGAATCTTGTTTTTGGTGAAAGACTTTCTTCAGGTCAGAGCTTATGTGTCACCCTTCGGGGTGCCTCCCCCCAGGCTGAAGCGCCTACGGCGCAAAGGAGCATGACTGTAAGCATGATACATTTTTGCCGGCTGAAGGTCTGTGGAGGACACGTGTCGAAAGCTCCTCAGTCCACTCATGTCCACTTCAGTCCACATCCACTTACCACTCATGTCCACTTCTGTCCACAGTCCATCGTCTACTAACGTCCACTCATGTCCATTGTCCACTGTCCACTAAAGTGTCTTAGCCTGGGTGCCTGGCTCTGAAGCTCACCGGAACTCCGAGTATCAACAAGTGGCTGAATTCCAGCTCTCGTCAGTCGATTTTCGATTTGTTAGATTGACGTTAAGGCATCGACGGGTTATAATTGTTCACTTCCGAGAATCATCGGGGAAATTGGGTTTTTAGTAGATTGGCATCAGGCAATCACCCCGGGTCTGGCTCTGATTGGGCTGGGCTGCTCTGATGACGGCAATGCATTCTAAGGAGTAATGAGAATGAAACGTAAATTAGCAGTGCAATTGTATTCGATGCGGGCGGAAGTGGCCAAGGACGGCATGGACAGCGTGTTGCGGACTGTGGCTGAAATCGGCTTCTTGGCCGTTGAGCCGGCCGGCTTCGGCGACTTGTCCATCACCGAGTTTGTCGCTGCCTGCAAGAAATATGACTTGGAAATTTGTTCTGCGCATGGCGCTCCCCTCAAGGGAGATTCCATCCAGGAAGCCGTTGACTTTGCTGGCGCCCTGGGGCTGAAGAGCCTCTGCTGCGGCTATGGCCCCAATGACTTCAAGGACATTGACGCCATCAAGGCCACGGCTGACAAGACCTGCACCATCCTGCAGAAACTGGCCTCGGCTGGCCTCGGCCTGTATCAGCATAACCACTACTGGGAATTCGATATTCTCAATGGCCGGTTGAAATACGACCTCTATGTCGAATACTGCCCACAGATTCTGTTCCAGCTCGACGCTTTCTGGTCAGCCAACTTTGGTGCCAACGACGCGGTTGCCATGGCCCGCCATTATGCTGGCCGGATCGTGTCGCTGCATGTAAAAGACGGCGTCTTCCCGCCAGTTCCGGCTGACCGCAAGGTCGATTTACGACCCCTGGGAGAAGGCCAGCTTGACATCCCCGGAATTTGCGCTGTTGTTCCTGACAGCGTAGGGCATATCATCGTCGAATTGGACAGTGCCCCGATTGACATGACCGAGGCGATTCGCCGCAGTTACACCTATTTAGTCAACGCTGGCCTGGGCTTGGGCCGTTCATGACATGTCGGATGAGATTCCAGCGATTGTCCTGGTTGACGCCTACGCGCAGATTTATCGGTCATTCTACGCCATCCGCTCCTTGACCAACAAGCGCGGTGAGCCGACAAATGCGCTTTACGGCATCGCCCGCTTGTTGCTGCAGCTGGATCGTTCCTTAGCCAGCAGTCATGGCGCGATTCTGTTTGACAAGGGCAAGTCGGAACGGCGCGTGGCCATCTGTCCGGAATACAAGGCGCAGCGTCCGCCTATGCCGGATGAGCTGCGAGCGCAGATTGCCCCGATTCGGGACTGGATGAGCGCGTTCGGCTGGCCGCTCCTGGAGCAGGAAGGCATCGAAGCCGATGATTTGATTGCGGCTGTCACCGCCAGCCGAGAACAGCTGCCAGTCAAAATCCTCACTTTTGACAAGGATATCGCCCAGCTGACTGCTGATCCGGAAGTGGTGCTGATCAGTTCCGGCGCCAAAGACGAATGGACCGTCATGGGCCAGGCGGAGATCACAGCTAAGTACGGCGTGGGGCCGGAGCAGCTGGGGGATTTTCTGGCTCTGGTCGGCGATGCGTCAGACAATATCCGCGGCGTGGAGGGCATTGGCCCGAAGACCGCCGCCAAGCTGTTGCAGGAAAGCGGCGGCCTGGATGCATTCTTCGCTGACCCGATCACCGTGTCAAACGAGCGTCTTCGCGAAAAAGTGCTGGAAGCGCGTGAGCTGCTCAAGCGCAATCGCGAACTGGTCCGTCTTGACGCGACCCTGCCGGAAAATTGGCGCGGCCTGGACACGGTACGGCGCAATCCGCCAGATTGGGCGCGTTTGCTCAGCCTGGCGGAAGAGCAGGGATTTGCATCTTTGATTAAGGTTATCCAGCCTAAAGTCGCGGGGCAGGGTGGTCCGCAACAGCTGACTTTGTTCTGACGGCACTGACGGGGGAACGGGGCAAGGCGACGCGGCGGGCCAGGGCGGCGGCCTTTGGGGTCGCTTGCTTTGTGCTTGTATGTTGCAGCCCTGAGAATCACATAGGCTACATGCGGCAAGCTGAAGCTGGACTACGTACGCCGCCTGAAGGCATGCAAGTATTCATCACAAGATTTCGCTCATTGCCGATTTTTTTCGCAAACCCGGGAAGAACTTTATGTTCAGGGTGTTCATGTTTCCATCCAGATCAGTAATGGACCGGGCCGGCGATATGTTTATTGCCGTTCGGATAAAAGCATTCCTTCCAAGCCGCCGCGCCACGCAGTGCTTCAGGGATTGACATGCTGCCGGCACGACTGTCGGAATGTAGAAAATTCGCGCAGGTGCCGTGGTTGTCCAAGGAAAGTTGCTTATTGATCTTGTCATTGACCCAGTTGAAATAATAAGTAGGGCTAGGGCAGGTGAAATTAGCTTCGCCCATAATGACGTATTCGCTGGGAAATTGAATTTTGGTCAGGCGGCAGGTGCGGTCCCAATAACTTTTGAACAATCCGTCAGAATTCCAGTCGAGTCCATTTTCCTGGTTGGGCTTATATACTAGCCTGCTTGCCGCTGTGTAGCTATAGGGATAGGTCACGCTGAGCAGAGTATCTCCCGACACAGGCCGGGACGGGCAATAATATATTGCAGGAAATTTTCCGCCAATGCTAAATCCGAGATACTCAGCCAGCTTAAACGTCCATTTTTCGGCGTCGGCATCAGGGGCGCCGGTGATCACCAGGAAATCCTCGTAATCATTGGCATACATCTGATAGCCGAGGCCTATTTGCTTCAAATTGTTGACGCAGCTGATGCTGCGCGCCTTCTCACGGGCTTTGCTCAAGGCCGGCAAAAGCATTGCAGCCAGGATGGCGATGATGGCGATGACGACGAGCAATTCAATCAAGGTGAAATACTTGCAATGTTTTCTTTTTTTCATGTCTGTTTCTCCCGAGATTCAAACCACTCTATTGTGTCTTTACATTCAATCCTTGAAAATGAGGTTGCCATAATTATCAGGATCGCGCCAATTTCCGAGAATGGCCAATTCGGACCAGGTTGAGTATTCCTGGGCAGCGCCTTCGACCATGCGGCTGCGGGTCAGATTAAAGCGCCATTCGCCTTTTCCGAGGCCAGTCAGGGGAATGGCTGCCAGCATCTGCCAGCCGCTTGGGGTCGCCTGGCAACTGATTTCCACGCCAGGATAGGCTTTCCATTGGCTGGGTTGGCTCTCCAGGCAGTTGGTTGCCCATTTGCCTTCGTCATTGATGACAAACTGCCAGAATGTATTGGTTGCCGGGGCGTAGATGAACAACTCCACATCATTGTCCCGCCAGATATCCTTATCTCCAATCTGGCGTCCCTTTTTTGTTTTGCTGCCGCTTAACAGCGGTTCCTCTAAATCTGCTCTGACAAAGAGCTTTTCTCCACTGCGCAATACTTTGAAGCTGCCGCCGGCTCGTAAGCGCGATTTTCGACGGTCGGCGACGTGCAATGGCTGCGCAGCGGCGTTGGCCCAGGCGCTTTCAGAGGGGAAACTGCCTTCCGGCATGGGGATATTCTGCAGCTCCAACCTGATTTTGCTGCGAAGCTCTTCCTTGTCCATGACTAGGGCGCGTTCCAACTGCATGACATTGAATATCTGCTCGCGCAGCAGGCGGGCGTGCTTGCTGTAAATCGGATGTCCGGCACAGAGGCTCTCGATTTTCTGAATGCGCTCGTCAATGGCATGCATCTCCTGCCGATGATATACTTCGCGCCAGGTGTTTTGCTGGAATTCAGGAAAGCTGCCCCTGCCGCCAGACATGCCCAGACAGCCGGGTTTGTCCCGGCGCACGTCGGGATAGTTTTGACGCCAGAGCTTAATCCAGTTTTCCTCAAAGCGAGCAAAAAGTTCCCGGGCCGGCTCGGCGGCAGGGCCGTAGGCAGCGGCAAAAAATGCCTTCAATTCATCGTCGACAGACAGACTTTGATCCCACATCAGGCGTCCGGACATATACGTGTCCAGCCATTTATAGGTGAAGGTCAAGGCGTGCATTTCCAGATACATGCCTGCTGTCAAGGGTTTGATTTTGCGGAGATATTCGTCGGTCAAATGAGGATATGTCTCTGGCGGACCAGGCAGGCGACGGGCAAAGATCATGCATTGGTATGTCCAGAGCGGCAGATTTTCGGCGCCGACCAGGTCTTTCCAAGTTCGGATCAGTTCGAGATCGCTTTCCAGGCGATTGGGGGTGGCGATCTCCTTGGGGCCGCTGGTGCAGATGCGCACCCGCACATTATCCGGAATTTTGACCGTTTTCGGCATTTGCATCTTGGGTGGATAAATCAGCGTGGTAATGTATTTTCCGGGAAATTTTTCCTTGGCCATTTCGGCGACGGCGACAATCACTTTCCAGACGATTTCGCTGTCATCCGGGCAGGGATGCTGTTCGCGGTAGGCATTGCAGCGGGGGCATCGGCAGCGTCCGTCGGTGGTGCCATCATTGTCGTGCGGGTCAATCATGAACTCATTTTCATTAAAGAAGGGCCAAGGCCATTTGGATTTCAGGTAGGGGTTCAATCCTTTCAGGCCGACTGTCTCTGGGCCAAGGCCGGAAAAATAAGCTTCCGCAGCCTTGATCCAGAATTCTGTGACTGCCGGGTCGGTCCAGCAGAGATAATTGAAATTCCGGGTGCCGTCCTCTCTCATCATGAAACGCTCTGGATAGTCCTGCCAGACGGTTTTCAGCTTAAGGCTGTTTTCACTGTGGCAGCCATGACCAACGACCGTGCTGCGGTTTGAAAAGCGCAGGCGCAAAGCCCACCTGTAAATGTCGTTGACTGACTGGCAGTATTCCTCCGCATCCGGGAATTTGCTCATGAAATTCCATCCTATCGCCGTCAGGCGGTTGGCAAAACTGGGGGAAATGCGTTCCTGCCCCTCGGGCAGCAGCAGTGGCGTCTGCTGAGGGATATGAGTGTAGTGCGGCCCAACCCATAAAATTCCGAATTTCTCCAAGAACTGATAGACGCCCAAGAGGGTGCCGCGCTCCTTCTCATCATAGTACAAATGGAAAGAACTGAGAGGGTTCCGTGAGGGGTTGTCGCGCCCGGCAATGTGGATGGCATTTTTTGCGACGGAAATCAGAAAGCCATCCTCGGGCAGGCCGTCGATGGAGAGGCCGGCCTCGATGGCGGCTTTTTCGCCAAGGCAAATGGCCAGTTTTCCGCTGCTTTTTTCAACCAGCGGAAATTCCGCCCCGGATAATTTCCGCAAATGAGTTTGCAGTTCTTTGGCGGCGCAATGCAAAAGCCAGGGGGATTCTGCCGGCACCACGATTTCGGCCAAGGCCTGCCCATTTTCGGCAAGTTTGACCTGCGCCAACAGCCAAGGAGCTGCCAGCAAAAACATCAAAAACAGGCGAAATTTCCGTGACATTGAACTACCCTCCTTGCTTTGATGGACAACCAAAGGAACGCTGATGACTTAACCATTGAATCCATGAAGTTAGGTTGCGGGCAAACGTTCAGCGGTGGAATCGCGCGGCAGCAGCCGTGCAGGCAGTTGCAGATGCTGGGGGACGCTGCGCCCATGAATCAAATCATGCAAGATCTTCAACATTTGGTACCCAATGTCGAAAAACGGCTCTTGCACCGTTGAAAGAGTCGGTGAACATGCCTCCGAAAGCTCCAGGCCACCAAAACCCATCACAGAAAAGCTCTCCGGGATAAAAATCCGCTGTTGGTACAACCATTGCAGCAACTGCACACCCGTGTTGTCAGTGCAGCAGAAAACAGCATCAGGGTCAGATTTGCATAATTCCGGGTAAACGTCAGGACGCTCGGAAAAAATGCGGGGCGTCAAGCCAGCGTCGCGCATAAATGTCTCGTAGGCGGCACAGCGCGGCGGAACACTGCCCAGACAGGCGATTTTGCGATGCCCCAATTGGTAAAGATGCTCAAGAGCCAAGCATGTGGCGCCGGCCTGATCCGTCGAGACAACCGGAACGCCAGGCATCAACACTCCGGTGTTGGCGACAACCGCAGGAATCCGGTAGGGAAGAAAATGCTCGTCCAACACCGAAAGCTGAGCTTTTTCAAAAGCAACACCTAATAAACCAACAGAACGATACTGACGAACGGAAAGAAGAGAACGGGAAAGGCCCTGACCATGATGCAGACTGATGAACTTGATCGTTAAATCGTGTTCCAGAGCTGCTGCGCAAATGCCGTCCAAAATCGGCGGGAAAGCAGTAAAATTGTTCACTATCACCGAAACAATATTGCTCTTGCCAGTGACCACCGAACGGGCAAGCTCATTGCGGCAATAACCCAAGTCACGGGCAGTAGACAAAATCCGCTTCCGGGTCGCAGCACTGAGTTCCTGCGCACGCGGACTGCCACTCAAAACCTGAGATACAGAACAAATGCTGATCCCACAGGCCGCCGAGATGTCCTTTAATGTCACTGCCATAACTAAGGTAAATCTCCTATCCTAATCGTTTAGGGGTGGTTTGAAAAAATATATGATGCATTATAGTGAATTGCAAAAATGGGATAATATTCTCTTGCCAGTGGCCCCGAACAAATGTTGTTCTCAAAGGCCACCGAGATGTCCTTTAACGTCACGGCTATTGTCAGATAGGCACCCGCCGCCCTAATCGTTTAGGGTTGGTCTTGCAAGTAAGATATAATGCATTATTGGGGATTGCAAGCAGGATGTCGAAAAATATTTTTTCTTTTCATAGTCGGTCAGTAATGGGCCAGTCTTCTGTAGTGCCTTTACAAGGCACCAGTTTTGGGGCACGTCTATCCCCAGGCTGAAGCCTGGGGATAAGCATGGTTAAGCACCTACGGCGCAAAAGGATGTGGACGTTGTGGACATGGTGGACGGCGACTGCGGCATCGTATGCAGAGGGTGTCCAAAAAGGTTTTTAACCACGAAAGGCTTAGGGTGGACTATAGAGTCTACAACCTAAAATTTATGTGTCACCCTTACAGGGCTCCAAATCTATGCCATCTCACCCAGGGCTGCACCGGGCCTGGCGGCTCGGCTTACCCTGGGCTTCTAGGTGTCGCCCTCCGGGCTTTTGCCGCTTTGCGGCTGTGAACGCTATGGACGCTGCTTGTCGTATGTAAGCCTGGCGGCCCAAAGGGCCAGCAACATAAAAGCCCAGGGTGAGCGTAGCGAAGCCCTGGGTGAGGCGTATAATAATTTTGAGCCCCGCCAGGGGTGACACATAAACGCCGTTTTGAAGAAAATCTTTTTTGGATGGGGTCTACTACGGTTGGTGACGAATGATGAATGACAAATGCGCCTCAGCATTCAGCATTCAACATTCAGCATTCAGCATTCAGCTTTCCGCCCCCGCGACAGCCTGGGCCTGAGATGATGCTTTTGCCTCCGCTTTTTGGAGTGACCTTGATTTGGGTGTTGATGCGGTCCTTGATGGCGCTTACATGCGAGATGACGCCAATGAGCTTGCCGTCGTGCTGCAAGTTGGCGAGGGTTTCCAGGGCGGTGTCGAGGGCGTCTTCATCCAGGGTGCCGAAGCCTTCGTCCAGGAAGAGTGAGTCTACGCGGATGTTTCGGCTGGCCATCTGCGCCAGGCCCAAGGCCAGAGCGAGGCTCACGATGAAGCTCTCGCCGCCGGAGAGGTTTTTGGTGGAGCGGATGTCGCCTGCCTGGTAGTTGTCGATCACATTCAGTTCCAGCAGGGCGTCTTCCGAGCGGATCAGCAGGTAGCGGTCTGTCAATTTTTGCAGCTGGACATTGGCATGCCGGATCATGATGTCGAAGGTCAGGCCCTGGGCGAAGTTGCGGTATTTCTTGCCGTCGTGGGAGCCTATCAGCTGGTTAAGGTTTTCCCATCGGGCGTATTCTGCTTGCTGCCGGTTCAGGCCGTCGATTTTTTCTTGCAGCAGCTGGCGCCGTTCGTCGTTTTCCTTCAGCTTTTGCTGGATAGCGCCGAATTCCTGCATCATGCCTTGATGTTTTTCCTGCAAGTCCTGGATGATAGCTGTGAGTTCCTCGTTGCTTTCGCTGGTGATGTTTTTCTGCTGTTCTGCGGCCAGCTGCTCGCTTTTTTCACGCTCTAAAGCAGCGGCTGCGGCTATCCGGTCGCTGAGCTGACTGGCTTGATCGGCCAGTTGCCCGCGCTCCGGCTCTGGCAGTCGCGCCGCCAGAAAATCCTGTTCGTCAATGAAGCCAGACTCGGTCAGGCGCACGGCAAAACCAGCGTTGGCAAGGTCCAAGTCTGCCTGGCGCAAGGCGATGGCCTGGCTGAGTTCTTTCGCCTTGGTTTCCAGCTCGTGCAGACGTTTCTGGGCGTCGTCGACGGTTGTGCGGGCGTTCTCCATGACCTGTTCGGCTGCCGTCACCTCGTCTGCCAGGCGCTTTTCCTCCTGAGCCGGAATGCGGTCGGCAAATGTTTCTTGGCGTTCATCAAGGAGTGCCTTCAGGTTCTGCTGCACCTGCTCACGCTGGCGCTGCAATTCGGCCAGGCTGTTTTCCTGCTTGCTGATCTGGTCAGCCCGGATGCTGGTCTGAGACGTCAGTTCGACGTGTTTCTTTTCCAGCGCGACGATTTGGTTTGAGTCAGCCACGCGCTGTTTCTGGCGTTGTTCGAGAGTTTTATAGGCGGCATCCAGGGACACGAGGTCCGGGGCGGTGACGTTGTATTCCGCCAGTTCGCCTTGTAGAGTGGTCATTGCCTGATCGCAGGATGTCTGGTTTGCGGCAGCCTCCCCTTGCAGCCTGGTCAAGGCGGCAAGCGTAGTGTCAAGGTCGTTGTTAACGGCCTGGGTCGCTTTGTCATGCTTAGCGACATCGTCGCGTGCCTGGGCAACGCGGGTTTGCGCCTGGCTGTGTTTTCCCTGCAGGCGGGCCGCCTTCGTCGCGGTTAGCTTGGCTTGCTCATGGAGAGCCTTTTTTTCGCTTTCGAGCTGTCGCAGCGCGTGTTCCAGGTCGGCGTCCGCGATTGCCTCGGCAGTGAGGCCAAGGCTGGTGCAGCTTGAGGAAATCTTGTCCGCCGTGGCCTTGAGTTTTTCGCCCAGGGCGGTATTTTCCGTTGTCAGTCGCACCAGGTCTCTGGCGATGATTGCCAGTCGGTTTGTCACCTCGTTGCAGTCGCTTTCAAGCTGTCTCTGGCGCTGCCTTGCTTCGGAAAATTGTTTTTCGGCATCATCTGCGACTGGGATATTGCCGACGGCGTAGGGGTGGTTGGTGGCGCCGCACAAGGGGCAGGGGAGGCCATCCTGGAGTTTTTGGCGCTCATCTCCCAGGCTTCTTATGCGTTCCAGCCGCGCCAGGTCAACACGCTTGTCTTCGACCACCTTTTCCTGCGCCTGAATCTCTTCTTGCAGCTTTTGCTGCTGCCCAGTCGCGGTTGCCTGCTCGTGCCGCAGTTCGGTATCCTTTTGCTTCAACTCGCCGCGGCTCTGCTCAAGTTGTTGTTTTTCCGCCCAGGCGCTCAAAGCCGTCGTCACCGTGTCCAGTTCAGCTTTGGCCTGGGATTGAAGCTCAATCCACGCAGGCAGGTCTTTGCCATTCAGAACTGCCGCCAGTTCGGCCTGTTCTTGGGACATGTCAGCCTGAGCCTGCTCGAAGGCTTTCTGAGCCGAGGCCAGTTGGCTTCGGCTGGAGTCAAGGGTGGCTTGCAGGGCCTTGCGCTTGGTTTCTGCGTCGGTTGCCTCGGTATTTTTCGCTGTCACGCTGGCGGCTAGAGCTTTGATGGCGCTGATGCGTTCGCGGATGCCGGCCAACTGTTCGGTCAATCGGGCATCGCCAGCGGTCGCCTCCAGGCGGACTCGCAGCTCGTCCATCTGCTTGGACAGCTTCTCCAAGGCCGCCAGGTCGTTTTGCTGCTTTTGCTGCTGCCCGGCCAGTTCGGCCTCGGCCTGGGCCAGCCTGGCGTCGGCGGCTTGCTGTTCGTTCCTGCGGGCGGCAATGTTGGTGTCGAGGATGCTCACCGCCCGGATGACCGGCAGCATTTCCGCCTGGCTGGTCTTTTTAGACAGGAGGCTGTCCTGGGCTGCTTTCAGGCTGTCCTGGGCGGCGAGCATGGCCGCCTCGCTGGCTGGCCGGTCACTTTGGCATTGATTCAGGGCCGCCTGGTCTTCCTTCTGTTCCTTGCGGATGGCGGCAAGGCCAGTGAAATCGGGCGCCAGTCCTAAAGCCTTGTTGGCTCTTTGCAAGCGTTGACGCTGGGGTGCAAAGGCCTCGGATTCGGCCTGGATTAGCGCCTGGTCTTGCTTGGCGCCCTCCCATTCTTGCTGAAGGCGGGAGAGGCCTTCCAGCCAGGCAAGGGCCGTTTTTTTCTGTTCGAGTTGCGCATGCAGCGCTGTCGCCTCTTGCTCCTTTTGCTGTTTTCCGAGGAGCAGCTCCTGTTCCTCTTCCGCTGAGATGATCGGCATTCCATCAATTTCCACCTGCATGAGTTTCAGGCGGTCTTTTTCGGCGGAAGTGCGTTCATGGACTTGTATGGATATGTCACTGTAGATTTTGGTGCCGGTGATTTGCTCCAAAATCGGCGCGCGCTCACTGGCGTTGGCTTGCAGAAAGACGGCAAAGCCGCCCTGGGCCAGGAGCATGGAACGGGTGAAGCGGTCGAAGTCCATGCCGGTGACTTCTTCCACCTGCTGGGGGACTCCCCGGATGCTGGAGTCGATGATGTGGCTAGTTTCGGCATCGGAGATTTCATGCCTTTGGGTTTGCAGCTCGCCGTCAGCTTTGCGGTAGGCTCGCCGTTGCGACCAATGGCAGCGGAAATGGCCTTTGCCCGTCTTAAACGTCACTTCGGCAAAGCATTCGCCGGTCTGCCGCGACATGATCTGGTTGGAACTCTTCGTGATGGCGTTCAGGCGCGGCGTCATGCCGTACAGCGCCAGGCACATCGCATCCAGAATCGTTGATTTGCCTGCGCCGGTCGGGCCGGTGATGGCGAAAATGCCGTTGGACTCGAAATCCGGATGCGTGAAATCGACTTCCCATTCGCCGACCAGGGAATTGAGGTTGCGGAAACGCACTTGGAGTATTTTCATGGCTGACCTTCATTTCCTGCTGCCCGCTCCGGGTCTTCCAACGCTGCCAGTGCTTCCTGGTAGGTGCGCCGGAGGTCGGGCCGCTGGGACTCCGGCACTTCTTTCATGACCAGGAGGCGTTCGAAGACGTCATGGTCTTCGAGGTCGTCCAGGGTCTCGTCCATGCTTTGCTGGCGCAAGGCTTGTTCTGCGGTCTGGCAGTTGCGCGACCGCACGATGTCGAGACACGTGCGGGCCACGGCGTTCTCCAGCCGCTGGCTCAAGTCGCCGATGATTTCGTTGCCGTCATAGACGATGTTCAGCCATACGGATTGGCCGGACTTGGCCAATCCGTCCAGACGGCTGGAAATGGCGTCCCAGTCGCCCTGGACAGTCTGCAACTTTTGGAAGACGGGCACGGGCAGGGGCTCCACCGTCGTCTCCCGGCCCTGGAGTTCGACTAAGCAGACGATTTTTTGCTGTTCTGCCTCATTGAATCCCATCGGCAATGGCGAGCCGCAATAGCGGATGTGATTGGAGTCGTTGACGGTTTGCGGCACGTGCAGATGCCCGAGCGCGACATAATCCACGCTGGCAGGAAAGATGGTGGGCGCAACCCCGGGCAGGGCGCCGACATAGAGTTCGCGGACGCCGTCGCCCTCGATCAGGCGTCCGCCGTCAGTGAACAAATGCCCCATGGCGACCAGGGGGAGGTCTTGCCCCAGTTCGGCGCGGCGTTGTTCGGCAGCGGCGAAAACGGCGTCGTAGTGGTTGCCAATGCCCTGGATGAGCTTCTGGGACTTGTCTTCAGTGCTTTCGCCGGCTTCCGCTTTTCGGATGTCGCGGTCGCGCAGGAAGGGCACGGCGGCGACCAGCAGTTCCGGAGTATTGTCGCGGCGGCGGAGCACGAACACTTCGTCAGCAGGGTCATCGGTCGCTGCGCCGACGACATGGATGCGAAGAGCCTTGAGCAACGCACCCGGGGCGTTGAGAAACGACGGTGAGTCGTGATTGCCAGCGATGATGACGACATGACGGCAGCAGGATTGCGCGACTTGGCTGAGGAACTTGTAGTACAGCTCCTGCGCGCCGATGCTGGGGAGGCCAGAGTCGAAGACGTCACCGGCTATCAGCAGGACGTCAATCTGCCGGCTATCGATTTCCTTCAGCAGCCATTGCAGGAAAGCCTGGTGTTCCTCATGCCGTTTTTTGATGTGCAAGGACCTTCCCAGGTGCCAGTCGGAAGTATGCAGTATTTTCATAATCGGGCCTGTCAAATGGATGGTGGAAGCGGAACAGATGGCCGGGGGCGCCATGCGCTGGGCAGGGGGAGAAAGGCCGCCGGCTGGCATCGAACTGAAAAAACATATTGGCTCTCGGCCGTTTGTCAAGATTGAACCTAAGTTAATGACGCCAAGCGGTAATGGGTCACCGATGGATACTTGCCGGAACTCCGAAGTATCGATGAGTGACCGATTGCAATTTACCTTGGTTAATTTAGTGTTAGGCGTCGTTATTCTGCCACCTCTGTGCTATATTACATATAACATAGTTGTTTCCCATTTTGACCATCCCTGAGGCTGGAGCCATTTTGATTATGAAGATTTGCCGCATACTGTTGACGCTGTTCTGTTTTTTCTTGGCACAGGAGGCTTCGGCGTGGTGGTGGCGGCGGAAGCCCAGTCCGGCCAGCGAGCAGCCTGCCCAGGCGTCGGCGCCGTCCGTCACGCCAGCTGAAGAGCTTCGGCAGCAGGCGGCTGCCTGGCTTGGCGCTATGGCAACGGAAAACCCGTCTCGTCGCGTCCGTGCCGTTCATGTTCCTGGCGGCAATTTGTCGGCGTCCGGGTCGTCTTGGGGCGTCGGTTTCGGTCGCCTTGCCGCTGATGTGCGCACTGCGTATCTTTTGTTTGCTCCGGCTCCTGGCGGCAATCCTGCTGAACGCCGCATCGTCGTGGCTACGGCGGAGCAGTACACCACGTTGCTTGGCACGGCCGGCGGCGCTAAGGAAGTCTGCGCTGCGCTGCTGCAATCGGGTGATGGCCTTTTTGTGAAAGGCACCCTCAATGAAGCCGCTGAACAGCGCATTGACGACATTGCAGCCCTGCTGCTGTACAAGCTCCATACGGTCGATGTGGTGCCATTGTTCCTCAATGCCGCCACTCCGGTCGCTGAAACCGTCGCCGCGCTGGTGCCGTTTTTGGCCGACCCGCAGTCCGTGTTGATCGCCTTCTGGCCGGATGACGGCAGCGCCACTGTCCAGGACTGGAAGGCAATCTTGGCGTCCCTGGCAGCTGACGCATCCGCCGCCTCGTCCGCTGACTGGCCTTTGCCTGCGCAAGTCGCTTTTGGGCTGGCAAAGTCTTTGCATTGGGGAACCATTGACGTGCGCGTGGCCGGCCAAACTCCTGCTCCGGGCGGTGCCCTTCTTCATCTTGAGCCGCCTGTCAACCTTGAGCTGATAGCCAAGGCTGCCAGTCTTGACTGGGATGACGAGGCGACTAAAGCTGCGTTTTTAGACGCTACCCAGGCCGTCACCCGCGAAAACTACAGCGGCGAAGCCGTCAACTCGGCCGAAAAAGCAATCCTGCTCGACTTGGCGCGGCGCGTCATCACGACTCAGCTGGAGAAGCAGGAGCCGCCGCCGTTGCCGGCGTATTCGCGCAACCTGATGCAGAAATACGGCTGCCAGGTAGCCATCAACAAAGGCGATGTCACCTTAGGCCAGTATCTCATCATGCCTGGCAAGGAGCCTTTGGCCAAGGCAGTGGTGATGAATGCGGCCAATTTTCTCAAGGCGGACGGTGAGCGGCCGCCGATAACCATGGCTGACTTGGCTGACGCCAAGTTCGAAATCAGCGTGATGAGCGAACCCGTGACCGTCGTCTTTGAGACGCCGGAGGAATTGTACCGCCGCTTGTATCCTGGCCGGCATGGCGTATTGTTGGCGGCAGGCGGCAGGCAGGCCGGATTCCTTCCCGTCGTCTGGAAACAGGTGCCGGAGCCGGCCAAGTTCATGGAAGCCTTGTGCCGCCGAATCGGCCAAACCCCTGAAGCTCTCACTAAGCCCGACACCAAAGTCGAACTTTTCGAGGTTTTCACTTTTTCAGAAGAATAAAAGACAGGAACGCTGTGTCGGTCGCATGGACCAGCGGCCTCGCCCGGAAGTTTGCGTTATGGCGTCTTTCGACGGTGTTTTTCGCGTCGAAACCAATATTTTTTCTCAATGAATCGTTTGAAGAGTAACTCTAAGCTATAGTGGGTTCTGAAACAAAACGGCAACAATCAGCCACACAATTTATGATGGTGACAGATATGTTAAGATGGTGCAAGCTGGCAGGGTTGGGTTTGGTGTTTCTGCTGTCCAGTTGTGGTCACGCACCGACCGGCGCGAAAATCGACCTTGATCCAGCGTCAGAGGATTATGCCGAAGAGCTTAAGGCGATGGAAAAGCGCGAATTGCGCGCTGCTGTGCGCAAGCGCCTTGACCTGGTTCATGACTGCCTCAGCAAGAAGCAGATTGACGAGGCGGAGGCCAACCTCCGTCCCCTGCAGAAGCAGGAATTCTTCGGCGAGGAGATCAGGCTGCTGGAGGAAGCCATCCAGGCCGCCCGCGATCTGATTCCCCAGAAGGCACTTGCTGCCGTCAGCGGCGAGCGTGCGCTGCATGAGGCGGAAGAAGGACTGGTGCTGCCAAGCACTTACGGCAAGACGGTCGTCATTGGCGCCAACCTTGAGCCGATTGAATTGCCGCCCGGGCCGATGGAGGAGCTGGTCAACCGCAAAGTCTCCATCAACCTGAACAGCGCCGGCATTGCCGAGCTGGTCGCCGTTCTCAACCAGGATGGCCTCAACATCGTGGCTGACGACGCCCTCGAAGCTGATAAGACCCTGACCATACGTGTCCAAAACGTCCCTTTGAAAGAGCTGTTCTCCTATATCGCCCGCAACATGGGCGTTGAATTTCATCTTGGTGAAAACTTAGTCTGGATCACCGAGGGCGACCAGGGACCCGGCGGCCCTAAGCTGGAGACGCGCATCCTGCGCCTCCGCCAGGGCTTCATCCCCGCAGTCCCCCAAGGCGCTGGCGCCATGGGAGCGACTGACACCGGCTCCGTCGCCATTGCTGCTGAAGAGGACAATGACCTGGACGATGTGCTGACCGCCCTGATGGCAGACAGCCCCGAGGGCGCGACCTTCCGCATCTTCCGTAACCGCAATATCCTTGTGGTTCGCGATTCCCGCGAAAATCTGCGCCTGATCGAAAACCTGATCCGGGAATTCGACAAACCACCCTACCAGGTGGTGATCGAAGCCCGTTTTCTGACGATCAGCCAGGACGACTTGAGAGATGTCGGCGTGGAAATGAAACAGCAGCTCCAGGATGAGCAAGGCAACAAGATGGTCGATGATCATAATGTCGACGGTCCCAAGGCTATCAAGGAGACCAACCTTCTCACCTCACTTGGTGCCCTGGCTGCAGACGCAGAAAGCGGCGTCGGCTTGCTCCAGCTCAACGGCGTGCTGGGAAAACGTGCCTTTGACATCGCCATCAGCGCCTTGGAAAAGAAGAAGTCCTCCACCACCCTCAGCGCCCCCAAGGTCACGGTCATGAACAACCGTTCGGCTCGCATCCGCAAGGGCGACACTATCAAGTACTTCGAGGATTTTGACGTGGAAAGCGTCGACGGCGGAGACCAGGGCGATAGAATGGTGCTGGTGCCGACTGGCACGCCCACCGATTTGCCCATCGGCATTACTTTTGACGTGCGCGTCAACATTGGCAATGACGGCAGAACCGTCCTCCTGGGTCTGAAGCCGGAAATCGTTGAATTCATGGAGTGGCTGTCCTATGCGTCGACGACCACGACCAATGTCCGGCTGCCCCATACCTACGACCAGAAGGTCGCCACTACGGTCGGCGTGACCAGCGGGCAGACGGTTGTTCTTGGCGGCATGCTGGAGAATATGAAGACCAGGCAGGTCAAGCAGGTTCCTTGGCTGGGCGACTTGCCGCTGATCGGCTTCCTTTTCCGCCACACCGAAGAAATCAACATTCCAACCAACTTGTTGATTTTCGTGACTGCCAATGTCATCAACAGCCGCGGCGAATACGTCGACGTGCAGCCTGAACTTTGAACCGTGACGCCCTCTGGTTGGAAACAATCTGTGTCGTCAACACAATATCGTGCGTGATCCATGCAACAGAAGCTACAGAAACAAGCAGTGGGATTGGACATCGGGCAGACCGGAGCAAAGCTGGTTTGCCTGGAGCGTCGCGGTCGACGGGTGGTTCTGACCCGGCGCGAAGTGCTTGACGCCCGCGAAGAAGGCATCTTGGATGTCGACGATCTGTATCACAGCATTGGCAAATGGCTGGGCGAGCTGAAGCTGCTTGAGCGGCGTATGTGCTTAGGCATGCCCCAGTACTTGGCGACGACGCAAGTGAGCGACTTCGCGCCCGGCGCCAAGCCTGACGAGCTGGAAAAGATGGTCGGCTATGAAACCCAGCAGCTGGCCGGCCTGTCCGAAGAGACTTTCATTTCTGACTACCAGGTGATGCAGCCTGCCTACGGCCGCCAGAATCCCGTCCTTATCGGCGTTTGCCGGGAAACCGCAGTTGAGGAATATGCGGCGCGCGCCACCGAGGAAGGCATCCGGCTGTCTGACGTGGCCATGAGCGGCCTGGCCATCGCCAACACGTTTTTTCATTTGCATCCGGAAGAAGTCAACGTCAAGGCGCCGCAGCTGCTGGTTGACATTGGGCATGAGAACGCTTCTATCTTAGTGGTGGCTTCTGGCCAGGTTCTGTATGTCGGCAGCCTGATGTTCGGCGCCCTGCGTTTCAGCCAGGCAATGGCTCACTCCCTGGGGTGTTCGGAGCAGGAAGCCGACAAGCTGAAGCGGACGTTGCAGCAGGACTGGAGCGACCCGCAATGCCCGCTCTTGCTGGCCGCTCGCCAGTTGGAGACCGAGCTGCGCACGGCCATTGACCATTGGCGCGCCAGCGAGCAGGAAGCTTTGGCTGGTGAACTGATCCATCGGATTTGGCTCTGCGGCGGTGGGGCGCTCCTGCCCGGGCTGACCGACCATCTGACCCGCACCTACGGGTGCCCAGTCGAATGCTTCGGGCCGCCGACAGCTGATGGGAAGGGCATTGACCCGACGTTGGCAGTGGCCTTCGGGCTGGCGCTGCAAGGCATGGGCGCGGCCGCCTACGGCATCTCCCTGGCACCGACCCTGTTGCGCTGGCAACGCCGCAAAGTGGCGCGCTTCCCCTATTTGGTCGCGGCGGTCGTGCTGTTCTTCGGCGCCCTGCTCACCAGCATGGTCGTGGCCGACTGGTGGCTCCGCCAGGAAACAGCGCACATCGAAAGCCTGATGGGCGAATTGAACCAATGCCAAAGTCTGGTTCCGGAGCTTGATAGTGCCCAGGAGCAGATCGCCTTCCAACAGAAGCTCTTAGTGCCGTTCGTTGAACACGGCAGCCGCTCCCAGCGCTTTATGCGGACTCTTGAAAAACTCCATGAAACGCTCGTGCCCGGCGCCTGGTGCATCTATGTGGCCGATGAGTTCTCCTTTCGCGAGTACGGCCCAGCCAAAGAAGAGAAGGCGACCAAAGAGCCGCCGAAGCCGACAGCTTTTGACGGCATGTTCGGCACCGTGGCCAGCGAATATCAGACCAGCACCAGCGAGCCGGAAAATCCCATGATAGAAGTGCTGGCCATGCCCCTGCTGAGCAAAATGGTCGCCTGCGGATACATTCCCTATACCGAACAACGTTTTACGCCCCTTCGAGAAATGGAAAATGCCCTCAAGGCGGCCACCTTGCCCGGAGAGAAGCAGCCGTATTTCCTCAATCCAGGCTGGCTTGATGAAAAAGACCTCAGCGGCCGCGAAGAACAAGTCTTCCGGCCTTGGGTGACTTACCTGAAAAACAAAGATAACCGCAACATCCTCGGGGAGTACACCGCGTTCCTGCTCCAATTGCCGTTCTCCACCCGCGATGTCCGGCCTCCGCCTCCACCACCGCCCAAGAAGACGTCTGGCCGGAGAAGGTAAGGCGTTGGCTGGGGCTGGCGTTGACCCTGGCCATCCATCCTGTCGACAACGCACTATGGAGCAAACCACAGACTCGCCCGTCTAGGCAGAGAGGTGACATAACATAATGGCTTATCGATTGCAACAATGGCCGGAGCGACATCGGACTTTGCTGGGAGTGGTCTTCCTCCTGGTCATAGCTACCGTCCTTTTCGGCATGATGCGGCTGCATCCGACTTGGGTGGCGTATGACGAAGCCCGCAGTGACCATGCCCGCGTGGAGAAAAAGCTGGATGAGTCGCAATGGCCGCGTGATTCGGAACGCATGCGCAAGCTGCTTGACTCCTACCAGGTCACGCTCAATGGCCGCAAAGGCGGCGAACCCGGCTTGAAAAAGAGTGTTGACGACGCCATGAAAAAGGCCACCGCGATGTTCGAAGTCCAAATCAAAAAGGAATACGGCGTCAGCCCGGAAGACTCTGGCATCGTCAACTTCATGGAGAAAGCCTCTCAGATTGAATACAAGGATCAGTTCAACCGCCTGTACACGGAACTGGAAGGCAAAGGCGTGCGCTTGGACCAGCCAGTTTTCGGCATGGACGAGTCGACGTCAGAGCCGTTCAAGTACCAGATGCGGCTGAAGTTGTGGACGGTCGAGGCCCTGGCCAACCTGGTTCTGAAAAACAACCTGCGCTTTTCCCGCGAGTCTGGCGCTGGTTCACGCAACCGTAACAACCCTTCCATGATTACGGTCCTGCCTATGCGTGCGTATGTGATCGATAAAAACGACAAGGCGCCTTACCTTCTTGAATTCCCGGTTCGCATGGAAATCCAGGGCAGCATGGCCAATTTCGCCAGTTTTGTCAACGCTTTGCAGGAGGAAGGCATTTTTCTGCCCATGTCTCAGATGGAAATGCGGACGGTGCTGCCGAATTTGCGGCAGCCGCCCAAGGCCAACCAGGATGATGAGATGGTGTTGCAGAACGTGGTCGTGACCGTGGTCTGCTCGGCCTTTTTCCGGCCGCATGGCGAAGCAGTTAAAATGGAAGTCAAGCAAAAGCGTGAGATGCTTCCCCGCGGGGCATGAACATAGCACGGTGTGTCAAGGCATGGCAACGAGGCGCAATGAGGCGATGAACAAGTATATAGCAAAAATAAAGCAGGAATGGGAGCGCAGTCTGCTGGTCGTTGTAGGCCTGTTGCTCCTGGCATTCCTGGGCTGGTTAGGCTTCAGCCTCCTGTCCGAGGAGGGCGGCACTACCAGCCAAACCCAGGCATTGCCGTCGGTGCCGGATTATATCGACACCAAGACGTTCGCATTCTTGCAGCCGGCTGGCTTGCAGGACAAAGTCAATCCAATGGCCTTCCGAAAAAAACTTCCCAAGGCATTTGTGACTCCGCCTCCTAAGCCGACGCCGACGGACACGACTGCGGTCAAGCCGCCCGATGGCAAGCCGACCGGTGACAAGCCTTCAGACACTAAGCCTTCCGGCGACAAGCCTTCCGGCGACAAGCCGACTACTGCAGTCGCGGTCAAGCCTTCTGATGACAAGCCGCCTGCGAAACCGCCGCCGAAGCCGCCTCCGCCCCAGAAGATCACCGTGCTGTACCGCGGCATGTACAAAGGGCTGACCGACCGCGAATTGGCCTTTATCTCGGCGGATGACAGCAAGTCCAAGAAAACCAAGGTGTTCTACGTGGGCGAGGGTGGCAAGGTTCATAATGTCTTGACGGTCAAGAGTTTCACTCGCGACGCCGTCGTGCTTGACTGCGGCGGCGACCGTGAAGTGACAGCGCATATTGGCAAAAAACAGGAAATAGTGTTGGAATGACAGAAAATCGGGGAAGCATCTTTCCGGGCGCTGGCGGTGATCTGCTGGATGTCCTTTTGGCTCAAGGGGTATTGAGCGACGAGCAGTTTGACCAGGCGCGGCGTAGGATGCGTCGCGCTCAGATTTCAGCCCAGCAGGCGATCCTTGATTTGGGCATCTCAACCCAGGAAGTAGTCTATCGCGCCTTGAGCCAGGTGACGGGCATTCCTTTCGTCATCCTCGGCGAAACGACTATCGAGGAAGCCGCCACGGAGAAGGTTCCTCCCAAGGTCGCTTTGCATTACCAGTTTGTGCCTATCAGCCTGGAACGCGGCACCATGCGCGCCGCCTTCGCCAATCCGCCGTCCATTCGTGACCGCGAAAACTTGCGTCTTCTTCTTGGCGTTCGCCTTGAGCCCTCCCTGGCCACCCCGAATGAAGTCGACAACACCCTCAAGAGGATTTATGGGCTGGGCGCCGGCAAGGTTATCCAGATCACCCAGGATCGCAAGGCGCAGAAAATCGATGCGGTCGAAGGCGCGTTTGAAGACCGGGAAGAGCAGGATTTGGACGCCGTTGACACCGAGGACGCCTCCATCGTCCAGCTGGTCAATGAAATCATCACCGAAGCCATCCGCCAGCACGCTACGGACATCCATATTGAGCCGTTCCGGGAAAAAGTCCGTCTTCGCTACCGCATTGACGGCATGTTGCGGGAGACGCCGACTCCGCCTGGCATGGTGACTTTGCATGACGCCATTGTCTCACGCCTGAAAATCATGGCTCGGCTCAATATCGCGGAAAAGCGCTTGGCTCATGACGGCCGCATCCGCCTGATTCTTGGCGGCGAGCCGTCTGACCTTCGTGTATCCATCATGCCGACGCGCTTCGGCGAGACCATCTGCTTGCGCGTCTTGACCAGCAGTTCGATTTTCCTGGAAATGGGCCAGCTCGGGTTGAACAAATACCAGCTGGCCATCTTGGGAAAACTGGTGTCTTTGCCGCACGGCATCGTGCTGGTGACCGGCCCGACCGGCAGCGGTAAAACCACGACTCTGTACGCCGCCCTCGCATACGTCCGCGACAAAAATCCCGAACGCAAAATCATCACAGTGGAAAACCCGGTTGAATATGAATTGCAGGGCACGACGCAGATTCAAATGCACGCTGAAATCGGCTTGACCTTTGCCAGCGCCCTCCGCTCCATCCTCCGGCACGACCCTGACATCATCCTGGTCGGCGAAATCCGCGACAACGAGACTGCCGAAATCGCCATCCAGTCTGCCCTGACTGGCCACTTGGTGCTGTCGACGTTGCACACGAATGATTCTGTCGGCTCTGTCAACCGTCTTGTCAACATGGGCATTGAGCCGTACCTGGTGGCTGCCTCGCTTGTCGCCGCCCTGGCACAGCGCCTGGTGCGCCGCATCTGCAAGCATTGCAAGGTCGAAGAAGAGATGATTGGCCGCCGCGTGCGCGCTGAGATTGCCGACGTGATGGGCATGCAGGCCGAAGACGTGAAGGCTTGGAAGGGCGCCGGATGCCTGGAATGCAACCATACTGGCTACCGGGGACGCGTCGCCATCTATGAATTTTTCCTGCTTGACGAGGAGTTGCAGGACATGGTTTCCGCCCATGCCGGAACCAGCGAGCTGCGCAAGGCCGCCATGGAGCGCGGCATGAGGACATTGCGCCAGGATGGCTGGGAAAAAGTCAGCTTGGGAGCGACCTCCATCGAGGAAATTCAGCGCATCACCAGCACCTTCCAGATCAGCTATGACCTGGATGAACTGGAAGACGAGTGACCTAAGGCAGCTTGATGACCTCGTCGAGATGGCATTGCGCCGGAGCGACACCTCGCTTTCTGGATTTTCACGTGGGCAGGGTTGCCTGCGTCATTTCAGCAGATGTCCCTTTTTCTTCGGAGTTTTCTCATGCAAAAAACGTTTCGTGGCATTCGGCCCGACGACTGGCATGGCCGCATGGGCCTGCGCAATCCCGAGCGCGGCTTTCGGACTGAGATGTATTTCAGCACGATTCCCGGTGAAGTGGCCGGGATGTGCTCGTGCCATCACAAGCGGAACAAGCTCGACGGGCGGCCAGAGAAGCCTGTTTTTCAGAATATCGACATCCCTGGCGTGCCTCACCTGATTCGCGGCAACCGCCTGGATGGCATCGAATTCAGTCATGCCCAATGGCAGGATGAACTCGATTTCCTCGGCTATGATGGCGTCACCATCATGCAAAGCTATTGCTTTCTGATGCGCTACAGCGACGGCCAGGACTTGCCGGCCCGCAAATTGGACGACATCGAGGGTTTTTTCCTGAAGCTGCGGGAAAGCAAGGTCAAGGCCCTGTTGCGCTTTGCGTATGAATTGTCGCCGACCTTGACTGGGCCGACGGCCGCCACGACCCTGAAGCATCTGAGCCAGCTGCGACCGCTATTGCGGAAATACAGCGATGTCATCTATGTCCTGCAATGCGGCTTCATCGGCAAATTCGGCGAATGGCACAACAGCTACCACCAGTTGCAACTCGACCAGGCGTTTCACGGGGAATTGTTCGCCGCCGTGCTGGAAGCCTTGCCGCCAGAACGGCGCACCATGTTGCGTTATCCTGCCTTGAAGATGCATTTGTACGGCTCAGAACCTTTGCGCGAAGACGAGGCATTCGCCATGACGCCGCGAGCCCGGATTGGTCATTTCAACGACGGCTTCCTGGCCTCCGAATCCCATGGCGGCACTTTTGGTCGCGGCGACAGCCTGGTGCCAGCAGATGCCGAAAAAAACTATTTGGCCCAGGAAGGACGATTCCTGCCTATGGACGGTGAGTTGTTCTGGCGTGATCTGCGCGGCATGGCGCTCCCGACCGAAGCTGCTATGAACCTGGCGCGCTGGCATTACGATACCTTCGGGTTTGTGCATGGACATTCCCTGTTCGAAGGCGACAAGTATTCCATCGATGTCTGGAAGGCCGTCCCTGTTGACCCGATGTTCCTGCGTGATAAAAACCTGCCAGTAGGCGACAGCTATTTCGTCGATGCGCATGGCCAGCACGTATGGCGGAGCTATTATGAATACATCCGCGACCATCTTGGCTATCGCCTGGAATTGACCCGGGCGGAAATGCCTGACCAGGTTCAATGCGGCCGACCCTTTGCCATGACAGTGGAGTTAGTCAATCGCGGCTTTGCCAGCCCGGTCAATCCCCGGCCTGTCTGCCTGGTGCTGCGCCAAGGCGAAGTCAAGTATGCGTTTGCCTTTGACACAGATATTCAGCGGTGGGCCGGCCATGCTGCATCCCAGAAGCTGTCTCTGACCGTGACCTTGCCCAAAGAAGCGCCAGCCGGCAGCTATGCCGCTGGGCTGTGGCTTCCTGACGGCAGCGATGTCCTGCGTGATGACCACGATTATGCCATCCGCTGCGCCAACGCCCTGGACTTCCATGATGGCGTGAACTGGCTCGGAATGGAAGTCGTCGCGCAAGCATGAATGAAGCGGACTGAACAAAGCCTGGGGATATGCGTGGCTAACCGACTACGGCGTAAAGGGAGGTGGACGTCGTGGACATGGTGGACATGGTGGACGGCGACTGCGCCATGTTTTGCGCTTTTTAGCGTTTTTGCCGCTGCACGGCCAATTTTCTTGCTCAATACACCCTAAAAGAATCTGCGTCATCAGCGTCATCTGCGGATAAAACAACAGTTTCTCGCCCCTCGCCCCTTTCCAGCCGTCGCAGCTTGTCCTGAACTCCATCAATGAGTGGCCAATGGTGGAGTCTATTTGCGGAACATGAAGTACACTGCTCCGACCATGCAGAGGCCTGCCCACAGGAAGTTCCAGTTCAATTTTTCCTTCATAAAAAACAGGCAGAAGGGAATGAAGACACTGAGGGTGATGACCTCTTGCAGGATTTTCAGCTGGGCGACGGACATGACCTGGTGACCCAAGCGATTGGCAGGCACCTGGAGAAGGTATTCGAATAGGGCAATGCACCAGCTGAGCAGGGCGGCGATATACCACTTTTTATCCTCCAAATGCCGAAGATGGCCGTACCAGGCGAAGGTCATGAACACATTGGAAGCGATGAGCATCAGGATGGTGCGCAGAACTGGTGACATAGCGATGTGAAAAGATAAAGTTTTTAGGATTGCTGCGCCGGGAACGGAATGACGCGGCGCTAAGAGAGGAGACCGCCGTAGGGGACGGCTGGTGCCAGGAAGCGTCAAGCAAGGAATTGCCCGCTGATTGGCTGTTGTCGTCAATCCTGCGGAGCGGCGGCTGAATTGAGTTTCGCGTTGATTTTGGCGGCTGTCGCATCATTGATGGTTGTCGCGATCAGCCAGTAGTGGCGGGCGATGCGCAGGAATCCGTTGGCGGCGAAGATGTCTCCGGCATGGTCGGCGATGACGCCTTCCGGGTCTTGTTCAATGCCGCCTAAGCGAATGCTTTTGACGATGGCGTCCAGGGCTTCGGGGAACCTTTGCTGGCGATAGTAGACCCAGGCGAGGCTGTCAAGATAGGCTGTGTTTTCCGGCTCCGCGGCTATAGCTTTCTCGATGAGTTTTTCGGCTTCGGGCAGGTCGCGGTTGTGGTCGGCCAGGACATATCCCAGAAAATTGCAGAGCGAGGGGTCGTCAGGATTTTTTGCGTGCGCCAGGCGGCTTTGGGCGATGGCCTGGTCGATTTTGCCGGCGCTTTCACAGATGAGCGCGTATGAGGTATGGAAGCTGGCCGTGAAAAAATCTTCGTCTTTCAGTTCCCGAGCCACTTTTTCCGCTGTCTCAAGGGATTTCAAGGCGCGGTCGAAATTGCCGGCGGCTCGCCAGAGCCTGGCAGAAAGCAGCCATCCGTAGGGGGGGAGGTTTTTAAGGGGCGCCAGCGTTGCTAGGCCGCTGTTGGCGCGGCCGATGAACAAGTAGAGCTGCGCCAGTCGCAGGCGGGCGGTGTAGTCGCGTGGGTAATACGTCACCACGGTTTCCAAGGCCTGGATGGCCTTGTCATACGATTCGGCCTTGATGTACTGCTCGGCGATAGCTTGTCGCAACACGAATTCTTCTTGGTAGTGTTTCAGGTCGACTTGCTGCTGGTTGAGGCTGTCCAGGTAGTCTATCAGCTTTTCATTGTCGCCGCGTTTTTCGAGAAGCGCAATTTTCATCAGCTTCCACTGGTTTGAATCGCGGTGTTCAGGCTTGGCGTCAAGCTTGCCCAGGAGCTGATCAAGGAGTTCCCATTCTTCCAGCCGCAGGAGAATGCCGCCCAGGAGTTCCAGGCCATCCGGGCCAGTTTCCCAAACACTGTTGGAAGGAATCCCAGGCAGGGCAACCGCACGCGCGGCATGGGCGCGGGCGCGGGCGCGGCAATCGTCCGGGTTGTATGAGGCAAATGCCAAGGCAAAGTTTTCGGACTCCTTGTCGCCCTCTGCTGGCTTGTCACCCTTGTCGCCCTCAGCTGGCTTGTCGCCCGTGCCGTTTTTTGCCGCCTTGTCGTTTTCGGTGTTTTTCCGATTGCCGTCAAGTTTTTGTTCGATGGTCGCCTGGCGGAAGTCAGCCACATCCAGCCAGAACGACGCGGCGATAGTTTGCAGTACATGGTTGTCGCGGAGATGACGGTGCGCAAAGGCCTGGCGGAAGAATTTTTCTGTCCGCTTGGGGTCTTTGTCTCGACTGAGCATCAAGGCTGTTGTCTGGACGACTTGCGGTTCCTGCCAATCGGTCACGTCGACGGTTTTGAGCAAATGCTCGATGGCTTCGTCCTGGCGTTTGAGCATAGCCAGGCATTCCGCATACAGGAGATTCGGAATAGGGGCGGTCGGGTTGGCAGCGGCGACGACTTTCAAGTCAGCGACGGCTTTTTCCATTTCCTTGCCAGCCAGGCGTGGCCCGACCAGCGCCGTGGCGATCGGATGCGAGTCAGGCACCAGGCTCAGGGCCTTGGTCAGGTGCTTCGCCGCCTGGTCAAAGTCTGGCTGCTCCTCAATAAGCAGGCCGCTGCCCTTGGCGTATTCGGCCCATGCGGTGGCCTCGTCCAGCTCTTGCTGGCTGAGGACTTCTTTTGCCGACAACAACACGACAGGGCGCTGTTCATCAAGAACAACGCCCTGCTTGAGCTTTGTCTGGCTGGCGGTGCGGCATCCTCCCAAGAGCAACATCAGAACAGGCGCAATTGCCAGGAAAGATGATGTCCAACAACGGTTCATGACGCCTCCGCTCACACGCGCCGCGGAGAAAAGTTATTTCTTCTTGTGGCGCTGGGCCTTCAGCTGCTTGCGGCGCTTATGCTTCGCGATTTTCTTGCGGCGTTTCTTTTTGACTGAACCCATGGTTGTACACTTCCTGTTGGCAACTGATGTTATGGTTGGATGACGAAAAAAATCAAATTTTGAAAATGTTCAAACTAAAAAATATCCCCTTTTTGCGAATTTTCAACCTCTGAGGTCGCCAGAAAGCGCGGTTGAGCCTATTTTATTGGCGTTTGTCGGCGATATAAGCCAGGCAGTTGCGGGTGTTTAGTTTGAAAGGGGGACAGCGATGTTGACGGCTCAAGAGAAGGTTTTGCTGGCTGGTCTTGACGAGGGGCGGATGGTTGCCTTGTGCCAGCGATTGGTGCGGATTCCGACGGTGAATCCCTATTCCGGGGACAAGGCGCCGTCTGGCGAATGGGCTGGGCTTCTGGCTGTTGAAGAGGTTTTCAAGGCGATGGGGGCGACCTTGTCGCGCATTCCCTGCGATGACGAGGCTTTCACCCGCTACCACGTCTTGGCGCCGCATGGCCGCCAAGTGGAAAAGCGGCATAATGTGGTGGCGGAGTTTGTGTTTGGCGACGGACAAGGGCCGACTTTCCTCCTGGATGCGCATATAGACACGGTCGCGGTTGACGGATACGACGGCGACCCCTTTTCCGGTGAGCTGCGGGACGGCTATGTGCATGGGCGCGGTACAACGGATGACAAGGGCGGCATTACCGCCATGATCGAAGCAGCGAGGATGCTGCTGGCTTGCCCGGAGGGGCTCCGCGGCAAGCTGGTGTGCTGCGTTGTGACTGACGAGGAGTGCGACGGGGCAGGCCGCGGCAGCTTGTCGTGCATCGCGCATTTGCCAAAGCCAGATGCAGCGATGGTGCTCGACGGCGACTGCCATTGCCTGCAGAATGGCTGCAACGGCGTCGTAACGGCTCGCGTGACTGTTCCTGGGCGGAGTGGTCACTCGGCCTACGGTGGCCTGAATGCGATTGAGCAGGCTTTCAAGCTCCTGCCAGCCCTGGAGCGTTTTCGGACGCTGCGCGGCGACCAGCCCGGCTTGTTTAATTTCGGGGTGTTTCAAGCAGGCGACCATCCGGCGAATGTCCCGGCGTCGGCACTGCTGGCCTTCAATATCAAGACGTCGTTGGAAGACATGCGAGCTGCGCAGGAGCGTGATGGGGTTGACTCCGGGGTGCTGGTGCGGGAGCTGTTTGAACGCTGCTTGGCCGAGGCGGCCGCAGAGGAAGGGACGCTGCGGGAGTTGCCGCCGACCGTCGCCTGGGTAAAGGATGTGCCAGCCACGTCGAGCATGGCGGTTGACCCGGATTTTATCGCGTTTGCCCAAAGCGCGTATCTTGATGCTACGGGCGCAGCGCCAACCATCAAGCCGCTGGGAGGGTGGGGCGACTTGGCGCATTTTCTGCGAGCCGGCATTCCTGCTGTGGGAATTGGCGCGGGGACGCTGGGCGTGGGCCATACCGCCTCAGAGCGGGTGGCTGTAGCTGACATGGTCAAGACTGCTAAAGCCGTGGCTCTAATCGCGGCCCGTTTCCTGTCAGCCTGAGGGGAGGATTGCTGGCAAGAGGACATCCAAGTAAACTGTGAGGCTCGGCCCCCCCGGGCAAGGCACTTTAGTGGGCAGGACAAAGGTTGCAGAGATGAATAAAACCTGGCTCTTTCTTTGTCTGCTGCTTTGGGCTGGCCAACTGGTCGGCCAAGTCAGAATCGCGTTGTGTCCTCTGGACACTGAGTCGCGCAATCAGGCTGACCTGGCCTTGGCAGAACTTTCTGCCGACCATGACATCGCCTGCCTGGAACGCGTGGAAATCGACCGGCTGCTGGCGGAAGCCAGACTGGCAGACCAGAGTGATTTCCAGCCTGACTTGCAGCTCATGCAAAACGTCGAGCTTTTCATCGTCTTGCAGGACAGTGAGCTGCAAGCCTTCGACGCGACCACTGGGGTGCGCTTGGCCAGTCACAAAATCGACACTGCCACAGAAGTCAGCCACGCCGTCCGCCAGGCATTGGTCAAACGCGAGCGTTTTGTCAACAACCAGCTACGTAAGTTGTCTCTTTTGCCCATGACACCGGTCAATCTCTCCCCGAAGCAGGAGGAGACGGCGCGGAAGTTGGAAAATATTTTGTCGCGCCACCTGGGAAATCGGCCTGATCTGGTGCTTTTAGAGCGACGCCATCTGATGATGCTATTGAGTGAACCAGGCGCCGAGACCAGCGAACTGACCAGCCAGCTTTTTGCCGGAGCGCTATTGCTTAAACCGACAGCCTTGCAAGACCCAAAGGGCCTGCATCTGCGCCTGGAATACTTCACACCAGATGGCCTAACCGCTTTGCTGAAAGGAAACTACGTGTTCCCCCACGACTGCGACCTGGAACAGCATATACAGAAATTTTTGCAGCATAATCCGCCAGAAATCGCGCCGGAAGACAAGCCCGGCGAAGCGCGCGCCTTCATCTATGAAGCCTGGTTTGCACTTTCTCACTCGCTGCCAGGGGATGCGTTAAATGCAGCGGCAAGCGCCGTCGCCCTGGACCCGGCCTACGAAAAGCACCTCTGCCGGATTCTAGCCCAAGTCGCTGGTGAATACTACTGGAAAAACAGCGGTAAGATGCCGACGACGGCGCTTCATGCAGGTGCCATCAGCCACCTGCAACGGGCGGCGCGCCTGGCGGCCAAGCACCATTTTTTCCCAAAAGAGCTGGGCGCCGCCTTGAGCCGTTACGGTGAGATTGTCACCGAGGCCATACTCCGTCTACTGCCTCCAGAGGTTCAACAGCAATGGCGCGATACAGTTGAATTGATTTTGACGACCCGCCAAAACGACCTTGCCGTTTATCTTCGCCTGGCCGACCTCCCAGGAATCGCTTGGACTGACAGATTCTTCTCGCTCCAAGCTCGCGCCATGTACATCCACCTCATGACAAAGCAATGCGACAAACTGTGGGACTATTCCTACTGGGAGCGCTTCGTCGAGCCGGAGTTAGACAAATATATCAGGGAGAGCAACGAATTGCTGCCGGAAATGGCTAAATACCAAGCACTGCCACTGGCTGAGAAGGAATCGTTCTGCCGTCAGACCTGGGAGCAGGAGCGTTTCCGAAGCTTTCCTGCTGGAAAAGTTTTCAGCCTGGATCACTCCTACTGGTCCCTGGCGCCGTCTCACATCACCGAAAAAAAGATGACTCCCTTGGTCTTGGCCAACCTCGCCATCCGGCACCGGGCGCTGGAAAAGTTGACCTGCTCCCGCAACCTGAACCTGGCCTTGGTTGCGCATGCCAAACTGGCGGTGCTCAATTTGACCACAGACCCGCCTCAGTCGATAAATAATCGCATTGCTGAACTCACCGAAGAAGAAAAAAAAGTCCTGGATGATTTTTTCGACCAGGCGGCCGAGTTGCTTTCAACCGCCATCTGCGTCGGCTCGCCAAACTTAAGTTCTCTGGTCTCTTATAGACTCAGACTGGGCCATCCGGACTGCTTGGAACAACGTCTCCGTCTGCATGAGCTGGCCATCCGCCACCATGCTTGCTACCACTCCTGGGGGCATATACTCCTATGAAACCCCTTAGGGCTTTGACCTGACTAAAATTCCAAACTCTTCCTGGAACAGAGGGCGAATTTGCC
>MWEG01000126.1 GCA_002070945.1 Lentisphaerae bacterium ADurb.Bin082
GCCTCCTTATCAAAATAAGGGTTCAGATGCACCTTGTCAAATATCGACTCCTATCACAAGATCTCGCACATTAACAATAATCGTCATGACCAACACGCAACCGCCTCGTTTCTGGACCGAACCGTTCCGCGTCCGCCATTCCGAAGCCAACCGTCACTCCGTGATGAAATTAGAGACCTTCTTTGACTATCTCCAGGAGACTGCTGGCGTCCATGCTGACAAACTCGGCGTTGGCATCGAATACCTGCTTCAGCACCAGCAGACCTGGGTTCTGTCCAAGCTCGCCCTCCAAATCAACCGCCATCCGACTCACGGCGAGGAAATCATCGTCAAATCCTGGCCCTCGGGATTCCATAAACTATTCGCGGTTCGTCAATTTGACATCTCAACCCGGGGTGGCGACCCCATTGCCCAGGCCTCCAGCTTCTGGATTCTCCTGGATTTGGCGCGGTCGCGACCTTTGCGGCTTCCGGACGCTCTGACCGTCCCTCTGCCTGACAACCATGACCTGCCGACCTTCCTCCCGCCGCCGGACAAGATGCCCCGCACCGAAGCCATTGACCCGCTCACAACCCTGGTGACCGAGCACATGATCGACATCAACCAGCACCTGAACAACGCCCGCTACGTGGCCATGGCCAACGACTGGATCGCCCGCCATACCGGCGCCAACCCAAACTTCTCCCGCTTTGACGTCAATTTCTGCTCCGCCACCCCGGTTCACGCCACTCTCCAAACTGCCGGACACATTGACGGCAACGAATTCTCCCTGGAAATCACGGGCGGCCTTGACCCTGATGACCGCACCCTCCGCTTCCAGGCCTGTGGACAACTCGCCCAATAACCGCCATGACGACCAAGCCCCACCAAGAGACCGCAGCCATCGGCCGTTCCTGGCTCACCAGCACTGCCGGCATCCTCGCCAGCCGCGTCTTCGGCTTGCTCCGTGACATCGTACTGGCCTGGTACTGGGGCAGCACTGGCGTCATGCAAGCGGCCTTCAATGTCGCCTTCGCCATCCCTAACATGCTACGGGCTCTGTTCAGCGAAGGCGCTTTTGCCGCTGCTTTCGTGCCCATGGTCGCAGGCAAGCTCAGCGACGGCGACCGCGACGGGGCCTGGCACCTGGCCGAACGGGCCATTTCCCTCCAGGCAACCGTCCTCGGTGTGATAACGGTGCTCGGCGCTGCCATCGCCGCCGCCATCTGGGCTCTCCTGCCGGAAACCGCCTCCGAACACGTCCGGCTGACCTTCTTGATTCTGCCGATTGTGATGCCGTATGCGCTCTTCATTTGCCTGGCTGGCGCTTTCGCCTCCATCCTCAATTCCCTGCGCCAATTCGCGCTCCCGGCTCTCAACCCCATCATTTTCAATGTCGTGCAGATTGCCGCTGTCGGCCTCATCTATCCGCTCTGGCGCATGGATGAGCTGCCTGCCCTGATTATCTTCTGCTTCAGCATCCTGCTCGCCGGGCTTTTGCAAATGTTCGCCCTGATGATTCTTTGTCGACGTCGGGGCTTCGTCTTCCATTTCCGGCCAGCCTGGAATGACCCTGAGGTGCGGCTTTTCGTCTCCAAAATCTTGCCGGCCATTCTTGGCAACAGCGTACAGCAATGCAATAACCTGATTGACAAGGCCCTGGTCATGTACCTCGGCCCAGCTGCCATCGGTGCGCTTGCCTACAGCCAGCACCTGGTCTATCTGCCCACCGGCATCTTCGGCGTCGCCATGGGCGTCGTCTGCCTGACCAGCCTGTCCCAGGCCTGGAATCGCGGCAACCTTGATGAAATGGCCTCCAGCCTGGACTTTGCCCTGCGCCAGATGCTCTTTCTCACCATCCCTTGCACCATCCTCGGCATTGTCCTGGCTGAACCGGCTATCCGACTCCTCTTCCAGCGGGGCGCTTTCAACGAGGAGGCTGTACGCGAATGCGCCTGGGCCCTACGCTTCTATCTGCCTGGCTTGCCGGCCTTCTGTCTGGCCAAGGTCGCCGTCACTCCCCACAACGCCCGCAAGGACACTGCCACGCCGGTCAAAGTCTCCTTGGTCTGCATTGGCCTCAACCTCGTCCTCAACCTGATTCTCATGCAATTTCTGCGACAGGGCGGCCTCGCCTTGTCCACCAGCATCTGCTCTTGGGTCAATGTCATCGCCCTGCTGTGGCTTTGCCGACCGCATCTGCCGCAATGGCAACCGTCTTCAACCATCCGCGCCGCCCTGCCCTTGCTGATCGCCGCTGCTCTGGCTGGACTGGCAGCCTGGCTCGTCGCTAGCTGGACAACGGGCCGCCTGGCAACCTGGCCGGCCTTCCCTGCCCAAGCCGCCATTCTGCTGACTGGCGGCGCTGCCGGGGGCATAACCTACTTAGGCTTATGCCTGCTTTTCCGCTGCCCAGAACCGCGCCAGCTGGCAAATTGTCGCAAACCTTCCAAAAAACTCGCCGCGTCCTGACGCGAAAGCCTCGTTCCGTACTGCTTTACTGGCACCAGCCGTACTTTATTCAACACCGACAATGGCTTAAAGCTGTTTTCGGGTTACATTGTCTTTGACGCCATTTTCCGGTGTTGTTTATCTGACTGCTGTTTTAGACTGAGGAGTCCATCATGCCTATCTACGAATACAGTTGCCCAGACTGCGGGAACCATTTCAGCCACCTCCATAAGCGCCTTGGCGAAAATGTCCCCGAATGTCCGAAATGTCATGGTAAAAACAGCAAGAAGCAATTTTCCACCTTTGCTCCGGCAACGGCTGGAGGAAGCACTCCATCATGCGCGCAGAGCGGCTCCTGCCCCATAAGCGCTGGCGGCGGCAGTCCTCATCAATGTTGTACCACCTGCCACCATCGTTAAGCCCAGGAAACCCGACTATATCAGACGCCAGCGAAGGAATCGCCTCATGGAGCCGAAAAACGACGTCCCCCGGATTCTCCCTGACCAGCCTTATTGGATCGACCAGCGCCTGGTCACTGTCCGCCACAACCAATTTGCCTGGCGGGCCGAACCACCTGAAAGCCGGGAGGAATGGGAGGAACGCAAAACCTTCACGCAAGCGCAAGTCGCCTTAGCAGCCGGGCTGGCGCCCATGCCGGAAGTCCGGCCTCTCAACCCCAAAATCTGGGGTACTCTGCGCCATGAAGGCTGCATCATCCAGAAAGTGCGCTTTGAGAGCATGCCCGGCCTGGAGGTGACCGGAAACTTGTTCCTGCCGGAGCGGCTGCAAAGCAAGGCTCCTGGCATCCTCTGCCCGCATGGCCACTGGCAACATGGCCGCGTCGAGAACATTGAGCGCGGCTCGGTGCCCATGCGCTGCCTGATGCTCGCCCGCCTCGGCTTTGTCGTCTTTGTGTATGACATGGTCGGCTACAATGACAACAACCAAATTCTCCATCGTTGGCCTAACCAGATTCTCCGCGAAGCCGCCTTGTCCGGCGCTGGCTTATTCGGCTTGCAGACTTGGAACAGCCTGCGCTCCTTAGACTTCCTCTGCGCCCATCCCCAGGTCGACCCTGAGCGCATCGGCTGCACCGGCGCTTCTGGCGGCGGCTCGCAAACCTGGACGCTCGCGGTCCTGGACGAACGCATCAAGGTCATCGCCCCGGTCTGCATGCTCTCATCGCACTTCCAGGGCGGCTGCCAATGCGAGGAAGGCCCCCTGCTCCGCCTGAACGGCGTCACCAGCTTTGACATCCTTTGTGCCTGCGCGCCCCGGCCCCTCTTCCTGCCGTCGGTGACCCAGGATTGGACCAACCTCAATCCGCGCTATGAAAACGAAGCTTTGCGCCAGGTCTATGCCCTGTTCAATGCTGAAGACGCCCTTGGCGGCTTCCACGCTGACGCCCCGCACAATTACAATCAGAATACTCGCGAACACATTTACCCGTGGTTCACGCACTGGCTCCTGAACCAATCCATCAAAACGACTATCTCCGAAGACAAAATAGTCGTTCCAACGCCGGCGATGCTGCTCCACACCGAAAATCCGTCCCCGCCCACCGAGGAGACGACCAGGGCCGCCCTGGAAAAAATCACCGCTCATCTGTGCGCCCCTGCCTTGCAGGAACTGCAAACAAAAAAAGATTTCAAGGACTTCCGCGACGAGCGCGTGACGCTGCTCGGCGAAATCCTCAATAATGACCTTGAGCTGGCTGACATTGCTGTCCGGGTGACCTGTCCGTCCTGGGAAATCCCTAATGCGACTGTCGCTGGTCGGCTGATTTCACGCCGCGAAATCGGTGACATCATCCCCGGCATCTATGTAAAACCCCATCAAGCCAGCGACGATTCCACCGCCTGTCTGCTGCTGGCGGAAAACGGCAAGAGCGATTTCCTCCCAGGTGGGCGCTACGCCAACATCCTCAACGTGATCATTGAAAAGAAGTGCCGCGCCCTGGCCATTGACCTGATGGGTTCCGGCGAAACAGCTGATATGCCAGCCAAGGCGCCTCGTTTTGAGGAGGATCCGACCTTCTTCGCCTTCAATCCGTCCCTGTTCTCCATGCGCGTCCAAGACGTTTTGACCGCCCTGGCCCTGCTCAAGGAGGAAGGCGAAACCCGCGTCGTCGTCATCGCTGGTGGCGAAGCTGCCCGCGCCGCCCTCTGCGCCCTGGCCCTGGCTGAGCCGGTGCGCGCCATTGCGCTTGACTTGGACGGCGTTGGCGACGATGTCGAGGGCTGGCTCAAGCCGCTCTCCTTCCAGCCGATGATCTTCAAAAACGGCGGTCTGAAAGGCGCCCTGACTATTCTTGCCCCGAAACTGCTCGGCCTCTTCAATGCGCCGACAGACCTGGCGCAGTACGCGACGAGCCTGTACACAAATGCCAAGCGCCCGCAGAGTCTGCTCATCAACAACGACAATTTCACCAAACTGGTTTCTCAACTCATTGCCCTCTAACCTGTTTCATCCACTCCGGGAGCAACATCACACTGCCATGAACATCAACGAACTGCAAAAATCCTTTGCTCTGCCCGGCCACGCCACCATCATCGCTGGTCGCGGCGGTCTCCCAACCATCGCCATCGCCAATGCTGCTGCCAGTTCGGAAATCACCCTCCTGGGCGGCCATATTTTAAGCTTCACGCCTAAAGGCCGGCGCGACCTGCTCTGGATGAGTCCTGCCTCGCCCTTTGCGCCCGGCACGGCCATCCGCGGCGGTGTGCCGCTGTGCTGGCCGTGGTTCGGAGCGCATGCAACCAACCCAGACCTGCCGTTGCATGGCTTTGCCCGCACTGCGGATTGGAAGCTCGAATCAATCACTGCCGATGGCCCCAGCCGCACCCTCGTCACTCTATCCCTTGCTGACAGCAGCGCCTCGCACGCGCTCTGGAACCATCGCTTTGCCGTCACGCTCCTGGTCAGCATTGGCGCAACCCTTGAAATCACCCTGACCACCCGCAATGTCGATGCCGCGCCGTTCACCATCTCCCAAGCTATCCACACCTACTTCAACATCAGCCATGTTGACAACGTGACCATCACCGGCTACGATGGCACCCGTTACATCGACAAAGTCGGCGGCGCCAACCGCCCTGAGCGTCAGGTCGGCGACATCGTCATCAACAGCGAAATCGACGCTGTCTTCCAGGACAACCCTGGTGCCTCCGACATCCTCGATAGCGGCTTCAAGCGGCGCATCACCATTGCCAAAGAAGGCAGCAACTCTGCAGTCGTCTGGAATCCCTGGATTGAAAAAGCCAAGAAGCTCTCCGGCTATACACCGGAAGCCTACAAGACCATGGTCTGCGTCGAAACTTGCAACGCCCTTGAAGACGCCAGGACTATCCAGCCCGGCGCTGCACATAGCCTGAAAGCCATCATCTCCGCGTCCAGCCTGGACTGAACTTCTTCCCACCTCAACCACAATGGAGCCTGAAACCATGCAAATCGCCGTCAGCGAATTAGTTGCCCCAACACCGCACAAGATGCACGATTTTCTCGCCGCTGCCAAGACCGCCGGCTTTGAGGGCGTGGAAATGTCTCTCCGCCCTGGCAGCAACAACCCCTTTAATTATCAGACGTCCGACGCCGACCTCAAGGACTTCAAGAAGACCGCTGCTGACCTCGGCCTTGCGATTGGTTCAATCACCATCTCCACTGATGGCGGCAATCTTTTGGAGTCTGGTGCTGAGGCCCAGAAGTCGATTGACCAGACTGTATGGGGCCTGGAATGCGCTGCCAAACTCGGCGCTGACGTCGCCCTCCACACCTTGGGCCGCTTGCATGCTGACTTGTACTATGAAGACGCCTTTAATAACGCCATCACTTCCCTGAAGACCATCGCCAAGACTGCGGAAAAGCTCCAGGTCGCCCTAGCGGTCGAATTCGTCTGGAACGGCTTTTTGTTCAGCCCACTGGAAATGCGTCGTCTGCTGGAGACTGTCGGCAGCTCTCATGTCGGCTTTTATTTTGACCCGGGCAACATGGCTGTCTTCCAATTCCCGCAGCACTGGGTGCGCGCGCTCGGCGCCTGGACTAAGCGCGTCCACCTGAAGGACTGGAAGGGCAGAGCCCTGAATGGTGCCTGGACAGCCTTGACCGAAGGCGAGGTCAACTTCCCGGTCGTCATGCGCGAATTGCGCGCTGCCGGCTACCGTGGTCCGCTGGTGAGCGAAGTCCCGGACAGCCTCGCGCCCTGGGACGAAACCGCTAAAACCATGCGCAAAATCGCCGCCATGTAACGCCCACTCCACCAACACCATAGGCCTCATCATCCTCCCATCGTAGTCAACATCCGTCTCTGAGCATCAGGTGACGGCAGCAACTATCAGGTCTTTTTTCACTAAGAGAGGTAGCATCATGGCAGTACGCATCAAAAACCGCAATTGCGAATGGCGCATTGGCGACGACGGCATGACCTTGGGCTTCTTTGATCTGCGAACCAACACCAACTACGCGCAAACAGCTCCGCCAGCGCCGTGCGCATACGCCAAACGCGACGGCTGGAAAACAGAAGCGTGCGCCGCCGCCTTTGACGGAGCCTTGCTGCGCATCATTTTCGCGGGAAACTCCGGGTCAGTCACCACCAAGGTTGATATCGCGGACGCTTATTTCGTGTTCACGGTGCAGGAAGTCACCGGCGATTTCGATGAGGTCGCCTTCGTCAATATCCCAACTAGCCTCCAGGCCTGCCCGGAACAGCCTTTTGGCGCTGGCATGATTGCCTTGAGCCTAAAGTCGAACGTGGAAGAATTGCCCGGCCCGCAGCAGCACCTCTGGACTGCCGCATACCGGCAATTCGGCTTTGCCGGCGCCCAGACCGGCCTGGTCACAGCGCCATTTGCGGAAATGCGCGCCGCCATGAAAACCATGGTCGGAAATGCCCCGGGCGTGCCTCATTCGCCCCATTGCGGCCCCTGGGCCCTTGACAGCGACCTGCCCCCGAAATCCAATGTCTTTGGCTCGCCTTCCGAGGAAAATGTCGACCGCTGGATTGACTTCTGCCACCAGATGGGCTTCAACGCCATTGAGTTCAACGGCGCTATTGACTACGGCAGCTACCAGCCCAACCCCACCGTCTACCCACGCGGCTACGACAGTGTGAAGGCCGTCATCGACAAATTGCACGCCGCCGACATCCTCGCTGGCCTCCACACGATGTCGTTCTCCATCTCCAAACGCTGCGACTGGGTGACGCCAAAGCCAGACCCGAGGCTGGCCAAGGAAAAAACCTACACCCTCAGCAAAGACATCTCGGCTGAGGACGTCGATATCTTCCTGGAGGAGACGACCGCTGACCTGCCCCCGCTGATCAACTACTACATCCGGCGCAGCATGACCCTCCAAATTGAAGACGAACTCATCCAGTACACCGCTATCAAAACCGACCAGCCCTACGCAGTGCTGTCCTGCACCCGCGGCATCCTCGGCACCAAGGCCGTCGCCCACCCGAAAGGCGCTAAAGTGCACCACCTGAAAGAATGTTGGAGCTGCTTCGTGCCCGATGGCGAATCGACCCTCTTTACGGAAGTGGCGCAACGCATCGCCACCGCCGTCAATACCTGCGGCTTTGACTTCGTCTACCTGGATGGACTTGACGGCGCTCATGTGATTGACACCGAGGAAACCCGCTGGCACTATGGCGCCAAGTTCACCTTCGAGGTGTTCAAGTACCTGGAACGGCCGATTATGATGGAGATGGCGACCTTCCATCACCACCTCTGGTACGTCCGCTCCCGCATGCAAGCCTGGGACCATGCGACCAGGGCCCACAAGCGTTTCACTGACCTCCACGTCTTCTCCAACGACGCGGCACGACGCCTGTTCATGCCGCTTCACCTGGGATGGGTCGGACTCCTGCCCTGGATCAATCCCAGCAATGATCCAACTCACTGGGATGACGTGGAATATATGTGGAGCAAAGCCCTGGCCACCGATGCGAACTACACTCTCCAGCGCATCACTCCGGATTCGCTCCACGACGGTGCCTGGCTAAAAGACCTGGCGCCGACGGTCAAAACCTACGAGCACCTGCGCCAAAGCCATTATTTCCCGGCAGCCGTCAAGCAAAAACTTGCTGTTGCTGGCGATGAATTCCGTCTTCAGCAGGCTGCGGACGGCGAGTGGGAATTCCTGCCCATCCAGGCTGTCCGCCACCAGGTGGATGATCTTGAGGGTTTGACTGACGCCTGGGACTTCCAGAACAAATTCCACGCTCAGCCCATGGGGGTGCGCATCCAGGCCCTGCCCGCCATTGACCGCTATGAATCCGAAAAGGCCATTGTCCTGGCAGACTTCGCGGCGGCGAATGAATTCACAGACTTTGGGCCGACGATTACCATCCTCAACAGCGGGAAGCTCTACACCTACCCGTCTGCTGCTCCGGGCATGACTGCCAGCGTCGTTCCGGCGCAGCCAGAAGGCCCGGCTCAAGCCGCTTGCGGCAAATGGTCAGCCACCAGAGCCATCACCGACGAGCTGATTCCGACCTCCGCGCCGGACGACCGCTTCTCCCTCCTGGATCACTTTGAACGCGAATACCGGCTCCATCCAGCCTCCTGGATCGGCCTGGGCAAAACCTTCGCGCCAGGTCTTGATTTAAGCAACAACCAAGGCATCGGCCTCTGGATCAAAGGGGACGGCCAGGGTCAACTGGCTAATATCGTCCTGGTCACCAGGTCGCATGGCGTAGTCAACACCCAGCACTACATCAAAATCGACTTCACCGACTGGCGCTACGTGGAGCTGCTGGTTCCGGAAACGATTCGCTTTGACGAACATTCCTGGCCGTTTGAACGCTGCCATTACGGCATCTACCGGTCAGCGCCGATGTTCTCCAATTGCATCGGCGTCAAACTCTGGTTCAATGACGTTCCCGTTGACAAGACGGTTAGCTGTCTTCTCAGCCCGATCAAGGCTCTTCCTCTTATCGACCAGCCCATCGTCAATCCGTCCCTGACCGTCGCTGGCAAAACCGTCGTCTTCCCGGTTGAACTCGTCACTGGGCAATACCTGGAATACTGGGGCGGGAAAACGGCAAAGGTGTTTTCCGGTAAAGGCGACCTGCTTGCAGAAGTCGCCCCGCAGGGCGATGTTCCCACCCTCGCAACCGGCGCTAATGACGTGCGCTTTGCCTGCGAAAAGGCGAGCCTCCGGCCGCATGCGTGGATCACGGTCTTCACCAAAGACAACAACACCCTGCGGCGCTGACAGAACAACGGCTCAACGGAAGGGCTTGGTAAGCAAGCTCTTCCGTCAAGCCGACATCAATTTAGCCAGGCCGATGCTGTTGGAGCCTTTCAGGTAGACCCATGTCCCCGGCTTCAAGTCTGCGGGCAGACCGCTTGCTGCGGCGACGTCCGGATAGCTGGTTATGTCCATCCCGGCGGCTGCCTGGGCAAATCTTGGCCCGACCGTGATGATGCGGTCATTGGGGAACATCCGCCGCGCCAGGCGCAATGCCTCGCGATGCGCCCGTTCACTGGACGCGCCGAGTTCCAGCATGTCGCCCAAAACCAGGATGCGCTTTTGGGCTTCCCGGCTGATTTCCGCAAACCATGCCAGGCTCGCCGCCAAACTATCGGGATTGGCGTTGTAGGCGTCATTGACCCAATGCACGCCGCCGATGTCACGACGGGCCATGCGTTCGCCAGGCAGTTGGCTCTGGCGCAATCCAGCGGCGGCCGTCTTCAGGTCAAGCCCAACTGTCAATCCGACCAGGACCGCTGCCGCTGCATTTTTCGCCTGATGCTCACCGCCCAGCGGCCAGACCACCCGCTGCGACTCGCCGGTATCACGCCGTGTTAGTTCCACCCCGTAGCCATCGCCGCACCGGCCCAGGTACTGGCAGCGCAAATCAGCGTCCGCTTCTGGGCCAAAAGTCAGAACACGGCGCTGTCCCGCATGTCGTCGCAGGACTTCCAGTCCTTCGGCATCGGCTGGCACAATCGCCGTGCCGTTCGCAGTCAGCCCTGCCAGCAGGTCTCCCTTTTCCTCGGCCACGCCGCACAAGTCTCCAAACGCCTCCAGGTGCGCTGCGCCGATGTGGCAAACCAGCCCGCAGTTCGGCTCGGCCAGGGTTGTCAACCTGGCGATCTCGCCTGGATGATTGGTGCCCATCTCAATCACGGCGGCAGCCGTCGTCGAAGTCAACCGCAGCAAATTCCGCGGCACCCCAAAATGGTTGTTCGTATTGCCCAGCGTCTTCAGAACTTGTCCAGGCCAGCGCTGCTCTAGCACGGCCGCGCAGATTTCCTTGGTACTCGTCTTGCCGCAGCTGCCCGTCACCCCTAACATGAACAAGCCTGGGAAACGGCGGCGATGCGCCAAAGCCAGTTCCTGAAAAGCGATAAGGCCATCAGCCACTAGGATGCAGCCGCAGCCGCAATCGCGCAATACTGCCAGGTCTTCTTCACTCAGCTGACGCTGCACGCACACGGCGGCAGCGCCTGCCCGCGCCGCCGCTGCGATGTAGTTATGGCCATCCGCCAATTCTCCGACAATGGCCACAAACAACGCCCCGGCCCGCACCGAGCGGCTGTCATCAAGAACACAGCTGACGCCTGCCCCCGTCCCCGGAAGCAACCATTCGCCGGCGACGGCTGACATGACTTCATCCCAACTGAAAAAAATATCCGCCATCTCTCTCCCTTTGTCTGAATGCCTCCTGTCGGAGGCGATGGGCAATTATCAATACTCGTTGTTTCTGCAAGTTGCGGTAACAAGCACTCTGGGTAAGGCGATTTAATGGACAGTGGACAATGGACTATAGTGGACTTTGATGGACGTAAGTAGACGATGGACTGTGGACAGAAGTGGACTTTAGTGGAGAGTGGACGTAGACTTTAATGGACATTAGTGGACAACGTAGTTCAAGCTCACTCGCGCGCCCCTCGCCCCTAACGAATTATGAATGATGAATGATGAATGATGAATGATGAAATGCGCCTCAACATTCAACATTCAGCATTCAGCATTCAGCATTCAGACCCTCGCGCCGAAGTCCGCGCTTACTTGCCCAGTTCTATTGAACGGTCTCGGGCGGCGATCACGACTTTTTCCATCATGCCGCGGAAATCGCTGTCAGCCATGACCTTCAGCCCGGCTGCTGTAGTGCCGTTCGGCGATGTCACTGCATCGCGCAGTTGGTCTGGCGTTCCGAGTTTGCGAGCCATCATTTCAGCCGCGCCGGCGATAGTCTGCACGGTCAGCTCCAAGGCTAACTCGGAGTCAAGGCCGACCTTTTCCCCTGCCTCTGCCAGGGCCTTGGCCAGCTCAAACACGTAGGCTGGCCCGCTGCCGCTCAGCGCCGTGACAGCATCCAGCTGCTTCTCTTCAACGCGCTTGACCACGCCGAGAGCTCCAAGCAGCCGTTCCGCAATCGCTGCGGCCGCATCGTCTGCGTCTGGGCCTAACGCATACGCTGACGCACCCTTGCCCACCATCAGCGGCGTATTCGGCATCACCCGGATCACTCGTCCGGTGCCAAACCAGTCGGCCAGTTTAGCGGTCGTGATACCAGCGCAGATCGAAATGACCAGCGCGCCGGGTCGCAGCGGCGGCAGAGCCTTGACCGCTGCCTCGGCGACCTGCGGCTTGACCGCTAAAAGCACCACCTCCGCCGTCGCCATCTTGGCGGCTACTGATTCCACGCACACAATCCCTGTCTGCGCGGTGAAGGCTTCTCGGGCTGGGGCGGAAATATCAGCTGCGGCAATGCCGTCCAGAGGCCACAATTGATAACGCGCAATGCCCGCACCTATGGCGGTCGCCATCTTTCCAGCGCCGATAAACAGCAGTTCCATCGTGTTCATTTCCCAGGTTTGAAGACGTCGTCAAAAACGACTTTTTCCGGTGGTTTTGGCAGCGGTTCGCCGTGTTCCATGGCTTCGCGCAATTCAGCGGCCATGTCCTCGTCATACCACCAATAGTAAATGCTCTCATTGCTGTATTTGCCCAGCACGGTTGGCGGAACGCCGAATTTATTCCAGTACAGCAGCCGGGTATAGTTGATGTTCCAGAGCAGTGCGTAGGGATGCTGCTCAAAGACGAGCCGGTCGATTTCCCGGCAGATAGCATGGCGTTCTTGGACGTCGAACTCCGTTTTCTGCTTTTCAATGAGCGCATCCACAGCTGGATCGCGGAAGCCGGTGATGTTACTGCCCCCCGGGCGGTCAGCTTCCTTGGAGGACCACATGCCTTCCGGGTTCTTGAACAGCCCGGCGCCCCAGGCCGCCCAGGTCATGTCAAAGCTGAACGAATCCATGTCCTTAGCCCATGCTGACCAGTCCTTGTTCTGAATCGTCATCCGCACGCCGACATCCTTCAGGGCCGTGTCAAACAAGGCCAAGAACTTACTCGAAACACCATCCCGATTGAGAAACGTGAAGTGAAATTCACGGCCGTCTTTCTCCAGGATGCCGGTCTGGGGATTGGCCTTCCAGCCCGCCTCCGCCAACAGCCGCCGAGCCGCATCGCGGTCAAAAGGCACTGGCTCGTTGGGACAGGGATGCGCCGCGTCGTACAAATCTTCCCAATACGACCGATGCAAAAAATACTGGTCGTACATCATCGTATGATTCATGGTTGGACGGTCAACCAGATGCGCCATGGCCTTGCGCACCCGCACGTCGTCAAACGGCGGTCGCCGCATGTTCATCGCAAAACCCTGGAAACCAACAGGATTGTGGTTGTACACCGATTGCTTCACAATCCAATTATTCCGAACAGCTTGGACACGATCCTCAATCCGATGCCACTGACTCGCGGTATAGACGGGAAAAATGTCAATCTGGCCTTTCTTGAAAGCCTCGAAAGCATTGTCGCGGTCTTCAAAGAAGCGGCACCGGACAATGTCGAAATTGTTGCCTCCCTTAGCGCTGGGCCACTTGGCGCGCCACCAGTCTGGCCGCCGTTCCAGGACGAGCTGGATGCCTTCTTGTAGTTCGCGGACGCGATACGGACCGGAAACAACCGGGAACTCAAAGTTAATTTTATTGAAGTCCTGGCCAGCGAACACATGCTTGGGCAGGATGCTGAAGCCGCCGGCCGCGCCAAGGTTCTGCCAGTGGACTTCACGCGCCTGGAAGCGGATCGCCTTGCCGTCTTCCAGGATTTCCGGCGGCAGCAAGCGCTCCAGGCTGAGCTTGTGCGGCCCGGTCATGTTGGTCGGCTCGACGATGGCTTGGTAAGTCCAGGCCACGTCTTCTGCGGTCACTGGTCGGCCGTCGCTCCAGCGGGCTTCCGGATCAAGCCAGAACGTGAAGGTCTTCTTGTCCTCTGAAATGGTCCAACGGCAGGCAAGCCCGCGATCATACTCCAAGGTCTGCGAATCCATGCCGATGAGCGATTCATACAGCGCATCAAAGACCCGCGCGCTCATCATGTTATTGTCAAGATAGTAGTTCAGGCTTTTTGGCGAGGGGCCCAAGTATTCCGTGATTTCGCCGCCAGGATAAGCCTGCGGGCAGGCGACCGGGTCAGGCCGGCCGACAGAGCTGTCGCGTGGAAAACTCTCTTCAGCGCACGCCGACCACAGGAAGCCGAGCATCGCTGCCACCAAAAACATCTTGCGCATAATTGCCTTCTCCATCCTCGTACTGCCTCATCCGACCCACTGCGGGCGCGGATGCGATTACTGCCAAGCCAACGTCTCCGGCGCCACGAAATACAGCCTGCCGGCTTCCACGGCCACGCCTTGCCACGGCAGCACTGACCGCAGCGGATTAGCCCTCACATCGGAACGCATCGACATCAAGACATCCAAAAAGGTGTTCATAGTCGAATATTCCACTAATTCCGCGTCTGACGTTTCCGCCAGCTCCTCGGCCTTGGCCACGGCGTCGTCAAAATAGCCGAGTTTATCAACCAGCTGGTATCGCAGCGCCTCGGCGCCGGTAAGCACCCGTCCATCCGCAAAATCTGCTTTCATGACCGCCTCGGCGTCCTCGTATGCCTCGCGTCCGTCAGCGACCACGGCGGCGAATTCGCGGAATGTCGTCGCGACTAGTGACTGGACGTATGCACGTTCCTTGTCAGTGCGGGGGCGGCTCCAGTTGAGCATGTCCTTCATGTCGCCGGAACGGTACACTTCCGGTGCCACGCCGATTTTGTCCAGCAGTGCGCCAGCATTGAAGCCAGGCATAATCACACCGATGCTGCCGGTAAAGGTAAGGCGGTTCGCCACGATCCAATCGCTGCCAGCCGCGATGTAGTAGCCGCCGCTGGCCGCCATGGACCGCATGCAGGTGACCACAGGGATGCCGGCCTTGCGGCAGGCTTTGACCTGGTGCAAGATTTCATCGCTGGCAGTCACTTCGCCGCCAGGGGTGTCCATGTCAAGGATGATCGCGCAGACCTCGTCCTTGACAGCGGCCTTGAGAGCATCAATGATGCGGTTGGCAGACGGTTCGTAGCGAGCGTTCGTATTGACAATCATGCCCTTGACGCCGATTACCGCAATCCGATCTCCAGAGCCAGGGCGCATGACCACAGTCCGGATGCTCTTGTGCCGACTCATAGTCCTGCTTGACGACATGGCCTTAGCCAGCTGAAAATCGCTGCTGAAGGAATCCAACAGAAAATAGCCACCCACAAGCAAGGGAGTCAGCACTATCGCCATCAACACAACAAGCACAAGCAAAGCAACTAGACAACTGCGCAAGCCAGACTTCTTTTTTGGCGGAGGATACGGCGGCGGCTGACAAGCATAGCTGCCGACTGGCGGCAATACCCTCGACGGTGGCGGTGGCGGCGGCGGCCCGGACAAGGGCGAGGGCGAGGCGCCCACAGGCGTAGGCGCCGGCGCTGAAGAGGTCGTCCCGTTGCCGACTGACGGCTGGCTTGAAGGCGGTAAGGAATCGGATTGAGTCATGCTGTACATCCTCCACGGACTAAATAATGAAAAATGCGGGAGCCTTTCGCGGCCCATTCATTACTGCTGAAACCTCGGCTTCCAATTCTCCGTGCCGGTGCGGAAGTCGACCCCCTCGACGGCGGGCGACACATTGAGGATTTTCAAGTAGCCTGGGTCGCGGCTGAGGGTGGGGACGCCGCCGGACGGCTTGTAGTAGCGCTGCTGGCGCAGTTTGACAGCGTCGCCGACCAGGCCGTAGACAGCGTACGAGTACAGGCGCGGCCGCACCTGGACCAGGACGTGGATAGCGCTGCTGCCGTCTGCATCAAGCTGCGGCTTGGAGCCGGAAATGTACGGCCCGACCCGGAAGGTGCCGTAGACGTGCTCGTCATCCTCGACCCGCAAGCAGTAGATAGTGCCATGACTTTCGTGAAATAACATCAGCGAGACCTTCAGGCTGCGGATCAGTTCGCGCTCACTGGCGGCCGGGATGCCGATCACCCTTTCCGTCACCACCGTGCCCTCGCGAACCTCTAAGGTGACCACGTCGGAGACGTATGCCTGGGGCAGACGTTGATGCTCCAGGACGGCCGTGATCTTGTACACGTCATTGCGCTGCATGTCAAAAAGCTGGTTCAAAATGAGCTTCACCTCCCGGCTGGCGCCGGCCGCCAAGATAATGTCGGCAATCGGGTTGACATCCGGGTCAAGCTGGGCTGTGACTTTCTGCGTTTGCGATTCGATGATGAAATCAAGGCTGCCCCGCGTGCCGTCTTCGTCGCCGAAAACTAAGGTGTTGCCGCTGTAATTGCGCAACGTGAGGGTCAATTCGATGGGTTCATACCGCAGATAGCGCTGATGCTCCGCAGTCAAGCGCATGCCGACTTGAGCCTGGACGCCGGCAACCAGGAAAACCAGGAGAGCCACCGGCAAGAATAAACGTTTTTTTTGCGCCATAACGATCACTCCTTCAAGATAACTGCTGAGCTGATTTGAGTTTTTTCGCCACTAACGCCGCCACGGCCACCGGGTCTGTGCCTTGCGGGCAAACGCCCTCGCCCCTAGGGCAACGCCGCTGGAAGCAAGGATGCGCCGGGCAGCTGGTGCGAACCACGGCATGCTGGCCTGGCGGCCCCCACGGGCCGGTCTTGTCCGGCTCAGTTGCCCCGAACAAGGCGATGCACGACACGCCCATAGCCGCTGCCAGATGCATGGGTCCGCTGTCATTCGTCAACATGGCATGGCTCCTGCCGAACAACGCTGCCAACTCCGCAAAATCCGTCGCCCCAGCCAAATTCAGCACCTGGCACGCGCTGACTGCGGCTGCCAGCTCATTGCCGAGCTCACGCTCGGAGGGCGAGCCGACCAGCCAGCAGCGCAAGCCAGGAACTTGCGCCGCCACAGCCGTAATCACGGCCGCGAAAAAATCCTTTGGCCAGGTCTTGCTGTCCCAGCGCGAGGAAAAGCCAACCGCGAGGACGGGTCCGTCTCCCGGCAGTTGCTCCAGCCAGGCTCGGGCTGCCGCGTCTGCCTCGGGCGCCACGGTCAGGGGCGGATGCCCGACTGCGTCGCCTCCTGCCGTTGCTACGGCATCGGAAAACGCCAACCGCACCAAGGCGATGTTCTTGTCAACGGCATGCTGACAGAAAGCCTCCGGAGTATACTTTTCGGTATAGAAAAAATGCGCTCCTTCCCGTGCCTGGCGGAAACCTATGCGCCGCGGTGCCCGGCTCAGCCAGGTCATCAACCCGCTGCGCAGCAACCCTTGGAAGTCAATCGCCATGTCGTACTTTTCCGACCGCAACTCACGCAGAAAGTTGCGCCCGGCACAATTCCGCAACAGATGGCGGCGCGGGAAGGTGATCACCCTGCTGACGCCAGGCAGCAGAGCCGGCAAGGCCGCCAGGCTGTCATTCACCACCCAGGTGAGCCGCAGCGGCACAGGAACCGAGCGCTGCAAGAGCGCCAAGGCCGGAAAGGTGTGAACCACATCCCCGAAGCTGCTCGGTTTGACAATGAGCGCATGCACCGATGGACGCCTCCCCTTATCGCCCGATGCTTAGACGCTCGGACAAGCGCTCCGGCAACCCTGCCTCGTGAATCTTGCGCTGGCATTTCTCAATGTCGTAATCCACGCGATGCAGCTGAATCTTGTTCGCTCCCGTGTCGTAAACAACTAACGCCGCCTGGGGATTCCCGTCCCGAGGCTGTCCCACGCTGCCTACATTCACCAGGTATTTGTGATTCGGCAAAACCTGGATTTCCTCGTAGTACTCCTGGGAAATGTCATCGTTGCGTATAAAGCACATTGGCGTGTGCGTATGCCCGAAGAAACAGACGTCACTGGCCTGGTAGCGCATGCAGGCTTCCGCCGAAAAACGGTCGAAGATGTAGCCCCATTTGTCTGGATTGTCCAGCGTGGCATGGACGATCTGGAAGCGCGGCCCGACATCTGGCCGGATAAACAGCTTGAATGGCAGATTCGCAAGCCACCGGTGTTCTTCTGCTGACAGCTGGTCGCGCGTCCAACGCACCGCGCTGGCGGCCTGAGGGTTGAACCCGAGCAAGTCGCGGGAATTGGATACGTACTCGTCATGGTTGCCGCGCACGATGCCGTCATGCGGCAGATTTCGCACCACCTCGATGCATTCATGCGGGTTGGCGTTGTAGCCGACAATGTCGCCGATGCAGACGTAACGCTCAACGCCGCATTCTTCGGCTTTCTTGAGAACCGCCTCCAAAGCTTCCAAATTGCCGTGAATATCGCCTAAAATGCCATATTTCATAGTCGTGTGTTCTGTCGCTGCGAATGAATGCTCCTCGGATAGCCTGCTTGGCCGGTTTCCTTGTAATAACATACACACCAAACCCGTTTTTTCTTCCCGAATGCGCAACATTCGCACAGGAAACTTAACAAGCGGCGCTGACGTGCAGGATGGCGCGGCGGGAAACGGTCGATTCTCAGCCCAAAACGGCGTCTTAACTCACCGGTTCAGTTGTTCAAGCTGTGAATCGGCGCCGGGATATGGCCGCCAAAGCGGATAAAGCGGGCTGACTTGCCCGGGTTAGGCACCGCCATGACCGTGCCGCCGCCAAACAGTCCGCCGAACTCCACCCGGTCGCCGGCCTTTTTGCCCGGAACCGGAATGAAGCGCACTGCTGTCGTCTTCTTGTTAATCATGCCAATGGCCATTTCATCGGCAATCAACGCCGAAATCGTCTCTGGCGGCGTATCGCCGGGAATCGCAATCATGTCCAGCCCGACGGAGCAGACGCAGGTCATGGCTTCCAGCTTCTCCAGGGTCAGGTCGCCTCGCTCGGCTGCTGCCGCCAGGGCGGAATCCTCGCACACTGGAATAAAGGCGCCGCTCAAGCCGCCAACGGCCTGGGAGGCAAACGCGCCGCCCTTTTTGACGGCGTCGTTCAACAGCGCCACGCAGGCTGTCGAGCCGGGTGCGCCGATGGCGTCAAGCCCCAGCAATTGCAGAATCTCGCCGATGCTGTCGCCGATTTTCGGCGTTGGCGCCAGCGACAGGTCCACGATGCCGAAGCGTGTTCCCAGCAGTTCTGCGACTTCTCGGCCAATCAATTCTCCGCAGCGCGTCACCCGGCAGCTGGTCTGCTTGATCACCTCGGCCAGGTCATCCAGTCCCAGGTTATCGGCGCCGTCGCGTGCGATTCGCCGTTCCAGGGCGCGTAGCACAACCCCCGGCCCGGAGACGCCGACGTTGATGACTGTTTCCGGCTCGCCATGACCATGATAGGCGCCGGCCATGAAGGGATTGTCCTCCGGCTGATTGGCAAACACAACCAGCTTGGCGCAGGCAAATCCATCTTGGTCCCGGCTGCCCTCGGCCATCTGCAACAGCAGATGCCCCAGGCGTCCGACTGCTTCCATGTTGATGCCGGCCCGGCTGCTGGCGACGTTGATCGACGAGCAGACCTTGGCGGTCGCCAGCATGGCCGCTGGCAAGGCCTCCAGAAGCGCCTTGTCAGCTGCGCTGGCGCCTTTCTGCATCTGCGCACTGAACCCGCCGACGAAATCCACCCGCACCGACTTGGCCGCCTGGTCAAGCGCCTTGGCCAGGGCGACAAAGCCGTCCTGGCCATGACCGGCCGCGACATCGGCGGCAGGGCTGACAGCCAGACGCTTGTTGACGATCGGCACCCCGTACTTGGCCTCAACCTCAGCGCAGACGTCAACCAAACGCCCGGCATGCTGCTCAATCTTGTTGACTATCCGCCGGCACATAACTTCCACGTCCTGATGCCGACAGTCCATCAGGTTGATGCCCATGGTGACCGTCCGCACATCCAAATTCTCCTTTTGGACCATGCTGACCGTGTTGATGATTTGCTCAGTGCTTAACATGATTATCCTGCCTGTGACGATGGTCTGATGCTTGGATGAAAATACGAAAACAACACGATCGAGTCGACGGCAGACGGCGCTCTGCGCCTAAGGTGCAGCCGTCGTTGCAGCGGTCGCAATTCATGATTTCCGACGGTGTCGGCTGCCAGCGGCATTCTTGTCAGCCGGCTCTGTCCAGCCCAGGTTCTCCGGCCAGTACTCGTCGCAAAGCTGGCCAATGCGCTCGACTATCAGCGTCGGCCTGATGTCTCCCAGCTCCGGCTGCGGCACGCCATTGAGGACAAGCATCGAACGCATCCCGAAATTCGCGGCAAAGCGCATGTCCGTATTGACGCGGTCGCCGACCATGATCATCTCCTCTGGACGTACCTGGAAACGCTCTTGCAGCAATTGCACCAGCCAACGGTGCGGCTTGCCTGCAATAGCCTGAACAACAACGCCGGGACGCGCCGCCCGGAAATACTCTAACAGCATGCCTGCGTCTGGAAAAGGCCCAGGACAAATCGGGTCTGGGTGCGACGCCACAATCGGCTTCCCTGCCAGCACCAGGCGCGTCGCCTCGGTCAATTTACGGTACGTCAATTCCGTGTCAAAGCCGATCAGCAGCGCCTGCGCGTCCTCATAGCTGTGGACAAAGCCCTGGCTTTCCAGGTAGGAGCGAAATTTCCTGGTACCGAGGATGTAGATTTCCGGGCCGATACGCAGGTTGCGCAGCATTAGGCAGGTTGCTTCCACGCTAGTGACCACGTTGCGCCGATTGAGCTCCAGGCCAAGACGCTTGAGCTTATTGAAATACGACCCCGGGCCAATCGTGCTGTTGTTAGTCAGAAAGCCATACTCCAAAGACGATTCGCGCAACTTGTGAATCAACTCCTGGACGCGGGGAAAAAGCACGCCGCTGAGATAGAGCGTGCCGTCAAGGTCAAACAGGATGAGTTTCGCTGGCGGATATTTCACATCCTCTCCACTGGCTCGGCCATCAACAAAGCCGGGAAGCGCGTTTTCAGGAAAATCAGCCGGATTGCGGCGGTGAGCAGTCAGGCCGTTGTTGCGAAATGCCGTCATAATTCTCCCGGAAAATGCGTTGCTCTGCTAGCGCCGTCAAAAAAGACGATGACAAATGCCTTAATATACCGCCCAGCCGCTATTCTTCACCTCGCATGGACGATATTTCGCGCAAACAAGCAATCGGCCACTCATTGATTACGGCCATCTCAACAGCTTGTTCCCAGCACTTCTGTCGATCTGCTGCTGTGGACGGGGTGGACATAGTGGACGGCGGCTGCCTTAATTTCGCACTTTTAGCGCTTTTGCCGCAGCGCGGCTGATTTCCTTAGTACAGCACACCCTAAAAAAATCTGCGTCATCAGCGTAATCTGCGGATAAATCAACAGTTTCCCGTCCCTAGCCCCTCCTGACGCCGCAGCTTGCCGGAACTCCCAGTATCAATCGATTATCGCTTAGCAAAACATCGGCAGAAAACTCTTCCTCAGAATTGTAAAATGTTAAATCCATGCTAATTTTCTTTAATATCTGCAATGCTTCAGTTAGACTTAGCGTCCACACGAAAAGCCCCTGCCAGTATTCCTTGATCTTTTGATGCCCAACCGCAAGGAGGTGCCTCATGTCCACATCAAAAACACTCCACAACCGCCATCGCCAAGCATTCACGTTAATCGAGCTTTTGGTCGTCATCGCCATCATTGCGATTCTGGCCGCCATGCTCCTCCCGGCTTTGTCCAAGGCCCGGGAAAAGGCTCGCGCCATCACCTGCACGTCCAACCAGAAACAGATGGCCCTCAGCTGGCTGATGTATGCCGATGACCACAACGGCATGGTACTGGCCTACAACTTTGGCGCTAGTCACCCGCCCTACACCCTGCCGAACGGCAATACCCATAGCGGCGGCTACAAGCTCTGGCAGACCATCTTCCACCCCTGGCAGTCGGAATTTCAGGTCTATAACTGCCCATCAAATTCCAGAGCCGTCTGCGTCTACAAAGGACAATACCACGGCGACTCCTCCATCGGCTACAACTGCTATGTACCCGTCTATGGAAAGAGCCTCACCAGCCTCCGTCGCCCCTCAGAATTGATGGTCTTCGCTGACGCCAATTCCTACCCGGCCTCCAACGGCGGCACCATCCTCTACAACACGTATGGCCTGGTCAACACCAAGCACCTCCGCGAAATGGACCGACATAACAGCACCGTCAACATCGCATACGGCGACGGCCATGTCGGCAACCGCAGGGCCCAGTCTATCCCCGACAGGTCGACGACCAGCATTCTCTGGTACCCGACCTATGAGGGCACCAGTCCCTGAGACGATGCGAGGAGCGAGGGTCTGAATGCTGAATGCTGAATGCTGAATGCTGAATGCTGAATGCTGAATGCTGAATGCTGAATGTTGAATGTTGAAGTGCATTTCATCATTCATCATTCATCATTCATCATTCATAAGCAGCCACTGTCCGTATGGTTGTGGGCTATATCCGTCCACAACCTTTTTTTTACCGTGGACGAACACGAAAATTTGCAATAGCTCCCTCAAGGGACGGAAAAAATCATGCATAAAATGATCAGTTGCTTCCTTTTTTCACTTGTTTTACAGTTGGGAGCGCAAGAAATGGACTATCATTTCACGTCAAAGAACTGTCGTATCGAGGGAGGGCAACTCCAATATACAGAAGGAATTAACTCTCCAGCAGGTGTATTTTTCGGTAAGCGCAAAGCTGTTTTTCAACTGGACGACGAGCTGAAAACCGATAGCTGGGGAGTATCAATATGGGCAAAACCGTTAGGGTGGAAACCACATTGTGAGAATTTTGTTTTCTTTTTGGCCCTGACTTCGCAAAGAGAAAAAAATGACGATCTTCCCGTGGACCTGATTGTTTCCAAGTTCTGCAAGCAGACTTCTCTGGCGTTCAATCTGCGTCTTCCGGAAGGTCAAAATTTTTACCATGACATCGCATTATGGGAAACTGACAGCTGGCACCATCTTGCGGTCACTTTCGAGCAAGGAACCTATAAATATTATCTTGACGGCGAGTTGACTGGAGAAAAAAACGCCATCAAGGCAGTGAAATGGGAAAATCTGATTATTGGCACTCCCTATAATTCATGGAGTTATATTGGGGAAGAAAAAACTGCTATCGGTGATGTAACCCTTCATAGCGCAGCCCCTAGTGCGGAGCAAATACGGGAAAAATACCGCGCAGGACGTCAGAGGATTCGTGAGCAGGAAAATGAATATGGAAATAAGGCGCAGGCAGAGTATTCTTTTGACAGTGACCTCCCGTTAAACATCAAAGTCGCCGGTAAGATTGCAAAAGCCAAAGGAATTATCGGACAAGGACTTTCGGCGGATGGCGGCAACCTGACCGTAGCAACCAAGGACTTGCTGGGCGATGCCAAACGGGGCACGGTGACGATGTGGGTCTGCCCACAATGGACTCCAACCACAGATGAATGTTATTTTTTCTGCATGCTCCATGCTGGCGCTAAGCGTATATTGCTTTACAAACCACACCAAAAGGCAGTGGTCTGTCTGCTCTATCAGGATACTGCCAGCAAAGAGCAGAAACAGGTCGAATATGAGGTACTCTCATGGCGAAAAGACGAGTGGCGCCATCTGGCTTTTTCGTGGGGTCAAGGATTGTACACGCTTTATATTGACGGCAAGGTCTGCGGCACAATCAACGAAGTGCCGGACATGAAATTTGATAACTTCATGTTAGGTCAAGCCCTGCCTGAATGGAATGGACTTGGAAGCGCCTCCACGCTTTATGATGAAATCAAACTCTACAACCGTACCTTGCCAGCAAAGGAAATTTTTGAACACTATTCCCAACATGCCCCAACCCATTCACAGACGCTCCAACACGCGGCGCCGGAAACACCAAATCTCGCGACGGCAGCCAATAAATGCATCATTATTGCATCGTCTTTTGAGAACTATCAGCAAAACTACACGGATAACCTGATCGATGGCGATCCGACCACTTTTTGGCGGTCAAAAGAAGCAGGAGAAAAGTTATTTCTTGAGCTGCGCTGGCCTTTCCCGCGAAAAATTGATCAATTATTCTTGCGTGGTCTGACTCCAACCCCCGAGCAAATCCGGTTGGAATCGTATTTGCTGGCCACTGACTCCTGGATTGCAGTCAAAGAATTTCAGCCTGAAGAAGTTCAGGACGGCCCATTCATCTTTCCTGTGCAGAACACAACTCGCCTGCGCTTGCATCTTATTCCCCCCAAAAACCAAAAAACAGCGGCTTCTGAATTGGAAGCATACGGCCCCAAGCAAGCCGGCACCGGCCTCAGCGAGCCTTACTGGGACGCCTGGTATATATGGTATCCGGAACCAGACAAAGTCCACAAGGCGGCTCAACCACGCTACTTCCGAAAAACATTCCAGCTTGACGAAATCCCAGTCTCAGCTGTCATACAGGCACGATCCAATGATTACTACAAAATTTTCGTGAACGGCACAGAAGTTGACAGCGGCTCAGTTGAAATCCGCCCACAGCAAGTGACAAAATTATTAAAAATTGGCGACAACGTCATCGCGGCCGAAGCCGACCTGGGCCGTAATCCCGGCCATTGGGGCTGGGGCGAATTTATCGCTGAATTGAGCTTGAACTACCACGACAAAACAATCAAAATAGGTACAGGAGAAGACTGGAAAAGCTCAAAAAATACCGGGGCTGGATGGACAGAACAAGGCTTTGACGACAGCGCCTGGCTTAAACCATTTTGCTATCTCCGTCCCCCAGAAGGCCCATGGGGAAAAATCGACTATTATTCGAGCAGTATTTGCGAACAGGCTGATTCGGACGGAAAAACACCGGTGCATCAAGCAAAACCAGGAGAAGTGATAAAAATCAGCTTTAGTTTCACTCCCCGGCACCGCTTGAATCAAAATTACGACTTTCTGCTGGAAGCCGGTTCCGATATCCCAGGCATTCGCGGTGAGCGCCATTTGTTCACCTCGATGTATATGGATGCTCCTGAAACCGAGAACTGCACTGAAACCATAACTGTCATGGCTGAACTGATTCTTCCGCCCTGGACCCCCTCTGGGCGCCAACCAGTATACCTTTCCGCAGCAGGACAAAAAAACGGCCTGGCCTTAACTATCAATGGTTCAGAAAAAATCAAAATAGCGGAAATTGAAGTCACTGGGCGTGAAGTCCCTGACCAAGGCGTGACCAATGCGCAAATCGGCTATCCAAACGGACAGGCCGCCTTTATCCTTGACAATCAAGTGACAACACCGCTTTTTTGGCGTTACATGATACTGTCCGATCCGGAACGTCTCTATATGACCGAGCGTTATTCAGATATAAAAATTCATCAGTTTTTGCTGTACGGACGGCTGATCGATGCTGCTGGCTCGACGAATTGGTCGGAGCGCTTCGCTGAACTCGACCGCAATATTCGCACGTTATTGGGCGTCAATCCCCAGGCATTAATCGTAGTGCTCTGGTTGCTCAACCCAACCCAGCAATGGCTTCAGGAGAACCCTGATGAAATGCTGATCACCGCTTTCGGCAAGAAAGAAGGGGTTTCATTCGCTTCCGAAAAATATCGCCGTGAATGCCTGGCGTTCACTAAAGCTGTTGTGGAATACTTGCAACAGCAACCCTATTGGAAACAGATCATCGGGTTTCATCCATGGATATGTGGCATGCCCGACTGCGTAACCGGTGGAGTCGAAGGCAATCTCTGGCAAACAGACCGCTCTAAAATCACGGTTGGAGATTTCAACCCGCAGGCGATCACTATGTTCCGTGCTTTCTTGCGTAAACGCTACGAAAACGACATAGCAAAATTGAGGGAAGCCTGGCGCAAACCGGACATTTCTTTCGATACAGTAATGCCTGACATCAAAGAACTGACTGCGCCTGCTGCCGACGGAGGCGTGTTCCGTGACCCTGCCGCCGGAAAAATGCCATTTGACTACATGGACTTCATCCCAACCATGCTTAGTTCATTGCTGGTGGAAATGTGCCGCTTAACCAAGGAAATGACCGGCTATACCCGGATTAATTTCGTTCATTACGGCTTCGTGGTCGTTCAGATACAAAGCTATAATCTTCCTGGAAGTATATTCAACAATAACAATTTCGACCTCTCGGAACTGCTTCGCGACCCCGCCATTGACGGATATATCGGCGCACCCAGCTATTCAGCACGACTGCCAGGGACTCCCTGCTTGACGTATTTTCCTTGGACCAGCTTCCGTTTACATGGGCGAATGTACCTGCCGGATGACGACACTCGGTATTATCATTGCGGCACCCGGAATTACGGACATAATCACAGCATCCGCGAATCAAGGGCGATTACCCTACGCAACCTGGGCGCTGACATCACCCGCAACTTCGGGTCGTGGTTCTCGGATATGTCACAGGGAAAAGGCGCACTCGCGGTGTCTTGGACTGGCGAACGCGAAGTAGCGGAAATGCTCGGCGAAATGAACCGGCTTTATCAAAAGGCGCAACAGGTCGGATACCGCTCCGCAGCCGAAATCGCCGTGATTTTTAGCGCGGACTCGCCCCGCTACCTCGATATTTTTCATGGCCCGACGTTAGCAAACAACCTGATCGAATGGATGTTTTACCCAGAATTCTTCCGTCTGGGCGCTCCCTTTGACGTGTATTTGACCAGTGACCTCCATCACCACGATTTCCCTGGGCAATACAAGCTTTATGTTATGATGAACACTTTCTATCTGTCAGAGGCAGACCGACGGAGGATTGACGAACTGAAAAAAAATGGCGCCACTTTCCTGTGGTTCTACGCTCCAGGTTACATCAGCGACAAAGGACTTGATCTTCGACAAATCGAAACCATGACCGGATTTAAAGTCGAGTCTCTGCCCGGCAAGGAAAAAATGTGTGCTGTTCCCACGCAACATCGCCTTACTGAAGGGCTAACAGAACAATACCGGCTTACCTCCTCCGCTTTTTCCTATAAAAACACCCGGCAAATGCATGCTGACGAATTCGGCCCCAAATTCCGAATTGTCGATTCAGCAGCAGAAACAGCGGCTCGTTTTGCTGATGGCAAGACAGCTCTTGCCGTCAAGGACTTCGGCACTTGGAAGTCCATCTACTCTATCATTCCTCGCCTTGAGCGCCCGGTGCTGCGCAACATTTGCCGCCTGGCTGGCGTACATCTCTACACCGAAGCAGAAGATATCATATTCGATGCCAATCAAAATTTCATTGTGCTTCACAACGGTTATCAAGGTTCGCAAGAAATCGACTTGACCTTCCCCCGCCCCGCCGATGTTTCCGATGCGTTAAGCGGTGAAAAACTTGGCGGCAAGATAAACCAATTGAAAATTCAAATTGAGGAATGTTCAACCCGCATTTTATATCTCGAATACTGAAAGAAACATCCGCTCACTTTGGGCGGCTGATAATAGTTAATGTACAGGACATGGATAATTCCTATAAACTCATTGGCCCCAGTCGGCAAAGCTGACTGGGGCCAATGCGGTAATGGAACCTGCAGCAGGCTAAAGCCTGGACTACGTACGGCGGCCTAGGCCTACTCTTCGTCTTCGTCCTCTGGCACCATCGGCTCTATATCCCAGATCAGGCGTGCGTACTCTGCAATCGTCCTGTCCGAAGAGAATTTCCCGGCTCTAGCGACATTGAGCAGAGCGCGCCGACTCCATTCACGCTGGTCGCGGTACAGGGCCGCCACTCGGTCCTGGGTGTCGGCAAAGTCGCGCAAATCAGCCAAGTGCATGTAGTAGTCGCCTTCGTCCAAAAGCGTCCTCACGATTGGATCGAACACCCCGGGCGACAGCACGCTGAAGGCGTTTTGGCGAATTGTATCGAGCACGTTCTGGATTTCCTGGTCGGCGAAGTAGATGTCCCAGGGTGAGTAGGTCGGCCGCCACTGCGCCACTTCCTCGGCGCGCAGGCCGAAGATGAAGATGTTGTCTGGACCGACCTCTTCATAGATTTCGACGTTAGCGCCGTCCATGGTGCCAACGGTAAGAGCGCCGTTGAGCATCAGCTTCATGTTGCCGGTGCCAGAGGCCTCGTTGCCAGCCAGGGAAATCTGCTCGCTGACATCTGCCGCCGGAATGATTATCTCTGCCAGAGACACACGATAGTCTGGCAGGAACACCACCTTGAGTTTCTTGCTGGCCGCCGGGTGGCCGGCAATCGTCTCCGCGACATTGTGAATCAGGCGCAGCACCTGCTTGACCAGGATATAGCCGGGTGCCGCCTTGCCGGAAAAGATAAATGTCCTCGGCACCATATCCAGGTCGGGGTTTTCAACCAGGCGGTTATACAGCATGATGACATACAGAATCAGCAGCAGCTGGCGCTTGTACTCATGCAAGCGCTTGACCTGGACGTCAAAAATCGAATCGACATCGACGGTGATCCCAAGCGTCTCCTGGATGACTGCGGCCAACCGTTCCTTGTTAGCTCGTTTGATCCCCTGGAAAGCGGCCAGGAAGTCGTCATCATCCACGAACGCCTCAAGCTTGCGCAACTCCTGCAAATCGGTGATCCACTTGTCGCCGATGCGGCTGGTGATCAGCTCGGCCAGGCGCGGGTTGGCGTTCAGCAGCCAGCGCCGTTGCGTAATGCCGTTGGTGATGTTCACAAATTTATCCGGCCACATCTCGGCGAAGTCGCTGAAAATCTTCCGGCGCAGGATTTCGGAATGGATTTTAGCGACGCCGTTGACCTTGGTCGAGGCGACCAGGGCCAAGTTCGCCATGCGGACGCGGCGATTTTTGCCCTCCTCGATGATGCTCATCCGGCGCAGGCGGTCGATATCGCCGGGATAGCGCGAGCTGACCTCGCGGAGGAAACGCCCGTTGATCTCGTAGATGATCTGCATGTGCCGCGGCAGAAGACGCTCGAACAATTCCAGATTCCATTTTTCCAAAGCCTCGGGCAGCACCGTATGGTTGGTATAGCCGAACACGGACTGCGTTATCTGCCAGGCCTTTTCCCAGGAAAGTCCCTCTTCATCCAGCAGAATCCGCATCAGCTCTGGTATGGCCAGGGTCGGATGCGTGTCGTTCAACTGCATGAACACCTTGTCCCCCAGATTATCCCAACTGCCGTTCTGACGACGATGGCGCCGCAAGATGTCCCGCAGTGTGCAGGCGACGAAGAAGTACTGCTGCCGCAATCGCAGCTCTTTGCCCTGGTCAATGTTATCGTTCGGATACAGCACCTTGGTCAGATTCTCAGCATTGACCTTATGTTCGACCGCCTCGACGTACGAACCCCGGTTGAAATCCTGGAAGTCAAATTCATTGTCAGACGCGGCTGACCACAGGCGCAGAGTGTTGACCGTCTTGCCGCCGTAGCCGACAATCGGGATGTCATACGGAATGCCTTGCACGCGCTCGGCCGGCGACCAGCGCCAGACCTTGCGGCCGTTGACTTCGACGCACACTGTCTCTCCGCCGAACTGGACAAACACGCTTTTCTCCAAGCGCTTGATTTCCCATGGATAACCATTGCGACGCCAGTCATCCGGCTCCTCGACCTGCATGCCATTGACAATCAGCTGCCGGAAAATCCCGTAGTCATAGCGCAAGCCATAGCCCATGCACGGCAAGTTGAGGGTCGACATCGAGTCCATAAAACAAGCTGCCAAGCGGCCAAGACCGCCGTTGCCAAGGCCAGCGTCGACCTCCAGCTCGCGAATCTTATCCCAATTAATCTCCTTGCCTTCCAAGGCCTTCTGGCAAATTTCCTCCATTCGGAGATTGAGCACGTTCGTCGCCAGCAGCCGGCCAATCAAAAATTCCACTGACAGATAGCAGACGTGCCGCACGTTGCGGTCGAGATACGCTTCATGCGTCTTAATCCAGCCTTCCACGATCCGGTCGCGGATAGCCAGCGAAAATGCCTGGTAGCAATCTTGATCGGTCAAATCACGTTCCATGATCGCAAAGGTATACCGGAGATGCCAGATAAAAGCCTCCTGCAGCCCTTCTGCACTCATGCGCACTCGCGATGGCACAAAATTCGATAATGCTTTCTGCATACAATGTCCTCCTTGGAAAAAATGCAAAAGCATAATATATCACAACAAAGGCATTTTACATCATTGCGGGGGCAACTTGGTAAAAACGACTTTAGTGGACAGTGGACAATGGACAGAAGTGGACTTTGATGGACGTTAGTAGACGATGGACTGTGGACAGAAATGGACTTTAGTGGAGAGTGGACGCGGACAGAAGTGGACGTTAGTGGACATTAACCAGAGGCACTACACAATGATGTAATCTATCACCAAGGTGCAAAGCGCAGAACTGCTGTTATAGTAATGAAGTCACCAGAGAAGTAGTCTGAGCCGCATTGGCGGCGGCAGTAAAGGCTATGAAACTTTTGGTGTTCTTGGCGACTTGGCGTTGACCACGCCTGGGGAGCGCGTTTCCACCTGAGAAAGGCTGTCTGTATATGACATACGTGGTGGGTTTGGATGGCGGCGGCAGCAAGTGCGCTGCCATGCTAGTCGATGAAAGCGGGACAGTGCAGGGAATGGGCTTGGGCGGGTCAACCCATATCCTGTACAGCTGCCAGGAAGCAGTCATGGAATCCATCCAGACGGCATTCAGCCAGGCTTGCGCCGGCATTTCTCTGACTTCCAACGACCTGATGATTTCCTGCGGCATCCCGCAAGAACTGGCCTGCGCACTGGCACAGCAAGCCGGCATGGGTTCCTGTGAATCCAAGGGCGAATACGAGCTTGGCATGGCCTCTGTGATGAAAAGCCACGGCATCCTCGTTCTGGCTGGCACTGGCAGCGTCATCTGCGGCGGCAATACCGAGGGTGAATATACCTCCATAGGCGGACAAGGGCCGCTGTTTGCTGACGAAGGCAGCGGCTTCCATATTGGCCAGCTCGGCCTGCGCGCCGCCTTTCGCTCCCATTACAACGCCAAGCGCCGGACTATTCTGGCACAGGCTCTCCCGGCTCTCTACGGCGTGTCCGACCTGCGCGAATTGTTCACGCTCCTGTACCGGGAAAATACCAAGGGCGTTCGCCGGCTCATCGCCAGGGCCGCGGCTGGCGTCAATGCCGCAGCTGAGGACGGCGACCAAGTCGCTATTGACGTGCTCCGCCGCGCCGCCTGCGAGCTGGCCCTGCTGCTCCCAGATGTCATAGCCAAAGTCAATCTCTATCAGGCTGACGTGCCGATGGTGGCTTCTGGCAGCGTCGCTCTCAATTCCGCCATCTACTGGCGCGAATTCTGCGCTGCCGCCGCTCGGCTGGCACCTAACCTGACCCCGCTCCAACCGCGCCTGCCGCCGGTCGGCGGAGCGGCATTAATCGGACTCCAGAAGCTCGGCGTCGCTTGGACAGCCGAACTGCTGGACACCATGGTGCAATCATATAATCAGCTTGACAGTACCGTTTCCTCCTTTCAAGTGACCTGACGGCAAGATACCATCGCTGCCACCTTGTTCAAGTTCAGC